>CAKUBI010000006.1 GCA_934636865.1 uncultured Oscillospiraceae bacterium
TCGTAGTCCTTTTTGATCGCAAGGTAGATGAGCAGCGCGCCGATCACATACATCACGCACTGCTGCCAGGTCACGGCAAGGAAGCCATCGAAAAGAAAGTGCATGACCTCACCCCGCTTACGTCCACCAGCCGATGTTGGCGGAGATCAGAACGGCGTTGAAAAAGTCGATGAACATGCCGCCGACCATCGGGATGGCGAAATACGCCACCGGCGAGGGGCCGTACTTTTTCGTTACGACCTGCATGTTGGCCATGGCGTTCGAGGTCGCGCCCATGGCGAAGCCGATGAAGCCCGCGGTCATGACCGCCGCGTCGTAGTTGCGGCCCATGACGTTGAAAACCACGAAGTAGGAGAAAAGGAACATCACGACGCACTGGAGCACCAGGCAGATGATCATCGGCATGGCGAGGTCGATAAGCTCCCAGAGCTTCAATCCCGCGAGCGCCATAGCAAGGAAGATGGAGAGGAACATGTTGCCCATGGTGTCGATCTCTTCGGCGGGGTATTCGACGTGCACGCCGTCCATTGCGTTGCGCACGGCCACGGCGACGAGCATTGCACCGATGTACGCGGGGAAGGTGAGGCCCGTGAGCGCCGTAAGCCACACGCTGACCTGATTGCCGATACCGACGGACAGCAGGAGCAGCATGAAGCCCTTGATAAAGCGCGGGCTGGAGGAGATGAAGCGCTCGTCCTCATCGGCGACGTCCGTCGCGAGCGAAGCGTCCGGCGCCGCGCCGCCGGCCGTTACCGGGACGGGGCGAAGGTCGTGCTTTTCGATGAGACGCTTGGCCGTCGGTCCGCCCATCAGCGAGCCGGCCACAAGGCCGAACGTCGCCGCCGCGATGGAAACGACGCTGCCGCCGACCGCGCCCGCGGCCTCAAGGTCGGGGCCGAACGCCGCCGCCGTGCCGGGACCGCCGACCAGGGCGATGGAGCCGCAGCCGATGCCAAGCAGCGGGTCGCGCCCGAAGAGCGCCATCACGCCGCCGCCGAGAAAGTTTTGCAGCGGGATCATCACGATGGAGATGGCCAGGCACAGCATGACGGCCTTACCGCCCTTGAGCAGCGCCGGGATGCTGACCGTGAAGCCGACGGTGGTGAAGAACATGATCATGAAAACGGTTTGCAGCGTCGCGTCGAAGGTGATGGACGCGACGCCCATGGAGTAGAGAATGCAGTTGAGAATGGAGAAGCACAGTCCACCGACCAGCGGAGCGGGGATGCAGTAGCGATTCAGCAGCGTGACCTTGTCGGTGATGACGCCGCCGAGCCAGAACAGGAATGCACCCAAGGCAACGGCGTGGTACATGTTGAGTTCGATCATCAGCATAATGATTCCTCCTTTGATATGTCCGATTCGGCACGCGGCAGCCACACACGCCCCTGACGCGCACCCCTTCTGTACAGCAGTCTAATCCGAAAAGGCGCAAAGGAGTTGTCAAATCCTGTCGAACGTGATATTTTCCACATTTCAGACGAGGAAAATACTTTGAAAATGGGATATTTGACGGTTAAAAATGCATAAATATCAATAAAAAGTTCAGAAAACGTTTGAGATGCGTGAAAATGGAAAAAGAAAACAAACGAAAAATTGACGTATGCGGCAGGCACGTTTTCCGCATCTGTCAGGATTCGCACCGCCTGCTTTCGAATTTTTATACAGGCCGCGTATGAAATCGCACTTGCAGGATGAGAGCACACGCGGTAAAATGATGAATCATATTGGTCAGCAGCCAGCAAGGAGTATCTGCCATGCAGCAAAATGCAAAATTCATTCGAAAATTGCCCATCCCGATGGACATTAAAAAGGAATTCCCCGTGACGGAGGACATCGCGGCGGTGCGTGAGGCGCGCGTGGAGGAGATGCGCGCCATTCTCGACGGGCGCGACAAGCGGCTGATGCTCATCATCGGCCCCTGCTCCGCCGACCGCGAGGACAGCGTGATGGACTATGTCTGCCGCCTTGTCCCCCTGCAGGAGAAGGTGAAGGACAAGATCCTCATCGTGCCGCGCATCTACACCAACAAGCCCCGCACCAACGGCTCGGGTTATAAGGGCATGCTCCACCAGCCCGACCCCAGCAAGAAGCCCGACATGCTCGAGGGCATCATCGCCATCCGCCGCCTGCACACCCGCGCGGTGAAGGAGACGGGCTTTGCCTGCGCCGACGAGATGCTCTATCCCGAAAATTACCGCTATCTCTCCGATATTTTGGGCTATGTCGCCGTGGGCGCGCGCTCGGTCGAGAACCAGCAGCACCGCCTTGTCGCGAGCGGCATCGACGTGCCTGTCGGCATGAAGAACCCCACAGGCGGAGACCTGAGCGTGATGATGAATTCCATCTACGCGGCAATGGGCGACCATACGTTCCTCTACCGCGGCTGGGAGGTGGAGACGGCGGGCAACCCCTATGCCCACGCCATCATGCGCGGCTATGTGAACGAAAAGGGTGACAGCCGCCCCAATTACCACTATGAAGACCTTGTGCAGCTGCACAAGCTGTACGCGGAAAAGGGCATCAGGAACCCCGCCTGCATCGTGGACTGCAACCACGCCAACTCCGGCAAGCAGTACCTGGAGCAGATCCGCATCGCCAAGGAGGTCCTGCACTCCAAGCGCCACTCGGGCGATATCGACGCGCTGGTCAAGGGCCTGATGATCGAGAGTTACATTGAGGACGGGAACCAGAAGGTCTCCGAGGGGACCTACGGCAAGAGCATCACGGACGCCTGCCTCGGCTGGGAAAAGAGCGAGCGCCTTGTGCTGGAGCTGGCAGACCTTCTGTAACAAAGTACATATCAAAAATGCCGCGGCAAAAGCCGTGGCATTTTTTTGCCCGCTGTGGTAAAATAAGCGGCGGCGGAGCGGCGCTCCGCCGTACAGGACGCCGGGACGCGGCGTCCTATCAGCGAAAGGAATTTTATTTTATGGATATCATTGAGACCCTTGCCAGCGAGCTTCAAAAGGAGCCGCAGCACGTTGCGAACGTCGTGCAGCTGCTGGACGAGGGCAATACCATCCCCTTTATCGCCCGCTACCGCAAGGAGCTCCACGGCGCGATGGACGATACGTCGCTGCGCACGCTCGAGGAGCGGCTCCAATACCTGCGCGGCCTTGAGGAGCGGCGCGAGGCGGTGAAAAAGGCCATCGGCGAGCAGGGCAAGCTCACCGATGCGCTCGCCGCCGCCATCGACAGCGCCAAAACGCTCGCCGAGGTCGAGGACCTCTACCGCCCCTACAAGCAGAAGCGCCGCGCCCGCGCCACGATGGCGAAGGAGAAGGGGCTTGAGCCGCTGGCCGGGCTTCTCTTTGCGCAGGAGCGGTCCTGTCCGCGGCCCGAGGATGCCGCGCGCGATTTTGTTGATCCCGAAAAGGGCGTGGAGACCGTGGAGGACGCGCTGCAGGGCGCGAGCGACATCATCGCCGAGCGCATCTCCGACGACGCGGACATCCGCAAGAGCCTGCGCGCGCTCATCTCCCGTCAGGGTCGGCTCGTGAGCAGGGCCGCGACGGAGGAGGACAGTGTTTACCGCCTGTATTACGACTTCACGCAAGCCATCTCCCGCCTGCAGGGCCATCAGGTGCTGGCCATCAACCGCGGCGAAAAGGAGGGCATCTTGAAGGCCTCCGTCGCGCTCGAGCGCGAGCAGGCGCTGCCGCTGCTGTGCCGCGCGGTGGTGAAGCCCGGCTCCGCGGCGATGGCATTCGTCAGATCCGCCGCCGAGGACGCCTACGACCGCCTGATCTTCCCCTCGCTCGAGCGCGAGGTGCGGAATCAGCTCACCGAGCAGGCGGACGAGGGAGCTATCGGCCAGTTCGCGCTGAATTTAAAGCCCCTTCTGATGCAGCCGCCGGTCAAGGGCAAGGTCACGATGGGCCTCGACCCCGGCTATCGCATGGGCTGCAAGGTCGCGGTCGTGGACGGCACGGGCAAGGTGCTCGACACTGCCGTCGTCTACCCGACCTACGGCGAGCGGCAGAAGAACGAGGCCATCGCCGCGCTCGCAAGGCTCATCAGAAAGTACGGTGTCGAGCATATCGCCATCGGCAACGGCACCGCCAGCCGCGAGACCGAGCAGATGGCCGTCGAGCTCATCCGCCAGGTGAACGGGAACGGCGCGAACGTGAGCTATATGATCGTCTCCGAGGCGGGCGCGTCCGTGTACTCGGCGAGCAGGCTCGCCGCCGAGGAGTTCCCGCAGTACGACGTGAACCTCCGCTCCGCCGTGTCGATCGCGCGGAGATTGCAGGACCCGCTCGCCGAGCTCGTGAAGATCGACCCCAAGGCTATCGGCGTTGGGCAGTACCAGCACGACATGCCGCAAAAGCAGCTCGACGACGCGCTCAGCGGCGTGGTCGAGGACTGCGTCAACGCCGTCGGCGTGGATATCAACACGGCCTCGCCGTCGCTTTTGCAGCGCGTGGCCGGTTTGAACGGTACGACGGCGAAAAACGTCGTCGCCTACCGGGAGGAAAACGGCGCGTTCACCTCCCGCGCGCAGATCAGGAAGGTGCCAAAGCTCGGACCCAAGGCCTTCGAGCAGTGCGCGGGCTTCCTGCGCGTGCCGGAGAGCAGGAGCGTGCTCGACAACACCGCCGTCCACCCCGAGAGCTACGAGGCCGCGAAGGCCCTGCTCACCCTGACGGGCCATACGCTCGATGATGTGAAGGCCGGCAAGCTCGCGGACCTTCCCGCGCGCGTCCGCGCCTACGGCGAGGAAAAGGCGGCAAACGAGCTCGGCATCGGTGTTCCCACGCTGCGCGACATTGTTTCAGAGCTTTTAAAGCCCGGGCGCGACGTGCGCGACGAGCTGCCAAAGCCTATCCTGCGCACGGATGTGCTCGAAATGAAGGACTTAAAGCCCGGCATGGTGCTCACCGGCACGGTGCGCAACGTCATCGACTTCGGCGTGTTCGTCGATGTCGGCGTGCATCAGGACGGACTGGTCCACATCTCACAGGCGGCGGACAGGTTCATCAGGCACCCGTCCGAGGTCGTGTCCGTCGGAGACATCGTGAAGGTCGTGGTGCTGGACGTGGACGAGAAGAAAAAGCGCATCAGCCTTTCGATGAAGCAGGCGAAGTGAGCGGAAAAAGGAGAGAGGATGATGAGCGAAAAACGCAGAAACCGCATGACAAAGGATACCGTGCCGGAGGGGTTCGGCGTCTCCATGGCGCTCGTTGACCTGCTGCCCGTCCTATTTTTCGGCCTTTCCGCCATGACGGCGGGGCGGCTGTTCCACAGCGCGCTGATCGCGGACCGCGCAAAGCTCAGCTTCCCGACGATGCTCGCGGGACTTACCCGCTTCCCGGCCTGCGTGTTTTTTGCCGCCGGGGCGCTCGGCATGACGCTGATGCTCGTTTTCGCGTTCTGCCGGGATTCGAGCGACGCAAGGGTGAACTGGCAGGAGCAGACCGTCAACGCCGCCGCCCAGCTGTGCATCCTGATCGGGCTGCTGCTGAGCAGATAATTGTCAAAATTCATCCTGCAAACCGGAAAAAATTTTAAAGCGGACAGCGGAAAAACTCCCTCTCGACAAACGGCCGAGGGGCTGGTATACTGGGGAAACGACGCAAACGTTCTTAAAGGAGACCAGAATGAACAAACGATTTGACCTCAGCGCTGCGGCGTTGCATATCCTCGCCATGGCCCTGATGCTGATGGACCACCTGTGGGCCACGCTCCTGCCGGGGCAGGAATGGCTCACCTGCGCGGGCCGCCTTGCCTTTCCGATCTTTGCCTTCATGGCGGTGGAGGGATACTTCCACACGCGGAGCTTTCGGCGCTACGCGCTGCGCATGCTGCTCTTCGCCCTGCTTTCCGAGATCCCCTTCGACCTGATGTACGGCGGCACGTGGTTCTATCCCGTGCATCAGAACGTCATCTGGACGCTGCTGCTCGGCCTTCTTGGCATCCGGGCGATGGAGGCCGTGCGGGAAAAGGGGAAGCGCTGGCTTTATATCCTGACCTGCGTGGGCGTGACGCTGTGCGGCTTCGCGCTCGGCACGGTAGGGATGATGGACTACTACGGCGCGGGCGTTCTGACGGTGTTCGTCTTTTACTTTTTCCGCGGCCGGGAGTGGTGGAAGCTTCTCGGGCAGGTCCTTGCGCTCTGCTGGATCAACGTGCGGCTGCTCGGCGGGCAGCTGTATGCCGTTTCGCTCTTCGGCGCGGAGATCGAAATTTGTCAGCAGGGGCTTGCGCTGCTCGCGCTCGTGCCCATCTGGCTCTACCGCGGGCGGCAGGGGCATCACAGCCGGGCGTTCCAGTATGCCTGCTATGCCTTTTACCCCGCGCATATGCTGGTGCTGGCGCTCATCATGCGCGCACTGTAAGGAAAAAGGAGAGATGACCGCGGCCATCTCTCCTTTTTTATATGTAATTATTCCTGCGGCACGCCGGGGATGTTCACGCCGATGCCGTTGACCTCCACGCCGTCGTCGGCGGGGATGAGCAGGTACTTGCGTCCGTCGATGACGCGCGCTTCGATCATGTAGCTGTTCTCCGGCGCAACGGAGATCTTGACCTCGGGCGTTGTGATCTCGAACTTTTTGCTCTCGATGATGTTGTTCGGGTTCAGTGCGGCGTTCTCGCCGTACTGTGCGTCGCACTCGCGCTGGAAGTCCGCGATCTGCTTGTCATTCACGCCGCTGTTGGCCAAAATGCCGCCCAAGTCGCTCGCTGTCAGCTCCAGCGGCTCGGGGTCCTTGCTCTCCTTGTGGTCCTCGATGCGCACGCGGATCTGCTCGTGCACGGACTGCACCACGTCGTAGCTGCAATCCTTGTCGAGCGCATCGGCGAGCGCCGAGCCGAAGGCGTTCTTCTGCTCCTCAGCGGACATCGGCGGGTCCACGTGAAACAGCGCGTCGATGACCTCCTGATGGATCTCGGCGGCGTTTTTCGAGTAAAAGAGCACATTATAAATGTTCGCCGTGCGGTTATCGAACGCGGGGTAGAGGAAGCCGAGCTCGGGAGAGGTCGCGATATAGCCCGTGGAGCTTGAGTGAAATTCGCTCTGGTCGAGGTCGTAGCGCAGCTCGAGCGTCGGGGCCTTGACCGGGCAGATGGAGCAGACAAAGTACTTGAAGACCTCGCTCGACGCGTCGGCCTGAAGCTCGTCGTCCTTGCTGCGGTGCGGCACGTCGTAGGCGTCGGACGCGAGCAGGATGAGATAGTTCGTCTCGCCCATGTCGATGCTTTCGATGATCTGGCGGCAGAGCGTCTCGCGCGAGGGCGGGTCCTTGAGCTCCGTCTGCCGCAGCGTCTGGAGAAGCCGGTGCTCGTCGCTGTCGGCGACCTGCTGCGTGGAGAATACAACGTCGATGAGGTTTTTGCCGAGCGCGCCGGAGAGGGACTTTTTCAAAAGCCCCAAGTACATCTCCTGCTCCTCCTGGCGCATCAGGCCCATGGAGGTGTCGATCCACGAGATGATTTCGCGGTTTGAGTTAACATAACATCCATAGATGCGGCTGAAATTATTCTTATCTGGCCGGAAGCGCCGGCGCAGCTCGTTGAGTTCTTTCTGGTTCATGGCCTGTCCTTTCCCATTTGAAGTCTGTCACGAGAAGTGATTGTACCACGCGCGCACGCGCGCGGCAAGGGGAAAGCGCGGGGAATCCGTAAACGGGGGGACGGGATCATGCGCTTTCTCAGGGAAGATCGGCAAAAACGATCGAAAAATCAGCACTATCTCAGAATCGAATTGACAATACCGATGGATTCGGCTATCCTGTGATGAACGAAAACCGGAATGCCGAAGAAAAGCTGCCTGTGCGTTCGGTTAAGGAGGGAGACCTATGATCCATATCGAGATCCCGGGCCGCGTGCCGATGGACATTGCAAACGTCGTGCTCGACTACAACGGCACGATCGCCGTGGACGGTGCGGTGCTGCCGGAGCTCAGAGAGCGGCTCAAAGCGCTTTTGGAGCTTGTGCCGGTGTACGTTCTCACGGCGGACACCTACGGCACGGTGCGCGCCCAGTGCGAGCCGCTGGGGCTCACGGTCCACACCTTTCCGCGCGAGGGCGCGGCAAAATGCAAGGAGGAGATCGTAAGGTCCCTTCCCGGCGCGAGCGCGTGCTTCGGCAACGGCTTCAACGATATCGAGATGTTCGGCGCGGCGGTGCTGTCCGTCGCGATCCTCGAGGGCGAGGGCCTTTGCGCCGCGCTCCTGCCGCACGCGGACGTGCTGGTGCGCAGCGCGGCGGAGGGGCTGGACCTTCTTTTGAAGGACGGCCGCCTGAAAGCGACCCTGCGCAGCTGAAAAAAGAAAGAGAAAGAAGCGCCGCCCGGCCGCATGGCCGGGCGGCGCTTCTTTCTGCGCGGGAAACGGTAAAATATTGTTTACAATTTACCCGTTGACTTTACGGGAAGAATGCGTATAATGATGACGTTCTAAAATTAGAAGATTATCAACGGATGACGACAGGCGATCGCATCGCTGTCCGGCGATAAGGGAAGGAAACGACATGATACCGGAAAAGCCGACGCATGGGAAAACGATCTTCAGCCATGCCAACAAAATGACGCAGGCCTACCACGTGATGCTCGCGCCGCTCTGCAAGGAGACGGACCTGCCGCCGCTGGCGCTGGACATCCTGCTCTTTCTCGCCAACAACCCCGAGTACAGCACGGCGAAGGACATCTGCCGCATGCGCGGGCACAAACCGGGTATCGTCTCCGTGCACGTGGAAAGACTGGTCCATGACGGCCTTCTTGAGCGGCGGGAGATGCCGGGTGACCGGCGGCAGACAAAGCTCGTCTGCACGGAAAAGGCGCAGGACCTGATCGGACGCGGGCGGGAGATCCAGTGGCAGTTCGGCCGCCGCCTGCTCGCGGGCATTTCGGAGGAGGATCAGGCGGTCATGCGCCGCTGCTTCGACATGATCGACGCCAATCTGGACGAGCTGTGCAGGACGGGGCGCTGAAAAGGCCCCGGGGAAGAAAACAGGAGAATGAAACATGCTGAAATTACTCAAAAACATGCGCCGCAAAGAGGTGCTCATGACGCTTTTGTGCGCCGTGCTGGTGGTCGTGCAGATCTACTTTGACCTGCGCCTGCCGGACTACATGACCGATCTGACGACGCTCATCAAGACATCGGGCACGACGGCGGACATCCTGTCCGTCGGCATGAAGATGCTTGCCTGCACGCTTGCGAGCGCCGTGCTGGCCGTGGGCTGCGGCTACCTTGCCGCCAGGGCGGCCTCCGGCTTCAGCTTCACGGTGCGCGAAAAGCTCTTTCGTCACGTGATGGACATCGGCAGCGAGGAAATGCAGGACTTTTCCGTCGCCAGCCTTATCACGAGAACGACGAACGACATCACGCAGATCCAGATGATCGTGGCGATGGGCATGCAGATGATGATCAAATCGCCGATCATGGCGGTCTGGGCCGTCGTCAAGATCCTCGGCAAGAGCTGGGAGCTCTCCGCCGTGACGGCGGCGTTCGTCGTCGTCATCTGCGTGACGATCTTCACGGTGATGAGCGTCTGCATCCCGCGCTTCCGCATCGTGCAGAAGCTCACCGACCAGATCAACCGCGTGGCGCGCGAAAACCTGACGGGCATCAACGTGGTGCACGCCTTCAACGCGGAAAGCTACCAGAACGAAAAGTTCAACAGGCCGAGTCTTGAGATGATGAACACGCAGGTGAAGAACCAGAAGCTCTTCGCCCTCGTGCAGCCGACGATGACGCTCGGCATGAACGGCCTGTCGCTCACGATCTACTGGCTGGGCGCGGCGCTCATCAACAGCATCGCGCTCACCGATCCCGCCGCGCGGCTGACGATGTTCAGCGACGTGCTGGTGTTCAGCACCTACGCGACCTATGTGGTCATGTCCTTTATGATGCTCGTGATGATCTTCATGATGCTGCCGCAGGCGCAGGTCTCCGCCGAGCGTATCAACGAGGTGCTGGGCCGCAGGGCGAGCATCCGCGAGGGGCGCGTGAGCGAAAGCGCAGAGCGCGGCACGGTGGAGTTCAAAAACGTTTCCTTCCGCTATCCGCACGCTTCGGAGGATGAGCTTTCGCATATCAGCTTCCGCGTGGAAAAGGGCGAGACGCTTGCAGTCATCGGCGCGACGGGCAGCGGCAAAACGACGCTCGTGAGCCTGATCCCGCGCTTTTACGACGCGACGGAGGGCGAGGTGCTCGTCGATGGCGTGAACGTGAAGGACTACACCTTCGACGCGCTTTATGACCGGCTCGGCTACGTGACGCAGAAGGCGGTCCTCTTCGCCGGCAGCATCCGCGAGAACGTGGAGTTCGGCGAGAGCACCGCGCTCGCGGACGGGGAAACCCTTGCACAGGCGGTCGAGCTGTCGCAGGCAAAGGAATTTGTCGATCAGCTGCCCGACGGCACGGAGCACCGCGTGGCGCAGATGGGCCGCAACATGTCCGGCGGACAGAAGCAGCGCCTCTCCATCGCCCGCGCGCTTGCGAGAAAGCCGGAGATCCTCGTCTTTGACGATTCCTTCTCCGCGCTCGACTACCGCACGGATGCGAAGCTGCGCGAGGGTCTTGCCGCGCAGCTGAAGGATACGACGAAGATCATCGTGGCGCAGCGCATCAGCACCATCCGCCATGCCGACAGGATCATCGTGCTCGACCGCGGCGTGGCCGTGGGCATCGGTACGCACGACGAACTGATGAAAAATTGTGACGTTTACCGCGAGATCGCGACCTCCCAGCTCAGCGCTGCGGAGCTCGCATAAGGAGGCGAGAAATGATGAAAAAGAAACAAAGCGGCAATCCTATCGGCGCGCTCAGGCGCACGGGCGCGTACATGCGCTCGAGCATGGGCGTCATCGTCTTTGCCCTTGTGCTGGCGGCGCTGAGCGCCGTGATGACCATCGTCGGTCCGGGTAAGATCGGCGATATCGCAACGCTTATGTCCGACGGGCTCTTCGACGGCATCGACCTCGCCGCCGTCGCAAGGATCGGCGTGGGCCTTGCGGTCATCTACTGCCTGAGCGCGCTCTTTGGCTTCATCCAGCAGTATATCATGGCGGCCGTGACACTGAAAATGTCCTACCGCATGCGCAGTGAGCTTTCGGAAAAGATCAACCGCGTGCCGCAGAAGTATTTTAACACCACCTCGCAGGGCGACATTTTAAGCCGCATCACGAACGACGTTTCGACGCTTCAGCAGGGCCTGACGAACAGCCTGCCGACCATCATCAGCGCCGTCACGCAGTTTGCCGGCTGCCTTATCATGATGTTCGTGACCGAGTGGCGCATGGCGCTCACGGCGCTGTGCATCACGCTCCTTGGCATGGTGCTGATCATTGTCATCATGTCGAGATCGCAGCGCTACTTCGCCGCGCGGCAGAAGAGCCTCGGCGAGCTCAACGGCTATGTTGAGGAAATGTACTCCGGGCACGAGGTCGTGCGCATCAGCCGCGCTGTCGATAAGGTGCTTGACCGTTTCGACGGCCTGAACGCGGCGGTGTACGACGCAAACTGGCGCTCGCAGTTCTTATCCGGCGTGATGCAGCCGCTGATGAACGTGATCGGCAACCTCTCGTATGTCGCGGTGTGCGTGCTCGGTTCGGTGCTGGCCATCAACGGCACGATCGAATTCGGCGTCATCGTCTCGTTCATCCTGTATGTGCGCCTGTTCACAACGCCGCTGACGCAGATCGCACAGGGCATGACGAACCTCCAGACAGCGTCTGCCTCGGCCCACCGCATCTTCGACTTCCTTGAAAGCGAGGAGCTGAGCGACGAGAGCGCGAAAACGCAAACGCTCACGGACGTGCGCGGCGCGGTAAAATTCGACCACGTGCGCTTCAGCTATCCCGACTCGCCCGACAAGGTCATCATCAAGGACTTCTCCGCCGACGTGCATCCGGGGCAGAAGGTCGCGATCGTCGGCCCCACGGGCGCGGGCAAGACCACGATGGTCAACCTCCTCATGCGCTTTTTCGAGGTGAACAGCGGCTGCATCACGATCGACGGCGTGCCGACGACGGAGCTTCGCCGCGCGGACGTGCACAAGCTCTTCGGCATGGTTTTGCAGGATACCTGGCTCTTTGAGGGCACGATCCGTGAAAACCTCGTCTACAACATGCAGAGCATCACGGACGAGCAGCTCGAGACCGTCTGCCGCGCCTGCGGGCTTGATAAATTTGTCCACTCGCTGCCGCAGGGCTTCGACACCGTGCTCAGCGAGAGCACAACCATCTCGGCGGGGCAGAAGCAGCTTTTGACCATCGCGCGTGCGATGCTCCAGAACGCGCCGATGCTCATCCTCGACGAGGCCACGTCCTCGGTCGATACGCGCACGGAGCTTTTGATCCAGCGCGCGATGGATGAGCTGACGAAGGGGCGGACGAGCTTTGTCATCGCCCACCGCCTTTCGACGATCAAAAACGCCGACCTCATCCTGGTGATGCGCGGCGGCGACGTGATCGAAAGCGGCACGCACGAGCAGTTGATGGAGAAGAACGGCTTCTATGCCGAGCTTTACAACAGCCAGTTCGCGCAGGCGTCGTAAGAGAATCAGCAAAATGGGCGCAGGCCTCCGGCCTGCGCCCGTTCTTTCTCTTTTCTGCGGCGGAAGTTAAAGAAAAGTTTATCACCGCGGCGGGAAACGGTGGTATAATAAGGCGCATGAAGGGGAACTTGCAAACTCCCCGCCGCGAAAGGAAGCGGAAACGCTATGAACTGGTTTCAGGAATTGCTGTCGAACGGATTTTTGCTCACGGCGCTCTCGTCGTGGTTCTGGGCGCAGCTCATCAAGACGGTGCTCCACGCGATCGTGACGAAAAAGCTCGACCTCACGCGCCTTGTCGGCGACGGCGGGATGCCGAGCGGCCATTCGGCCACGGTCTCGTCGCTTGCCGCGAGCGCTGCGTTCGTCTACGGGCTCGGCTCGTTCGAGTTCGCCATTGCGCTCGTCTTTGCCATCGTCGTGTGCAAGGACGCGATGGGCGTGCGGCTTGAAACGGGCAAGCAGGCGGCCATCATCAACGACATCGTCGAGGCGTTCAACGTGCTCGCCTCGGAGGAAAAGCTCCCGGACGCGAAGCTCAAGGAGTTCGTCGGCCACACGCCCCTGCAGGTCATTGCGGGCATCCTGCTCGGCACAGCAAATGCGCTGGTCCTCTATACATTTGTTTTCTGAAGGCGCAAAAAAGTGCGCGCCGCAGGTCATGCGGCGCGCACTTTTTATTTTCGGTTTCGGAGGATCAATCGGCGCTGCCCGCTTCGTCCTCCTCCGGGAGAAGATTCGTCATGCTCTTTAGGCTGATGCCGAGCGTGGACATGTTATGCAGCAGGGCGGAGGTCGTCGGCGGCAGGATGCCCGCCACGCCGAGCGCGATGAGCGAGAAGTTGAAGCCGACGATGAAGCGGTAGTTGCGGTGGATACGGTCGATGAGCGCTTCACTGAGCTTTCGCAGTGTGACGAGGGCGAAGAGGTCCTCGGACGCGACGGTAATATCGGCGATCTCGCGCGCGATGGCCGCACCGGTCGAGATGGCGATGCCCGCGTCGGCCTCGGAGAGGGCGGGGGAATCGTTCACGCCGTCGCCGATCATGATGACGGTGCGGCCTTTCGCCTTTTCGCTGCGGACGAAGGCGGCCTTGTCCTCGGGCAGGACCTCGGCATAGACCTCGTCCACGCCGACCTCGGCGGCGACGGACTCGGCAGTCCGGCGGTTGTCGCCGGTCATCATCACGACCTTGTCGATGCCGCACGCGTGCAGCGCGCGGATGGCGTCCTTCGCCTCCCTGCGCAGGGGATCGTGGATGCAGATGACGGCGGAGAGCTCGCCGGCGATGCAGAGGTAGAGGTGGGAGTACTCCGCGGGCAGGGAATCGAACTTCTCCTGCTCGCCCTCGGGCACGCGGCAGCCCTCGTCCTCAAAGACGAAGTGCGCGCTGCCGATGAGCACCTTCTTGTCGTCCACCATGCTCGAAATGCCGTGGGCCACGATGTACTGCACCTGGGAGTGATACTCCTCGTGCGTCAGGCCGCGCTTTTTGGCCTCCTCGACCACGGCGTTGGCCATGGAGTGCGGATAGTGCTCTTCCAGGCACGCGGCAAGGCGCAGCATCTCGCTCTCCTCATGTCCGCCGAAGGGGACGATCTGCGCGACCTTCGGCGAGGCGTAGGTGAGCGTGCCGGTCTTGTCGAAAACGACGGTGTTCGCCTGTGCCACGGCTTCAAGGAAGCGCCCGCCCTTGACGGAGATGTGGCGCCCGCTGCTCTCGCGCATGGCGGAGAGCACGGCAATGGGCATGGAGAGCTTGAGCGCGCAGGAGAAATCGACCATCAGCACGGCAAGCATCTTGGTGACGTTGCGCGTGAGAAGGTAGGTGAGCAGCGTTCCGCCGAGCGTGTAGGGAACGAGACGGTCGGCAAGGCGCGAGGCTTTGTCCTCGGCGGTGGATTTGAGTTTTTCGGATTCCTCGATCATCCTGACGATGCGGTCGTACCGGCCGCCGCCGAGCTCCTTTTCCACGCAGATGACGCACTCGCCCTCCTCGGCGACGGTGCCCGCGTAGACAAGGCTTCCTTCGCGCTTGGGCACGGGCATGGATTCGCCCGTCATCGACGCCTGATTGACCATCGCCTCGCCAGAGACGACCTTGCCGTCGAGCGGGATGAGGTTGCCCGTGCGCACGACGATCCGGTCGCCCGCCTTCACGTCGCTGATGGGGACGAGGACCTCGGTCTCGCCGGTCTTGAGCCAGACGTGATCGACGTTGAGCGACATCGCGCCGGCGAGGTCGGCGACGGACTTCTTGTGCGTCCATTCCTCAAGGATCTCGCCGAGGCGCAGCATGAACATCACCGAGCTTGCGGTCGGGAAGTCGCCGCGCACCATCGAGACGGTGACGGCGGTCGCGTCCAGCACGGCGACGGAGAGTCTGCCGTGCAGCAGCGCGGAAAGGCCCTCGCGGATGTACTTGACGGAATGGAAAACGGCGAGCGCCGTGGTGAGCGGCAGCGGGAAGAACAGCTTTGAGATCACGCGGCGGATGACCGTCCAGGAGAGCTTGTCCTCATACTCGCGGTTCAGCGCGCGGGAGGTGTGCTCGGGCACGAGCGCCATCTGCTCGCCCTTTTCAAAGGAAAAGGCGGCCAGCGCCTGAACGAGCGCGGCGCGGCTTGAGCGGTAGGTGATCACGGCGTCCTGCGTGCGGTCAAAGACCGCGGCCTCGGCGACGCCGTCGATATTTTTAAGATAGTATTCCAGAATGTCCGCTTCGTGCAGCGACATGCGCCTGCAGAAAAGGTGTACGCGCATCCGCCCGGCGGACTCATGCAGGATCTTGCACTTCATGGGTCTTGACTCCTTCAAAAGTAAACGAGAGCCGCTTGCCGCGGCTCCCGTGCGTTTATTGTCCGCTTATTCCTCGGATCCCGCGGAAGCGTCCTCGATGACTGCGGCGTCCTCCTCGGCAGCGCGGCGCTCGTTGATGTCCTTGGCGTCGGCGTAGACGTCCTCGGCATCCTCGCGCACGTTCGTCACGGCCTGCATCACGCAGTCCTTCGCGCGCAGCACCGCCGCAGTGGTATGGGAATAGACTTTCTTGGCGTCCTTGCTGGTCAGGATCTTGAGACCGGCAGTGCCGAACAGGACACCGGCGGCAAACAAACCGATATGCTTCATAAGATAAAAACCTCCTGTCGTTTTTTGACAAAAATGCTTGTCTTTCAATTTCCTGCACACTATAACATAGCGTTTTTTGAATTGCAAGTGGGGAAATGTTAAAAAACGGCGAACATGAAAGCACCGTGTTTGTCTGTGCGCGTCAGATGTGCGCCTGCTCGTCCCAGAGCGTCAGCTCGCCGCACGCGAGCGTCGCGGGCACGTCGATGATGCGCTGATTCGACGAGCCGCGGAAGCGCAGCGAGATATCATGCTTCGCCTCGACATACCGCCCGTCCACGAGCACGTCAAGGAGCGAAAGCAGCTTGTCCGTTGCCTCGCAGCGGGGATAGGCGCCGGGGGTGCGGAGCTCCTCCCAGGTAAAGCCCGTGAACGACCAGATGTCCTTTTGCGGCAGCGCGCGCCGCACGCGGCGCAGAAACGGCAGCAGCACACGCTGGTTTGCGGGTTCAAACGGCTCGCCGCCGAGCAGCGTGAGCCCGTTGATGTAGCCGGGGGCGAGCATGGAAAGAAGCTGGCGCTCCGTCTCCTCGGTGAAGGGCTTCCCGTAGTGAAAGTCCCACGTCTGGGGCTGAAAGCAGTGCTCGCAGTGGTTGGTGCAGCCCGAGACGAACAGGGACACGCGCACGCCGAAACCGTTGGCAATGTCGCAGTTTTTGATCTCGCCGTAGTACATGGCGGCATCCCTCCTTGATCGTAGTACCGGTTATTATAGCATCCGGCGGCGGAATTGTCCATGCCGTTCGGGGAGAATGGAAAAAACAAAGAGCGGGCCTGCCGCAAGGCAGACCCGCTGAACGATGTACGGATTAAAGAATAGACAATGATCGAAGCTTACAGGTGCAGCACGCGCTCCTTGATCTCCTGCGTGCGGCCCTGATTCCAGAACTGCGTGCCGATGTAGCCGCAGGTGCGGCGGGCGACGTTCATCTTGTCCTGATCGGTGTTGCCGCACTTCGGGCAGCGCCAGATGAGCTTGCCGCCGTCCTCGACGATGTCGATCTCGCCGTCCCAGCCGCAGACCTGGCAGTAGTCGGACTTCGTGTTCAACTCGGCATAGATGATGTTGTCGTAAATGAACTTCATCACCTGCAGAACGGCCTCGAGGTTCTGCTGCATGTTCGGCACCTCGACATAGCTGATCGCGCCGCCGGGGGAGAGGTGCTGGAACTGCGCCTCAAACTTGAGCTTGGTGAACGCGTCGATCTTTTCCGTCACGTGCACGTGGTAGGAGTTTGTGATGTAGCCCTTGTCCGTCACGCCCTCGATGATGCCGAAGCGCTTTTGCAGGCACTTGGCAAATTTGTAGGTCGTAGACTCGAGCGGCGTGCCGTAGAGGGAGTAGTCGATGTTCTCGGCCTTTTTCCACTCGGCGCACTTGTCGTTCATCTTCTGCATGATCGAGAGGGCGAACGGCGTCGCGCTGGGGTCGGTGTGGCTCTTGCCGGTCATGTACTTGACGCACTCGTAAAGGCCCGCGTAGCCGAGCGAGATCGTAGAGTAGCCGTCGTAGAGGAGCTTGTCGATCGGCTCGCCCTTTTTGAGCCTTGCGCACGCGCCGTACTGCCAGAGGATCGGCGCGGCGTCGGAAAGCGTGCCCTTGAGACGGTCGTGGCGGCAGCGCAGCGCGCGGTGGCACAGCTCGAGCCGCTCTTCAAAGATCGACCAGAACTTTTCGATGTTGCCGCCGGAGGACAGCGCCACATCCGGCAGGTTGATCGTCACAACGCCCTGATTGAAGCGGCCGTAGTACTTGTGCTTGCCGGGAACATAGTTTCCGGCGTTTGCGATGTTGCCGACGCCCGCGTCGGTGAAGCGGTCGGGCGTTAAGAAGCTGCGGCAGCCCATGCAGGGATACACGTCGCCCTTGAGCTCGAGCATCTTCTTTTCGCTGATGTAATCGGGCACCATGCGCCGCGCCGTGCACTTGGCGGCAAGGCGCGTGAGATAATAATAAGGAGAATCGTCGTGGATGTTGTCCTCCTCAAGCACATAGATGAGCTTGGGGAAGGCGGGCGTGACCCACACGCCCTGCTCATTCTTCACGCCCTGATAGCGCTGCTCGAGCATCTCCTCGATGATCACGGCAAGGTCGCGCTTTTCCTGCTCGTTGCGCGCCTCGTTGAGGTACATGAAAACAGTGATGAACGGCGCCTGACCGTTCGTGGTCAGAAGCGTTACAACCTGATACTGGATGGTCTGCACGCCGCGGCGGATCTCCTCGCGCAGGCGCTTTTCGACGATCTCGGTGATCTTGTCCTCCGTGGGATGCACGCCGAGCGCTTCGACCTCGGCGAGCACCTGCTTTCTGATCTTCTGGCGCGAAACGTCAACGAAGGGGGCAAGATGCGTCAGCGAGATGGACTGGCCGCCGTACTGGTTCGAGGCGACCTGCGCCACGATCTGCGTGGCGATGTTGCAGGCGGTGGCGAACGAGTGCGGGCGCTCGATGAGCGTCCCCGTGATGACGGTGCCGTTCTGCAGCATGTCCTCTAAGTTCACAAGGTCGCAGTTGTGCATGTGCTGGGCGTAGTAATCCGTGTCGTGGAAGTGGATGATGCCCTCCTCGTGCGCCCTGACGATGTCCGCGGGCAGAAGCAGGCGGTTCGTCAGATCGCGGCTCACCTCGCCGGCCATGTAGTCGCGCTGCGTGGAGTTGACAACGGGATTCTTGTTGGAATTTTCCTGCTTGGCCTCTTCGTTGTTGCACTCGATGAGCGAGAGGATCTTGTCGTCCGTCGTGTTGCTCTTTCGCACGAGCGAGCGCGTGTAGCGGTAGGTGATGTAGCACTTGGCGACCTCGAACGCGCCGTGCGCCATGATCTGATGCTCCACAAAGTCCTGGATCTCCTCGACTGTGGGCGCGCGGCCAAGACTCTGACACGCGATCTCGACGCTCTCGGCGATGCGCTGGATCTGGACGGGCGTCATGCGGGCGTCCTCCTCCGCAACGTCGTTTGCCTTGGTGATCGCGGCGATGATCTTGACGATATCGAACTCGACTTCCGCACCGTTGCGTTTGATGACCCTCATTGTCCCCGTCTCCTTCATCAAAAATCGTAATATGGCAGTTATATGGGATCACAACACTATATATTGTGGTCCCATCTCATGTGTAAGCCTAATTAAAGCACAGAGCGGCAAGAAATGCAAGACAGCAAAATAACGAAAAAGCACCCGTTCCTTGATACGATTTGGCGCAATGGCAGAGATAGCAGGCGAAATGTATGTCAAAAAATTTTGGCAGGCGCTTTCGATATAAGAAAAATTAATGGCAGATATGCAAAATTAACTCTTTTCTTAGAATGAAAATGTGCTTATAATAACACGGTTGAAATTTCTGGACATGAGGGCCGCGGCACGGCCCGCATCGATTTAAGATCGGAGGTTATTTTAATTATGGCAAATTGCGCGATCGTAGGCATCAACTGGGGCGACGAGGGCAAGGGCCGCATGGTCGACTATCTGACGAGCCGCTATGACATCGTCATCCGCTATCAGGGCGGCGGCAACGCCGGTCACACCGTGGTCAATGAAAAGGGCAAGTTCGCCCTGCACCTGCTGCCCAGCGGCA
The DNA here is from genome assembly GCA_934636865.1 of uncultured Oscillospiraceae bacterium. Taxonomy (GTDB): domain Bacteria; phylum Bacillota; class Clostridia; order Oscillospirales; family Oscillospiraceae; genus Hominicoprocola. Next base: position 19,209 of record CAKUBI010000006.1, read on the forward strand.
TCTTCCGCGACGGCGTTGTGAACATCCTCGGCAACGGCGTGGCGCTGGACTGCGAGAATCTGCTCAGCGAAATGGAGACGCTGCGCGCCGCAGGCGTCGCCATCACGCCGGATAACCTCAAGATCAGCGACCGCGCGTCGCTGCTGCTGCCCTGGCACCGCGAGCTCGACGCGCTGGAGGAAGCGCGCCTTGCCGACAAGAAGTACGGCTCGACCAAGCAGGGCATCGCGCCCTTCTACGGCGACAAGTACCAGAAAAAGACCGTGCAGGCCGGCGAGCTCCTGCATCCCGAGCACCTGCGCGAGCACCTTGCCGACCTTCTTGAATGGAAGAACCTGATCCTTCAGAAGGTCTACGGCGCGAAGGGCTGCACGATGGACGAGCTGATGAACTGGGTCGAGACCTACTGCGGCGCCATCAAGCCCTACATCACCGATACCGGTCTTTTCCTCAAGAAGGCGCAGAAGGAGGGCAAGTCCATCCTCTTCGAGGCCCAGCTCGGCGCGCTGCGCGATCTGGACTACGGCATCTATCCCTACACCACCTCCTCCAACTCCATCGCGGCCTATGCGCCCGTCGGCTCGGGCCTGCCCACGGCGAAGATCGACGAGGTCGTGGGCGTTGTGAAGGCCTACTCCTCCTGCGTGGGCGAGGGTCCGTTTGTCTGCGAATGGTTCGGCGCGGAAGCGCAGAAGCTGCGCGACGCGGGCGAGGAATACGGCGCGAAGACCGGCAGACCCCGCCGCGTGGGTCCCATCGACCTTGTCGCTACGCGCTACGGCGTCGAAGCGCAGGGCGCGACGAACATTGCCCTCACCAAGCTCGACGTTCTGAGCTACATGGACAAGATCCCCGTCTGCGCGCATTATGAGCTCAGCGGCGAGCAGACCGACGATTTCCCGTTCCCCGTGCTGCTGCAGGACGCCAAGCCCGTGACCGAGTATCTGCCCGGCTGGCAGTGCGACATCTCCGGCGCGCGCAAATGGGAGGACCTGCCCGAGAATGCGCGCAGATACGTGGAATACGTCGAAAAGGCCATCGGCTGCCACATCGGCTTCGTCTCCGTCGGCGCCGAGCGCGACAGCCTGATCGTCCGCTGAGAAGCAAAAAATCAAGAGGGACTGGAAAGCCCCTCTTGATTTTTCCTGTCGCATCCCCCTTGATTCCCGATACAATATTATATAGAATATGCGCAGCCGCTGCTGCGAAAGAAAAGGAGAATTCCATGCGCAAGGATATTTACGAGTCCCCGCTCTCGTCCCGCTATGCTTCCGACTACATGCTGCACCTCTTTTCCCCGGATATGCGCTTTCAGACCTGGCGCAGGCTGTGGGTGGAGCTGGCGCGCGCCGAGCATGAGCTGGGCCTTCCCATCACGCAGGAGCAGGTAGACGAGCTTGCCGCGCACATCACGGACATCGACTACGAGATCGCCGAAAAGCGCGAGCATGAGGTGCGCCACGATGTGATGGCGCACATCTACGCCTACGGCAAGGCCGCGCCCTCCGCCGCGGGCATCATCCACCTCGGCGCGACGAGCTGCTATGTCACCGACAACGCCGACCTCGTGCTGTATCGCGACGGTCTCAAGTATCTGCGCACGCAGCTTTTGAGCGTGATGCGCAACCTCTCCGAGTTTGCCCGCGCCTACGCCGAAACGCCGACGCTGGGCTACACGCATTATCAGCCCGCCCAGCCCGTGACCATCGGCAAGCGCGCGACGCTCTGGATGCAGGACTTCCGCTCCGATCTTGAGGAGCTCGACTTCGTCCTCGGCTCGATGCGCTTTCTCGGCTGCCGCGGCACGACCGGCACGGAGGCGAGCTTTGTGGACCTCTTCGAGGGCGACGACGGAAAGGTCGATGAGATGAACCGCCGCATCGCTTCGGCGTTCGGCTTTGAAAGGTGCTTCTCCGTCAGCGGTCAGACCTACCCGCGCAAGGCCGACAGCCGTATCCTGAACGTGCTGTCCTCCATCGCGCAGAGCGCCTACCGCATGGCAAACGACATCCGCCTGCTCCAGCATGACCGCCAGGTCGAGGAGCCGTTTGAAAAGAACCAGATCGGCTCGTCCGCCATGCCCTACAAGCGCAACCCCATGCGCTCCGAGCGCATCTGCTCGCTCAGCCGCTACCTGATGGCCGACGCGGCCAACGCGCCGATGACGGCCTCGACCCAGTGGCTCGAGCGCACGCTCGACGACTCGGCCAACCGCCGCATCTCGCTGCCGGAGGGCTTCCTCTGCGCCGACGCGGTGCTGCGCCTGTGCCAGAGCGTGACGAACGGCCTGCACGTGAACGAGAAGATCGTGGACCGCACGCTGCGCGAGTACCTGCCCTTCCTTGCGACCGAGAATATCATGATGGAGGCCGTCAAGCGCGGCGGAAACCGTCAGGAGCTGCACGAGAAGATCCGTCAGCACTCCATGGCCGCGACCGCCCGCATGAAAGAGGGCGAAAAGTGCGACCTTCTGGACCGCCTTGCCGCCGACCCGGCGTTCGGTATGACGCGCGGGGAGCTCGACGCCGTGATGGAGCCGAAGCTCTACATCGGCCGCTGCAAACAGCAGGTGGAGCGCTTCCTTGATGAGTGCGCGCCGCTTTTAAAGGATGCCGCCGCGGCGGACGGAGCGATCAGCCTGTAAAAAAGAACGGAAAAGAGAGAAGAGATCCGCATGAGTTTCCTTGCCAGAAGAACGCACGGGCAGATGTCAGAATCGCTGCTGACGGCCTCGTTCATCATCCTGTCCGGCGGCCTGCAGGACGCCTACACCTATCTTTGCCGCGGCAAGGTCTTTGCCAACGCGCAGACGGGCAACATCGTGCTCTTCAGCGCCCACCTTTTTGAGGGCGAATGGGCGCTGAGCGCGAGCTACCTTGTGCCGCTGCTCGCGTTCATGCTCGGCGTTTTCGTGGCCGAGTGCGTCCACCGGCGCTATAAGAGCATGGAAAAGGTCCACTGGCGCCAGCTCATCATTCTGGCGGAGATCGTGCTGCTGTTTCTTGTCGGCTTTCTGCCGCAGAGCGTCAACACGCTGGCGAACGCGCTCGTTTCGTTCGTCTGCGCCATGCAGGTGCAGACCTTCCGCAAGGTGCGCGGCCATGCCTACGCGAGCACGATGTGCATCGGCAACATGCGCAGCGGCACGGACGCGCTGTGCGCCTACTTCCACACGCACGATAAGAAAATTTTGCAGAAATCCCTGACCTATTTTGCCGTGATCGGCATTTTCGCCGTGGGCGCGGGCTTTGGCGCGCTGCTGACAAAGCACTTTGCCGAGCGCGGGATCTGGGTGTCCTGCGTGCTGCTGGCCGTGAGCTTTCTCATCATGTTCATCCGCGAGGAAAACTGAAACTGTCTCTCCCGGAGCGGAGACCGAAGAAATTCGGTCTCCGCTCTTTTTTTGTAAAAATGACGGACGGTCATGTTTGACGCTGCAAAACGGGGCAGACTATTATGAACGAATCGTGAAGAATGCGCAAGACTGGACAAAAGACGCTGAGTGCACATAGAAGCGGGAGGAAAACTGTGTTATAAAGATGGCATAAAGAAGGAAATGCCGAAAATCAAAGCAAAATAGAGTTTATTCAAAAAATAAATGTTGACTTGTTTATTTAAAGTATCTATAATATGAAACAATTCATCGCGCCGGAAGCGGCGCGGCGGAAAACGAGGTGAACCGGAATGGCAATGGAAGAACTGCGTTATGTGCAGGAATTGGAAGAGAAGCTTGCAGAGCAATACGCGCTCGCGCAGGCGGAAGCGAAAAAGACCGTCGCCGTGGAGCAGCGCGCCTGCGCCCGCCAGATCGAGGACAACCGCCGCAACTGCGACGTGGAGGCCCGGCAGAAGATGGCGGACGCCGAGCAGCGCGCCCGGCAGCGGACGGAGGAGATCCTCGCCAAAGCGCGTGAGGAATGCGGGCAGATGCAGAACGCGGCGCGCGGAAGATTACCCCGCGCGGCGCAGTGGATCGCGGAAGAGGTTGTGAAAAGCGAATGGCAATCGTAAAGATGAAGCACCTGCGCCTTGTGGGGCTTGAGAGCGAGCGCGAAGCGCTGCTGCGGGCCATGCAGGACATGGGCTGCATAGAGGTGACGGGCGTGGACGGCGCGGAGGACGCACGCAGCGCGGGCTTTGCCCGCCCGGACGACAAGGCGCTGCTGAATGCGCAGGAAAGCGCACGCGCCTGCCGCACGGCGCTCGCGGCGCTGGACCGCTTTGCCCCGGAGAAAAAGGGGCTTTTCCGCAAGCGCGCGGCGGTCACGCGCGATGACTTTTTCAGCGCGGAGAGCGAAAAGGCCGCAAAGGACGCAGCAGACGAGCTGAACGCCCTGCAGCGCCGCCTCGGCGAGATCGAAAGCGAGCGCACGAAGGAAGAGACGCTGCGCGCCTCGCTTGCCCCGTGGCTGACGCTCGATGTGCCGCTCGATCAGGCGGACGGCGCGCTGTGCGTTTCCTTCGGAACAGTCGGCGCGGCGGTGACGGACGAGACGCTGAATGGAGCCTTCGAGGGCTTCGACGGCCTTGCGCTGTGGCGGCAGGCGTCGGCGGACCGGTCGCTGCGGTATCTGCTCGTTATCTGCCACGAAAGCGTCCGGGAGCAGGCAATGGCCGCGCTGCGGGAGACCGGCTTTTCCTCCGTGAGCTTCCGCGGCCTGCACGGCGCGGCGAAGGAAAACGACGAGGGCGCGCAGGCGCGCCTTGCCGCTCTGGAAGAAGAAAAACAGCGCATCGGGCAGCGCATGACGGCGCTTGGCGATAAGCGCGCGCTGCTGCTGCGTGCGAGCGACCGCGCCGCCATCACGCTGCGGCGCGAGGAGGCGAAAAGCCGCCTTGTCGAAACGGACAAGGCCTTCCTGCTCGAGGGCTGGCTGCCCGCCGGTCGCTGCGCAGAGCTTGAAACGGTCCTCACACCCTTCACCTGTGCGTTTGAAACGCGCGAGCCGGCGGAGGACGAGTACCCGCAGGTGCCGGTACAGCTCCAGAACAATAAGCTGACGCGCCCGCTCAACATGGTCACGGAGATGTATTCCCTCCCGGCCTACGGGACGCTTGACCCGAATCCGCTGATGGCGCCGTTTTTCATCCTGTTCTACGGCATCATGATGGCGGATATGGGCTACGGCATTCTGATGATCCTCGCGTCGGTCATTATCAGCAAAAAGTACCGCCCCAAGGGCACGAGCGGGGAGCTGTTCAGCCTGCTGGGCCTGTGCGGCGTGAGCACTTTTATCATGGGCGCGCTGACGGGCGGCTTTTTCGGCGACTTTCTCACCCAGCTCGCCGCGCTCATCAGCCCCGGCACGGTGTTCGCTCTGCCGAAGCTCTTTGACCCGCTCGACGATCTGACGATGATTTTGATCGGCTCGATGGCGCTGGGCCTTGTGCAGATCATCACGGGCATGGCGATCAGCCTGATCGAAAAGTGCAGGCGAAAAAAATTCCTCGACGCCTTTTTCGAGGAGATCACCTGGTGGCTCGTGTTTCTCGGCATTGCGCTCGCGGCGCTTGGAAAGGGCACAGCGGTGCTGTACGCGGGCATTGTGCTGGTGCTGCTCGGACCCATCGTGCAGGGCAAGGGCTGGGGCAGGCTCACGGGCGTGTTCGGCTCGGTCTATAACCACGTGACAGGCTACTTCGGCGATATTTTGTCCTACACGCGCCTGATGGCGCTGATGCTCGCGGGCAGCGTGATCGCGCAGGTATTCAACATGCTCGCGGCGATGCCGGGGAATGTGATCGCGTTTCTCATCATCTCGATGCTCGGCAACGCGATGAACTTCGGACTCAACCTTCTGGGCTGCTACGTGCACGACTTGAGATTGCAGTGCCTTGAATTTTTCAACAAGTTCTACGTCGATGGCGGAAAGCCCTTCCGCCCCATGACGCTGGACACGGAATATGTGGACCTACAGTAAAAAACGGAAAACCGTAAGGAGGATATCATGGGTATTTTTGAACTGACGACGGGCGGCGCGATCGGTATGCTGGGCGCCGGTTTGGCGGTATGTCTCGCGGGCGCGGGCAGCGCACGCGGCACGGGTCTTGCCGGCGAGGCCGGTACGGGCCTTTTGTGCGAGGACCCGGGCAAATTCGGCAAGGTGATGATTTTGCAGGTCATCCCCGGCACGCAGGGCCTTTACGGCCTTGTCATCGGCTTCCTCTGCCTGATGCGCATGGGCGTGCTCAACGGCACGTATGTGGACATGTCGCTCCAGGATGGCCTTCGCTACTTCGCGGCCTGCATGCCCATCGCCATCGGCGGCGGCATCTCGGCAGTCGCGCAGGGGCGCGTGGCGGCGGGGTCGATCAACCTGCTGGCCCGCCAGCCCGAGCACTGGTCGAAGGGCATGGTGCTGTGCATCGTGGTCGAGTTCTACGCGATATTGTCGCTGCTGGCGTCGATCATGATGCTGCTCAACATCGGCTGAGAAACGTGCGCTGACAGAAAGGCGGAAACGCAATGAACGGAATGGAAAAGATCGCCGCGCGCATGGAAGCGGACGCGCAGCGCGCGCTCGAAGCGCTGCACGAGGAGACCGAGCGCCAGCTCGCCGCGCTGCGGGAGGAGAGCGAGACGCGCGCCGGGCAGGAGCGCATCGCCGCCGCGGAAAGAGCGGATCAGGCGGCGCGCGAGCGCTACGAAAGGCTGTGCTCGGCGGCGGAGATGGAAACGCGCAAGCTCACGCTGCGCGCACAGCAGGAGGTGCTCTCCGAGGCCTACGACCTTGCGCTCAAGGAGCTGTGCGAAATGCCGGAGGAGAAATACCTCGACCTTCTGGTGCGCCTTTTAAAGCGCGCCGTGAGCACGGGGAGAGAAGAGATCCTTCTTTCCCAAAGGGACCGCGACGCGCTGGGGCAGGAGCTTTTAGCGCATGCGAACCGCGAGCTCGGCACGAGCCTGACGCTCTCTCAAAAGTGCGCGCCCATCCGCGCGGGCTTTCTGCTCTCGAGCCGGGAGTGCGACGTGAACTGCTCGTTTGAAACGCTGCTCGCCCTCTCGCGCGAGCGGACCGAGCGCGGCGCGGCGCAGATCCTCTTTGCGCAGTAAGGGAGGGGAGAAGCGGTGCAGCAGTATCGGGATACAAATTACGCAGCGGTCTCCGCGGCGCTGCACGCGCGCGAAGCGCGCCTTCTGACGCGCCCGCTCTGCGAGCGGATGCTCGAAGCCCCCACCGCGGAGGAGAGCGCCAAGGCGCTCATCGAGTGCGGCTATCCGCCGCTGGAGCGCTGCACGCTCGAGGCGGTGGAAGCGATGCTCGCGCGCGAGCGCGCGGAGCTTTACCGTGAGGCCGGCGCGCTCGCGCCGGACAAGCGCCTGGTGGAGTTCTTTGAGCTCAAATACGACTATCACAACGCAAAGCTTGCCGTCAAGGCCCGCCTTACGGACGAGGACGTCTCTCGCCTTGCGATCGGCTGCGGCCGGTATGACGCGTCGGCACTCCTTCGCGGCGAGCGGGGGATGCTCTCTTCCCGCATGGGCCGCGCCATGGCGCGGGCGGAGAAGGAGGCCGAGGGCGGCGACGTCCGCGCAGCGGAGCTGACGCTCGACCGGGCGTGCTTTGAAGAGATGAGCGCGCTTGCCGGGGAGACGGGAAACGACTTTCTCATCGGCTATGCCGCTTTGCAGATCGACGCGGTCAACCTGCGCACGCTCGTGCGCACGCAGCGCATGGGCGCATCGGCGGAGCTTCTTTCCGCGGCGCTGCTGCCGGGGGGACATCTTCCGGCGGAGCGGCTCAGATCCGCGCGCGGCGACCGCCTTGCAGACCTCACGCGCGGCAGCGCGCTTGCGGGCGCGGGAGAGCTTGCCGCAGCGGCGCTGAACGGCGGCAGTCTCACGGCCTTTGAGCGCGCGTGCGACGACGCGCTCATGCAGTATTTGCAGCATGCGCGCAGAACGCCCTTCGGCCCCGAGGTCGTCGTCGGCTATCTGAGCGCGAAGGAGGCGGAATTCACCGCCGTGCGCACCATTTTATCCGGTAAGCTCGCAGGCCTTGCCGCGGAGGATATCCGCGCGCGCCTGCGCCTGAGCTATTTGTAAGGAGGAGCGGAAGATGAACAGGATCGCAGTGATCGGCGGGCGCGACAGCGTGCTCGGCTTCCGCGCGCTCGGGCTCGAGACCTGCATCGCCGAGACCGGCGAGCAGGCGAAAGCCGCCATTCACCGCATGGCGAAGGAAAACTACGCCATCATTTACCTCACCGAGCATCTTGCCGCGCAGATCCCTGCGGAGATCGAGCGGCGGCGCGGGGACACCGCCCCCGCGATCATCCTCATCCCCGGACGGGAGGGGAGCCTCGGCATCGGCATGGCGGGTGTGCGCACGGCCGCGGAAAAGGCCGTCGGCGCGGACATTTTGTAAAAAGGAGCGAAAGCCTTATGGGAAAGATCGTTAAAGTCTCCGGCCCGCTGGTCGTGGCGTCGGGACTTCCGGAAGCGAATATGGCGGACGTGGTCCGCGTGGGCGAGCAGCGCCTGATCGGCGAGATCCTGACGATGAGCGGCGATTCCGCCGCCATTCAGGTCTACGAGGAGACCTCGGGCCTGGGGCCCGGCGCGGAGGTCGTGACGACCGGCGCGCCGCTCTCGGTCGAGCTGGGGCCGGGCCTGATCGAGAACATTTACGACGGCATCCAGCGCCCGCTGGAGGTCATCCGGCAGAAGACCGGCGGCAACTTTCTGCCGCGCGGCGAGGAGGTCCCTGCGCTCGACCGCGAGAAAAAGTGGGACTTCACCGCTGTCGCCAGGGCCGGCGACCATTTGATCGGCGGCGACGTGCTCGGCACCGTGCAGGAAACGCCGTCCATCCTGCACAAGATCATGATGCCGCCGAAAATGAGCGGCACCGTAAAGGAGATCAAGTCCGGCAGCTTCACCGTGGAGGATACGGTCGCCGTGGTCGAGACCGATAAGGGCGAGACAAAGGAGCTCACGATGATCCAGCGGTGGCCCGTGCGCGTGGGGCGCCCCTATACGAAGAAGTATCCGCCCGTCACGCCGCTCCAGTCCGGCCAGCGCATCGTAGATACGTTCTTCCCCGTAGCCAAGGGCGGTACGGCGGCCATTCCGGGGCCGTTCGGCAGCGGCAAGACCGTCATGCAGCACGCGCTCGCCAAGTGGGCGGACGTGGACCTTGTCGTTTACATCGGCTGCGGCGAGCGCGGCAACGAGATGACCGACGTTCTGCGCGAGTTCCCCGAGCTCATCGACCCGCGCACGGGCGAGAGCCTGATGAAGCGCACGGTGCTGATCGCCAACACCTCGGATATGCCGGTCGCCGCGCGCGAAGCGAGCATCTACACCGGCATCACCATCGCGGAATACTTCCGCGACATGGGCTACGCCGTCGCGGTCATCGCGGACTCGACTTCCCGCTGGGCGGAGGCCCTGCGCGAGATGTCGGGCCGTCTTGAAGAAATGCCCGGCGAGGAGGGCTACCCCGCCTACCTTTCCTCGCGCCTTGCGCAGTTCTACGAGCGCGCGGGCGTGGTCGAGTGCCTCGGCAGCGACGAGCGGCAGGGGAGCCTGACCGCCGTCGGCGCGGTGTCGCCTCCGGGCGGCGACCTTTCCGAGCCGGTCTCGCAGGCGACGATGCGCATCGTCAAGGTGTTCTGGGCGCTCGACTCGTCCCTTGCCTACCGCCGCCATTTCCCGGCGATCAACTGGCTCAACTCCTATTCGCTCTATCTGGACTCCCTGCGCCCGTGGTACAGCGAGCACCTGGGCCATGAGTTTTTGGAGAACCGCGAGTGGGCCATGGCGATGCTGCAGGAGGAGTCGAACCTCAACGAGATCGTCCAGCTCGTCGGCAAGGATTCCCTCAGCGCCAAGGACCAGATCACGCTCGAGGTCGCGCGCATGATCCGCGAGGACTTTTTGCAGCAGAACTCATTTGCCGACAACGACGCTTACTCCGAGTACGACCGGCAGGCGCGCATGCTCGCGCTCATCCGCCAGTACGATACGCAGTGCCGCGGCGCGGCGGAGCGCGGCGGCGACCTTGCGGCGATGTTCGCCGTTCCCGCGCGCGAAAAGATCGGCCGCGCCAAGGGCGTGCCCGCCGAGCAGTACAAGGACGCCTACGCGAACCTCCTCGTCGAGATGGAGGAGGAGCTCGGCGCGATCGCTGAGAAGGGAGAGAAGGAAGAATGATCCGTGAATACAAGACCATCCGCGAAATTTCCGGCCCTCTGATGGTCGTGGACCATGTGCAGGGCGTCACATACGACGAGCTGGCGGAGATCGTCCTCTCCGACGGCAGCACGCGCCGCTGCAAGGTGCTCGAGGTGAACGGCGACCGCGCGGTCGTGCAGCTCTTTGAAGCGTCGGCCGGCATCAACCTTGCCGATTCGCGCATCCGCTTTCTGGGCCACCCGCTGCAGCTTGCGGTCTCGCGCGATATGCTCGGGCGCGTCTTTAACGGCATGGGCCAGCCCATCGACGGCGGCCCCGCCATCATTGCCGACGAGCACCGCGACATCAACGGCCTTGCGATGAACCCCGCCGCGCGCAACTACCCCAACGAGTTCATCCAGACCGGCATTTCCACGATCGACGGGCTCAACACCCTCGTGCGCGGGCAGAAGCTGCCGATCTTCTCCGGCTCGGGCCTGCCGCACGCGCAGCTGGCCGCGCAGATCGCGCGCCAGGCGAAGGTGCTCGACGGCGAGAGCAACTTCGCCGTCGTGTTCGCGGCCATCGGCATCACGTTTGAAGAGTCGGAGTACTTCGCCAACGAATTTAAGCGCACCGGCGCCATCGACCGCACGGTGCTCTTTACGAACCTTGCCAACGACCCCGCCGTCGAGCGTATCGCAACGCCGCGCATGGCGCTCACCGCCGCGGAGTATCTGGCGTTCGACTGCGGCATGCACGTGCTCGTCATCCTGACGGATATCACGAACTATGCCGAGGCTCTGCGCGAGATCAGCGCGGCAAAGAAGGAGGTCCCCGGCCGCCGCGGCTATCCCGGCTACCTCTATACGGACCTTGCGACGATGTACGAGCGCGCGGGCCGTCAGGTGGGCAAGGACGGTTCCATCACGATGATCCCCATCCTCACGATGCCCGAGGACGACAAGACCCACCCCATCCCCGACCTCACAGGCTATATCACCGAGGGGCAGATCATCCTCTCGCGCGAGCTGTACCGCCGCGGCATCAACCCGCCGGTGGACGTGCTGCCGAGCCTGTCGCGCCTCAAGGACAAGGGCATCGGCGCGGGCAAGACGCGCGAGGACCACTCCGGCACGATGAACCAGCTCTTTGCGGCCTATGCCACCGGCAAGGAGAATAAGGAGCTCATGTCGATCCTCGGCGAAGCGGCGCTGAGCCCGACGGACCTTCTCTACGCGAAGTTTGCCGACGAGTTTGAAAAGCGCTACGTCGCGCAGGGCGGCGACGAGAACCGCTCCATCGAGCAGACGCTCGACCTCGGCTGGGAGCTGCTCTCCATCCTGCCGCGCAGCGAGCTCAAGCGCATCAAGCCGGAGTATATCGACAAATATCTCAAAAAGAGCGAGTAAGGGGGGGAGAAACGTGCCTGCGACCATTGTCAATCCCACCCGCATGGAGCTCACGCGCCTCAAGGCGCGCCTGCGCACCGCCCAGCGTGGGCACAAGCTCCTCAAGGACAAGCGCGACGAGCTGATGAAGCAGTTCATGGAGGTCGTGCGCGAGGACCGCGCCCTGCGCGAAAAGGTCGAGCAGTCGCTCGCGAAGGCCTACGGCTCGTTCACCGTGGCGAGCGCGCTGATGTCCCCGGAGATGCTCGAGCAGGCGCTGCTCATCCCGCGCCAGAGCGTCGCGCTTGAAACGCACACGGAGAACGTGATGAGCGTCGAGGTGCCGCGCTATGAATTCAAGCTCGCGAGCGAGGACGGCGGGGACATTTACCCCTACGGCTTTGCTCAGACGAGCGGCGAGCTCGATGACGCCGTGCGCGAGCTGGGCGAGATCCTGCCCGACCTTCTCCGCCTGGCCGAGGTCGAGAAGGCGACGCAGCTGCTCGCCGCCGAGATCGAGCGCACAAGACGGCGCGTCAACGCGCTCGAATACGTCAAGATCCCGCAGATGCAGCAGAGCATCAAATATATCACGATGAAGCTCGACGAAAACGAGCGCGCGAACACCATCCGCCTGATGAAGGTCAAGGATATGATCCTGCAGGAGGCCATCGAGGAGCGCCGCGAGCTCGACGCGGCAGAGGGCAGCGGCGTTGCGGAACGCTGAAAGCCCGATAGAAAGAAAAAAGAGACAGACGCTCAGGCGTGTGCCGATAAGACAGTAATTTGAGGAAACTACAAAATCGGCATCTGCCAAGCAGGATTGGACAACAAAACAGGCGGCACTCAACGTCGGTTGGGTGCTGCCTGTTTTTGTACATCTAAGGGTTGAGAATCACCTGTTTTTTGCGCTGAAAAGCAAGGATAGCGAAAAGGGTGAAATAGTTATCGCCTCTGTGCGGTTCTTTTGTGAAACAGCGAATCGCTGCATAGCGGATACCGTTCGCTGGGGAGTGCGTATATTTGCGGTCAAGCAAAATACCCCTCAAAACCGTAAAGTCGATAGGTGGGTATTTCGATGCAGAGTATGATTGACACTGTAAGAATCGAAAAATCAGATTTTAACACAAAATAATATTGCTAAATGGCGATAACTTCCGTCGCGCCTATTGAAAATAGAATGATTGCTATGTTATACTGTGTGTACACACGAACGGGCGGGCACGTTTGATGATCTGATCCGCAATGCCCCGGTGGCGCATGCTGATTTCGTTTTGAACGGCAGCACAAAGATGTATTCTGAAGCAGTTACTGAGTACAGTCTTTTGGATCAGATTACATGAGAAGTGAAAGTTTGGTACACCGAATACCGAGTTGAGAAAGATATACGAGGAAGGGGCACAGAGGTGAACGATTTATGGAAGTTACATTTATAAATCCCGGTGTCGATTACATGATTCAGAGTATCATGCATTTTCAAGCCGAAGGAGAAGCTGAATTCTGGTCTGAACCTTTATACCATTTCTATCCGCAGCTTGACAGAACATTCGCTGCAAGCTTGCCAGTTGCAGAAAAAAGAGACTACATTGAACGTACCATGAGGGCTGCGTATGCTGAGTTGGAGAACACAATCAACGAGAAGGTGACCTTATATTCTCATCACTGGAACGCTTGCAAAGCGCAGATTACAGCTGCTTTATCAGAGGCTTTCAGCATAGATTGCACAGGCTTGTTTAATGACCTGCGCTGCAATTTGAGTTTGAACCCTATTGAGCCGCGTTTTCTAAAAGAGCACTGCTATGACACATTCTATTTGAACAGCGCAAAGGGTGCCATTGGCGGTGGAATACATGAGATCATACACTTTATTTGGTTCTATGTATGGAGCCAGTTGTTTGGAGATAACTACGACGAATATGAGCGTCCCTCGCTCAAATGGATATTGAGCGAAATGGTGGTCGAATCCGTGATGAGAGATGAGCGGCTCAGCTCCATCAACCCATATTTCCCGAGAGAAAACGGTGGATGTGTCTATCCGTATTTCTTCGATATGATGGTAGATGGGAAACCTATTCTTGACACATTGGACGCTATGTACAGAAGCCAGAATATTGAAGATTTTATGCGAAGCAGCTACGCCTATTGTCAAGAGCATGAAGCAGTAATTCGAGAACATATTCTAAAGTCAGAGGGGTAAGTCATACCTGACAACAGGAACTGGAATCGGCCAATACAGGCCAAATTCTTCATAGATGAAAAAGGACTTGGCTTGATAAAAGCAAAAATGACAGCACTGAAACTGTGTGCGGAGGTAGAAAAAACAATGAACAAAGATATGTGCGTAGTCTGTGACGATGGGATTTTGAATATTCGTGTCGGCGCAATCATCATGAAGGATGGAAAGATTTTGATGGTTGGCAATGACAGAGACTATCTCTACTCCGTTGGCGGCAGGGTAAAATTCGGTGAAACAGCAGAAGAGGCTGTCGTCCGTGAAGTGTTGGAGGAAACAGGCGTTCAGATGGAAATTGACCGCCTTGGCTTTGTGCATGAAAACTATTTCTATGGCGACGTGCCTTCCAATCGGAACAAGCTGATTTATGAGATTTCGCTTTTCTTCTATATGAAAGTGCCTGATGCTTTTGCGCCGATCAGTGAAAGCTTTATGGAGGATAACAGCAAAGAACATTTGGTGTGGGCTTCGCTCGATGAGGACATTAAGATGTATCCAGAATTCTTCAAGACCGAATTAAGGAATCCAACAGACACAGTAAAGCTTTTCACTACGGACAAGAGATAACTGAACAGGAGCGGGATAGCATCTATGCCAGACAACAGGAATCGCAAGCGACCGATACAGGTCAAATTTTTCGTAGATGAAAGAGAACTCGGCTTGATAAAGGCGAGGATGGCGCAGCTTGGTATAGAGAATATGAGCGCCTACCTTCGCCAAGTGGCGATTGACGGATATGAGAAAAAACCGGATATGCCTGAACACCGTGAGCCGAAAAATCCCTGACTCACTTTCCGAAGATAGATTAATCCATGAACAGGAACAACAGGCAGAGAATATAGAGCAGTTCGTTCAGCGGGTAAAGAGAAATAGCACCCTCACGGAGCTAACGCCCTATGCCCTCAGAGAGCTTATCAAGGCGGTCTATGTGGGATGCACCGGACAAGTCCAGCGGCAAGCGCAGGCAGAAGGTACATATCGAGTACGACCTTGTGGGCTACATTCCCGTGGATGAGCTGCTAAAAGCGGAACAGGCATGACCGAAATCATGCCTGTTCCAAGAAATTTGAATTTTACTGTCTTACCAGCAGACGGCTTCAGGCGTCTGTCTCTTGCTTTTTTATCGCTTACCGCTTTCCCGCGCCGATCCAGGATTCGTCCGAGGGGTTGTCGCGGAACTGGAGGAGCCGCGCGACATCGTCGGGGTGGATATAGTCCTGCTCCGCCGCGACGGCGGCGATGACGTCGAAATTCGTCAGGCTGTGGTTTTTCACGTTCGCCGCGGCAAGGCGGTCGATGCCCTTTTGCATGCCGTAGGTGAAGATGCTCGCGATGCCGAGCACCTCCGCGCCCGCCTCGCGCAGAACGTCCACAACGTCGAGCGCGCTGCCGCCCGTGGAGATGAGGTCCTCGATGACGACGACCTTCTGGCCCGGCTCGAGCCGGCCCTCGATCTGATTTTTGCGGCCGTGGTCCTTGCCGGACGCGCGCACATAGCCCATCGGAAGGCCCATCATATGTCCCACGATCGCCGCGTGCGCGATGCCCGCCGTGCTCGTGCCCATCAGGACCTCCACATCGGGATAGTCGGCGCGGATGACCTCGCACAGCGCGCTTTCCACCTGCGTGCGCACCTCGGGCGCGGTCAGGATCAGGCGGTTGTCGCAGTACACCGGGCTCTTGATGCCGCTGGCCCAGGTGAAGGGCTCGTCCGGGCGGAAAAAGACGGCGCGGATGGAGAGCAGCCCCTCCGCGATCTTGCGTTCCAAATGCTCCATATTCTCACTTCTCCTCTGAAATGGTTAATTTTTCGATAAAATCAGGCGCTCCACAGCCTCGGGCGTTTCGGCGATGTGCTCGGCCCCGGCGGAGGACAGCTCCTCGCGGCTGCCGTAGCCGTAGAGCACGCCGACGACGGGAAGCCCCGCAAGGTGGCCGCCGATCACGTCATGCTCGCGGTCGCCGACCATGACGGCGCGGGAGAGGTCCTCGCAGCCCGCCGCCCTGAGCGCGGCTTTGACGACGTTTACCTTTTTGCCCGCTTCCTTGTCGCCCTCGGGCGCGCCGCAGACGGCTTCAAAATACGGCGTCAGGCCAAAGTGCCCGACGATGCGCACGGCCATGGTGTCGAGCTTCGACGTGGCGACAAAAAGCCGCTTGCCCTGCGATTTCAGGTGCGCGAGCAGCTCCGGGATGCCGGGGTAGGGTGCGTTGTCGATCCAGCCGTCCCTCTGGTAGTATTCGCGGAATTTCGCGACCGCCGCGTCCACGTCCTGCGGCGGGACGAAGCGCGCAAACGTCTCGCTCAGCGGCGGGCCGACGAAAAACGACAGCTCGCGCCAGTCGCGCTCGATGCCGAAGGCGCGCAGCGCGTACTGCCCGGCCTTCATGATGCCGGGACCGGACTCGGTCAGCGTGCCGTCCAGATCAAACAGAATGATATCCCAGCTCATCTTAATCCCCCACAAACTCGCTGACGCAGCGGCGGTAGGCCACGACGGGGTCCTCCGCCTGCGTGATGGGGCGGCCGACGACGATGTAGTCCGAGCCGATCTCGCGCGCCTTTGCGGGCGTGGTGATGCGCACCTGGTCGTCCGCCTTCGCGTCGGCAAAGCGGATGCCGGGCGTGACGGTGACGAAGTCCTTCGTGCAGGTCTCGTGGATGCGGCCGGCTTCAAGCGGGGAGCAGACCACGCCGTCAAGACCGGCGGCCATGGCGTTTTTCGCGTAATCGAGGACCACTTCCTCAAGGGGGCGGTGGATGCCGATCTCATCCTCCATGCTCTGCTGGCTCGTGGAGGTGAGCTGCGTGACGGCGATGAGCATCGGGCGTGTGCCGTCCGCGCGGGTCAGACCCTCGAGCGCGGCAGACATCATCGCGCGCGTGCCGGGGGCGTGGAGGTTGACCATGTCCACATCGAGAGACGAGAGCACGGCCATGGCCTTTTTCACGGTGTTGGGGATGTCGTGCAGCTTGAGATCGAGGAAGATCTTGTGGCCGCGGGCTTTGATCTCGCGCACGATCGCGGGGCCTTCGGCGTAGAAGAGCTCCATGCCGATCTTCACGAACGGCTTTTCGCCGGTGAAGCGGTCGAGAAATGCGAGTGTCTTTTCCCTGTTGTCAAAATCCAGTGCAATGATGACGTCTTTACCCATGGTGGGCACCTCCTATGATATCGTTCAGATCGTTGATGTGATATTTCTGCATGACGCGCGGCAGGTCCCCGACGATGCGGCGGCAGGCGCAGGGATCGACGAGGTTCGCCGCGCCCACCTCCACCGCGGCTGCGCCCGCGAGCATCATTTCGAGCACGTCCTCCGCGCTCGTGACGCCGCCAAGGCCGACGACGGGGATATTCACGGCTTCGTACACCTGCCAGACCATGCGCACCGCCAGCGGAAAGACCGCGGGGCCGGACATGCCGCCCGTGCCGTTGGCAAGCAGCGGCCTTCTGGTCTTGAGGTCCAGCCGCATGCCCATCACGGTGTTGATGAGACTGATGCCGTCCGCGCCCGCGTCCTCGCAGGCGCGCGCAATGTCCGCGATGCTCGTGACGTTCGGCGAGAGCTTGACGATGACGGGCTTATGGACGGCGTCCTTCACCGCGCGCGTGACCGCCGCGGCAGATGCCGGGTCGGTGCCGAAGCTCATCCCGCCGCCGTGGACGTTCGGGCACGAGATGTTCACCTCGAGCCAGCCGACCTGCGGGCAGGCGTCGAGCTTCTGACAGACCTCAACGTATTCATCGAGCGAAAAGCCGCTGACGTTTGCCATGACGGGCTTATGGAAGACCCGGGCGAGCCGCGGCAGCTCCTGCGCGATGACCGCGTCCACGCCGGGATTCTGGAGCCCCACGGCGTTGAGCATGCCGCTTTGCATCTCGGCGATGCGCGGCTGGGGATTGCCGGAGCGGGGCTCTTTCGTCGTCCCCTTGAAGGAGAACGTGCCGAGACAGTTGATGTCGTACAGCTGCGCGAACTCGTACCCGTAGCCAAACGTGCCGCTGGCGGGGATGACGGGATTGTCGAGCGGCAGACCGCAGAGTGAAACAGCGGTTTTTACCATTGGATCTCCTCCCTCCGAAACACCGGGCCCTCGCGGCAGACGCGCTTCGGACCGTTTGCCGTTTCAATCGTGCAGCCCATGCACGCGCCGAAGCCGCAGCCCATGCGCGCTTCCAGACTGACCTGCCCCGGCCGGCCCGTCCGCTCGCAGAGCGCGCGGAGCATCGGCAGCGGCCCGCAGGCGCAGAAGGCGTCGTATTCCTCCGGCAGCGCGTCGGTCACAAAGCCGCGCACGCCGCAGCTTCCGTCCGCCGTCGCGATGATGGTCCGGACGCCGAGGGCCTTGAATTCCTCTTCATAAAAAACGTCCGCCGCCGTGTTGAAGCCGAGGACCGCCGTGGGCGCTTTGCCCGCGGCGGCGAGCCTTCTTGCAAGTCCATAGAGCGGGGCGGCGCCGATGCCGCCGCCGCAGAGCAGCGGCGCGCTGCCGCAGGCGGCAACGTCAAAGCCGTTGCCGAGACCGCAAAGCGCGTCGATCGTCTGCCCAATGGTGCAGCGGGAGAGCGCGTCCGTGCCGCCGCCGACCACCTTATAAAGGAGCGTCACGCCCGCTTCGTCCCAGTCGCAGACGGAGATTGGCCGGCGCAGGAAAAAGCCGGGAACGCGCAGCTCGAGAAACTGCCCCGGCGCGGTGATGGCCGAGGGATCGCCCGTCAGGCGCAGGCGGTAAACGCCCGAAGCGATGGGCTTATTTTCGGCGATGGTATAGGTCACGTCCTGCAATGAAGTCCCTCCTCAAGAAAAAATCCCGGCTTCGGAAGATGCAACAAAAACATCATCGAGACCGGGAAATAAGATCATATTCAAAGGCATCGGCAGCGGAATGAACGGCGGCGGAAACAGCCGAAGGAAACACGCGGAGCGGGAAAGCAGAGGCGTTTTTCAAACGGTAGCGCATCATTCATTCCTCCTTGCCGTGTTTTCGGTGCATTATACGGGAAAATGGCGGGAATGTCAAGCACGGATATTCAGGAACCGGGCGTGGAGGGAGAAAATATGCAAGGCTCTCATGGATACTTGCCGATGCTGCATTTTTTTGGCGGAAAAACGCGGAGAAATGTGCGCTGTATTGGTGTAAAGTGCTCTAAAATTCCGGACAGTGCGAAAAGGAATCGCATGCTTTTCAACGAAAATCGGCGCCGGTGGGCGAAATGTAAGATTATTCGGTTGACAATCGGGGTTCAGGCTCTTATACTGAGGGCAACGACATTCCACGAACGGAGAAACAGCACAAAATGAAGAGCATTTTCGTTTTTGCATACTATTATTACTTTACTATCCAGTCATAGTAAGGCTAATTTGTGATGCAGCGAAAAGGAACTCTTAAAAGAGAGCAGTTGATGCGGCACAGGTTAGACCTGTGCCGCATTTTTTTGTTTCAGTGACTATTTACGATCCATAAGGAGGACATTATCATGATCGTCGTACTCAAGCACGGAGCAGAACAGGACAAGCGCGAGCAGCTCATCAGCTGGCTCAAAAATCAGGGCCTCGGCGTGCACATTTCCGAGGGCGAGTACCAGACCGTGCTGGGCCTGATCGGCGACACGGCGCGCGTGGACATGGACCTGATTGAAAGTTTGAGCATCGTGGACTCCGTCAAGCGCGTGACCGAGCCCTTCAAGTGCTGCAACCGCAAGTTCCACCCCGACGATATGATCGTTCAGGTCGGCGATGTGAAGGTGGGCGGCGGCAATTTCTGCATGATTGCGGGTCCGTGCTCCGTTGAATCCGAGGAGCAGATCGTCGCGGTCGCCAAGGCCGTAAAGGCCTCGGGTGCGAACATGCTGCGCGGCGGCGCGTTCAAGCCCCGCACCTCGCCCTACGACTTTCAGGGCCTGAAGGCCGAGGGCATCGAGCTTTTAAAGATCGCCCGTCAGGAGACCGGCCTTCCCATCGTCACCGAGATCATGGGCACGAATTACCTGCCGCTTTTCGAGGACGTGGACCTCATTCAGGTCGGCGCGCGCAACATGCAGAACTTTGACCTTCTGCGCGAGCTGGGCAGGCTCAGAAAGCCCATCCTCTTAAAGCGCGGCCTTGCCAGTACGCTCAAGGAGCTCCTGATGAGCGCGGAATACATCATGGCCGGCGGCAACGAGCAGGTCATCCTCTGCGAGCGCGGCATCCGCACCTACGACGATTACACGAGAAATACGCTCGACCTCGCCGCCGTGCCGATGCTCAAGGAGCTGACGCACCTGCCCATCATCGTGGACCCGAGCCACGCCACCGGCATTGCGCGTCTGGTGCGCCCCATGGCGCTGGCGGCAGCCGCCTGCGGCAGCGACGGCCTCATCATCGAGGTGCACAACGACCCCATCCACGCCCTCTGCGACGGGGCGCAGTCCCTGCGTCCCGAGCAGTATGACGATCTTGCCAGGGCCGTGCGCCGCGTGAGAGAGGCGGTGGCGGAATGACCGTCGGGATCGTTGGCCTGGGCCTGATCGGCGGCTCGTTCGCCAAGGCCTATCACGCAGCGGGCGAGCGCGTGCTCGCTCAGGATATCGACCGCGACGTGGTATCGTTCGCCGTCATCAGCGGCGCGGTGGAGGAAGAGCTGACGGATGAGACGATGCCGCAGTGCGACCTCATCCTTCTTGCCGTCCGCCCCGCGGCGGCGGTCGAATGGCTCAAAAAGAACGCGCCGAAGATCGATAAGCGCACCGTCGTTATCGACTGCTGCGGCACGAAACGCAGCGTCTGCGCGGCGTGCTTCCCCATTGCCGGGCAGTACGGTCTTACCTATCTTGGCGGGCACCCGATGGCGGGCACGCAGTTTTCGGGCTTCAAATACGCCAGAGCCGACCTCTATCAGGGCGCGCCGATGGTGCTCGTGCCGCCGCGCTTCGACGATATCGAGCTTTTGAGCCGCGTGAAGGACCTGCTCTTGCCCGCGGGCTTCGGGAGCTTTTCCGTCACGACCGCCGAGCAGCACGACGAGATGATCGCCTTCACCTCGCAGCTGGCGCACGTGGCATCCAACGCCTACATCAAGAGTCCTACGGCGAAAAAGCACAAGGGCTTTTCCGCCGGCAGCTACAAGGACATGACGCGCGTTGCCTGGCTTGCCCCGCACATGTGGGCGGAGCTTTTTATGGAGAATAAGGAATTCCTGCTCAAGGAGATCGACTGCTACATCGAGCACCTGTCCCAGTACAAAACGGCCATGGAGCAGGGCGATGAAGAAGAACTCGTCCGCCTTCTGGACGAGGGGAAGAAGAGAAAGGAAGAGGTGGACGGCTGATGCGGAGCATCCATATCAAGGCCTCGCGCGAGTATAACGTGCTGGTCGAGCGCGGACTTCTCGACCGCGCGGGCGAGCTGCTGGCGCAGGTCAGCGCCCCCGGCATGGCCGCCGTCGTGTCGGACGACACGGTCTACGCGCTCTACGGCGAGCGCACGGTCAAAGCGCTTGAAAAAGCAGGCTGGCGCGTGCATTCCTTCACCTTTCCGGCGGGCGAGGGGAGCAAGAACCTTTCGACCTACGCGGACGTGCTGCACTTTCTCGGCGGGCACCGCTTCAGCCGCAGCGACGTAGTCGTGGCGCTCGGCGGCGGCGTGACGGGCGATCTTGCGGGCTTTGCCGCGGCGACATATCAGCGCGGCATGGGCTTTGCCCAGATCCCGACGACGCTGCTCGCGGCGGTGGATTCGTCCGTCGGCGGCAAGACCGCCGTGGACCTGCCCACGGGCAAGAATCAGGCGGGCTGCTTCTATCAGCCCTGCATCGTGCTCTGCGACCCGGATACGCTCTCCACGCTGCCCGAGGAGCAGTACCGCTGCGGCTGCGCCGAGATCATCAAGTATTCGATGCTCGGAAACGCCGCGTTCTTTGAAGAATTATACGAAACGCCCGTGCGCGAGCAGTATGAGCACGTCATCGAGGTCTGCGTGCAGATGAAGCGCGACATCGTCGGCGCGGACGAGTACGACCTCGGCCGCCGCCGCACGCTGAATCTCGGCCACACCTTCGGCCACGCAGTCGAGCAGTGCAGCGACTTTTCCCTCCTGCACGGCGAGGCGGTCGCCATCGGTATGGCGACGGTCACGCGCGCGGCGGTCAGGCGCGGCATCTGCGGCGAGGAAACGCTGACGCGCCTTTTCGATATTCTGCGCCGCTATGGGCTTCCGACCGAAACGGGCTACCCGCTCGATAAGCTTTATGAAGCGGAGCTTGTGGATAAGAAGATCTCCGGCGGCAGGATGCACCTCATCGTGCCGGAGGAGGTCGGCAGAGTGCGCGTGGAGACGATCCCCGTCGAGGCGCTGCGCGACTGGATGCGGGACGGTGGCATCCGATGAAACGAACGATCACGCCCAGTGCGCGCACGGGCTGCGTGCGCATCCCGGCGTCCAAATCGCAGGCGCACCGGTTGCTCATCTGCGCGGCGCTGGGAGAGGAAGCGACGGAGATCGTCTGCGACGGCATCTCCGCCGACATCGCCGCAACGGCCAAGTGCCTGAACGCCCTCGGCGCGAAAATTGAAGAAACGGAGACGGGTTTCCGCGTTTCGCCCATCAGACAAGTGCCCGATGGGCGCTGCGACCTTTACTGCGGCGAGAGCGGGTCCACGCTGCGCTTTCTGCTGCCCATCGTCGGCGCGCTCGGCGCGCAGGCGGTATTTCACCGCGAGGGACGGCTCCCGCAGCGTCCGCTTGCCCCGCTGGACGGCGTCCTGACATCGCACGGCATGACGCTTGCGGAGGACGGAGACCTGCTTTATTGCAGCGGGCAGCTGCGCGCAGGACACTACGGGATCGCGGGCAACGTGTCGTCCCAGTACATTTCGGGGTTACTCATGGCGCTGCCGCGCCTGGGTGCGGACAGCAGCCTGAGCGTGACCGGGGCGCTTGAATCCGCGGCCTACGTCGCCATGACGGAGGACGCGCTGCGCTTGTCCGAAATTCGATTTGCAAAAACCGGCGCGGCCTATACGATTCCCGGCGGACAGACGTTCCGCCTGCCAAAGCGCACGGCGGTCGAGGGCGACTGGTCGAACGCGGCGTTCTTCCTCTGCATGGGCGCGCTGTCAAGCGCGGGCGTGCGCGTCGAGGGGCTGAATCTCAGCTCCTCGCAGGGTGACCGGGGCCTTCTGGACGTGCTGCGCGCGTTCGGCGCGGCGGTCGAAGAATGCGGCGACGCCGTCACGGTGAAGCGCGGCACGCTGCGCGGCGTGACGATCGACGCGTCTCCCATCCCGGACCTCATCCCCGTGCTGAGCGTCGTCGCGTCGGTCGCGGCGGGGGAGACGCGGGTGGAGAACGCCTACCGCCTGCGGCTCAAGGAATCCGACCGCCTGAAAAGCACGGCGGAGCTCCTGCGCGCGCTCGGCGGGCAGGTTCGGGAAAAGGAGGACGGGCTCGTCATCACCGGCGTTTCCGCGCTGCACGGCGGCGCGGTCCAAACGCAGAACGACCACCGCCTTGCGATGTCCGCCGCCGTCGCGGCCTGCGCCGCGGCGGGAGCGGTCGCGGTGGATAACGACGCCTGCGTGGCAAAGTCCTACCCGCGCTTTTGGAACGATTTTGCCGCACTGAAAGGAGAGAGCCTATGAGCAGCACCTACGGCGAAAACCTGAAGCTGACCATCTTCGGCCAGTCGCATTCCCCAGCCATCGGCGTGACGGTCGAGGGCATCCCGGCGGGGGAGAAGGTCGATTTAGATGAACTCCAGCGCTTTTTAAACCGCCGCGCGCCGGGGCAGAACGCCTGGTCCACGCCGCGAAAGGAAGCCGACGCGCCGGAGATCCTCTCGGGCCTTGTGAACGGCTATACCTGCGGCGCGCCGCTCACGGCCATCATCCGCAACACGAATACGCGCTCGCAGGACTATGCGAATCTTGTCCTCACGCCGCGCCCCGGCCACGCCGACTACACCGCCGAGGTCAAGTACGGCGGCTATCAGGACCGCGCGGGCGGCGGTCACTTTTCGGGCAGACTGACCGCGCCGCTGTGCATTGCGGGCGGCATCTGTCTGCAAATTCTTGCGCGCGAGGGCATCACGGTCGTGAGCCGCATCGCGTCTATCGCGGGCATTTCGGATGCGGGCGAGCTAAGCGGCCCGACCGCGGAGAAGGAATTCCCCGTCGTGAGCGAGGCGCGCGGCGAGCAGATGCGCGCCGCCATCGCCCGGGCGCGGGAGGAGGGCGACAGCGTCGGCGGCGTGATCGAATGCGCTGTTTTCGGCGCGCCCGCGGGCCTTGGCGACCCGATGTTCGGCGGCATGGAGAATCGGATCGCCGGAGCCGTTTTCGGCATCCCCGCCGTCAAGGGTATCGAGTTCGGCGCGGGCTTTGGCGTATCAGCGCTTCGCGGCAGCGAGGATAACGACGCGTTTTCCGTCGAAAACGGCCGGGTCGTCACTGAGACGAACCGCTGCGGAGGTATCCTCGGCGGCATCACGGACGGCATGCCCATCGTGTTCCGTGCGGCCTTCAAGCCCACGCCGTCCATCGCGCGCGGGCAGCAGAGCGTCAATTTGCAGAACATGACGCAAGAGACGCTTACCGTCACGGGTCGTCACGACCCCTGTATCGTGCCGCGCGCCGTGCCCTGCGTGGAGGCGGCGGCCGCTGTCGCGGTGTATGACGCGTATCTGTCGCGCAAAAAGGAAATGAGGTAAGAAAGCATGGACTTAAACGACTACCGAAAAGAGATCGACAGCATCGACGATCAGATGACCGCGCTTTTTGCCAGGCGCATGAACATCGCTGCGAAGATCGCCGAATATAAGAAGGCGAACGGCCTGCGCGTGCTCGACGCGCGCCGCGAGAAGGAAAAGCTGCGCGACATCATGGAGAAAACGCCGGACGGGCTGCGCGAGTATATGTCCTCGCTCTATTCCCTCATGTTCGAGCTGAGCCGCAGCCATCAGGGCCGGCTTCTCGGCGCGGCGGGCGAGCTGCCCGCAAAGATCGCCGCGGCTATACAGGACACGCCGCCGCTCTTTCCGGAAAACGCCGCCGTCGCCTGTCAGGGCGTGGAGGGCGCGTATTCCGAAATGGCCTGCGGGCGGCTGTTCAAGCGGCCGAACACCTTCTTTTTCAGCTCCTTTGAGGCCGTGTTTTCCGCCATAGAAAAGGGCCTTTGCCGCTACGGCGTGCTGCCGCTTGAAAACAGCACGGCGGGCAGCGTGAACGCGGTGTACGACCTCATGATGAAGCATGACTTCCGCATCGTGCGCTCGGTGCGCATTAAGGTTGACCATAATCTTTTGGCCAATCCCGGCGCAAGGCTCGAGGACATCCGCGAGATCTACTCCCACGAGCAGGCCATCAGCCAGTGCGCGCATTTTTTGCAGGAGCTTCCGAACGTGAAGGTCATCCGCTGCGAGAATACCGCCGCGGCCGCGCGCATGGTCGCCGAATCCGGGCGGAGCGACGCGGCGGCGCTCTCCTCGCGCGCGTGCATGGAGCTTTACGGCCTTTCGTGCCTTGCCGCCTCCGTGCAGGACCAGGGCAATAACTTCACGCGCTTCATCTGCATCGCAAAGGACCTTGAAATTTATCCCGGCGCGGACCGCACGAGCCTGATGATGGTCCTGCCGCACCAGCCGGGCTCGCTTTATAAGGCGCTCTCGCGCTTTTACGCGCTGGGCGTGAACCTCAATAAGCTCGAGAGCCGCCCCATGCCGGAGCGCAACTTCGAGTTCATGTTTTACTTTGATCTGGAGACCTCGGTCTATTCCCCGCAGTTCATGCAGCTTATGGGCGAACTGCCCGAGCTGTGCGAGGAATTCACGTATCTCGGCTCCTACAGCGAGGTGGTCTGAATGAAACGATGCGGCTTACTCGGCGAGAAGCTGGGCCACAGCTATTCGCCCGCCATCCACGCAGAGCTTGCGGACTATGAATACAGGCTCTATGAGGTCGCGCCGGAAAGGCTCGGCGAATTTTTGGAGAGCGGGAGCTTTGACGGCCTGAACGTCACCATTCCCTACAAAAAAGCCGTCATAGCGTACTGCGCGGAGCTTTCGCCCATCGCGCAAAAGCTCCGGAGCGTAAATGTGCTCGTAAAGCGTCCGGACGGCACGCTCTACGGCGATAACGCCGATGCTTACGGCTTTGCCGGGATGGTGAAGGCGAGCGGTATTGCCGTCGCGGGGAAAAAGACGCTCGTGCTCGGCTCCGGCGGCGCGTCCGCGACGGTCTGCGCCGTGCTCGAAGAGCTGGGCGCGCGCAGCGTGACGGTCATCTCCCGCAGCGGGGAGAATCATTACGGCAATCTGGACCGCCACGCCGGCGCGGAGGTCATCGTGAACGCCACGCCCGTCGGCATGTATCCGGACTGCGGCGTTTCGCCCCTCGACCTTGCGCAGTTCCCGAAGCTCGAGGGCGTGCTGGATATCGTCTATAACCCCGCGCGCACGGCGCTTGTTTTGCAGGCGGAAAGGCTTGGCATCTCGTATATGAGCGGGCTTTACATGCTTGTCGCGCAGGCCAAGCGCACGGCGGAGGTCTTTGAGGGCCGGGAAATTCCCGACAGCGAGACCGAACGCATCTTAAAAAAGCTGAGCCTTGAGATGCAGAACATTGTGCTCATCGGCATGCCCGGCAGCGGCAAGAGCACTGTCGCCGCCCGTCTTGCCGAAGCGCTCGACCGCGTCGTGCTCGACAGCGACGCCGAGATCGAGGAGAAAAACGGCGCGAGCTGCGCCCAGCTCATCGAAAGGCACGGCGAGGCGGCGTTCCGAAAGCTCGAGACCGAGGCGCTCGCCGCGCTCGGCAAGCGCTCGGGCGCGGTCATCGCCACGGGCGGCGGCTGCGTGACGCGCGAAGAGAACTACGACCTTCTGCATCAGAACGGCGTCATCTTCTGGCTCGAGCGCGACGTGGACAAGCTGCCGCGCGAGGGCCGTCCCCTCTCCGCAGGCGACCTCAAAGCGCTGTACGACAGGCGCAGGGCCTGCTACGAACGTTTTGCCGACCATGTGGTTGACAATAACGGGACGGTGGAGGATACTGTGCGCGCGATCCTGAATATGCTGCAATAAGAAAAAAGCTCCGTGACGGCCGTCACGGAGCTTTTTTGCGTGCAGTCAACTTTCCGTATCGCCGCGCCGCGCGAGGGCCTCTGCGTACCGCTGCGCGCAGGGCCGCCAGTCGATCACGCGCACGCGCAGGGCGAGCGCTTCCTCGCTGCACGGAGACGGCGGCGCGGAGACATCGAGCAGGACCGTGCCGGGGCAGGGCGCGCCGCCTTCAAGACCGAGCAGGACGAGCGAGCCGTCCGCCAGCAGCGTCAGGCATACGCGCCCGCCGCAGCGGCGGCGCAGCGCGTGCGTGAGCACGCGGGAGAATTCCTCGCGCGGGCCGAACGCAAGCGTCAGCGCCTGCTCGAACGCCGCGGCGGGGGTAACAGTGTCGTTCACAAAAGATCACCTCGCTGCATTCTATGCACCCGGGCGGCGGATATGAAAAAAGAGAGGGCCGCGGCCCTCTCTTTTCCTTGCTGTATTCTTAGATGTGAACGACCTTCAGCTCGCTGGCCTCGAACAGGCCCAGACGCTTGCCGACGTTGACATACACCTGCGGGTCGCCGCTCGTGCAGATGACGAACTTGCCCTTCTTCTGCGGGTTGAGCGCGTTCTGCTCGGTGAGGTAATCCTTCACGGCGTTCGCCTGCTCGAGCGCGGGGTTGATGAGCTTCATCTCGGGGTAGCACTCGTGGAAGTTCTCCTCTACGATGGGGTAGTGCGTGCAGCCGAGGATCAGGTTCTCGACCTTCTCGCGCGAGAGGATGTTGTCCACCTGCGTGCGGATCTCGGTGTTGATGTCGTGCTGGTTGAAGTCGCCGCGGTCAACGAGCGCCGCGAGCAGGGGAGAGCCCTTGCCGACGACCTTGCACTCGGGATCACCGGCGTGGATGAGCTCGGCGTACTTGCCGGAGGCGACGGTGAACTCCGTCGCGATCAGGCCGACGCTCTTGAGCTGCTCGCGCAGCACATATTTGGCCGCTTCTTCCACGATGCTGATGATCTTATAGTCAAAGCAGGGACGCAGACGGTCCGCCATAGTGGAAATGGTGTTGCAGGCGATGGCGGTGCACTTCACGCCGTTGTCGCCGAGGAACTGGAGCATATGACGGCTGAGCTCAAAGATCTGGTCAGACGTCTTGTTGCCGTAGGGGCAGTTGGCACTGTCGCCAAAGTAGATGATATCTTCGCCGGGAAGAATGCGCTGGAGCTCGCGCACGACGGTCAGTCCGCCGATGCCGCTGTCCATCACGCCGATGGGGTTGCCTGCGTTCAACATGGTTGAAAGCCTCCTTTTATTGTCTGCGATTATTGTACCACGTGAACAAGGAAATGCAAGCAAAATATCATCGGAACGAATTTTTGCAAAAAACACGGAAAGGGATTGCAATTTTCCATGCAGCTGATAAAATAATATCTGGTGAGAGTTGGCATTCAGATGCCCATGTGCGTCGAAAAGCGGCGCGGAGTGAATGAAGGATAAGAGGTTTCAAACGTATGACGATTTTTAACATCATCACGCTTTTCGGCGGCTTGGCGCTGTTCCTTTACGGCATGCGCCTGATGGGCGACGGACTCAAGCGCGGCTCCTCCGACGCGTTCAAAAGCGCAATGGAAAAGGTGACGAACAATCCCCTCGTCGGCTTCCTGCTCGGCCTTGGCGTGACGGCCGTCATCCAGAGCTCCACGGCGACGATCGTACTCACATCGGGCCTGGTCGGCGCGGGCATCATGTCGCTGCACCAGTCGATCGGCGTCATCCTGGGCGCGAACGTCGGCACGACGGTCACGGGCCAGATCATCCGCCTTCTTGACGTGAACGCGGCGGAAACGTCGCTTCTGAACTTCTTCAAGCCCTCGACGCTGGCGCCGCTCGCGGCGATCATCGGCATCATCTTTCTCATGGCGGTCAAAAGCCGCAAGTCCGACACGATCGGCTCGATCGCCATGGGCTTCGGCATCCTCTTTACGGGCCTTCTGAGCATGACGGCGGCGGTCAGCCCGCTGTCTGAGTCGGAGACGTTTGCCAACATGTTCTTCCAGCTCTCGGATAAGCCGGTGCTCGGCTTCCTGCTCGGCACGGGCGTTGCGTTCCTGCTGCAAAGCTCCTCGGCCACCATCGGTATTTTACAGGCCATTTCCACGACCGGCGCGCTGACGTTTTCCTCCGTTTACGCCATCATCATCGGCGTCAACATCGGCGACTGCGTCACCACCGCCATCGTCTGCTCCATCGGCTCGAAGGCCGACGCCAAGCGCACGGGTGTGATCCACATCCTCTTCAACATCGCCGGCTCCATCCTCGTCATCGTGGGGCTGATGCTCCTGCACGGCTTCGGCGTGCTCGACCCGCTGTGGGACAGGGTGCTCACCTCCGGCGGCATCGCCAACGTGCACACGGTCTTCCGCCTGATCTCGGCCATTGCGCTGCTGCCCATCTGCGGCCAGTTTGAAAAGCTTTCGCGCAGGCTCGTCAAGGACGATGTGCAGCTCGGCGAGAACGTGGACCACGAGCTTTCGCTGCTCGATGAAAAGTTCTACAGCTCTCCCGCCATCGCCCTTTCCGGCGCGGGCGAGGCCATCACCACCATGGCGCGCCTTGCGCGCACGGGCGTGATGAGTGCGATGGACGTGCTTGAAAAGTTCAACAAGCACGCCATCGATGTAATCAACGAGAATGAAGAGCACATCGACAAGCTCGCCGACCATGTGGACAACTACCTCATCCGCCTTTCCCCGCACGTGCCCACGGGCCACTCGAACGATCTTCTCAACTACTACATCCAGTGCTTCGGCGAGTTTGAGCGTATCGGCGACCATGCCGTGAACCTGACGGAAAACGCGCAGGAGTTCATCGAGCGCAACGCGAGCTTATCTCCCGTGGCGCGGCAGGAGCTTAAGGTGCTCCGGCAGGCGCTTCAGGAGATCCTTGACTACACCTACAGCGCCTTCGGCGCGACGGATCACGAGGCCGCGCGCAAGATCGAGCCGGTCGAGGAGGTCGTGGACGACCTCGTCGCCACGCTTCGCTCCAACCACATCCGCCGCGTGCGCGACGGGCAGTGCACCGTGTACGCGGGACTTACGTTCCTCGATATCCTCGTCAATGTGGAGCGCATCGCCGACCAGTGCTCGAACGTCGGCGTGTTCACGCTCTCGATGTTCGACAAGCGCATCATGGATAACCACCACGACTATATCCACGCGCTGCACCAGGGCAAGGACCCGGTGTTCAACCAGGCTTATCAGGAAACGCACGACAAGTACTTCGGCGAGCTCAAACGCATCGAAAGAAGCAAATAAGAAAATACGGCAGGGCCTTCCGGGGAGGAAGGTCCTGCTTTTTTGCATTGCATTTGCGCGGTGGGTTTGCTATAATCGGGGCAAAGCGTGATACTTTTGAAAGGATAGTGACAGATATGAAAAAGATCCTTGACGCGATGCTTGCGGCGCTGGAACGCGGAGAGCGCACGGCGCTGTGCAGCATCTTCGCTTCCTCCGGCTCCGCGCCGCGCGGCGCGGGCGCGAAAATGGCCGTTTTTGAAGACGGCAGCACGCTCGGCACCATCGGCGGCGGCGCGGTGGAACGGCTGAGCGGCCTGCGCGCGCTCGACGCGATCAAAAGCGGCAAAAACGAGCTCAGGTCCTACGACCTGCACCCGAACGACGTGAACGACATCGGCATGATCTGCGGCGGGCAGGTGACGGTGTATTTCCAGCTCTTTTCCCCGCAGCAGGCGGCGGATATCGCCGTGCTGAAGCGCTGGCGCGAAAAGCTCAGCGAGGGCGTTGACCTCTGGCTGCTGCTCGCGCTCGACGGCGAGCAGGTGAGGGACTTCCGCGTGCTCACGCGCGAGGAGCTCCCGCCGGAGCGGAAGGACCTTTTTACGACCCGCGCCCTCTGGCGCGACGGCGTGTATATCGAGCCGCTCGCACGCGCGGGACGGGCGTACATCTTCGGCGGCGGCCACGTGGGCTGTGCGCTCGTGCCGGTGCTCGCGTCCGTCGGCTTCCGCGTGACGATGTACGATAACCGCGCCGAGCTTGCAAAGCCGGAGCACTATCCTGCCGCCGAGGAGGTCATCCTCGGCGATTTCCGGGATATTTACAGCAGGGTGAAGCTCACGGCGGACGACTATGCCGTCGTGATGACGCCGGGGCATCAGGCGGACTACGAGATCCTCTCGCAGGTCCTGCGGAGCGAGGCGACCTACATCGGCTGCATCGGCAGCCGGGGCAAGGTGGCCAAAACGCGCGAGCGGCTGCTTGCGGACGGCTTCAGCGAGGCGGACTTTGCGCGCGTCCACGCGCCCATCGGCCTTCCCATCCTCGCCGAGACGCCCGAGGAGATCGCCATCAGCGTGGCGGCGGAGATGATCGAGCACCGCGCCCGCCGCGCGGGCGTGACGAAGTGAGGCGGCGCGCATGAAGATCGCACCGCTTCTGCATATCGGCCGCGGCGTGACCGCGCTCATCGGCGGCGGCGGAAAAACGACGCTGATGGAAACGCTCGCCGAAGAGCTTTCGAAAAAGGGCACGGTCATCGTCACGACCACGACGCACATCCGCCGCCCGGAGCGGTATGAAACGCTGCTGGACGCGGACGAGGACGCCGTGCGCGCGGCGCTCGAGAAGGAGAGCATCGTCTGCGTCGCTTCACGTACAGACGGCGGCAAGCTCTGCGCGCCGCAGCTTGCGATGGAGACGCTGTCCTGTCTTGCGGACTTCGTGCTCGTGGAGGCGGACGGAGCCAAGTGCCTGCCGCTCAAGGCGCACGAGGCGCACGAGCCGGTCATCCCTGCCTGCGCGCAGCGCGTCGTGCTGGTCGTGGGGATCGATGGCATCGGCAGACCCGTTCGCGAGATCTGCCACCGCAGCGCGCTCTACGCGCGCCTTGCGGGCGCGGACGAGGATGCCGCCGTCACGCCGGAAATGGCCGCACGCATCATCAATGCCGAGGGCTATGGAGACCGCATTTATATCAATAAGGTCGAGACCGCCGCGGATTACGCGGCGGCGGAGAAAATGGCGAAGGAATTTTCCTGCCCGGTGGTCGCGGGCAGTCTGCATCAGGGGGTGTATGTATGCTTGCACTGATCCGCGGCGCGGGCGATATCGCGAGCGGCGCTGCGCTGCGGCTGTGGCGCTGCGGCGTGGACGTGGTGATGACCGACCTCGCGCGGCCGACCGCCATCCGCCGCACGGTCGCCTTTTCGGACGCCATCGTCCACGGCGAAACAACGGTCGAGGGCCTTCGCGCCGTGCGTGCGGAGGATGCCGCGCAGGCGAAGGCGCTTCTGCGCGAGGGCGTGATCCCGGTCCTTGCCGACCCTGAGTGCCGCTGCCGCGAAGCGCTCACGCCCGACGCGCTTGTGGACGCGATTCTGGCCAAGCGCAACCTCGGCACGAGGATCGACGATGCGCCCATCGTCGTGGGCGTCGGTCCCGGCTTTACGGCGGGGGAGGACTGCCACGCGGTCGTGGAGACGATGCGCGGCCACACGCTCGGGCATGCGATCTACCGGGGCAGCGCCCTGCCGAATACGAACATCCCCGGCCTCATCGGCGGCTTTGCGGGCGAGCGCGTGCTGCGCGCGCCGTGCGACGGCGTGTTTACCGCCGTGCACCGCATCGGCGACACGGTGACGGAGGGCGAGACGATCGGATTTGTCGAGGACGTGCCGATGAGGTGCACCATCAGCGGCGTGCTGCGCGGCGTGCTCGACGACGGCGTGCGCGTGCACAAGGGCATGAAATCCGGCGACGTGGACCCGCGTGGAAGGACGGAGTACTGCAATACCGTTTCGGACAAGGCCCTCGCCGTCGGCGGCGGCGTTGTGGAAGCGGTGCTGTATCTGAATGCAAAAAAGCAGGGCCGGCGCTGAAGAAGGTCGAATCGTATCGCAGAAAACCCGGCAGGCACCCGATTGCGCAGCGTGTGCAGCGCTTCAAGCCTTGATCCCGCAATGTAAATTTTCTCTGGGAGGGTTTAAGGGAGGGATATCTCTTTTTCAAAAAGAGATATCCCTCCCTTGTTTCGTTCCCCTGCGCGCCGCAGGGACAAGCCGGGCGCTGCCCGCTTATTCGTGCTTGTAAACGCGGCGGTTATCGAGCGCAAAAACGCGCTGGCTGAACTCACCCGGCTTCATGGGCTGAAGTACCTCACGGTAGATCTCCATGCGGCTGTCGATCTGGTCGATGAGCGAGAGCAGCTCGCCCTCGGCGCACTGGGGCAGCACCGCCGCGCCGAATTCCGGCTCACCGTGGTGCGAGAGCAGC
Organism: uncultured Oscillospiraceae bacterium; assembly: GCA_934636865.1. Lineage (GTDB taxonomy): Bacteria > Bacillota > Clostridia > Oscillospirales > Oscillospiraceae > Hominicoprocola. Next base: position 52,274 of record CAKUBI010000006.1, read on the forward strand.
AGGTGCTGCAAAAGCACCGACTTTTCCTCCGGCGTGCCGAGCTGGGCAGCGACCTCGGCGACCTCCTGCGCGCCCATGACGAGATGGCCGAGCAGCTGGCCTTTGAGCGAATAGTCCGTCACAAGGCCGAGCTCGGAGAAGGTGAACTCGCGCTCCTTGCCGAAGTCGTGCAGCAGCGTACCGGCGAGCAGCAGGCTGCGGTCCACGGTGTCAGCATACTGAGCGGCGAGGAAATCGGCAAGGCGCAGCATGTTATACGTGTGCATGAGAAGGCCGGAGAGAAAGCTGTGGTGCACGCTTTTGGCGGCGGGGATGGTGCGGAAGGCCTCCTCATGGCGGTGCAGCATCTCCTCGCAGACGGCGCGGTAGTCCGCGTCCTCAATGGATGCGACAAGGCGCTCGATATCGGCGTAAGCGCCGTTTCGGTCGATGGGCGCGACACTCACAAGGCGCGAAACATCCACATGGTCGCCCTCCGAGGCAAGGCGGAGCTTATCGACCGTGACCTGCAGGGCGCCGCGGTAATCCGACACGCTGCCGCGGATCTTGATGACCTTGCCCGCGTCGCGCTCGCCGATGGGACCGGCGTAGTCCCAGACCTTTGCCTCGATGGTGCCGCTCTCGTCGGCGAGCACGGCGGTCAGAAACGGCTTGCCGCTGGCTGTCACCTTGGAAAAGGCGGATTTGAGCAGGTAGAAGCCCTCCACGTCGATGCCGCGCGCCATGCGCGCGATGGGCAGATCGTATTCCATAAAATTATCCTCTTTTCTGCCCGCGCGGCCGCGCGGGCGTTCCTTTTGTTCTGAAAAAATTATTATAGCACGAAACGCAACGGCGTGCACGGATTTTCTTACGCCTTCCCCGCGCGATCGAGCCAGCCCTTCCCCTCGGTGAAGCGCGCGACGAGGAACGACACCACATAGTCGCCCGCGGAGTTGATCATCGTCGCGGGCGGATCGACCAGATTGCCGATCGTCACGGCGATGGGGTAGGCAATGGCCATCTGCGTGGGGAAGAAAAGCGTGCAGATGATATACTCGCCGATGTACCCGCCGCCGGGGATGCCGCTCATGGCGACGGAGCTGAACACGGCCACGAGCAGGATCTTGACGACCAGCCCCGCGCCTTCGAGCGGGATACCGAACACGCCGAAGAGAAACGCGATCTTCAGCACGCAGCTGAAGCACGAGCCGTCCATGTGCATCGTCGCGCCCAGCGGGAGCACGAGATCGGAGATGTCGCGCGGAATACCGCTGTCCTCGGCGGCTTCGAGGTTCGTCGGGATGGTCGCGACCGACGAGCAGGTGCCGAGCGCCGTGACCGCCGGGCGCAGGATGTGCCGCCGCATGACGGCGACGCCCTCCCTCCCGCCGCCGAGATACGCGTAGAGCGGGAACGCAGCGAGCGCATAGACAAGGCAGAGGGGGTAGTAGGCGAGCATCGCCCGGCCATAGGCCGCGGTGATCTGCGCGCCGTAGGCCGCGACGAGCGAGGCAAAAAAGCCGAAAAACGCGACGGGCGCATAGTAGGAGATGAGCGAGACGACCTTCAAAAGGCAGTTCGTCATGTCCTGTAAGGCCCGCGCCGTCAGGCAGTCCGCCCCGCCGCTCAGGTTGACGCCGAAGCCGACGAGAAGGGAAAAGACGATGAGCGGCAGCATCGCCCGGCGCGAGAGCAGCGCGGCAAAATCCTCCACCGTGAAGAAGTTGACGATAAGCTCGGCAACGCTCGCCTGCTCATCCACTGTGCCCGCCGCCGCGTCGGCCCACGGCTCGAGCACCGGGGGATAGACGCGCACGATGAAAAGCATGATGAGCGCGGCGATCAGGCCCGTGACGATGAAAACAAGAAGCGTCGTGCCCATGATCCGGCCCGCGCGCTTCGGGCTTTTCATGCAGGCGATGGAGCTTGCGAGCGAGCAGAACACGAGCGGCACGACGATGCAGAACATCAGGTTAATGAAGATCGTGCCGAGCGGCGCAAGGCGGACCGCTCCCGGCCACAGCGCGCCGAGCAGGCACCCGAGCACGATGGCGAGCAGCATCGCGCCGAGGAAGCCGTAGGTGCGGAAAAACGAACGAGACATAGGACCCCTCCCTCAAAAATTGCGTTCAACACACTATAGCGGGAGGACTTGGCCGAATATGCGCAAAAAGAGCGCGTCCCACGCAGGACGCGCTCTTTTTTGTTATTCAAGCTCGAATGCGCCGGTGTAGAGCTGGTAGTAGGTGCCCTTTTCGGCGATGAGCTTTTCGTGGCTGCCGCGCTCGATGATGCGGCCGTGGTCGAGGACCATGATGACGTCGGAATTCTTGACGGTGGAAAGACGGTGCGCAATGACGAACACTGTGCGGCCCTCCATCAGCTTATCCATGCCGCGCTGGACGATGGCCTCGGTGCGCGTATCGATGGAGGACGTCGCCTCGTCGAGGATCATGACCGGCGGGTCGGCGACCGCCGCGCGGGCGATGGAGATGAGCTGGCGCTGGCCCTGAGAGAGGTTCGCGCCGTTGTTGGAAAGCTCAGTTGCGTAGCCCTGCGGTAATCTTGTGATGAAATCGTCCGCGCCGGCGAGCTTCGCCGCGGCGATGCACTCCTCGTCCGTCGCGCTGAGCTTACCGTAACGGATGTTGTCCATCACCGTGCCGGTGAAGAGGTTCACGTCCTGCAAGACGATGCCGAGAGAGCGGCGCAGGTCGGCCTTTTTGATCTTGCTGACGTCGATGCCGTCGTAGAGGATCTGCCCGTCGGCAATGTCGTAAAAGCGGTTGATGAGGTTCGTGATGGTCGTTTTGCCCGCGCCCGTCGCGCCGACAAAGGCGACCTTCTGGCCGGGCTCGGCGTAAACGGAAACATCGTGCAGGACCTCCTTGTTCGGCTCGTAGCCGAAGTCCACGTCAATAAGGCGCACGTCGCCGCGCAGCGCACGATAGCCGGTCTTGCCGTTGTCGTTCGGGTTCTTCCACGCCCAGTGGCCGGTGTGGCGGTCGCTCTCGGTGATCGTGCCGTCGGGCGCGATGTTCGCGTCAACGAGGGTGACGAAGCCGTCGTCCGTCTCGCCCTTTTCGTCAATGAGGGAAAAGACGCGCTGCGCGCCCGCGCCCGCCATGACGATGGAGTTGATCTGCTGGGAGAGCTGGTTGACGTTGCCCGTGAACTGCTTGGTCATGTTGAGGAAGGGGACGAGGATGGAGATATCCAGCGCCTTGCCGGAAAGGCTGACGTTCGGCAGACCGATGAGCAGGAACACGCCGCCCACCAGCGCGAGGGCAACGTAGAGAAGATTGCCGATGTTGCCGATGATGGGGCCGAGCACGCTCGCGTAGGCGTGGGCGCGGTAGCTGTCCTCAAAGAGGGCGTTGTTGATCTTGTCGAACTCCTCGATGGAGCGCTGCTCGTGGCAGAAGACCTTGACGACCTTCTGGCCGGTCATCGTTTCCTGAATGAAGCCCTCGGTCTTGGCCACGGCCTTCTGCTGGCGCAGGAAAAATTTGGCGCTGCCGCCGCCGACGCGCTTGGTGACGATGACCATCAGCACGATGCCGAGCACCAGCACGAGCGTGAGCCAGAGGCTGAAATAGAGCATGATGGCGAACACGACCAGAACGATCGCGCCGGACTGGATGAAGGCGGGGATGGCCTCGGAGACGAGCTGGCGCAGCGTGTCGATATCGTTGGTGTAAAAGCTCATGATATCGCCGTGCTGGTGGGTGTCAAAGTAGCGGATGGGAAGATCCTGCATGCCGCCGAACATCTCCTGGCGGAGCTTGTCGAGAAAGCTCTGCGTCATATAGGCCATGAGCTGCTTCTGCACGAGGATCGCGAGGATCGAGAGCACGTACAGCGTGATGAGCAGCGTGAAGATCGGCTTGAGCTCGGCCTGCGCGGCGGCCCAGTCGCGCGAGACGTACCACCGTTCGATGACCTGAATGACGTTCTGCGTGAAAAGCGAGGGGATGGAGGATACGATGGACGAGAACAGGATGCACGCGAAGGTGATGGGCGCGAGCACGGGATAGTAGGAAAAGAGCTTTTTCACCGTGCGCTTCAGCATGGCGAGGTTCGCCGCGCCCGCGTTGGGGCCGCGGCCGGTATCGTTGGGCTTACGCTTCATCCTGCTCACCTCCGTTCGTCTGGGATTCGTAGACCTCGCGGTAGATCGGGCTCGAGGCGAGGAGCTCGTCGTGCGTGCCCATGGTGTCGATGCGGCCGTTGTTCATCACGATGATGAGGTCGGCGTCCTGCACGGACGCGACGCGCTGGGCGATGATGATCTTCGTGGTCTCGGGGATATAGGTGCGGAAGCCCTCGCGGATCAGCGCGTCGGTGCGGGTATCGACCGCGCTGGTCGAATCGTCAAGAATGAGGATCTTGGGCTTTTTGAGAAGGGCGCGGGCGATGCACAGGCGCTGCTTCTGCCCGCCGGAGACGTTCGTGCCGCCCTGCTCGATGTGGGTATCGTACCCGTCGGGGAAGGAGCGGACGAACTCGTCCGCCTGCGCGAGCCTGCACGCTTCGATCATTTCCTCGTCGGTGGCGTTTTCATTGCCCCAGCGCAGGTTATCCTTGATCGAGCCGGAGAAGAGCACGTTCTTCTGCAGAACGACGCTCACCGCGCCGCGCAGCGTCTCCACATCGTAGCCGCGCACGTCCACGCCGCCGACCTTGACGCTGCCCTCGGTCGTGTCGTACAGGCGGGGGATGAGCTGCACGAGCGTCGATTTGCTCGAGCCCGTGCCGCCGAGGATGCCGACCGTCTGGCCGGACCCGATGTGCAGGTTGATATCCTGCAGGGCGAATTTCTTCGCCTTGGCGGAGTACTTGAAGCTGACGTTTTCAAAGTCGATCGAGCCGTCCTTCACCTCCGTGACGGGGGAGGCGGGGTTGGTGAGCGAGGGCTTCTCGTCGAGCACCTCGCAGATGCGGACGAAGGATTCGTACGACATCGTCAGCATGACATAGATCATCGAGATCATCATCAGCGACATCAGGATCTGCATGCCGTAGGTCAGCATGGCTGAGAGCTGGCCGACGTCGATGGTCGTGCCGCCGCCTGTGATGATGAGCTTCGAGCCGATGTAGAGCACAAAGACCATATTGAAGTACACGCAGAACTGCATCAGCGGGGAGTTGAGCGCGACCACGCGCTCGGCGTAGGTGAAGTCCCTGGCGATGTCGTGCGAGGCGGCGGCGAACTTCTTCTTTTCGTACTCCTCACGGGCAAAGCCCTTGACCACGCGCATCGCGCGTACATTTTCCTCCACGGACTCGTTGAGCCGGTCGTACTTGCGGAACACCGCGCGGAACGCGGGCATCGCCTTGCGCGCGATGAGCAGAAGCCCGACGATCAGAAGCGGGACGACGATGACGAAGGTCGTTGCGAGCGCGCCGCCCATGATATAGGCCATGACGATGGCGAAGAGGAACATCAGCGGGGCGCGCACGGCGATGCGGATGCAGACCATAAAGGCCATCTGCACGTTGTTCACGTCCGTCGTCATGCGCGTGACGAGCGATGCGGACGAGAATTTGTCGATATTCTCAAAGGCAAAGTCCTGCACGCGGGTAAATACGTCGTGGCGGACGTTTTTCGCAAAGCCCGCGCTCGCGCGCGAGCCGAACAGGCCGCCCGCCGCACCGCAGCCGAGCGATACCAGCGCCATCAGAACGAGCACAAGGCCCACGCGCACGATGCCGTCCAGCGCCGCGCCGGCCTTGACCTCGTTGATGAGGTTGGCGGTGTAAAACGGGATCAGCACTTCGATCGCGACCTCGCCGACCATGCACAAAAGCGTCAGGATCGTGGGCTTTTTGTATTCGCGGATGCAGCCCATCAGCTGCCGGATCATTTTCATTGGCATTTCTCTCCTTTCCTTGGGGGGAAGGGGGGAAGGATCCCCTCCTCGATCATGCGGCGGCGCTGGTCGTCAAAGGTATCGTGGATGGTGCGCAGCGCCGCGCAGAATCTGCCGCGTTCATCGGGCGCGAGCTGCTCGAAAAACGCGCGGTATTCCGCCGCGTCCTTTTCGAAAAAGCTCTGGATGTATTCCTCTGCCTTTTCCGTGGCGCGCAGGCGGATGATGCGCCGGTCATCCGGGTCGCTCAGCCGCTCGGCAAAGCCGCCGTCCACGAGCCGGTCCACAAGCTTGCTCATCTGCTGCTTGGGCATGCGGGCGAAGTTTGCAAGCTCCGTCATCGTCATCGTGCGGCCGCTGCGGCGCAGCGACTGGATGCAGTAGTACATGTCAAGGCTCACGCCGTCGTTGAGCATGCGCTTGAAGGGGCGGGCGAACCAGTAGTGCCACGCGGGAATGGTGTCGAGCAGCAGCTCCTGGATTTCGTTGGTCTGCATAAGCTGTCTCCTTTCAATAGAATGTTCACTGATATTGACTATCAGCCTGCGTCAACAGTGGTTAGGATACAACAATTTAAAATGAATTGCAAGAGAAACATGCGCAAAAAGGGCGCAAAAAACGGCAGCGTAAAGCTGCCGTTTTTGAGAAGGAAGCGGAAAAATCGCCGCGCTACGAATGGTGATAGGCGAGCAGTTTGGCTCCCTCGGGCGAGAGAAGGGGAATCTGGAGGGTGATCGTCTGGCCGTTTGCGTTCTGCTCGAGCGTGATGGTCTGCGTGGCCGCGTCGAGATGGCTGACGGAATAGCCGTCCTCGCTTTCCACGCGGATGGTATTGTCGCCGTTTCGGCAGTGATGCTCCGTGATGCGCATTTCCTTACCGCAGAAAAAGTAGATGTAGCTCGTCTCCTTGCAGGCGTCCGCCGCCAAAACGGGGACGAGCAGCGCGAGTGAAAGCGCCAGGGACAACAACAGGGAAGGGAGCCGTTTCATCGTACCGTCCTCCTTTATGCCATGTTCCGATCGCTGGCAGGGGTGCTTACACCATCAGCATGGCATGAAAAGAAGAAAAAGGCAAGAGAAATTTGAATTCTGCGAAAAATCCGGCACTTTGGCAAAAATTCAGGGCGAAAACGGTGCGAGATCAAAAAAAGCCAGCGCCGGGATAAGCGGCGCTGGCCCTTTGTCACTGCCTGATCTTCACATTGTTCCGCACGGTGCGTTCGCTGCGGGGGCGGTTTGAAAGGCTTTGCAGCACGGCGCTGATCTGGCCCTCGGCGGCTTCGACCTCGGCATAGAACGCGCGGGCGGAGACGCGCAGCGCCCCGTGGCCGAGGATGATGACCTGCTCGGGCCCGTCGGACGTGGCGACGCGCACGCGCCGCTCGCGGCGCAGCTCGTAGGTCGCGCGCTCGATGTAGGCGTCGGCGGTCTCGGCCTCCTTGGTGTAAACGACCTTCACGCCGTGCACCGTCTGCACGCTGCCGGGGTTGCCCTTGACCTTGTAGGCGTCGAACACCGCGATGACGCGGCACTTGCGAAAGCCCTGATAGTTTGCAAGGATGTCGATGAGCGCGCTGCGCGCGGCGGCGATATCCTGCGCGGCGAGCGCGGCAAGCTCGTCCCACGCGAAAATGATATTGTAGCCGTCCACGAGGAGATATTCCGTGTCGGCGGTCTGGAGCGTGACCTGATAGTGGTCGGAAAGCGAGGTGCGCGCGGGCTTTCGCGCCGGCTCAAACGCGCGGCGCTCGACCCTGCCGTAGGTGCGCTCGAAGATGCTTTGCAGCTCCTTATCCTCGGCATACGCGCCGAGCGCGCCCACGCCGCGGCGGGGGAGGGGGGCCTCCTCCTGCTCGGCTTCCTCCGTGCCGAGACGGATGCCGCTGTCGCAGTGCACGTGCTGCGCGACCTCGTCCCACGGGATCGTGACGCTGCCGCCGTGGTCGCAGAAAACGGAGGACGAGGGATTGTCCGTATCGCGCTCGGCGTCGTAGCCGATGGCGGCGGCGACCGCGTCCTGGTCCTGACAGGCCTCGTACCCGTGGACGGTGCAGGAGAGCTGTCCGCGCCCGCGCGTGTAGGCTGCGACGCTCTCGAAATAGTCGCACATCCCGCGCACCGGCGCGCAGCCGGTGAGGACGGTGCTTTCCCCCTCGCTCTGCGGCGGCTCGACCGTGCCGCCCATGTTCTGAAGGTCCGTCATCGCGCGGCCCACGCACTCCGGCGGCACCTCCAGCCGGAAGTCGTAGTACGGCTCGAGCAGCACGCTCTCCGCCTGCATCAGGCCCTGACGCACGGCGCGGTAGGTCGCCTGGCGGAAGTCGCCGCCCTCGGTGTGCTTTAAGTGCGCGCGGCCCGCGACGAGCGTGAATTTCACGTCCGTCAGCGGCGAGCCGGTCAGCACGCCCGCGTGCTCGCGCTCAAGCAGATGCGTGAAGATGAGCCGCTGCCAGTTGAGGTCCAGCGCGTCCGTCGCCACGGCGGAGGCGAGCCGGATGCCCGCGCCGCGCGGCAGCGGCTCCATCAGAAGCTGCACCTCCGCGTAGTGGCGCAAAGGCTCGAAATGCCCCATGCCGAGCACGGGCGCGGCGATGGTCTCACGGTAGACGATGCTGCCCTCGCCGAAGCTTACATCAAGGCCGAAGCGGTCCGAAATCAGGCGGCGGAGGATCTCGAGCTGGATCTTGCCCATGAGCTGCACGTGGATCTGCCCGTGCTGCTCGTCCCAGACGATGCGCAGCATCGGGTCCTCCTCCTCGAGCTCGCGCAGCTTTTTGAGCGCGCTGTGCGCGTCCGCGCCGTCCGGCAGGATGAGCTGATAGGTGAGCACGGGCTGTAAAAGCGGGGCTTGCGCCTCGGCCTCCGCGCCGAGACCCAGACCCACATAGCTGCAGCTCAGGCCTGTGACGGCCACGACGCTGCCCGCGCCCGCTTCCTCGAGCGGGCGGAACCTGACGCCCGAATACAGGCGCAGCTGGTCGGCCTTTTCGCTGTAGGACTTGCCCTGCGCGTCGTAGGTGAGCGGCGCTTTCACGCGCAGCGTGCCGCCCGTGACCTTGAGCCACGTCAGGCGCGCGCCCTGCGCGTCGCGCGAGATTTTAAAGATCCGCGCGCCGAAGGCGTCCGGATAGTCCGGCTCGATGGTGAACCGGCCGAGCGCGGCGAGCAGCTCCTCCACGCCCTGCATTTTGAGCGCCGAGCCGAAAAAGCAGGGGTAGACCATGCGCTGCTCGACCATGTCGGCGATGCAGTCGTCCGTGACCGCGCCGCGCTCGAGCATCTGCTCGAGCGCCGTCTCGCCGCAGAGGGCGAGCGCTTCGTCGCGCTCGCTCACGGGTGCGGAGAAATCGACGCACTCCGCGCTCAGCGCCGCCGTGAGCTGGGCCATCAGGGCGCCCTCGTCCGCGCCCGCGAGGTCCATCTTGTTGATGAAGAGAAACGTCGGCACGCTGTAGCGCTCGAGCAGCCGCCAGAGCGTGCGCGTGTGGCTCTGCACGCCGTCGCTGCCGCTGATGACGAGCACCGCGTAGTCGAGCACGGAGAGCGTGCGCTCCATCTCGGCGGAGAAATCGACGTGGCCCGGCGTGTCGAGCAGCGTGATCTCGGTCTCGCCGGCGGTGAGCATGGCCTGCTTGGCAAAGATCGTGATGCCGCGCTCGCGCTCGAGCGCATCGGTATCGAGGAAGGCGTCGCCATGGTCCACGCGGCCGAGCCTGCGCAGCGCGCCGGAGGCGAACAGCAGCCCCTCGGACAGGGTCGTTTTGCCCGAGTCCACGTGGGCGAGCACGCCGATGGTGATCCTTTTCATGACGGACCTCCTTTCAAGGAATTGCGCCGCCGCGGTGCGCGGCGGCAAAAAAGTACTATCATTATATAATATTCCCGCGCGTCAGGCAAGAGGGGGCGTGAGCGCAATGTGGGGGCGGAAGGGAGACTTACATACTATATAACGTGGGGAAGAAGATGAATTTTGCCCGGCAGGACGATTATTACCTGCCGGGCATCTTTGACATGAAAAACGAGTTAAATGCTTATTAAAATCTGATAATTGGAGTAGCTGTAGCAGCAAACAAGTGTGATTGAATGACTAAACAATAGTAGGGGGGATCCTAAAGCCCATATCACCGATGCTAAGCACACGATTAAAATAAAATGATGATAAAATGCTTTGAGGAAGATCTTTGATGCGGCTAAACTGCATTAAATCCCATTTGTTAAGTTTTGCACGCTCTTTTTCCTGTTTTAAAGAAGCGTGTTGGTCAGATTCTGCAAAAAGCCCTTGATGAACTCCTTGTTGATCGAATAGCTCACGCGCGGGTTCTGCTTGTCCACGTTGATGAACCCGGCGGACACGAGCGAGCTCATGTGGTGCGAGATCGTGGCGGGGGAAAGGCCGATGCGCTCGGAAAGGTCCTGCCCGCACAGCGGCTCGGCCTTGACCAGCTTCAAAATGTCCAGCCGCCGCTTATCGGAAATGGCCTTGAGGCGGTCGCAGAGGTATTCGGTGTTGTCACTGTACTGACGGATGAGCTCGCCGAGCCGGTGGTGGTAGATGCCGGGGATAAAGTAGACCGTGCTGCCGGGGACCAGCGAGTCCCAGATGAGGCCGATGCCATTGAAGAAGGCGGCGCTGGGGCAGACGACCATCTGGTCGAGCGCGAGCTGCTGCATCCCGAACTGTTCCATAAAGTCCGTGGGTTCACCGGCCAGCGCGGCCTTCGTCTGCGCGGCGGCGGCGCTGAACTCCGCCTGCAGCGCCGCTTCGTGCTCGCGGATGACAGGGGTGCAGAGGGCCAGCAGCTCCTGATAGAGCCCGAAGTAATATTCCGGCTGACGCCAGAGCTGGGAGCAGAGCCACTTGGTCTGCTCGCTGCAGGGATAGACCGCGAGGAATTGCAGCAGGTTTTCAAAGTCCTGCACCTCGGGCGGGAGCTCCGAGCCGCGGTTGAGCGTGAGCGCGATCAGGTGGCGCAGCGTTTCCGGCTGGGAGAGCGTTTCGGTCTGCTGCTCGGTGATCAGATGAAAAAAGCCCAGATCAACCGGTGATCGTCCGGCGAATTGGGCTGGAAAAACGGCTTGAGCAGATCGTCGCGCTGGCCGAGCAGGGAAAGGACCGCTTCTTCCAGCGTCTGTGCCGGCGCGACTGTGGATACGAGCAAGATCACCTTCATCCGCGTTCCGAGCGATCCCACCACGCCCGTTACGCCCTCCACGCCGACCAATCCCACCACGCCCGAGCAGCCGGAGTTCCGCTTCGCCGACGTTCAGGACAAGAACGCCTACTACTACGACTCCGTTTACTGGGCGGTCGAGAACGGCATCACCAACGGCATCACCGCCACGCTCTTCGGGCCGGACGGCGGCTGCACCCGCGCGCAGGCCGTGACCTTCCTCTGGCGCGCCGCCGGCGAGCCCGCGCCCGCGAGCACGGACATGCCCTTCACCGATGTGCCCGCTGACGCGTTCTACCGCACCGCGGTGCTGTGGGCGGTCGAAAACGGCGTGACCAACGGCACGAGCGCGACGACCTTCAGTCCCGACGCGACCTGCACCCGCGCACAGATCGTGACCTTCCTCTGGCGCAGCCAGAAGTCGCCCGTGGTCAACTACGCGATGAACTTCTCCGACGTTGACAGCGGCGCGTTCTACGCCGAGGCCGTGCGCTGGGCGGTCAGCGAAAACGTGACCGCCGGTACGAGCGCCACGACCTTTACCCCGAACGCGACCTGCACCCGCGCGCAGATCGTCACGTTCCTCTATCGCGCCAGCAAGTAATATAAGCGCGATAAAAGCGAATGAAGAGAGCAGCAGGATTTCCTGCTGCTCTCTTTTTCTTCAAATTTTTCCGGGATCGGCGCAAGAAGGATATTGTGCTTGCGCTGAAGCAATGGTATAGTAAAGAGCGGGAGCCGCCTGCGGCGGCTTTTTGAAGGCACTGCGGTTAGTCATCTCTAACCACGGGACATAAAAACGTGTATTTTGAAAGCAAAGGCAGGGGACCTGACAATGAAAATTTTGGTATACGGCGCGGGCGTGCTCGGCTGCAATCTGGCAAGGAATCTGTTTCGCGCCGGGAAGGACGCCGCGCTGCTCGCGCGCGGCAGATGGGCCGAAGAGCTCAAGAAAAACGGCCTGCGTATCAAGGACAAGTTTTCGCCCCGCATGTCGGTCAGCCGCATCCCGGTCGTAACGGAGCTGAAGGCGGAGGACGCCTACGATGTGATCTTTGTCGTGCTGCGCTATACGCAGCTCGAGCCGATCATGGAGACGCTGCGCGCGAGCAGGGCGAAGAACCTCGTCTTTGTCGGCAACGACGTGCGCGCAAGCGCGATCGCCGCTTCGCTGCCGGAAAAGAACGTGATGTTCGCCTTTGCCTCCTCGGCGGGGCACCGGGAGCGCGACTATGTCGCGTCCATCGACCTCAAGAAGATCACCATCGGCCAGATCGCGGGCGCGCCCTCGAACGAGCGGCTGATCCAGACGATCTTCGACGGCACGAAGTACAAGGTGGCCTATGAGCCGAACATGGGGGATTATCTCCTCTGCCACGCGGCGTTCGTGCTGCCGGTGGCCTTCGCCTGCTACAAAACGGACGGCGACCTCAAAAAGCTCAAGGGCGACACGGCCTATTTGAACCGCATGATCGACGCCAACATCGAGGGCTACCGCGCGCTCCGCAACGCCGGGCACGAGATCCTGCCGAAGGAGGACGGCGAATTCGAGGGCGACGCCTACCGCAGGACCTGCCTGCGCTTTTTCAAGCTCATATGCGCCACGGGGCTTGGGAAGATCTGCGCGTCCGATCACGCGATGAACGCCGTCGAAGAGATGAGCGCGCTGGACCGCGACCTAAAGCAGCTCTTTGACGAAAACGGCGCGGCCTACCCGGTCTGGCAGGCGCTCGAGCAGGGCGCGGGGAAGTACCTGCGATAAAACCGCGGGGCGCCGCCCGCTTCATTTGCCGCGTTCAGTCCAAAATTCTCCCGTCCGTGGAGATCGTCACGACCTGCCAGGGAATAAATTTTCCGCTTTTCTGCAATGCTGTTTTTGCCGCGTGCTCAAGCCCGCCGCAGCAGGGAACCTCCATGCGCACAACGGTCACGCTCTGAATGTCGTTGCTTGCAATGATCTCGGTGAGCTTTTCGCTGTAGTCCACGCTGTCGAGCTTCGGGCAGCCGACGAGCGTGATGCGGCCCTTGATGAATTCCTCGTGGAAGGCCGCGTAGGCGTACGCCGTGCAGTCGGCGGCGATGAGCAGCTTCGCGCCATCAAAGTACGGCGCGTTGACCGGCACGAGCTTGATCTGCACCGGCCACTGGGAGAGCCGGCTCTCCTGCGCGGCGGGCGCGGACGGCTCACGCGTTTCCCGGTGGGCGAAGGTCTTGAGCTGCATGCCGGGGCAGCCGTGGTGCAGCACTGCGCCCTCCTTTCGCATCTTTTTCTGCTTGTTGGCGAGCACCGCCTGCTCGTCGTAGGCCGCGGCCTCGCGCTCCACAAAGGAGATCGCGCCGGTGGGGCAGGCGGGCAGGCAGTCGCCCAGACCGTCGCAGTAGTCGTCGCGCATCAGCTGCGCCTTGCCGTTTACCATGGCGATGGCGCCTTCGTGGCACGCCGCGGCGCAGGCGCCGCAGCCGTTGCATTTATCCTGATCGATCTCGATGATCCTTCTTTTCATAACCAAGCCTCCTTGCTTTGTTGAGGAGATCATAATATAATCAGATCAACAAGTCGGTTGAATTTTCAACGAAAGAAGAGCTTTATGAAAGATTTTTTGCCTGTGCTCCGTTCCGCGCCGCTGTTTTCCGGCGTTTCCGAAGAAGAACTCACCGCGATACTCGCCTGTCTGGGGGCGGAGGTGGAGCACTTTCCCAAGGATGACTTCCTGCTGCGCGCCGGGGACACGGCGGAGTCGATCGGCCTTGTGCTGGCGGGGAGCGTCCTTGTCATTCAGGAGGATATTTGGGGCAACCGCAACATCCTCTCCAAGACGGGGCCGGGGCAGACCTTTGCTGCGGCCTACGCCTGTGCGCCAGGCTCGCTTCTCAATGTGAGCGTGGCGGCGGAAACGCCAGCCGCCGCAATGTTTCTGAATGTCAGGCGCGTTCTGACCGTGTGCCCCTCCGCCTGCGTGCACCATAGCCGCATCATCCGTAATCTTCTCGGCGAGCTTGCCGAAAAGAACCTACGCTTTGGCGAAAAGCTGACACACATGGGGCAGCGCAGCACGCGGGCAAAGCTCATGTCCTATTTTTCCGCCGAGGCGCAGCGGCTGGGAAAATACGAATTCGACATTCCCTTTTCAAGGCAGCAGCTGGCGGATTACCTCGCCGTCGAGCGCAGCGGACTGTCGCTCGAGCTGGGGAAGATGAAACGGGAGGGCCTGCTCGACTTTCATAAAAGTCATTTTGTCTTGAAGGTGTAGCCCGGATGCCACATGGCGCTCCGGAAACGGGGCGGGGGGGAGCTTTAACGACCGGCCCTTTTTGCCGCCTCCCGTGTCCACGGGATTGGGGTAGCTTCTGTGTATTTTTCAATAGCATTGCCCGCTTAGCTGCGGTATAATGATATCGTGATTGAACGGGCACAGGAGGGGAGACCAATGTACTTTGCCTACGGAGAGACCGAGCTTTCCTATCTGCGGCAAAAGGATAAGAGACTCGGTGAAGTCATTGACCGCATCGGTCATATCGACCGCGCGGTGGATCCTGATTTATTTTCATCCGTCGTTCACCATATCATCGGACAGCAGATCTCGACCAAGGCGCAGGAAACGATCTGGCGCCGGTGCCGGGACGCGCTGGGCGCGGTGAACGCCGGGACCATTCGGGCGGCAGGCGTTCCCGGGCTGCAATCGCTCGGCATGACCTTCCGCAAGGCGGAGTACATCACGGACTTTGCAGAAAAGGTCCATACCGGCGCGTTTGATCCGGATGCTGTGGAGCACATGAGTGATGAAGATGCCATCCGGGCGCTCAGCAGCCTGAAAGGCATCGGCGTCTGGACGGCGGAGATGATCCTGCTGTTCTGCCTGCAGCGGCCTGATATTTTCAGCTTCGATGACCTTGCCATCCAGCGGGGACTGCGCATGGTCTATCACCACCGGAAGATCGACCGCAGGCTGTTTGAAAAATACCGCCGCCGTTTCCACCCGTATTGCAGCGTGGCAAGCCTGTATCTCTGGGCCGTGGCCGGCGGTGCGATCCCGGAAATGAGGGACAGTAAGCCGAAGAAATAGAGGGAAATGCGCCATGTCATTCATTCGGCGTTATGATTTCCCGCTGGGCAGTATCCCGCCTGCGGCGATCGAAGAGCCCCGCGGGCCGGGCAGGCAGGAAAAGCACGCGGCAGCTGTGGATTGACAGCGGCAAAAAGCCCGTGATAGAATGAAGCGCCCGCCCGCAACGGGGCGGATCCTATGGGGGGCGGCCCCGAAACAGCGGAAGGAGACGGCCGCAGGCTGTGCGGCCGATGAGGGAAATGAAGAATTTTGTGCTGCGGGAACCGGTGCTCCTGTACGAGACGATCGAGGCCATGTATCAGTGCGTCAACGGAATATCGGTGGAGCGCCGGGCGGCGGAGCTGCTGCGGAAATACGGCTCGCTGCTCAGCGGCGAAGAGCGGGAGCGGATGAGCGAGATCGGGCGGCGGCTGCAGCAGGTGACCGAGCTCTGCGCGGAGCAGAGCGAGGACCCGGCGATGCAGTACTTTTTCGGCAAGTGGGAGACGGAGAGCCAGTGGCAGAACATCTGCCTTGCAAAGCTCATGGTCTACAGCTTTCTCGATATCCGCGTCACGGATTTTCAGGAGAGCCTGACGCAGACGCTGACGGCGGCGCAGCAGCGCTTTTCAAAGCCCTATGTGCTCTCCGAGATCAACAGCGGCGGCATGAGCTTCCGCACCCCGGCGGCGGGGGAGAGCGTGCCGGATCTGATCGCGCAGCTGGAGCAGCTGGCGCTGGACGAGCAGTACTGCTGGCGCGTCTACAAGCTGCTGCAGGATTATCCCGGAGCCATGGCGGAGCTGACGGAGCTGCTGGAGCCCGCGGCACGGCGCATCGCTCCGGTGCTGGCGGAGCTCAGGCCCCTGCTGGCCCCGATTTATGACGGCTGGGAGGACTATTTTGCCGGGCACAGCATTTCAGACCTCCTGGAAAATGTCACCAATCAGACGGTGAACGAGGACGAGATGGACGTCTACGTCAACGTCAGCCTGATGGCGGTCGGAGATATTATGTATACCTACGACACCGAGGGCGAGAAGGCCTACCGCCAGCTGTATCTGGGGGTGCTGCTGAACCGGAGCTTTCAGATGAACCGTCTGCAGGCGTCGGAGGAATCGGTCTGCGGCCTGCTGAAGGTCATCAGCGACCGGAGCAAGTTTGACATCCTGCGCCGCATCAGCTGCCGCAGCACCTATTGTCAGGAGCTCTCGCGCGAGATGGGGCTCACCACCGCCACGATCTCCCGCCACATGTCGCTGCTGCTGGACGCGGGCCTTGTCCGGGCCCGGCGGGAGGACAACCGCATCTATTACGAGCTGGAGCGGGAGACGCTGGACCGGCTCTTTTCCGCGGCGAAAACGATCCTGCTTTCAGAGTGACGGCGCGCTCGGGCAGGGAAAAGCACTTTACAAGAATTTTACATGATAACGCATTAAAGCGTAAAACCGGGAAAACCAGTAGGTTTTCCCGGTTTTTTCTTTTTCAAGAACAAAAGCGGGCTCTTGACATCAGCGGAACGAGACGATATACTGCTTACATTCCTGATATAATATTACGCGCACGCGTAATATGGAGAAGCAAGGGAAAAACAAGCAGAATCACAAAAGGAGGAGAATCACCATGGGGAAGAAAATGGCATCCCGTCTGCTGTCGCTGCTGTTGTCAGCGGTCATGCTGCTGGGCTGTGTTCCCGCGGCTCTGGCCGCAGATCATTCGGGCACACAGGCGCTGTCCTTCACTCAGCTTGAGACCGGGGAAGAGCAGCAGAGCTATCTTCCGGCGTCTCAGGCGGCAGATACGGAAGAGGACGCACAATATGCCGATACGGATACGGTCCGTGTCAGCATCGTGTTGACCGAGCCCTCCACGATGGAGGCCGGCTTTGCCGTGCAGAGCATCACGGACAGCGCCGCGGCGCAGAGCTACCGCAGCCGGATCCGGGCGCAGCAGGACGCCGTCAGCCAGCGTATTTCCACGCAGGTGCTGGGCGGCAATCAGCTGGATGTGGTCTGGAACCTGACGCTGGCGGCCAACATCATTTCCGCCAACGTGGCCTACGGCGACGTGGAGAAGATCGCCGCCGTTCCCGGCGTTGAAAAGGTGCTGCTTGAGCAGCGCTACGAGCCCTGTGTGGTGGACCGGGAGGAAGCTGTGGACCCGAACATGTCCACCTCCACGGAAATGACCGGCGCTACGGCGGCGTGGTCCGCCGGCTACACCGGCGCGGGCAGCCGCGTTGCCATCATCGATACCGGCACGGATACGGACCATCAGTCCTTCTCCGCCGCGGGATACCGTCATGCGCTGGAGGTCAACGCGCAGGCGGCGGGCGAGGATCTGGACAGCTACATTGCCGGGCTTGATCTGCTGGACACGGCGGAGATCCAGTCGAAGCTGAGCCAGCTCAACATCTACGCGACGATGCAGGGCAAGAACTACACCGCTTCCGACCTTTACATCAACGAGAAGCTGCCCTTTGCCTTCAACTACATCGATAAGAACCTTTCCGTTACCCACGACAATGACAGCCAGAGCGAGCACGGCTCGCACGTGGCCGGTATTGCCGCGGCCAACCGCTTCATCCCGGACGGAAACGGCGGCTTTACCAACGCGCTGGAGTCCGTTAAGACGCAGGGCGTGGCGCCTGACGCCCAGATCATCACCATGAAGGTGTTCGGCGCGCGCGGCGGCGCTTACGAGTCCGACTACATGGTGGCCATCGAGGACGCGATCGTGCTGGGCTGCGACGCGGTGAACCTCTCTCTCGGCACCGGTTCCCCGGGTTGGAACCGCAACCAGAACGACACCTATCAGGAGATCCTTGAGAATCTGTCGAACAGCGGCATCGTTGCCGTCATGTCCGCCGGCAACTCCGCCAGCTGGATGGAAAACAGCGGCAGCCCCACGGGCTACCTTTATTCCACCGACGTCAGCACCACCACGACGGGCACCCCCGGCACGTCCCGGAACTCGCTCTCCGTGGCGTCCGTTGACAACGTGGGCGGCACCGGCTACTATCTCAAGTCCGGCGAGAGCATGATCTTCTACGGCGAGACCGAGTACAAGAACGAGCCCATGACCACGCTGGCCGGTGAGAGAGAATATGTCCTCATCGATGGCTACGGCACGGAGGAGGAGCTGGCGGCGCTGGGCGACGCGGTGAAGGGCAAGATCCTGGTCTGCTCCCGCGGCGGCATCTCCTTCTATGTGAAGGGCAACAACGGCGCAGCCGCCGGTGCCATCGCCACCATCGTTTATAACAACCAGCCCGGCTCCATCAATATGGACCTGACGGACTACACCGGAAGAGTGCCCTGCATCTCCGTCACGCAGGCGGACGGCGCGGTGCTCAAGGCCAACGCCAGGGCGGTCGATGACGGAAACGGCACCGTGCTCTATTACGAAGGCACCGTCACCGTCAGCGACGAGGTGGCCGTCACCCGTCCCGACGAGCTGCCCGCGACCTACACCATGAGCTCGTTCAGCTCCTGGGGCATTCCTGGCAGCCTTACCATGAAGCCGGAGATCACCGCCCCCGGCGGCGGCATTTTCTCCGTCAACGGCAAGGTGCCTGGCGGTCAGGCTTACGAAAACATGTCCGGCACCTCCATGGCGGCCCCGCAGATCACCGGTATGATCGCCCTTGCGGCGGAGTACATCCGGCAGGCGGGCCTTGAGGAAAAGACGGGTCTTACGGCCCGGCAGCTGGCCCAGTCGCTGCTGATGTCCACGGCAGAGCCCCTGCTGGACGGCGACAGCGGCTCCTACTGGTCTATCTTAAAGCAGGGTACCGGCCTTGCCAACATCGGCGCGGTCCTTCAGGCGGACGCCTATGTGACCATGGACCAGGACGCCACCGCCTCCTGGGCGGACGGCAAGGTGAAGGCGGAGCTGGGCGACGATCCCCAGCGCACGGGCAGCTACAGCTTCCACTTTGACCTGCACAACATGAAGAGTACGGATCAGCGCTATGTGCTCTCTTCGGACTTCTTCACGCAGGGCAGCTTCACGCAGGACGGCATCTCCTACATGGATACCGCTACCACCGCGCTGGCCGCCGCTGTGAGCTACACCGTGGACGGCGTTACGTATCAGCCCCGCGCGTCCCTGATCGAGTGCGACCTCGATCAGGACGGCGACACAGACGCGCAGGATGCCCAGATCATTCTGGAATACGCGGCCGGGAACCGAAGCAGCATCGCGCCCATTGCCGATGTGAACGGCGACGGCGCGGTCACGACCTACGACGCTTACCTCCTGCTGCGGGATCTGGAGACCGGCACGATCCTTGTCAAGGCCGGGGATTCCGTCAATGTGGAGGTCTCCATCGACCTGCCGGAGTCCGTCCGCCGGACGCTGGACGCTGCCTATCCCAACGGCGCCTATCTCGAGGGCTACGTCTTTGCCAAGCCCGTTTCCACGGATGAGGGCGTGATCGCGTCCACCCATTCCATCCCCGTGCTGGGCTTCTACGGCAGCTGGACGGACGCCAGCATGTATGACTGCATCACCTATACCGATTATCTCTACGGGGACAAGACCGCGACCTATCTGGGCTACCCCACGACCAATAACCTCATCATCAAACATCCCAAGGACAGCAACGGCTACTTCCAGGTCGTTAACCCCTATCTGCTGGAAAGCAGCTATCCTGAAGGGCGGGCGGCGATCCGCAGCGTGGATACGCTCTATCAGTACCGCCTGTCGCTGATCCGCAATGCCGCGGGCATCACCGTGCGCATCACCAACCAGAATGGCGAGGAGCTGTACCTCGGCACGATCTTCGAGCAGGCGGGCAGCGCGTACTATTACTCCAGCCGCGGCACGTGGATGGACACGGTGTCCACCTACACCATGAACCGCAAGGTGTCCGCGCTGGGCGTCAAGGAGGGGGATGAGCTGACTGTCAGCGTCATCGCCATCCCCGAGTACTACGAGACCGACGGCCCCCTGACCGAGCAGCAGGTGGAAGCGCTCATCTCCAGCGGCGCGCTGGGCGACGGCGCATACCTGAGCACCACCATGACGGTGGACAACACCGCGCCGGAGATGCTGTCGGCGGCCAAGGATCTGGAGACCGGAAACCTTATCATCAAGGCGAAGGACAACAATTACATCGCCGCAGTGAAGGTGCTCAACAAGTCCGGCAACGAGGTCCTCGCCACCTCCGCCGCCGCCCAGACTGAAAAGGGCGGCACGGCGGAAGCGCTGCTGGATCTCAGCGGCGTGAAGATCGGTCCCACCTGTCAGGTGCTGGTGGCCGACTATGCCGGCAATGAATCCGTCTACACCGTGAACTACGGCGGTGAGCCGGAGGATTACACCGGTCAGATGTACGCCTATACCAACTCCGACTATCGCGGCGGCGGCAGCCGCTGGATGCGCCTTACTCCGGACAAGCTCTGCTACAGCAGCGAGACGAGCCTTGACGGCAGCGAGAATCTCGACTCCATGGAGCAGTCCATCACAGCCGCGGAGTATGTGGAGGGCTACGTCTACATGGCGTCTCAGGACGGCAAGCTCTATGCCGCCCCGCAGGGCGAATGGGGCCGCTGCGCGGAAGTCGGCGCCATGACCCCTGCCGTCACCGTGAAGGACCTGGCCTATAACACGCAGAACAAGATCCTTTACGCGCTGGACGACGCCAACAACATCTACACGGTGGACCGCGTCAGCGCCCAGCTGACGAAGGTGTTCTCCGTCACCGTGACCAACCCCAAGGTCACCTCCACCTCCGCAAGCTTTGATAAGTATAAGGTGCTGGCCAACCTGACCATTGACGACGAGGGCAGCTTCTACGCTGTGAACTTCGGCAATTACAGCAACAAGTCCTTCCTCTACCGCTGGTCTCCGGCAGATGTGACGGACGGCGCCGCGGCGCTGCTGCCCATCAACAACGATAAGAACGGCGACAGCGGCTATTACACCAGCTACGGCTCGCTGGCATGGGATCACGACGCGGATACCCTTTACTGGGCCACCGGGACGGATGCCAAAACTCCCTTTGCCAAGAGCCAGTCCAACAAGCTGTTCTGCTTTGATCTGGACACCGGCAAGGCAAGCCTTGTGAACCCGGATTACTGCACCGGCAAGTATCCCAACATTGAGTGCAGCCAGATCTACTGCGGTGTGACCGGCCTTTATATTGTGCCCTCCGGCGGCGGCAGCGAGATGCCCGGCGCCGAAGAGGCCAGCAGCATCACTATCAGCCACACCGACCTGAGCCTCATTACCGGCGCGGCGTTCCAGCTCAGCGCGGAGGTGTTCCCCTGGACGCTGACGGACAAGAGCGTCAGCTGGAGCAGCTCCAACACCGACGCCGTCACGGTGGAGAACGGCTATGTGACGGCTGTGGCCCCCGGTGAGGCGGTCGTTACCGTCACCACCGGCGCAGCGCCCAACCTCACGGCCCAGTGCACCGTCACGGTCAGCGATCTCGCGCCGGTGACGCTCAGCGGCCTTGTCTATGACGAGAGCAGTGCGACGCATTGGGCGGACTTCTCCACCGCGGCTCCCGCACAGTGGACGGCCTTTGCCGAGGGCGAGGGCAGCTATTTCGGCGGCGCCATTCTGGACGGCATGGTCTATGTTCACGACGGCGAGCGCCTTGGCCGCTTCGACCCCGATACCTATGAAATGACGGATCTCGGCGAGATCAGCGAGTCCTGGATCTGGTCCGACGCGGCTCCCGCGCAGGCGGACGAGGCCGGAAACTTCGGCTTCCTTGCGGGCCTGTGCAACGGCGGCACCTATCTTGAGATGATCAAGCCCGAGGAGGGCACCCTCAAGTATTTCCAGCTCGCCTCGGACTACGCCGCCGATCCCATGGCGGCCATTGCCAACATCGGCAGCGGCACCTATCAGGGCAAGTATCCCGCCCAGAACTACCTTGTGATGACGGAGTCCGGCGTGCTCTGGTCCTTCGTCCTCTACACCTCCGACAGCGGCAAGAACTACACGCTGGCCCGCAGCGAGCTGGGGCAGGTGGATCTGGACCTCGGCAACGTGTCGGATGTCACGGGCGGCTCCTACGCCTCGATGCTCTGGGACGACGCCTCCGGCCAGCTGATCGTCGCGTCCTACTCCGGCGAGGCTGCGGCGGTGCTCTATGCCGTGGATCCCGAGCTGCTGACCGTGGCCCGTCTGGGAGATTTCGGTCAGGGCAATTGGCCGGTGGTGGCCCTTTATCAGCACACCCGGCCCACGGACCTCACCGTCCGCCTGAAGCCCTCCTTCGTCAGCGTCTATGTCAACGATACCGCGGCGCTCGACGGCCGGGTCCTGCCCACCAGCTTTGATCCTACCCTGGTCTGGACCAGCCAGGATGAAAGCATTGCCACAGTGGACCAGAACGGCGTGGTCACCGGCCTTCGCGAGGGCACCACGGTGATCACCGCCACCTCTGCGGCCACCGATGCAAGCGGCGCGGCGGCCAGCGCCCAGACTACCGTGGCGGTCAAGCCCCTGCGCCAGCTGGATGCCACCGTAAAGGCGCAGATCACTGATGCCAGCGGCAGCCACTGGGTGAGCATTTCCACAGCGGATGCGGCCAACCCCACCGTTCTGGCGGACGCCTCGGTGCAGATCACCGGCGGCGGCTACCACGACGGAAAGATCTACGGCATCGACGGCGACTATCAGGAGACCTGCAATATCTGGATGGTGGACCCCGCGCAGAACTATCTTGAGACGCTGGGCGCCGGATGCTCCGCGAGCTACAGCTTCCTCGACCTGGCCGGCGCGCCCGCCATGGACCTTGAGGGAACGGACAATGACGGCAATCCCGTCACCGTGCAGGCCTTCGGCGGACCTCTGTTCCTGTCGCAGGCACGCACGCTGGTCTACCTCAACGATTATGAAAAGGGCACGGTCACAGTGCCCAGCTGGAGCGTTGGCAGCAAGTATGAGGATCTCTCCGCGCTGGCCTTCCTCGGCACCAGCCGCTATAAGCCCAATTCAAAGGTGGATAAGCCCGCGCAGGACTACATCGGCCTGTGCGCGGACGGCCGACTGGTGATGTTCGAGATCTATCCTACCTATGTTGCCTCGGAAGAGCGCATCGGCTACACACTGCGGCAGAAGCAGATCGGCACCGTGGACATGAAGTTCCGGAACGACACCGCCCTGTCCATGACCTACATCAACGACGGGGTCAACAACGGTCTCGTGGTCGCCTATTCCGACGGCCTTGCCGAGCTGTACTACATCGACCTGAATTCCAAGCCCTATGCCATCGAGAAGCTGGGCAACGTGGGCACGGCTACCGCCATCTCCGCCGTCTACAGCGACACCAACCCGGCGGAGTATCCCGGCTCCTATTCCAAGACCTCTCTGCCCGGCACGGCGCAGACCGCCTCTGACGAAATCGCCATGGCCCAGTCTCTGAGCGATTGGATGGAGGAGCAGACGGCGTTCGATACCTTCGCCGAGGACGAGGCGTCGACAGTCGTCAGCGGGTCCGCCATGGGCGGCATCCAGTCTGTGAGCGCGGCGTCCCAGCAGACGGAAAGCGGCAATGACGGCAGCGCTGTCCTGACCCTGACCGAGAGCGAGGATGTGACCAACGGCCTGATCGAGGTCCGCTACGATCCCGCGCTGCTGCACTATGCCGGCTTTACGTCCGGTGCGGCGCTCTACGCGCTCTCCGTGGACGAGACGAACGGCGTTCTGCGCTATGCCTACGCCGGTGCGGAGCCCATCGCCGCCGGCAGCACGCTGGCCGCCGTGCGCTTCACCTATGACGCCGGTATGACGCTCCGCGCCGCCAACGTGAGCATCGTGACCCTGCAGCGCGGCAGCGAGAGCGTGAAGGAGACGGAGACCGTTTCCCTGGCCATCGGCCAGTATACGCCCGCTCCCACGCCGACGCCTACGCCTACTCCGACGCCCACGCCGGAGCCGGAGAAGCCCGCCTTTGACGATGTCAGCGCCGATTCCCCCTACTATGACGCGATCGACTGGGCGGTGAAAAACGGCATCACCAAGGGTGTGTCCGCCACTTCCTTCGCCCCCAACGCGCCCTGCACCCGCGGACAGGTGCTGACCTTCCTGTGGCGTGCCGCCGGGTCCCCCAAGGCGGTGAACGGCAGCAACCCGTTTACGGATGTGAGCACCGGCTCCCCCTATTACGAGGCGATCCTCTGGGGCGTGGAGCAGGGCATCACCAAGGGCGTGTCGGCCACGGCCTTTGCCCCTGACGCGACCATTACCCGCGCGCAGGCGGCGACCTTCCTCTACCGTTACGCAGGCTCTCCTGCCGTGGCGGACGGTCCGAAGTTCCCGGATGTGG
Organism: uncultured Oscillospiraceae bacterium; assembly: GCA_934636865.1. GTDB lineage: Bacteria > Bacillota > Clostridia > Oscillospirales > Oscillospiraceae > Hominicoprocola. Next base: position 76,638 of record CAKUBI010000006.1, read on the forward strand.
CCGACGGCAGCTTCTGCGCGGGAGCTGTCATGTGGGCCGCGGCCAACGGGATCACCCTCGGTATGAGTGACGGCGGCTTCCACCCGGACGACGCCTGCACCCGTGCACAGATCGTGACCTTCCTCTACCGCTATCTGGTAAAGTAAATCGCGGCTTTTGGGCATTTTGGTACGGGCAGTGGGGGAGAACCCACACGGTCGCCCACAGGAACCTAAAGGGTATGTCACCTTAGTGAAGGATTTTAAGAGCCCCCAATATCATAAATGAGGCACTTCTGCTATGCAGGCTGTCTCAAAGGCGAATCGGAGCCATTTCGGCTCCGATTCGCCTCTTTTATTGCTGTTCACTCGACGGATTTTCCGTTGTTTCCATCCGATCCTGCCCGCTCCGCTTCTGTTCGGGGTCAAACGTGGGTCAGGACAAAAAATCAATCCAGCCGCCCGGTGATAGCGTCCTCGATCATCTTCGCCATGCGCTCTGTGATCAGCGGTATGATCTGGCAGGGCATGGGGCCGAAGGAATCAATGATGTTCACCAGCCTTTTGTGCTCCTGCGGGTCAGGCGCAAGCTCCCCGTAGGTGAAGGCGATGCCGAACGCCTGATAGAGCTGCTTCAGTGCCGCAAGGGCCTTTTGCAAAAGCGCTTTGTCAGCTTCACCGTCTGCGGCTATACCGAGAATCTCGCTGAAATAGCGGCGGAAGATGGCTTTGTCTCCGCTGGCCCGGTAAATTTCTTTAAGCTCGACCTTGTATAGCAGCGTCCCGGTCGATGTTGCGGACAATGACCGGCATGGTGGCCAGCCCCGCCAGCTCGCAGGCGTGTTTGCGGCGGTGGCCTGCGATCAGCTCATAGCCGCCGTCCTCCCGTGGCCGTGCCAGCGCGGGGACGAGGACGCCGTACTCCTTGACGCTTTCGGCGGTTTC
>CAKUBI010000007.1 GCA_934636865.1 uncultured Oscillospiraceae bacterium
ATGGACAGCGACCATGTGGTGCTCTCGGCCATCGCAGCCGACAAGCTGATCGCGCGCCTCGGTGTGGAGACGCTCGGCATAGAGGAGGAAACGTAACGCAATGTACAAAGGGAGAACTTTCATCATCTCCGGCCCGTCCGGAGTGGGTAAGAGCACGGTGCTCAAGGAGCTTTTCAAGGACCGGGACGATCTGTATTTTTCCGTCTCGGCCACCACGCGCACGCCGCGTCCCGGCGAGGTGGACGGCGTGCACTATCACTTTACCGACGTGGATCATTTCCAGAAGATGATATCCGAGGACGCGTTCCTCGAGTACGCGGAATACGTCGGCAACTTCTACGGTACGCCGAAGAAGTACGTGGACGAGGCCATGGAGCAGGGCAAGGACGTCGTCCTCGATATCGAGGTGCAGGGCGCGCTGCAGGTCGTGCACAAGCGGCCGGACGTGGTGCGCATTTTTATCGCGCCGCCCTCCTGGCAGGCGCTCGAGGAGCGCTTGACGAGCCGCGGGACCGACAGTCCCGAAAAGGTGCAGAAGCGCCTCGTGCGCGCGAAGGTCGAGCTGCAGACGGCCAACACCTACGATTACTTTGTCATCAACGACACGGTCGAACGCGCCGTGCGCGAAATCAACGCCATCATGCTCGCCGAGCACTGCAAGCCCGCCGAGCGCATGGCCATTTTGTCCGAATAATCTAATAAATCAGCCGAAAGGCAGAAGGAAGTAAACGATCATGATGCTTTATCCCGCTATGAGTCTGCTCAACAAGTATGTTGAGAACCGCTACCTGCTTGTTAACGTGGTTTCGCGCCGCGCTCGCCAGATCGCCGAGCAGGCCGACGTGGAGGGCTATCCCCTTTGCGAAAAGCCCGTGACCACGGCCATCAACGAGGTCGCCGCCGGCAAGATCACCGCTGCGAACATTGATACGCACATCGCAAAGTAAAACAAAACACAAAAAGGGGGAGACTGTATGGCAGAGAGAACGCTTGCTCGTGTCGCAGTCTCTTCTGTTCCGTATGCGGCAGATAAGCTCTATACCTACCGCGTTCCGGACGGGCTTTTGTCCGCCGCCGCGCCCGGCAAGCGGGTGCTCATCCCGTTTGGCCGCGGCAACAAGCGCGGCGAGGGCTTTGTGCTCGACGTCGTGCGCGAGGAGGACAAGCCCGCCTACAAGCCCATCGACGCCTTTCTTGACGAAGCGCCGCTGCTGGATGCGAAGGATCTGCGCCTTGTCCGCTGGATGAAGGCGCGCTACTTCTGCACCTATTATGACGCGCTCAAGGCGCTGCTGCCCGGCGGCGTCTGGCTCAAAAGCCGCGAGGTCTGGCGCCTGCGCGACGGCGTGAGCGCGGAGGAGGCGCTTTCCGCCGCCGCGCCCGATTCGCTCGAGGAGACGCTTCTTCGCGCCGTGCTCGGTGCAAAGGAGCTCGAGCGCGGCGCGCTCGACGAGCTGGGCGGTGAGAAAACGGGCAAAGCGCTCCGCGCGCTTGAGCAGCACGGCCTTCTTACCTGTGAAACGACAATGAAGCAGCGCCTTGGCGACAAGACGGCGCGCATGGCGTCGCTCTGCGTGAGCGCAGAGGACGCGCTCGCCGCAGTCGAGCCGAAGCGCCGCAGCGCGCCGGTGCGCTATGCGGTCGTGGAGCTTTTGAGCTGCGAGGGGACGCTTTCGACCGCCGAGATCAGCTACTACACGGGCGCGACGATGCAGACGCTGCGCGGCCTTGAAAAGCTGGGCCTGCTCACGTTTTCCGAGCAGGAGGTACTGCGCGTCAGCACCGCGCCGGAGAGCGCTGAGCGCACGGACGTGACGCTCAACTTTGAGCAGCAGCAGGCCTTCGAGGGCCTTTCCGCGCTTTTGGAGCGGGAGGGCGGCAGCGCCGCGCTCCTGTACGGCGTGACCGCAAGCGGCAAGACGCAGGTCTATCTGAAGCTCATCGAGGAAGCGCTCCGGCGCGGAAGGACGGCTATGCTGCTCGTGCCGGAGATCGCGCTCACGCCGCAGATGATGCGGCGCTTTTCCGCGCGCTTCGGAAGTGACGTTGTGATGCTGCACAGCGCGCTGCCGCTCACGGAGCGCTACGACCAGTGGAAGCGCATCCGCCGCGGCGAGGTGCGCGTTGTGCTGGGCACGCGCAGCGCGGTGTTCGCGCCGCTCCCGGACCTCGGTCTCATCATTCTGGACGAGGAGCAGGAGGGGAGCTACCAGTCGGAAAATCCACCGCACTATCACGCGCGCGACATCGCGCAGTTCCGCTGCGCACAGCACGGCGCGCTGATGCTGCTCGGCTCGGCCACGCCGACGGTGGAGACCGCGTATTACGCAAAGCACGGACGCTATCAAGTGTTTTCCCTTCACAAGCGTTACAACGATCTGCCGCTTCCAAGGGTGCTCATTGCCGACATGAAGGACGAGCTGCGCCGGGGGAACGACGGCACCATCGGCAGCGCGCTGCGTGCGGAGATCGAAAAAAATCTTTCGCGCGGGGAGCAGAGCATTCTGTTTCTCAACCGGCGCGGCAGCGCGCGGATGCTCCTTTGCGGTGAGTGCGGCTATGTGCCGCAGTGCCCGCGGTGCAGCGTGCCGATGACGTACCACTCCGCAAACGAGCGGCTGATGTGCCACTACTGCGGCCATTCCGAGGCCGTGATGGCGCGGTGCAGCGAGTGCGGAGGGCTGATGAAGCGCGTCGGCTCCGGCACGCAGAAGGTCGAGCAGGAGCTTTTGTCGCTCTTTCCCGGCACGAAGGTGCTGCGCATGGACGCCGACACCGTCGCCGCCGCGCGGGGACACGAAGCGCTTTTGAAGCAGTTTACCGAACAGAACATTCCCATCCTGCTTGGCACGCAGATGGTCGCCAAGGGGCTGGATTTTGAAAACGTGACGCTCGTCGGCGTGCTGGACGCGGACCTTTCGCTCTACGTGCAGAACTACCACGCCGCCGAGCGGACCTACAGTCTGCTTGCGCAGGTCGTCGGCCGCGCGGGACGGGGCGAGCGCGCGGGGCGCGCCGTCATCCAGACCTATCACCCCGAAAACGAGGTCATTCAGGCCGCGGCGAAGCAGGATTATGAGGCGTTCTACCAAAGCGAGCTGCGCCTGCGCCGCCTGCGGCGCTATCCGCCGTTTGCCGACCTCTTCACGCTGACGGTCACGGGGCTTGACGAGCTGCGCGTGATCGCCGCGGCGCGCGCACTGTGCGACGCGCTGCGGCGCGAGAGCGGGAGGGAGCCGCTGCGCGCGCTCGAAGCTGAGGTGCTCGGCCCCGCCGGCGCGCCAGTCGTGAAGGTCAACAACCGCTACCGCTACTGCGTGTATCTCTGCGGCAGGAGCGGCAGCGCGCTGCGGCGCACGGTCAGCGAATATCTGCTGGCCTTTTCCGCCAGAAAAGAAAACCGCGGTCTCGACATTTTTGCCGACTGCAATGCTTTACAATAGAGAAGAGAGGAAAAATATTATGGCTATCCGTACCATTCGAGAAAAAGGCGATCCCTGCCTGACCAAAGTCTGCCGCCCGGTGACGGAGTTCAACGCCCGTCTCCACCAGCTGCTCGACGACATGGCCGACACGCTGGCCGAGGCCGGCGGCGTGGGCCTTGCGGCCCCGCAGGTCGGCATCCTGCGCAGGGTCTGCATCGTGGAGGACACGCAGGGCGAGATCATTGAGCTCATCAACCCCGAGATCATCAAGGCCGAGGGCGAGCAGACGGGCCTTGAGGGCTGTCTGAGCGTGCCGGGCAAGTACGGCATCGTCACGCGCCCGATGGTGGTGCGCGTGCGCGCGCAGGACCGCTACGGCACGACCTTCGAGGTCGAGGACGAGGAGCTGACGGCGCGCTGCTTCTGCCACGAGATCGAGCATCTCGACGGCCACCTCTACACCGAGCACTGCAGGGTTCTCACCGACGAGGAGCTCGAGCAGTATATCCGCGAGCACGAAAAGGAGCTGGACGAGGAATGAGGATCGTCTTTATGGGTACGCCCGACTTTGCGCGCACCATTTTGGAGCGCCTGGTCGCGGACGGGCACGAGGTCTGCGGCGTTTTCACGCAGCCGGACAAGCCGCGCAGCCGAAACAAAGTGACGCCAAGCCCTGTAAAGGAATATGCTTTGTCACAGAATATTCCCGTTTTTCAGCCGGTGACGATGCGCGACGGCACGGCGCTGGCCGATTTGAAGGCGCTTGCGCCCGAGCTTGCGGTCGTGGCGGCCTATGGCCGCATCCTGCCTGAGGAGATGCTCGCCGTGCCGCCGATGGGCTGCGTCAACGTGCACGCGTCCGTCCTGCCGAAGTACCGCGGCGCCGCGCCGATCAACTGGGCCATCCTGAACGGCGAGAAGGAAAGCGGCGTGACGATCATGCACATGGCGAAGGAATGCGACACGGGCGACATGATCTTAGTTAAAAAGCAGCCCATCCGCCCGGACGAAACGGCAGAGGAGCTGTTCTGCGACCTTGCCGCGCTGGGTGCGGACGCGATCGCCGAAGCGATCGCGGAGATCCAAAACGAAGAAGCGCAGCGCGTGCCGCAGAATGAAGCGGAGGCGACGTATGCGCCGATGCTCTCGCGCGAGCTTTCGCCGATCGACTGGACAAGAAGCAGCACGCAGATCATCGACCAGATCCGAGGTCTTATCCCGTGGCCCTGCGCCGCGGCAGGCATTCTTGGCGCGAACACGAAAATTTTCCGCGCCGTGCCGCTCGGCGAGACGAAGGATGCGCCCGGCACGCTGCGCGCGCTTAAAAAGGGCATCGAGGCCGCCTGCGGCGACGGGAAGAGCATCCTCATCACGGAGCTTCAGCCCGACGGCGGCAAGCGCATGGCCGCGAACGCCTTTTTAAACGGTAAGCGCATCGCCGCGGGGACGGTCCTCAATGCGTAAGGGCAGTACCGCAAACGCGCGCGAATGCGCGCTCGCCGTGATCGTCTCCTGCCGCCGGAGCGGCGCGTGGGCGGACGCGGCGCTCAAGGCGCAGCTCGGTAAGACCGCGCTGAGCGCGCAGGACGCGGCGCTTTGCAGCCGCATCGTCTACGGTGTGATGCAGAACGAGCTGCTGCTGAACTGGTATCTTGGCGCTTACTGCACGCAGAAGCTGGATCATTTGCAGCCGCCGCTTGCCGACATTCTGCGCATCGGCGCGTATCAGATCTTATTTTTGGACAAGGTCCCCGACCACGCGGCGGTGAGCGAATCCGTCGAGCTCTGCCGCACGAACGGCCGCAGCGCCGCGAGCGGTCTGGTGAACGCCGTGCTGCGCAAGGTCGCGCAGCACAAAAACGACCTGCCCGCGCTGCCGCGGGACACGCTCTCTCGCCTGAGCATCGCCTACAGCCACCCAAAGTGGCTCGTGGAGCGGCTTCTTGCCCTGCTGGGCGAGGAGGAAGCGGAGCAGTTCCTACGCATCGACAACGAGGCCGCACCCATGACCGTGCAGGTGAACCCGCTCAAGACGGACGGGGAAGCGCTTGCGCGCGAGCTTGCGGGCGACGGTATCGAGGTCACGCCGCACACGATGGTGCCGGGCTGCTTCGAGCTTTCAGGCACCGGCGACCTCACGACGCTCGCGGCCTTCTATCAGGGCCGCTTCACAGTGCAGGACGCGGCGGCGAAGCTTGTGAGCTGTGCCGCGGGCTTTGCAAAGGGGCAGAAGGTGCTGGACGTCTGCGCCGCGCCCGGCGGCAAGTCGTTTGCCGCGGCATTTGCTATGGAGAACGAGGGACAGATCCTCTCGTGCGACCTGCACGAGAACAAATTGAAGCGCATCCGTGAGGGCGCGCAGCGCCTTGGCATCACCTGTATTGAAACGGCCTGCGCCGACGGGCGCGTTTTCCGCGCGGAGTGGGCGGGCGCGTTTGACACGGTCCTTTGCGACGTGCCTTGCTCCGGCCTTGGCATCATCCGCAAAAAGCCGGACATCCGCTATAAGGACGAGGGCGAGCTTTCGTCCCTGCCGGAGATCCAGCGCGCGATTCTGGAGAACAGCGCGCGCTATGTGAAAGCGGGCGGCGTGCTGGTCTACTCGACCTGCACCATTCTGCCCGAGGAAAACGAGCAGGTGACGGACGCGTTTTTAGCCTCGCACCCGGACTTTACCTACGAAGCATTTACCCTGCCGGACGGCACCGCCGCGCCGGGGAGCCTGACGCTCTGGCCGCAGCGCAGCGGAACGGACGGGTTTTATCTCAGCCGCATGAGGAGGAAAGCATGACGGATATCAAGTCGATGACACTGCCCGAGATCACCGAGGCGCTGCGCGCGATGGGCGAGCCGTCGTTCCGCGGCAAGCAGGTGTTCACCTGGCTGCACCGCGGCGTGACGGACTTCGACCAGATGATCAATATTCCAAAGCCGCTGCGCGAAAAGCTCAGGCGGGAGTATACCATCACCGTGCCCTTCGTCGCGCGCAAGCAGGTCTCGAAGCTTGACGGGACGATCAAGTACCTCTGGGAGCTTTCCGACGGCAACTGCATCGAAACGGTGCTCATGTCCTATCACCACGGCAACACCGTCTGCATTTCCTCGCAGGTGGGCTGCCGCATGGGCTGCAAGTTCTGCGCATCCACGCTCGCGGGCAAGGTGCGCGACCTGAGGCCCTCTGAAATGCTCGATCAGGTGCTCTTCACCCAGCTCGACTCGGGCAGGGAAATCTCCAACATCGTGCTCATGGGCATCGGCGAACCGCTCGACAACCGCGCGAACGTGCTGCGGTTTTTAGAGCTTATCAACCATCCCGACGGGATGAACATCGGCATGCGGCACATCTCGCTCTCCACCTGCGGCGTGGTGCCGGGCATCGACGCGCTGGCGGAGGACAATTTGCAGCTGACGCTGTCGGTCTCGCTCCACGCGCCCGACAGCGAGACGCGCAGCCGCATCATGCCGGTCAACAGGGCCTACGACGTTTCCGAGCTGTTTGCGGCCTGCCACCGGTACTTTAAGAAAACGGGCCGCCGCATCTCGTTTGAGTACGCGATGATCGACGGTGTGAACGACCACGACTGGCAGGCGGACCTGCTGGCGGAGAAGATCCGCGGCATGCCGGGGCATGTGAACCTCATCCCGCTCAACGACGTGGTCGAGAGCGAATTCAAGCCCAGCAAGCGCGTGAGCGCGTTCCAGAAGCGCCTGGAGTCCCACGGCCTGACGGCGACGGTCCGCCGCAGCCTTGGCGGTGATATCGACGCGAGCTGCGGACAGCTGCGGCGCAAGGAAATGAAAGAAAGAGAGGCTGCGCTGCAATGAACGCCCTTGGCAAGACCGACGTGGGACTGCGTCGGCACGAAAATCAGGACACCTTTGCCGTCGAGCGCCTCGGCGCGCAGACCGTCGCCGTCGTGTGTGACGGCATGGGCGGCGCGGAGGGCGGACAGATCGCAAGCGCGCTTGCGGTCGAGACGTTCATGAGCGAGCTGCGCGCGCTTTTGCGCGAGGATATGACTGTCGAGCAGCTGCGCGAGCTGGCATCGTTCTGCGTGGCGAAGGCGAACACCGCCGTTTATCAGCGCTCGCTTGAGGATGAGGACTGTCACGGCATGGGGACGACGCTCGTTTCCGCTGTGGCGGGGGAGCGCGGGACGGTCGTTTGCAACGTGGGCGACAGCCGCGCCTATCTCATCCGCGGCGGCGGTATTACGCGCATCACGCACGATCACAGCGTGGTGCAGACGCTCGTGGAGAGCGGCAACATCACCGCCGAGGAGGCGCGCACGCACCCCAACCGCAACCTCATCACCCGCGCGCTCGGCACCGAGGAGAGCACGCGCTGCGACGCCTTCGAGGTCCCGCTGAGCCGGGGAGACAAGCTCCTGCTCTGCACCGACGGCCTCGTCATCACGGCGACGGATGAAGAGATCTGCCGCGCGGTCTGCACAGGAAAGAGCGCGGAGGAGAGCCTTTCAGGGCTCATTGCGCTGGCGAAGGCACAGGGCGCGCCGGACAATGTGACGGTCGTGCTCATTGACTGCTCGTAAGGGAGGTGGCATTCGGAATGAGTAATAAAATGATCGGGAAAATGCTCGACAATCGCTATGAGCTGCTCGAGGTCATCGGCAGCGGCGGCATGGCCGTCGTCTACAAGGCCAAGTGCCACCGGCTCAACCGCCTTGTCGCGGTCAAGGTGCTCAAAAGCGACCTGGCCGAGGACGCGGATTTCCGCCGCCGCTTCCGCGACGAGTCGCAGGCGGTCGCGATGCTCTCGCATCCGAACATCGTTTCGGTCTACGACGTGAGCCGCGGCGAAACGGAATATATCGTCATGGAGCTGATCGACGGCATCACGCTCAAGCAGTATATGGAAAAGCGCGGCCAGCTCAACTGGCGCGAGGCGCTGCACTTCATCACGCAGATCATGAAGGCGCTCGCGCACGCGCATTCGCGCGGCATCATCCACCGCGACATCAAGCCGCAGAACATCATGGTCCTGCGCGACGGCAGCGTCAAGGTCGCGGACTTCGGCATCGCCTGCCTTGCAAACGCGGCCAACACGCTCACGCAGGAGGCGCTCGGCTCGGTGCACTACATGTCGCCCGAGCAGGCGCGCGGCGACCGCACGGACGCGCGCTCGGACATTTACTCCGCGGGCGTGGTGCTCTATGAGATGCTGACGGGCCGTCTGCCCTTTGAGGGAGACAGCGCCGTTTCCGTCGCCATCCAGCATCTGTCCTCCGTGCCGCTCTCGCCGCGCGAGATCAACCCCGACGTGCCGGAGGCGCTCGAGCTCATCTGCATGAAGGCGATGGCGTCGGATATCGACAAGCGCTACGCTTCGGCGGACGAAATGCTCGCAGACCTCGAGGAGTTCCGCAAGAACCCCGACGTGGACCTCGATTTTTCTATCGAGGACCTGCATCGCGAGGCCGTGGACGAGCCGACGCAGTATATCCCCGCCGTGCGCCCGGCGGCAGGCAAGGCGCAGCCCGTGGAGGAGGAGAGCGAGGAAGACGAAGCGCCGCAGAAAAAGGACCCGCGAAAGCTCCTGACCATTGTCGCCGCGGCCGTGGCGGCGGTCGCGCTGATCGTGCTGCTCTGGCACGCGATCTTCAGCGATCTTTTCGGCAAGGAGCAGACGCCGACGGAATTTAAGGTGCCCGACCTCTTCGGCATGACCATCGACGAGGCCGAGGCAGACGAGCGCGTGAAGGATATCTTCGTGATCGAGCAGATCGGCCAGCGCGCAAGCGAGTACGAGGCCGGAACGATCATCGAACAGTCGCCGGAAAAGGGCAAGATGGTCAAGGGCAACCGCGTCATCTCAGTCTTTGTCAGCACCGGCGCGAAAACGGAGGCAATGCCGAACCTTGTCAACACGGAAAAGCGCAGCGCCTCGCTCCAGCTGAAAAATCTGGACCTTGATCTCGTGATCGACGACACGCTGGAGGAATACAGCGAGACGATCACGGCGGGCTATGTCATCCGCACGATCCCGGAGGCCAGCGCGACGCTCAACGTGGGCGACACGGTGACGCTTGTGATCAGCAAGGGCTCTGCCAAAAAGCCTGTAACGGTCATTACCTTTACAGGGAGCGACATTGAGATCGTCCGCCAGCAGGCCACGCAGATGGGACTTGTTGTGGGCGATGTGACTGAGCGGGCGGACGTGAGCCCGGCTGGCACGGTGCTCGAGCAGAGCATCGCCCCGGAGACGGACGTGAAGGAGGGTACGACGATCACCTTCGTCGTGAGCTCCGGACCCGACGTGGACGACGGCGCGGGCGCGGAAGCGCCGGCCGCCGGCGGAGACGAGGAGGCGCCGTGACAGGAAGGATACAGCGCGCGCTGAGCGGCTTTTACTACGTTAAAGGCGAGGATGGCAGCCTGCTCACCTGCAAGGCGCGCGGAAAATTCCGCAGGGAGGGCGTGTCGCCGCTCGTGGGCGACAGCGTCGTCTGCTGCGAGGTCTCCGGCGGCGAGGGCCGCATCGACGAGATCCTGCCGCGCCGCAACTTTTTCGAGCGGCCCAGCGTTGCGAACATCGACCAGATGGTCATTGTCTGCTCGCAGGCCATCCCGAAAACGGACCCGTACCTCGTGGACCGCATGACGGCCATCGCTGCGCTCAAGGGCTGCGATGTGCTCATCTGCATCAACAAATGCGACCTCGACCCCGCAGACGCGCTGCGGGAGTACTATGAGGGCACGCCGTTCCGCACGCTCTGCGTCAGCGCCGAGACGGGCGAGGGCATCGACGAGCTGCGCGCGCAGCTCGTGGGCAGGCTCTCGGCTGTAACGGGCAACTCCGGCGTCGGCAAGTCGAGCATTCTGAACGCGCTCGACGCGGGCATGGCGATCAAGACCGGCGAGGTTAGTCAGGCCCTCGGGCGCGGGCGGCACACGACGCGCCATGTGGAGCTCTACGAGTTGTCCTGCGGCGCGGAGATCATCGACACGCCCGGCTTTTCCTCGTTCGAAACGACGGGGCTCAACTTAGAACTCAAGGAGCATCTGCCCGAGTGCTTCCCGGAGTTTGCGCCGTTTTTGGGCGGCTGCCGCTTCGTTGGGTGCAGCCACACGAAGGAAAAGGGCTGTGCCGTGCGTCAGGCCATGAAGGATGGCGCGATCGGCAGGGGTCGGCACGAGAGCTACTGCCGTCTCTACGACGAGCTCAAGGACCTGCGCGAGTGGAACGCCGGGCAGGAAGGGCGCGGCAGACGCGGCTAAAAGCAGAATAACGGCAAAGGCCTGCACCGAATGGGGTGCAGGCCTTTGCCGCTTTAGAGAGATGGGAGATGAGAGGGGAAACCAATGGATATCAGGAAGGATCAATCCTGAAACAGCGGGGTGGAGAGATAGCGGTCGCCGGTGTCGGGCAGGAGGACAACAATGGTCTTACCCTTGTTCTCCGGGCGCTTGGCGAGCTGGATACCGGCCCACACGGCAGCGCCGGAGGAGATGCCGACCAGCACGCCCTCGCTGTGGCCGACGAGCTTGCCGGTGGCAAAGGCGTCGTCGTTCTCGACGGGGATGATCTCGTCATAAACGGTGGTGTCCAGCACGTCGGGGACAAAGCCCGCGCCGATGCCCTGGATCTTGTGCGCGCCCGCGACGCCCTTGCTCAGAACGGGGGAGGAGGCGGGCTCAACGGCCACGACCTTGACGCCGCTCTTCTGCTCCTTGAGGAACTTGCCCGTGCCGGTCAGCGTGCCGCCGGTGCCCACGCCCGCGACGAAGATATCGACCTGACCGTCGGTGTCGGCCCAGATCTCGGGACCGGTGGTCTCGTAGTGCGCCTTGGGGTTGGCAGGGTTGACGAACTGGCCGGGAATGAAGCTGTTCGGCGTCTGCGCGGCGAGCTCCTCGGCCTTGGCGATGGCGCCCTTCATGCCCTTGGCACCGTCGGAGAGGACGAGCTCCGCGCCGTAGGCCTTCATCAGCTGGCGGCGCTCGACGCTCATCGTCTCGGGCATGACAATAATGATGCGGTAGCCGCGTGCGGCGGCGACGGAGGCAAGGCCGATACCGGTGTTGCCGGAGGTCGGCTCGATGATGACGGAGTCGGGCTTCAGCTTGCCGCTCGCTTCGGCGTCATCAAGGATGGCCTTGGCGATACGGTCCTTGACAGAACCGGCGGGGTTGAAGTATTCGAGCTTGGCGAGAAGTTTGGCCTCGAGCTTTTCAGCCTTTTCGATGTGGGTCAGTTCCAGAAGCGGAGTCTTGCCGATCAGCTGGTCCGCGGAAGTGTAAATCTTGCTCATAATTATTTCCTCCTGAACGATACGTTCAATCTATCAAAATATTTTTATTTCTGTTATGATGGTTTACGGTCTTTCTTCGATGTTCAGCGTCCGGCGCGGCGACATCGGAAGAGGAAGCGGTAAGGGGTCACTCTCATTACCAACCTTTCAAGTAGGTATGTAGGGATTATACGATGCGAGGAAAGAAATGTCAAGAGGAAATTTGAAGAAAAACCTATTGAATTCCTATATACCATGTAATATAATAGGTAAATAGAAAGGCGTGAACTACGATTATGATGATTTCAACCAAGGGCCGTTACGCGCTGCGCGTGCTGATCGACATGGCCGAGCATCAGACCGATGGCTATATTCCCCTCAAAGAGATCGCCAAGCGGCAGGAGATCTCGGAAAAGTATCTGGAGAGCATTGTCAAAACGCTCGTCAAGGGCGGCGTGGTGGAGGGCATGCGCGGCAAGGGCGGCGGCTACCGTCTCTGCAAGAGTCCTGACCAGTTCACCGCGGGCCAGATCCTGCGGCTGATGGAAGGCTCGCTTGCACCCGTGACGTGCCTGGAAGCCGGGAGCGCGCCGTGCGACCGCGCGGCGGAATGCCGCACGCTCTCGCTCTGGGCGGGACTGAACGACGTGATCAACAAATATCTCGATCAGTATACGCTCGCGGACCTGCTGCGCGAGGACGGCGGATACGATTACGTGATCTGAAATGAGGGCGGTCCCCATGGGGGACTGCCCTCGTTTTCTTCCTATTTTTATTATAGGAAAACGGCACGAACGGATGACAAAATTCTGCCGTTTTTTGTTTCTTCTGTTGCATAATGTCCGCGCGTGCGGTACAATAATGCGGTGCGAGTCCTATTACGACAGACAGGAGACACGATATGGTATCGAAATCTGCTCTCAAAGAGTTTGCGCTGATCACGTTCGGCACCGCGGTCATCACCGCCGGCGTGTTCTTTTTCATGCAGCCGGCGAATCTGGCGATGGGCAGCGTGGCCGGTCTTGCCGTGGTGCTGCAGCGGTTTGTGACGCTGAGCGTCGCGGTGATCTCGCTGATCGTGAACATCATCCTTCTGCTGCTCGGCTTTTTGCTGGTGGGGCGGGAATTTGTCGGAAAGACCATCTACGCGGCTCTCCTGATGCCGATCCTGCTCGGCGTGCTCGAAGTGCTGCTGCCGGACAACACGTCCATGACGAACGACGCGTTCGTTGACCTTCTTTGCAGCGTGATCCTCATCAGCTTCGGCCAGGCGGTCCTCTTTGGGCAGAACGCTTCCTCCGGCGGGCTCGACATCGTGGGCAAGATCCTCAACAAATTTTTCCGCATGGACATCGGCAAGTCCATCTCGGCGGTGGGGATGGCGATCTCGCTGTCCGCCGCGCTGGTGTACGACAAGAAAACGGTCGTACTCAGCGTGCTGGGGACCTATCTCAGCGGCATTGTGCTCGACTATTTCATCTTCGGCACGAACACCAAGCGCAAGGTCTGCATCATCTCGCAGCACAGGCAGGCGGAGATCCTCGATTTCCTGCTCGACACGGTCCACTCCGGCGCGACGCTTTATGAAGCGCAGGGCGCTTACGGCGGCTTTTCCGGCAAGGAGATCGTGACCATCGTGGACAAAAACGAGTATCGTCTGCTGATGAATTTCCTCGCCAAGTGCGATCCCGCCGCGTTCGTCACGGTCTATACCGTGAGCGAGGTGCTCTATCAGCCCAAGCCCAGAACACAGCGTCACGCGGAGCACATCAACTGAACATCATGACCCGCCCGCTTCGGTTTTCGAAGCGGGCGGGCCTTATTCACCTCAAGGTGAATAAAAAAGGAAGGCGAGGGAATGATCCCTCGCCTTCCTTTTGATAGGGGCTTACTTGCTGTAGGCGCGATAGAGGAAGGTGACGATCTGGCCACGGGTGCAGGTGGCATCCGGGGAGAAGGTCGTAGCGGAGGTGCCGTTTGTCACGTTGTTCGCAACGGCCCACAGGACCGCGTTCGCGTAGAACGCATCGGCCGCGACGTCGGTGAACGGATTGTTCGTACCGGCGGCGGGCTGGTTCAGGGAGCGGTGCAGGAAGGTGACGATCTGGCCGCGGGTGCAGGTGGCATCCGGGGAGAAGGTGGTAGCGGAGGTGCCGTTCGTGATGCCGTTCTCGACCGCCCACAGGACCGCATCATAGTAGAAGCTGCCGGGGACGATGTCGGTGAAGGCGGTGGTGGTCGCCGTGGGAGCGGGGCTGCCCTTGGCGCGCCACAGGAACGTCACAGCCTGGGCACGGGTGCAGTTGCCGTTGGGGGAGAAGGTGGTGGCGGAGGTGCCGGTGGTGATGCCGTTATCGACCGCCCAGTTGACCGCGTCAAAGAAGAAGTCGTCCTTCTTCACGTCAACGAACTTGCTGCCCGGCGTGGTGGGCTCACTCGGCTGGCTCGGCTGAGAGGGCTGAGAGGGCTTGCCGGGGTTCACAGTGCCGCCGCCGTTGTCGGTGTTGGTCGCCGTGACATAGATCGCGTCGGGAGACTCGAAGCAGGCGTTCTTGGAGCCGTCGCCGAAGAGGAAGAAGCCGCGCTCTTCCACTGCGCCGCGCTCGGGGAACGGATTCTCATTGGTCTTGAGCCACTCGTCGTTGAGCTTGTAGAGGTCGGTCTTGGAGTCGGCAAGAACGGTGGAAACGCCGGTGTACTCGCCGTCCACGATCGCCAGGTTAACAGCGACATAAACGGTGTTGGGGTCGTTGTCGTCCACGCGGACGGAGTAATACTTGTTGATGTCCTGACCCTCGGAGATCGTCAGGGCGACGGGCTTGCCGTCCTTGAGCAGGTAGAAGTTGAAGCCGGTCAGCTGGCCGCTCGCGAGCTTGTCCCAGTCAGACGCGTTCATGCCGGCGGGGCGGGCGTACTTGAACTCAAGGCGCATGGGAAGCACAAAGGTGTTGGCGAGGAAGTCCTCGTTGTCGAGCGGCAGATAAACGCCGTCCGCACCATGACCGGCAGCGTACTGAGCGGCAGTCTTGGAGGTGTTGCCGCGGTCAGCCCACATGTCGATCGCGAAGGAGGTCGCGCCGAGGAGGGTCTCGTTGCTCAGCAGGGAAGAGGTGATCTTGCCGCTGGCATCCTTGTAGGTGCCGACGGTGACGTCGAGCAGGTCGAGGTCCGCGCGGTCGGCGTTCAGGCCGTCGATGTCAGCCCACATGACCTGCGCACCGGCGGAACCGGAGTAGCGGGCCATTTCGAGCATGCCGTCAGCCATCATCTTGGTCATCTGGATGATCGCGTCAATGCCGATACGCTCGTTGGCGGAGTGCCACCAGCGCTCGTTGCCCGGAAGGACAGCGCCGAAGGCGGTCATCTTGTTGCGGAAGTTCGTGGCGAGCGTACCGCCGGTCGTGCCAACGGGATAGGTGATATCCAGCAGGTCGGCGGGGCCTTCGAACTCGTCGGGATCATACTCGATGCTGGCGCGGTAGCTGGCATACTGCAGCGCGGTCAGCAGGTTGTCGTGAGACAGGTAGAGGGTCGGGTCAGAGAACTTGGAGGGAGCGGCGCTGAGAGAGAAGCCGTTCTTCTCGAAGGCCGTGACGACGGCGCTCGTAGCAGTCTCATAATCGCTCTGCGTGGCGTGCAGGCTTCTGACCTGCATCGGGATGGAGAGCTTGCCGTCAGCGTAGAAGCTGATGAGGTCATAGGTGCGCTGGATGCCGCCCATCAGAGCGAGCGTCAGGTTGGCAGCGCCGTTATCGGGATTGCGGAGCAGCTCGGTGGGGATGCCCATGTACTTACCGATGTAGGCCTCGCCCTCCTCGCAGTCGCGGAAGAACAGATCGGCGATACCGGCAGCGGCCTTCTTGAGCTGCAGACCGGAGGGAAGCGCCTTGTTCAGAAGGTACATGCCCCAAACGACAGCGTTCTTGCTGTACTGCGGCATGGGCATTTCCATCGCGACGTCGGTGTTGATCTCAAGGGTCAGAACGCCGTTATCGGCGGAGCACTGGACCTTGGGGGTCGTGCCGTCAGCCGTGGGCAGCCAGCCGCGCTCGGTCGCGGCGCTCTCAACGGCGGCGATAAACGCGCTGATCTGCTCGGCGCCGGCATTGCTCACATCGAGCGTAAAGACAGCGCGGGACGCGATCTGGGAGGTACTGCCGTGGACGATGTCCTTGAGGGTCTCGTCGCCTTCACGCAGCGTCACACCTGCGCCGGCGGTCAGCAGGCTGAACGCCTTGCCGCTGTCAGCGGAAAGGTTCATCTCAACGCTGGGCGTCCAGGCCTTCGTGTTGCCGACGACCACGGGGAAGCGGGAGTCGGAGGTGTAGGCCGCGATCGGGGTCTCCTCACGGTTGAGGGACTTGTAGGACCAGTTGTCGTAGAAGCTGGGGTTTCTGGTGTAGTAGGGGATATCCATGTAGGACAGGGTGTCGTCCACGGAGGGAACGCCGGGGTTGCTGTCCTCATAGGCGCCCATGACGATGCGGATGCGGCGGTCGAACTTCACGCCGGAATCCACCAGCGCCTTGGCGGCGAAGAGCGTGGCAAGGCAGGGACCGCTGTCGTCCTGAACGCCTGCGCCGTAGAGCCAGCCGTCCTTGACATACGGGGTGTAGTAAGCGGTGGGATCCAGCTCACCGTTGGAGTTGACCCAGCGGGTCAGGTTGCCGGTGGGATTGTTGGAAGCGGTGGGGGAGTCGAGATGGCTGAGCGCCATGACCATTTCGGGGGCGTCGGGATCGCCGATCTCGATGTAAACATACTTGTCGTCCTGGCGCTGAACAACGTCAAAGCCGAGGTTGGCGGCAAGCTCCTTGACCCACGCGAACTTGGCGGTCTTTCTGTTGCCCTCGTTGTTGTTGGCCTCGGTGTTGGGGACGGCGAAGGGGTACTGGCTGGGCGCGCCGCCGGCAGCTCTGGAGCCGTAGGAAATGGAGTTGTAGCTCGAACCGGTCGCCAGACCGCCGATCAGGGTGTTGGGATCATAGGTGCCGTCGCCGACGACCATATCGCCAACATAACCGCTGAGGTTTTCAACGGCGGAATGGATTTTCGCGCGCTCGGCGTCGGTCACGGACGTCTGATAGGTGACGTTCGGGGTGAACTTGCCGCCGTCGGAGGGCTCGTCGCCCTGCTCGCGCTGGAGGTGGATACCGGCGTACTTGACGAGCGTGCGGAGAGGCGCATTGCAGAGATCCAGATCAACGCCGGAGTTTCTGCTGTCCTTGAGCGCGTCGCGCTCGGGGTGCCACTGCAGCGCCAGCGCGAAGAGACTGTCCTGATGCTCGATGGCCTCGACGATGCCGTCAGAGGAGCGGGCGACGATGGTCAGGCCCTCGCCGAGATATTCGGGATCGACCGCCTGATGGTGCGCGGTAGCGACCAGGTCGATGCTTTCGATATTGCCGAAGACCTCGCCGAGCCACTTGGACTTGCTGTAATCGATGGCGATGTTCTCGTTGTCGGTGCCGCCGGCAAGCTGGTGATAGGCAGTGCCGCCGCTGTGAACCAGACCGTCGACCCAAACGCGCAGGTGGCCGTTCTTGCATGCCTCGGCGAGCTCGCCGAGCTCTTCGTTATAGGTGCCGGTTTTGCTGTCATAGGTTCTGCCGAGCTCCTTCTCGACGGGCTCGGAGAAGTCGTACGCCTTGTAGCCGGTGTCCTGAACGGGGTTCTGGAGAACTTCGGGCAGCGTGGTGTTCTGCTGCGCGGCGAGCGCTTCCAGCTTGGCATAATCCTCTGCGGACGGGCCGGAGAGAACGTTGGTCACACGGTCAACGGAGATCTCGCCGTTGAGAACCTTCTGGCCGAGGTAGTAGGGGATATCCTGAATAAGCTTGCCGCCCATGGCGACGTTGAAGCCCTGCTCACCGCGGCAGACACACAGCATCGGGACGTCGAGCGCCACAGCCTGCTGCATCAGGTTGATGTCGGAGGTGTCGCGGGCATCAGCCGGGCCGCCGGAGCCGTGCGGGGTCTGGAGCTCATCATAGAGGTACGGGTTCCAGTCGGAGCCGCCGGTCATAAAGATACCGTTGAGGTTATAGAGCACCGCTCTCGCCTCAGACTCGGTGGAGACCTGGGGCAGATAGACCGCCAGGGCGCCGTTGCGCTCGTAGGCCTGAGCGAAGCCCTGATAGTCCTTGCCGATGGTATTGCTCTTCCAGGAGATACCGATCACGGGACGCTCGCTCACGCCGGTCACTTCGACCGCAGTGAGATTCTCGCCGTCCACCCAGAGGTTCGCAGTCACCGCCTTGCCGAGCGTGCGCTCGCCGGGCAGATAGCTGTGAACGACCTCCGGGGCATCGGCAACGCCCATCACGCTCTGCAGCGCTTCAAGGGAGCTGATGCCGTTGTCGGTCTTGTCGGTCACGGCGACGTTCGAGCCAATGGAGGCCTTGTGAACGCCGTTGTACTCGAGTTCATCATTGCTGTTGACCTGATAGAGAATCGCATTCTCCACCAGAGTGCCGACGGGAGACGCGTCAGACGCGCCCGTTTCGGCAGCAAAAACGCCAGTCGTCATCATGCCGAGCAGCATAACAACCGTCAGCAGAAGACTGGTCGCGCGGGATAGCCGTTTCTTCATTGCTTCCATAATGTGAGATTTCCTCCGTTTTTCAGTCTTTGCGGCTTGCAGAAGCCGCGATGTTTCAACGCGGTGGTCTCATATTCTAAAAGGTCCGGCAACTCGTGCATGATCCTCCCCACAGGATCACTGAAGTGGATTTGCTGACACACATGATCCCCACATCAAACCGCCGGGACTGTTTTTCCGGCAGCGACGGACAGTGCCAGTTCCAACGCCGATACGTCCCTCCTTTCATAGCATAAAAATGTGGGAAATAAAGTAGATCTGATCGAATGAGACCGAAAATTTCTTTACTTCCTCTTTACATACCAAGGATATCACATGGGTATCGCCTTTGCTATTGCCAAAAAGGAGAATTGTCCTGTGCGGAAAATGTCGAAATGCACAAAATATTGTTGTTATAGAGCTCGTCTATATAGAACATGTACCAAAGAGAAATGGTACATCCTATAAACACGCCGGACAGGTGGGAAATATACGGCAAGGAGCGGAGCAGGGGCGCGCAGCCGCTGCCGCGCTGTTCCCAACAGACGGAAAAGCACGCAAAAAGCAGCCTGCGGCCTGCTCCGGGTGGGAGCAAAAAGCTGCAAGCTGCTTTTCCTTTACAGAGATTGATTTTTCAGCGTTTAAGAGTGCTGGCTGAGGTAGTAGGCCTTCTTCGCGGCCTTTTCCTCGACGTAGGCGCTGTGGATCTCGTCGGCGAGCGAGGTGTCCTCGCCCAGCTGCTTGAGAACGGCGCGGATGCTGTCCTCGATCTCGGTCATCTTCGCGTCGCATTCCTTTTCCTTCTTGAGTGCCTCGGAGAGGTACTTCATGCCGATATTGTATTTGTTGCCGCTCGTCTGCTGCTCAGCGGGCAGGGCGACGTATTCGTCGATGGCGGCCTGCTCCGCCTGCTCGAGCCAGCCAGTGTACTCGGCTTCCATCACGTAGATCTCGGCGATGTACTTTGCCAGCTGGTCGCGCAGTGCCTTTTCGCTGTCCTCCGGTTCCTGCTGGGCAGGGGAGGAGGTATCGCCGTCGGAAGCGGCGGCGTCGCTGCCCGCAATGCGGTCGATCAACTCCTCACGAGAGGCCGAACTGTCTCGAAGCTCCTCTTTTTCCTCATCTGTCAAGTTCCTTACGTTTACACCGGATTGGCGCGCCGCTTCCTCCGTCCGCTCCTGCTGCTCGGTCATTTTATCGCTCAGCTCGTCCTGCGACATGCTCCGCGACATGCGCAGCGCGCGGATATTATCGCGCTGCCACCAGCACACGCCGCCGATGATGAGCGCGAGCGCCAGCAGCACGCACAAAAGCCGTTTTTTCTTCTTCATGGCTCGTTCCTCCTTTTTCATAGGTGCTGACAGTATAGCAAGAAACCGCGCCGGATGCAAGTCCCGCAGTGCGTGGTGAAGCTTGCGGAGTATACATTATAATATATACTGCCGGCGGATGCGGTAACGTTACCAGGTCTGCCGGCGGAGGATGTCAAGATTCCGTTAAACTATTGCTGCCGGTATGTGTTTCCTCCTCAAATTTTTCAAATTTCAAGCAGAAATATCCAAATTATACCTTGTTTTTTGGATGCACTTGCGGTATAGTAAAGCTGAATCTAAGTCGGGAATAATATCCGGCTGGATCCGCCGTGCGTCCGCTTCCCGGACGGGCCGCGGCGATCACATCATTTGTACGAGGGGGAGTTCAGAATGATTCACTGGACGAACGGGAAGAGATGGTTGTCCTTTGCGCTTGCGATGACCATGCTGCTTTCCTTGCTGTGCATGTCTGCATCGGCGATCGAACTGCCTGCCAGCGGCAGCCTTGAAGAAGCCAAGGCCGCGCTTGCCGACGTGAAGATCACGCAGACCTACAACAACAAGACGACGGATGACGCCACACATGATTACCGCACGGACGGCAATGACGTCTACGTCACCTACGGCGCCGAGCTTCGCATGAAGGAAGAAATGGCGACGTATCTGCAGGCGCGTCAGCAGCAGCTCTGCTCGGCCGACTTCAAAGTCAACATGAACGTTGAGCTCGACTGGCTCGATTGGACGGTGACCGGCGACAAGCTGACCTTCACCTTCCAGAGCACCTTCCTCAAGCCCGTGCAGCCCGCGAACGCCGGCACGAGCTACAGCTACAGCCTCAAGAGCTACGATCCCGCCACGAAGTATTTCACCTTCGAGATCGTCGTCAGCAAGGCATGGATCCAGCAGAACTGGAAGGCCGGTCAGTCCTTCTCCGTTCCGATGGAGCTGATCTACTATTCCTATTCCGACAATAGCGGCCTCCACACCTGCAATATCAGAGAAGCCGCCGCGAAGAACGCCGGCGGCAGCGCGATGTTCTGGGACTACAGCGTGGCCGACTGGATGAAGCCCATCACGCTCACGCTCGCCGGCCTCAAGGTCAAGGCCGACAAGGCCGCGACCATCACGGCCAACTCGAGCACCTGGAAGACCGTCAAGGCCTCCGGCACGGTGGACGGCACCTTCTCCTACATCACGGTCGAGGTCCCCACGGATATCGCCCATGCCGCGCGCCTGGCCGCGAACCCCGGCTACACCAACACGCTCAAATTCGGCAACGATCAGGACATCAAGGAGTGGAAGTCCAACGAGGTCAAGGTGACGCTCAAGCGCTCCGAGCCGGTCGCGCCCAAGCCGGACAAGGATCCCGAGGATCTGAACACGACCGACCACTTCGCCTACATCATCGGCTATCCCGACGGTGAGGTCAAGCCCAACGGCAACATCACCCGCGCCGAGGTCGCGACCATCTTCTTCCGCATGCTCAAGGACGAGGCCCGCGACAAGTACTGGAGCAAGACCAACAGCTACACCGACGTGAAGGGCACCGACTGGTACAACAACGCCATCTCCACGCTCTCCAACATGGGCATCATCGACGGTTATCCCGACGGTTCCTTCCAGCCCAACGCCGGCATCACCCGCGCCGAGTTCGCCAAGATCGCCGTCAGCTTCTTCAAGGACAACGTCCGCGAGACCATGGGCGACCGCTTCAGCGATATCAGCGGCAAGTGGTACACCGAGTACATCAACCTCGCCAACGAGCTCGCGATCGTCAACGGTTATCCCGACGGCACCTTCCGTCCCGACAACAAGATCACCCGCGCCGAGGCGATGACCATCGTGAACAACACCCTGCGCCGCACGCCCTGCAAGGAAGGCCTGCTGCCCGTCAGCGTGATGATCACCTGGCCCGATAACGTTTCTACCGCGTGGTACTATGAAGCCGTTCAGGAAGCGACCAACTCCCATGAGTACACCCGCGCCTCCACCACCGACAAGGAGCAGTGGACCAAGGAGCTGCCTGTCCGCGATTGGGCCGCGTTCGAAAAGGCCTGGTCCGATTCCAACTCCGCCTCCAACCCCGGCGACGTGGTTGACGGCCAGAACGGCAATCAGAACAGGAACTAACAAAAAGGAGAGAGCAAATCATGAAGAAAAAATTTCTCGGCAGGCTGCTGACCATGCTGCTTGTTGCCGCCATGGTCTTCACGCTGCTCCCCGCGTCGGCCATCGCCGCGGCAGAATGGTGGGGCGGCGATGAGTCTGACAGCGTCACTTATGCAGCGGATAAGACCCTTGATTACCGGATCGTTCACCTTGACTGCGGCAGAAAGTATTTTTCTGTTCAGAACGTTAGGGATTTGATCGATGCAATGGTAACTGCGGGCTATAACCAGCTGGAGCTTGCGTTCGGCAATGCCGGACTTCGATTCTTGCTGGACGATATGTCCATTAAGGTAAGCGATACCGTTTCTTACGATGATAAGACGGTTCGCGATGCCATTATCGAAGGAAATAAAAATCAGAATAGCAGCAATGATGGCAGCTATTGGAACGAAGACGATATGACGTCGATCCTTTCGTATGCAAAGGAGAAGAATGTTGATATCGTACCGCTTCTCAACATGCCGGGCCATATGAACGCAATTCTTGATGGTGAGAAATTCCATCAGTACAGAATGAGCGGTTATGACAAAAATTATAACCTGCAGACGTCTAAGACCTCTATCAATTTGAGCAATGCGGAAGCGGTTGCTTTCGGTAAAGCGTTCCTGCAAAAGTATGTTGACTGGTTCAAGGGCAAAGTAACATATTTCAATTTTGGTGCGGATGAGGTCGCTAATGACATCGTTAATCCGTTCTATAGTTACAACAAAAATGGTTACTCTGACTGTGTTGCCTATATCAAAGCTTGCGCAGAAATCATTGCGAATGCACGTATGACGCCGCGGGCGTTTAACGACTATATCTATTTCGATAATGATTCCAGCACGATCAATTCAGAAATTGAGGTCTGCTACTGGAACAATCAGTGGAGTGGCAGTCCATATGTCTCTGCAAAAACGATTGCAGACAAGGGACACAAGATGATCAATACCAACTCGGAGTGGTATTATGTAGTTGGCAGAACCAGTGATAACAACCTTTCAAATGCACTGAGTGGTGTCGATTCCTATCCCTACAATAAGTTCTTTGTGCAGGGGCAGAATGTTGTCATGGAACCGGCGGGCGCTATGCTCTGCATCTGGTGCGACACCCCCAATGCTGCTACTCCGGAGACTGTGATTTCTCAGGTCACAGAGCTTCTCGCAAAGTTTGCAGAGAAGAACAGCGCTGTGTTCCCTGAAAAAAAGGATCCTGTTGACCCTGTCGATCCGGTAGAGCCTTCTGCATCTGTTGACATTACCCTTAAAGTTGGTGATACTTCTAAGGAGTACCAGCACAAGGATAAACGCTTGACGGCAGAAGACGGTGATAGCAAAGTCGCAGCCGCTAATGTTCGCTATGATGTCAGTGGTGGCGGAACGGAAACGGTCCCTGGAGATATCATCACAGGTTCCGGCACGGGTGTTATTACCCGTAAGACTGCCGATGGCGAAGATCACTTCTTGGTAGTGGGCAGTGATGGTAATTTAAGCGATACCACCGAAATTAGTGAAGCAACGTCGTTTAGCTACAATGGTAGTAGAATCAGCACAGAGAGTGGATACTATCTCTATTATTATTACGGAAGTTTTAATACTACCTACTATAGCGATTGGGCAACAACTTGGAGTCTTAACAGCAACGGATATTTTTATACTAATAGTGGTAACAGATATATCCAATACACCTCTGCTTCAAGCTGGTCGTGCAGTAACAATAGTAACAATGCCGCAAGCTTCCGCAATGTAAAGACCGAAACGAAGCCCCCTGTTAATGACACGTATGTCAGCTTTACTGGAGTTGCTCCGGGCAATACGACCTATCATGTCGGCGATACAGCCTACAATATCACTGTTCTCAAGGCAAGCTACGCCTACCCGATGACAGTGACCAGCGGAACGACAAAGGCTCTCACGCCTGCCCCGAGTGTTCCGACCGGCTGCAGTGTGAAGTATACGGTCACCAAGGGCAGTTCGCTTGTCTCTGTCAACGATGGAATGATCACAGCCGCGAATGCAACCGGTGAAGCGACCATCGTTGCAAGCGTTGTAAATGCCGACGGTGTCGAAATTGCCGTCTATACCTATACGGTTACGGTTTCCGATGCCGATTTGGAAGGCCAGAGCATTTGGATCAACTATTTCATTACGAACCACCATGTAAAGGATGCGAACGGTAACACGAGCATCAAGATCAACGCTGGTGATGGTGGGATCTACAGCGACAAGGGCGTAGCCATTACGGATCTGATTTCCATTACCGGTACGGATACGAACACGGGTAAAGAAACCAAGTTCTATAAAGCTGTTGCACAGTCTGGTGGCAATATCCAGACGGAATCGGGCTGGACAAACAAAATCACGAATGGTAATGTCTGCATGAAGCTGCGTTACTGGAACGATACGTGGTCGGTTTGTGACGCAAACGGTACTTGGCACGATGTTACGGGTGATACCGTCGGATTTGACCCCACGAAGCAGCTGGGTGCTGGCATGGCAACATCAAATGATGCCGCTGGTTACGCAGCCATCACAGCTTACTATGCCCAGAAGACCAAGGTGACCGATGAGATCACTACTTATGCGACAGACTGGGGCGAGGATATTACAACAAGTAGCAGCAACAGCGAAATTTCCGGGCTATACGATACCTATTCTCTGCTTGATTTTGCCGTTAAATATCAGAGCGGTGACCGCGTTCCTACGACGTTTACAAACACCAAGACGATCGTTTATAACGGTGTTGGGCAAGCAGACTACGCATATTCGGACGATGATGGGAATACTCGAATCGTCAAAGACCTCTTCGTGGAGAATACTGCGGGCTATGAGGTCTATATGATCACGGTGACAAAGTGCAGTTCCCAGCTGTCAACTTATGCCCAAAACCTGAACACTTTGCCTACGGTTACTTATGCAGCGAATAACGAAAAGGTTGTCTGGGTGGATAAGGAAGAGGATCTGGGCGATTTCGACTCGGCGGATAAGCAGTATGCGGGCTATACAGTTGGCGGCGAACCCATCGTCCCGGCTGTGTATGTGGCGAAACAGTACGCATATCTTGTTACTTATTATGTGCGTTCCGTCTCGACCAGCCAACTGCATGTCTGCTATGTCGATCAGACGACGGGCAAGCAGTTCCATGAGTACGGTATCAATGTAATTGGGGATACCATTTTTGACTCCAATATTCAGCTGAATAAGAGCAATTGGAAGGGGAACCTCTTATACGGTACTGTCAAAAACGACTTGAATAAAGATCAGACGGTTTCCGCGGATCTTTCTACAATGCCGGAGATTGGTGCGCAGTACCGCTACGTCGATTACACCTGCGTAGATGTTATACGCAGCGACGACGGTAAAACTGTTACCCTTTATTACACGTTTAACGCACCTGTTGCAACCTTTGTTGCGGACTTTGGACTGCCGGTAACGATTGAAAAGAACAATATCAATGCAAACCTCGCAGCAGAAGGTGTAAGCATTACAAAAATTGAAGCATCTGGCGTTAGCTGCGGCAAGGTTAGTACTGATAATAATACCGTGACCTATACGCCGGACAGCAGATTTGCTGCCAGCGAAAAGGGCGATACCTTTACGCTGACCTACACTGGACGAATTCAGACCAGTAACGGCATTCAGGAGGGCAGCGTTGCCTATCGCGTTACCATCCTCCCCGCATCCAACGTCCTCTACGAGGAGAACTTCCTGACCAAGGCTGACGGCTGGACGCTTGACACTACGACGTCGCTCGATGCTTCCACCGCCCAGGAAACCCAGAAAGTCGGCGACACCGAAACGACCTACAACGTTTTTGGCTATGATAATGCCTACAAGGATAAGACCGGCGCCAGCGGTTACTATCAGGCTTCCGACCTGATAGCTGGCAAGGGCATGAGCAGCGCTCTGACTACCGAGTTCTACGGCAATGGGTTCGACCTGATCGGTAACTGCGGTCCGACCACTGGACGAGTTTTCATGCTCATAACGAGCAAAGACGGCGGCAAGGGCAGAATCGTTGATGTTGATACCCGCTATACTGCTGGAACGCTTTCCCAGGTTCCTCTTGCTCATGTTGAGTTGGATAATGGTCACTATGCAGTTAAGATTTATGCTGGTGGTTTGACTGCAACTACAACCTCTTCGCAGTCCGGCAGTGGAAATGCTGCTGTTTATGCGTCCGGTTTTGCAGTCAATGGCTATGACGCTGATCTGAACAGAGTTCTTGCTGAAAACGGCCTGACGTTGGCAGATGTGGAGTATACCAAGATTTCTTCCGTTTCTCCTGTCTCTGCTGTGTCCGCATATAGCGTTGCAGCTTATGCCGATACCGCTTCGACGGTTGAGCACCAGAAGGGTACGCACGTCGAGATCGATGGCTTCCGCGTCTACCGCAGCACCACCGATGATGTTGCCAAGAACTATCCGGAGAATGAGCAGAATGTTAAGTATGTTAACATTCTGGATGCTGCCGATAGTTTCACGGCATTTGTCGAAGGCTCTGACAAGGATACTGAATGGACTAAGGCGGATGAGTATGAGCTCAAAGGCGGTCCGCAGAATGAGATCTATCTGCGTACATCTGGAACGGGTAATGGTAGTGCGGTTACATTCAAGACTGATGTTGGCGCGGTCCTTCAGATCAGCGCCCGCGCGGTCGAAAATGGCAAGAACGCTAAGTTGGTCATCAATGGCACAACCTATGATATCGCGTCCAACACCGAAATGTACTACACGGTGACGGCAAATGAGAATGGCATTGTTACGATCAAGAACACGGGTGACGGTATGCTGGCCCTCGGCAACCTGAAGGTCAAGAATAGCACTACGGTTCAGGCCCTGAGCGAAGAGGATTATCCCGCGGCGATCGCGCTGCTGAATGAGACTGTAACCCCGACCGAACCCGAACAGCCGACGGTCTTCGTTCCGGAGCATTTCAGCATCCGTAATTATGCCACCCCGCTGTTCCGCCACAAGCTTGTCACGCTGCGCATCGACTTCTCGAAGGATGTGTCCTACGTGGAGATCGACGGCCAGAAGTACTATCCCAGCAAGTTCGCAAGCTGGTTCGGCTACTACACCGTGACCTTTACGGATACGATCGGCCGCAACGAGAACTACTTCTACAAAGTGGTGTTCTTCGATGCCAACGGTAATCCGAGTGCGACGCAGTCGGTTTACGGCAACTAAGAAAGGAGAGGATATCTATGAAAGAATACAAAAAGCCCGCCATGCTGGCACTCTCCATTTCTGCAAACGATCAGTTGTGTGGTGGTTGCCAGATTGGTACCAGAAACAATCCCGAGTATATGGATATTGCCGGTGTGATTGGAAATGGCGATGATCTTCTTACTGAAGAAGAAGCTAAAGAAGCGGGAATGTTTGGTACAGCTGAAGGGTGCGCAAATCTCTATGATAAGTACTGCAAGTTTACTTCCAATGGTAATTTAGCTCTCTTCACCTCGTAATCCCCGCTAACCTACCGCACCCCCCAAAAAAGCGCCCATGCCCCTGCGGGCGTGGGCGCTTTCTCTGTCTAAAGGAAAACAACATGGACTATTTCTACAACTTCTGCGGCGTCCGCTTCCGCGTTTCGGCGGAGGGCCCCATGTGGGAGGACGCGCAGACCGAACAATTCCATATCCCGCCCTGCGCGCCGGACGTGACGATCGACGTTACCTCCGCGCCGGAGCTTTGTCCCCCCGCGGGCGAATTTCTTGGCCGAAGGGGAGAGAAGTCCGTCTGGCACGACGGGCAGACCGTCACGCGGCAGACGCAGGACATGTTCCGCAGCTTTCCGCACCTGAGCGTCCGCTACGCGCTCGGGGGTTCCAACAAGGTGCGCGCGATCGCGCGCGAGGATTGCTGGCGCTGGGCCACGCGCTCGTCATTCTTCTGGCCGGGTGTCGCGCTGCCCCAGCTCCTTCTGCCGTTCCGCACGCTCGTGTTCCACGCCTCCTATGTCGGCTGCGACGGCGGCGCGATGCTCTTCACTGCGCCAAGCGGCACGGGCAAGTCCACGCAGGCCGAGCTCTGGCGCGTCCACCGCGGCGCGCGGGTGCTCAACGGCGACAAGGCCGCCGTCCGGATGGACGGCGCACCGATGGCGCACGGCATGCCGTTTTCCGGCACGAGCGGCATCTGCGAGAACGTCTCGCTGCCGCTGCGGTGCATCGTCGTGCTTTCGCAGGCGCCGGAAAACACCGTCTGCCGTCTGGGACCCAGCGCGGCCATCGCGGCGCTGTGCCCGAATGTCTTTGCCGACCAGTCGGTCGCGGAGGAGTGGCACACGGCGCTCAACCTGCTGCTCGACCTTGCGGCAAGCGTGCCGGTCTATGCGCTCGCCTGCACGCCGGATGAGCGCGCGGTCCGCGCGCTGGAGCAGGCGATGGCGCGCGACGGCCTAATCTCACTATGACAACAAGGAGGCGCACATGAACGCCTATCAAGCATATAGTCAGCTGCTGTTCGCCAAGGCGGGCAGCCGCGGCGTGCCGCTTTCCGGCACCTTCGAGCTGACGCCGCGCTGCAACCTCGACTGCCGGATGTGCTACATCCACCGTCGCGAAAACGACGCCGCCGCGCTGAGGAGAGAGGCCTCCGCCGCCGAATGGCTGGCGCTGGCGGAGGAATGCTGCCGCGAGGGAACGCTGCTGCTCCTGCTCACGGGCGGCGAGCCGCTGCTGCGGCCGGACTTCCGCGAAATTTACACGGGCTGCAAGCGCATGGGGCTGATGGTCTCCATCAACTCGAACGCAACGCTGCTGAACGACAAAATGGTCGATTTTCTGGCCGCGGACCCGCCCGCGCGCGTAAACATCACGCTCTACGGCGCGTCGGGCGAGACCTATGGCGCGCTCTGCGGCGATCCGACGGCGTATGAGCGCGCGGTGCGCGCGATCCTTGCGCTGCAAAGCGCGGGCGTGCTCGTCAAGCTCAACTGCTCCGTCACGCCCTACAACCGCCAGGACGCTGACAGGATCTACGCCTTTGCGCACGAGCATAAGCTGCCCGTGCAGGCGGCGAGCTACATGTTCCCGCCCGTGCGCGCGTGCGAGCACGGCTGCTACGCGCCCGACCGGCTCACGCCGGAGCAGGCCGCCGAGGAAAAGCTCCGCTACGACAAGTCCCGTTTCACGCCCGACGAGCTTCGCAGGCGCTGGGGCGCACTGCTCAAAGGGGAGAGCGTCCCCGATCCGGACAGCGAGTGTCAGGAGCTGCCGACCGAGCGCATCCGCTGCCGCGCGGGCAGCAGCACCTTCTGGGTGACGTGGGACCGCCAGCTGCGGCCCTGCGGCATGATGACGGAACCCGGCGTTCCGCTCGCACCGGGCGGCTTCGGCGAGAGCTGGCGCGAGATCCGCCGAAAGCGAGAGGAGATCATGGTGCCCGCCAAATGCAGCGCCTGCGCGATGTCGCACGCCTGCGACCAGTGTGCGGCGGTCTGCTATGCCGAGAGCGGCAGCTTCACCGCAGCGCCTGCATACATGTGCGAGCAGACAAGCTGTTTCCTTTCCAAAATTCGCAAGGATCCGATCTGGAAAATGCCGGAAAACGGCGGCAAAAATTGACAAAGCGGCTATGTCGTGATAGTATGAAAAATTGACAGGCTCATAAAATTCGAGCCGAAAATTGCACAGAGGACGGGCAGGGAAGCGATGGAACGCCTTCGAAGGATCCAACAGAAAATCAAAGAGGGCGCGCTTCGGGAGCTGCTGCGCGAGGGCCGGTGGGTGCTTGGCTACATCCGCCGCTACCGCGCCGTGGTGGCGATCCATATCCTGCTGGGCGTGCTGTCCACGCTCATGAGCCTTGGCACGAGCGTCGCGTCCAAGTATCTTATCGACGCGGTGACGGGCTACAAGGCGGGGCTGATCGGCACGGCAGCCGCCGCGATGGCGGGCATGCTGCTGCTCGGCATCCTGCTGCGCAGCGTTTCCTCGCGCGTGGGCGCGCGCATCAACATCCGCGTGCAGAACGAAATTCAGGCTGAGGTCTACCACCGCGTGCTGGAAACGGCGTGGGAGCCGCTGGAAAAGTTCCGTCCGGGGGACCTGCTCAACCGTCTCAGCGGCGATGTGAGCGCGGTCGCGGGCGGCGTAACGGGCTTTGCGCCGGGGCTGATCTCCGGCATGGTGCAGTTTCTCGGCGCGCTCGCGATCATGCTGTGGTATGATCCCACAATGGCGCTCATCGCGCTCGTCGCGGTGCCGGTCTCGGCCATTTTCTCTCGCCTGCTGGTCGGCAGGATGCGCGAGCACAACAAGCAGATGAAGGCCATTTCGAGCGACATGATGTCGTTTTACGAGGATTCGCTGAGCAACATCACAAGCATCAAGGGCTTTGACATCACCGATCTTTTCTACCGCCGGATGCTCCGTTTGCAGGCGCGCTACCGGACGGAATACCTTGATTACAACCGCTTCTCGGTGCGCACGTCGGCATTTTTGTCGCTGATGGGCACGGCGGTGTCTGCCGGATGCTTCGGCTGGGGCGTTTACCGGCTGTGGAGCGGCGCGATCACCTATGGCTCGCTGACGATGTTTCTGCAGCTGGCTTCCGCGCTGAGCTCGTCGTTTTCGGCGCTCATCTCGCTCGTGTCCACGGCAATCTCCATCTCCACGTCCGCGGGGCGCGTGATGGCTGTGACGGAGCTGCCGGCAGAAAACGCCGGGCAGACGCCGGAGGGCACGCTGGACGATGTGTCCGTCGCGCTCACGGGCGTTGGCTTTTCCTATCAGAATGGCGAGCGCGTGCTCGCAAACGTTGACTTTCACGCAGAACCCGGCGAGCTCGTGGCGCTGACCGGCCCCTCCGGCGAGGGAAAGACCACGATGCTGCGGCTGCTGCTGGGGCTTGTCGCCCCGCAGGAGGGCAGGGCGGAGCTTAAACGCGGAGACGAGCGCTTCACGCTCTCCGCCGCGACGCGGCGAGCCTTTGCCTATGTGCCGCAGGGCAACAGCATGTTTGCCGGGACGATCCGCGACAACCTGTGCCTGACCGCGCCGGATGCGGACGACGAGACACTCTGGAGCGCGCTGCGCGCCGCCTGTGCGGATGAGTTCGTCTCCGCGCTGCCGCAGGGGCTCGACTACATGGTCGGCGGGCGCGGAAAGGGCCTGTCCGAGGGACAGGCGCAGCGCCTTGCCATCGCGCGGGCGCTGCTGCGCGGCGCGCCCATCCTGCTGCTGGACGAGGCGACCTCCGCGCTGGATGAAGCGACGGAGGAGCGGCTCCTTAAAAGCCTGATGGAAAGCCGATACGTGCACACCTGCATTTTTGTCACCCACCGGCCGGGCACGGCCGCCATCTGCACGCGGCGCTGCCGCGTGGACGGCGGACACGTGCGGGAGGAAGCGTGATGGAGCGCGCGGATCTGCGCGTGGACACCGCGCTTTTGATGGAGCAGTATCGAGAACTGCTCGAGACGGTCGATACGCTGCCGCTGCAGGTCACCGGCAGCAGCATGACGCCCTTTCTCGCCCCCGGACGCGACAGCGTCCTTCTCACAAAGCCGGGCGAGCGGCTGCGCCGGGGCGATATCGCGCTCTACCGGCGCGATAGTGGGTCCTACATCATGCACCGCGTTTATCGCTGCGGCAGCGACGGGAGCTATGAGATGCTCGGCGACGCGCAGCAGGTGATCGAGCGCGGCATCCGCCGCGAGCAGATCATTGCCGTTGCCTGCGCGGCGCGGCGCAAGGGAAAAGAGCAGAAGCCGGGGTGCTTCTGGTGGGAGTTTTTCGCCCGCGTCTGGATCCGCATCGTGCCGCTCCGACCGGTGCTGCGCGGGCTTTACAGCAGAACATTCGGGAGGAGAAAACAATGAAGGCATCGAAGGACTTTATCCTGCGCGAGATCGCGGGAGAGTACATTCTGGTCCCCGCGGGGGCCGCTTCGACCAGGCTCAACGGGCTCATCACGCTCAATGAGCTGGGCTGGTTCATCTTCAAGACGCTGGAAACGGAGCAGACACTCGACAGCCTGACCGATGCGATCACGGCGGAATACGACGTGGCGCGCGAGGTGGCGCGCGCGGACGCGCTGGAATTTTTACAGCAGCTCGACAAGGCCGGCGCGCTGGAGGGCGCTCCGGAATGATCGACATCCACGCCCACATCCTGCCGGGGGTGGACGACGGCTCGCCGTCGCTGACTTCCTCACTCGAAATGGCGCGTCTGGCGGTCGAGAGCGGCGTAACGGCGATGATCGCGACGCCGCACTGCAACCTGCCGGAAAGCGATGAGCCGCTCTGGGCCGATGTGCTGACACGCTGCGAGCAGGATCTTTCCCAAACGCTTGCGCGGGAGGGCATCGAGCTGACACTCTGCGCGGGCATGGAGATCTTCGGCACGCAGGATACGCCGGAAAAGCTGCGCGACGGCAGGCTCTGCACGCTCGCCTCGTCGCGGTATCCGCTCATCGAGTTTCCGTTCCACAACTACGGGCGCGAAGCGAGCGAGATCCTTGCGCGCGTGCTCTCTATGGGGCTGCGCCCCATTGTCGCGCACCCGGAGCGCTACCGCTACACGCAGGAGGAGCCGCGGCTTTTGAATCTCTGGGTGGATATGGGCTGCCTTTTACAGGTGAACCGGGGGAGCCTTCTCGGGCGCTTCGGCGCGCGGGAGGAGGCGCTGGGCCACAGCCTGATCGAGCGCGGCTTCGCCGCCTTTGTTGCAAGCGACGCGCACACGAGCGTAGTGCGTACCCCCTGGATGCGCGACGTGCAGGAGCTGCTGCGGCGCGAATATTCGCCGCGCACGGCGCAATTGCTCCTTCAGGAGCACGCGGAGAAGGTCCTCCGCAACGAAACGATCGAAATGGACGAACCGGACTGGTTCGATTAAGGGAGAAATGAAACGTGGGAGCTAAGGGAAAGAAGGCACTTTTGGCGCTGGTGCTGCTCTGCTGCGCGGCCTTTGCCGCGTTCCAGTATCTGAGCCGCCAGCGCATCGACCGCGAGCCGCCGCAGATCACCATGGCGCAGGACGAGCTGAGCCTGTCGGTGAAGGACCCGCAAGAAAAGCTGCTCGAGGGCGTCAGCGCGACGGACGCGCAGGACGGCGACGTGACGGATTCGCTCGTGGTGGAATCCGTGCGCGGGATCGTATCGGACAAGCGCTTTACGGTGACGTATGCCGCCTTTGACGCGGCAGGCAACGTGACCAAGGCGCAGCGGACGGTCTGCTACACGGATTATACGTCGCCGCGCTTCGTGCTCACCGCGCCGCTCATCTTCCATGAGGGCGCGTCGCTCGATGTGTTCGCGCCGCTCGGCGCGAAGGACGTGTTCGACGGCAGCCTCAAAGACCGCATCAAGGGCACGCTCGTGAGCGGCGAGTCCCAGGTCTCGCAGGCGGGGAACTACACCGTTGAGTTCCGCGTAACCAACAGCCTTGGCGATACCTCGTACCTCACCGCGCCCGTGCAGGTCCTGCCCGCCGGAAGCAGCGGCGCGGAGCTTGAGCTGTCAAGCTATATTACTTACCTCAAGAAGAACGCAGATTTTGTTCCGGAGTACTATTTGAAGGACCTTGTCGTCAACGGGCAGACCGTTTCGCTGGGCAACGCCGGCACGCCGTCGGTCTCATCGAACGTTGACATGACGAAAAGCGGGACCTACTGGGTGGATTTCACAGTGCCCTACGGGCAGTACACCGCCCGCACAAGACTTCTGGTCGTGGTGGAGGATTGAGCATGGCTGAAGAGAAAATGACAGAGCAGGAAGGGCAGATCGAGCTTTTGTCCTTCGACCCGGTCGTGGCCGTGCTCGACGTGCTGCGGCGCTGGTATCTCATCGCGGCGGTCGCGCTGATCGCGGCGCTGGGCGTCTACACGGCGACAGAGCTGACCTACGAGCCGCAGTACACGACGGAGACGACCTTCGTCGTGTCCATGCAGGAAAGCTCGGCGTCGGTCTTTCAGAATCTTTCGGCCACGAGCAACCTTGCCTCGATGTTTTCCGAGGTGCTCAACAGCTCGCTTCTGCGAAAGACCGTAAACGCCTCGCTCGACGGCGAGGTCTTTACCGGGAGCATCACGGCAAACGCCATCGCGGAGACGAACCTTCTGACGATGCGCGTGACCGACAGCGACCCGCGTGTCGCCTTCCTTGCGACAAAGGCGATCATCGAGCACCATTCCGAGGTCTCCTCTCAGGTGATGGGCGACATCGTGCTCGAGGTTCTGCAGCAGCCGCGCGTGCCGGGCGCGCCGTCGAATCCGATGCGCGCGCTGAGCAACGCCAAAAAGGCAGCGCTGCTCAGCGCGGTGGGTATGTGCGCGCTGCTCGCAGCCATCTCCCTGATGCGCGACACCGTGCGCAGCACGCAGGAGGCCCGGCGCAAGCTCGACTGCCGCGTCCTCGCGGAGGTCCGGCACGAGCGCAAGTACCGCACGCTGCGCTCCTTCCTGCGGCATAAAAAGACCAGCATCCTCATCACAAATCCGCTGACATCGTTTTCCTACACTGAGACCGTCCGCACGCTGCGCCGCAAGATCGAGCAGCACATGCCCGACGGCGGCAAGGCCATTTTAGTGACGAGCGTGCTCGAAAACGAGGGCAAATCGACCGTCGCGGTCAACCTCGCGCTTTCGATCGCGCAGAAGCGGCGGCGCGTGCTGCTGCTGGACTGCGACCTGCGCAAGCCCGCCTGCTGCAAAATACTGAGCTTCCCGTGGACGGGGAGCGGCACGGCGGACGCCGCGCGCGCTTCCATCGCGCCGCAGGAGGCCGTGCAGACCTATGCCGAGGGGCAGACGCTCGACCTTCTTCTTGAGGGCCGCGCCGTGCGCAGCTCCGCGGAGATCGCGGGCTCGGACGGCATGGCGAAGCTCGTTGCCTGGGCGAAGGCCAACTACGACGTTGTCATCATGGATACGCCGCCCATGTCCGCCGGTCCCGACGCTGAGAGCCTTGCGGACCTTGCCGATGCGGCGGTGCTGATCGTGCGCCAGAACCAGACCGAGGCCAAGCACCTCAACGCCGCGCTCGACGTGCTGCACGCCTCGAACGCGAAGGTGCTCGGCTGCGTGCTCAACGACTGCCGCGAGTCTCTGCTTTCCGAACAGGGCAACTACGGCTATGGCTATGGCTATGGACATTATGGAAAATACGGCAGGTATGGCCGCTATGGCGCTTACGGCGCGCAGAAGAACGAACAGTGACGGAGAGCGAGCAGGGAATGGACAACAACACAACAAATGAAGTGAAGATCGCAGGCATCGACCTGCGGACGCTGCTGGGCGAC
The DNA here is from genome assembly GCA_934636865.1 of uncultured Oscillospiraceae bacterium. Taxonomy (GTDB): domain Bacteria; phylum Bacillota; class Clostridia; order Oscillospirales; family Oscillospiraceae; genus Hominicoprocola. Next base: position 34,968 of record CAKUBI010000007.1, read on the forward strand.
GGATTCCGTATGCTGCGGCGCACGGTCGCGCTGTTCGCGGCGCTGGCGGTCGTCTGCACCGGCGCGCTGTGTCTGCGCGTCTACCGCTCGTACCGGCCCATGTACCGCGCGAGCGCGACCTTTACGGTCTACGTGACGAACGCACTGCAATCGGAGATCCGCAGCTACAACACCGCGACGGCCGAGCAGATGGCCAAAACGTTTCCCTATATCCTGACGAGCGGCGCGCTGAACGAGAGCGTGATGCGTGACCTCGGGATCAGCGCCATGCCGGCGGTGTCGGCCTCGGTGCTGAACAACACCAATATCTTTACGCTGACCGTCACCTCCGGCGACCCACAGCTTGCCTATGACGTGCTGGGCGCGGTCATCGAGCACTATCCGGATGTTGCTGAGTTCGTGGTCGGACCGACCGTGATGAACCTCCTTGACGAAAGCGGCGTGCCGCAGGAGCCGTTCAACCAGCGCGACTATCGCGCGGCGGTCAAGCAGGGCGTCCTCATCAGCGCGCTGATCTGGGCCGCGGCGGCGTTCGCGCTCGCCTCGCTGCGCTCGACCGTTCACAATGAGGAGGAGCTGCGCGAGGTGCTCAGCCTGCGCACGCTCGGCGTTCTTCCGGCGGTGCGCGGCGTCGGCAAGGACCGCGGCGCGCGCCCGCGCTTTGACGGCGGGGCAGAGTACTCGGGCTTTTCCGAGTCCGTGCGCCTTCTTCGCATGCGCACGGAAAAGGAGATGCGCGAGCGAGGGATGAAGGTCCTGCTTGTTTCGAGCGCCACGCCCGGCGAGGGAAAAACGACCGTCGCCATCAACCTTGCCATGGCCCTCGCGGCCAAGGGCAGGCGCGTGCTGCTGGCGGACTGCGACCTGCGCAACCCATCGGTCGCGGGCGGCTTTGGCATGGAAAACAGCACGGGCCTTGTCGAGTGCCTGAACGGCAAGGTGACCTATCAGGACATCCTGCGCCCGGCCGAGCAGGAAAATCTCTATCTCGTCTTTGCCGGCCAGCCGAGCGACAACGCCTCGGAGCTTCTGGCAAAGCCGGAGTGCCGCAATTTTATCGAGGCCTGCCGCAAGGTGTTTGACTATGTCATCCTCGACACGCCGCCCGCGGCGCTGCTCGCGGACGCGAGCGAGCTTGCCGTGCTGGCGGACGGCGCGCTGATGACCGTGCGGCAGAACTACGCCTCTCGCGCGCAGATCATGGAGGGGGCGCAGGTCCTTTCCGACAGCCGCCTGCCGATCCTCGGCAGCGTGCTGAACTATGCCGCTTCGCGCTCGCCCTACGGCGGGTATTACGGCTATGGCTACGGCGGTTACGGCCGGGCCTACGGAGAAAAGAAGGAACCGGCGGAGAACTGACCTCTCCGCTCGTCCGGAATGAGGTGGACCATGGAAGAAAAAAGCAAAAAGGTGGACAGGGCGCTTGAAAAGCGCGTGCTGGCGCTGATCCTGCTGGACTATCTTGCGGTCAATCTGTCGGCGCTCGGCGCGCTGCTGGTCCGCTTCGAGCTGAGTATCAACTCGCTGGCGGAATCCGGCTTTGTGGAGGCGTATCTCAGGATCGCGCCCATCTACTCGGCGGCAGCCATCCTGATCTTTATGCTCTGCCGCCTGTACCGCAGCCTGTGGCAGTACGCCAGCATCGATGAGCTGCGCTACATCACGGTCGCCGCCGTGCTGGCGACGGTGCTCGAGATGGCGGTCAGCGCCCTGATGGGCGTTTATCTGCCGCGTAGCCTGCCGATCCTGAACCTGCTGTTCCTGTTCCTCTCGCTCACGCTGATCCGCTACTCCTATCGCATCGCGCGCCGCTTTTTTCACCGGCGTACCGCATCGCTGCGCCGCACGATGCTCATCGGCGCGGGCGCGGCGGGCGCGATGGTGCTGCGCGAGCTCAAGCGCAGCCCGCACAGCGAGAACGAGATCGTCTGCGTGATCGACGACGACCCCGGCAAAAAGCACACGCTGCTCGCGGGCGTAACAGTCGTGGGCGGGCGCGAGTGCATCGAGCAGGCCGTGGAGCAGTTCAGCGTGTCAGACATCATCTTCGCCATTCCGACCGCTTCACGCAGCGATACGCGCCAGATCATTGAGATCTGCCAGCGCACGGGCTGCAAGCTCCAGATCCTGCCGGGCCTTTACCAGCTGGCAAGCGGCCAGATCAGCGCCAAACAGATCCGCAACGTGCAGGTCGAGGACCTGCTCGGCCGCGACAAGGTGCAGACCAATCTCTCCGAGATCGGGGGGTACTTCCGCGGCAAGACCGTGCTCGTCACGGGCGGCGGCGGCTCCATCGGCAGCGAGCTGTGCCGCCAGATCGCGCGCCTTGCGCCGAAAAGGCTCATCATCTTTGATATTTACGAAAACAACGCCTACAACATCCAGCAGGAGCTGCACTACACCTGCCCGGAGCTTGATCTCGTCACGCTGATCGGCTCCGTGCGCGACCGGGCGCGCATCGAATCGGTGTTCGCCCAGTACCGCCCGCAGGTCGTGTGCCACGCGGCGGCGCACAAGCACGTGCCGCTGATGGAGGACAGCCCGAACGAGGCCGTGAAGAACAACATCTTCGGCACGCTCAACACCGCGCGCGCCGCCGACCGCTACGGCGCGGAGGCCTTCGTCCTCATCTCGACGGACAAGGCCGTGAACCCGACGAACGTGATGGGCGCTTCCAAGCGCGTGTGCGAGATGATCGTGCAGGTGATGGGCCAGCGTTCGAAAACGCGCTTTGCCGCCGTGCGCTTCGGCAACGTCTTAGGCTCGAACGGCAGCGTGATCCCGCTGTTCAAGTCGCAGATCGAGCACGGCGGACCCGTGACCGTGACGCACCGCGACATCATCCGCTACTTTATGACGATCCCGGAGGCGGTGTCGCTCGTGCTGCAAACCTGCTGCTATGCCAAAGACGGTGAAGTATTTGTCCTTGACATGGGCGAGCCGGTCCGCATCGACGATCTGGCCCGCAACATGATCCGCCTCTCGGGCTTTGAGCCGGACGTGGATATTCCCATCGTCTACACGGGCCTGCGCCCGGGCGAGAAGCTCTTTGAAGAGCTGCTGATGACCGACGAGGGCCTCGACAAAACGGCCAACGAGCTCATCTTTGTCGGCCACTTCAACGACTTTGACCGCAATGTGCTGCTCTCGCAGCTCGACGAGCTGGCCGAGGCCAGCAGCCGCAACAGCGGCGAGATCCGGGCGCTTCTGCAAAAGATCGTACCGACCTACCATCCCGCCAGGGTGCAGGCGAGCGCACCGGAGGCGGGGAACAAAAAAGACCGCAAGCCGGCAAGGGTGCCGGTCGCGGCAGCGGGGGTGATCCAATGAGCGTTTTATTGACCGGCGGCGCGGGCTTCATCGGCTCGCACACGGCCGCGGAGCTGGCCGCGGCAGGCGAGCAGATCGTGCTCGTCGACGACTTTTCAAACAGCGACCGCTCTGTTGTGGAGCGCCTGCACGAGCTGACGGGGCAGGATATCCTGTGCTACGCCGCCGACGCAGGGGACAGGGACGCGATGGAGCGCGTCTTTTCCGAGCAGGAGATCGACGCGGTGATCCACTTTGCCGGCAGCAAGGCCGTCGGCGAGTCGGTGCGCGAGCCGCTCAAGTACTACCGCAACAACCTCGGCAGCACGCTGACGCTGCTCGAGGTCATGGCACGCCACGGCTGTAAGCGCATTGTTTTCAGCTCGTCGGCCACCGTGTACGGCGGGGAGAACGCTGTGCCGTTCACGGAGAGCGCCAAAACCGGCGGCTGCACGAATCCCTATGGCCGCACGAAGTACTTCATCGAGGAAATCCTGCGCGACGCGGCGATCGCCGATCCCACGCTCAGCGTGGTGCTGCTGCGCTACTTCAACCCCATCGGCGCGCACGAGAGCGCGCTGATCGGCGAGCGGCCGAACGGCATCCCGAATAACCTGATGCCCTACATTACGCAGGTGGCCGCGGGCGTGCGCGACAAGCTGCACGTTTTCGGCGACGATTATCCGACGCCAGACGGCACCGGCGTGCGCGATTACATCCACGTGACGGACCTCGCGCGCGGACATGTGGCGGCACTGCGCTATGCGCGCGCCCACGCGGGGACGGAGGTATTCAACCTCGGGACCGGGAAGGGGACGAGCGTCCTCGAGCTGGTCCAGGCCTTCGAGCGCGCAACCGGCGTGCACGTGCCGTATGCGATCGACGCGCGGCGTCCCGGCGACATCGCCGAGTGCTACGCGGACGTAGACAAGGCATCCCGCGTGCTCGGCTGGCGCGCAGAGAAAACCGTGGAGGACATGTGCCGCGACTCCTGGCGCTGGCAGTGCCGCTGCGCGGAAGAGGACAGGGCCTGATCTTCACTGATAAAAGGGAGCAGACAAGTAATTTTACTTGCCGCTCATTTTTTGCGCTTTCGCCGGGAATTTCAACGGCTGCCGGGCGCTGCTTTGCCGCGTTTTGTGCATTTTGTTGCAGAAAATACATTATTTCCTGTAATGCACATGTTCCATCATGAATATCAATCGACTTTTTCAATGGCTTTGTTGACGTGATACAGTTAAGCCGCTGAGAAACACCGAAATTTATGCAGTTTGATTGCTTTTTTACCTTACAATACCACTCTTCATCGGAATATTCCCTTAACGTTTCAACTGTCGATAATTGACAGTTGAAACGGCGTCATGATACCTTTATAGGTAAGCTCGCCAATCAGGGAGAAAATCTATATTCAGAAAGGAACGCATAAACAAGAATGAAGAAAGCAATCGGCAAACGACTGCTCGCTCTTCTTCTGGTCGTGCTGATGCTGTGTCCGCAGACATACGCATCAGTCGCCAATGACCTGAACGGTCACTGGTGCCGGACGGAGATCGAGACATTTCTGAACAAGGGGCTGGTCCAGGGATATCCCGACGGCAGATTCCGCCCCGACGCGACTGTGACAAGGGCGGAGTTTATCCGCATGGTCAACAGCGCGTTTGGCTTTGTCCGCGAAGGGACCAAGACCTTCACGGACGTGAACGCAGACGACTGGTACAGCGCCGATCTGGCGGCTGCCGCAAGGACCGGATGGTTCAGCGGCATGCCCGACGGCTCGGCCATGCCGGAAGCGACCATCACCCGTCAGGAGGCTGCAAAGCTGCTGGTGAGCATGCTGGGCGAGAGTCGCCCGGGCAGCTTTGTCATGTTTACGGACGGCCAGCAGGTTGCCGACTGGGCGCGCGACTACGTGGAGACCGCCGGTGCGCTCGGCATCATTGAGGGCTTCCCCGACAGGACCTTCCGCCCGGCCAGATCGCTGACCCGCGCGGAGACCATTAAGATGCTCAGCAACATCGCCCGCCAGATCTACGCCTCCGCCGGTACCTACACCGACCGCGTGGACGGTAATGCGGTCGTCCTCTGCGACGGCGTTTCGCTGCGCGGTGTGGTCATCAAGGGCAACCTCTATGTTTCCGAGAGCTGCGCGGGCAGTCTGGATCTGACGGACACCACCGTTGAGGGCACCATCGTGATCCTCGGCAGCGCGAAGCGTACCGTCACGCTGCGCTCAAGCACCGTCAGCGAGATCCTGCTCCGTCCCGACGCGGCGAACACAAAGATCGTCATCGAGAACGGCACGAAGGTCGATCTCATCACGGCCAACGCCCCCACGACCATCGAGGTCGGCAGAGGCGGCTATGTCAAGGAGATCCGCAACAACGCCGACGGCACAAAGATTTCGGGCGAGGGCACGGTGGACCTCATCGTCGCCAACGAGCCCACGATCGTGCGCGGCAGCACTGTGGCCGCGGGCGGTACCGGCAAGATGACCGGCTCAGCCGGCAGCGGCAGCGCCGGCGGCGGCACGGTCCCCGCGCCTCAGCCTCCGGTAGAGGAGAAGTATGCCCTCACCGCCAAGGCCGACAAGGACAATTATAATATCAATGAAGAAAACCGCGTCTCCGGTCAGGTCACCAACAATGGCAAGGGCCTTTCCGGCGTGCAGGTGAGCATGGTGATCCGCTTCCTCGAAGAGGACGTCCGCGTGGCGCTGGATGAGACCACGAGTGCCGAGGACGGCAGCTTCGAATTCACCTTCGTCCTGCCGGATTCCTCCAAGGCGAGCGTTTATGAGATCCGCATCACCGCCGGCAAGCCCGTGCGGCAGAGCGTGGTCCAGCGCATCACCGTCATCGGTGAGGTCACCGTGGACAAGACCGAGCTCAAGGCCATGATCGACAAGGCCGAGAGCTATCAGCAGGATAAGTACACCTCCGATTCCTGGACCGTCCTGACCGGCGAGCTCGCACGCGCCAAGAGCGTTTACGAGAACACTTCCGCGACGCAGGCGGAGGTCGATGCGCAGACCGACGCACTGGCGCAGGCCATCGGCGCGCTGGTGCTCCGCGCGGACAAGACCGAGCTCAAGGCCGTCATCGACAAGGCCGAGAGCATTGATCGCAGCAAGTACACGCAGGAATCTCTCAAGGTGCTTGACGACGCCCTCGAAGCGGCAAAGGCCGTTTACGCGGACGACAACGCCACCAGCAAGGATGTTTCCAAGGCCGCGGCCAAGCTCCAGAGCGCACTCGACGCGCTGGAAGAGAAGGGCGCGATGGACGCCTACCTCATGCTCAACGGCAGCACCGCTCCTTCCGCCTACCGCGCGGTCAAGGGTGAGTCCGGCAGCTTCCCCAACGGCGGCGACAGCCTTGTCTGGCTGACCGACGGCGCCGGGACCGGCACGCTCAAGGTCACGGTCCACTCCTCCGATGAGAGCGTTCTCAAGCCGAACGCCATCGCCGACGGCACGGTGAACGCCGCCATCACCGGCGCGCTGCTCAAGACCGGCAGCGTGGAGCTGACCTTCACGAGCACCTGGGGCACGGCAAGCCAGAGCGGCAAGCTGACTGTCACGGTCGTGAACGAAGCCACGGTTACCGCGCTGCGCGAGGCGATCGAATCCGGTAACGCGCTCAGCGCCGAGGATTACAAGGAAGAAGGCTTTATAGCCTTTGCCGCCGCGCTGGCAAACGCGCAGGCCGCGCTCGACAATGTGTCCAGCACGGAAGCGCAGCTCACCGATGCACTGAATGCGCTGAACGCCGCGCGCGAAGCGCTCGTGAGCATCTATTGGAGTGATATCGCCGTCACCATCACCGAGCGCAACGGCACAGAAGCGCTGAGCGAGTACACCGTCTATCAGGGCGTGCAGACCACGCTCTGCGTCAACTCCGATACGGACCCCGACAAGATCAGCGAGTTCGTCTTTGAGGGCGACAGCGAGGGCGCGTTCGACTTTGACACCGGCGTTTGGAGCAGCGGCAGCAACCACAAGAACTTTGCCCTGTATGCAAACTATCTCGGCACCCACACGGCGAAGGTCACCGTCAAGTTCACCGACGGCACCTACACGGAGGCAAGCATCCGGATCACCGCCGTGGAAGCGGTCGATACCACCGAGCTCAAGAGCGCCATCAATACGGCCAAGACGCTCGTCGAGAGCAACTACAGCGAGGGCTGGGACGCCTTCCAGACCGCGCTGAGCGAAGCGCAGGCCGTCTACAGTCTGCGCATCACCACGCAGGAGACCGTGGACGCCGCCGCGAAGAAGCTCAACGACGCCATGGCTGCGCTGGTCATCAAGCACGTCGATACGAGCAAGCTCGAGCTTGTGTGGTATCAGGGCACCTATTCCTCCACTGAGACAGTCCCCGAAACGGTCCACGCCGCCGTGGGCGACTGGCTGCCGTCGAGCGGCTTCTACTGGCTCAATGTCAAGGGCCTTGAAAAGGGGCAGGTGACCGTCGCCGGTATCGACGTCCGTTCCACGGACGACAAGGTCGTTACCATCAACCGCAGCACTGAGGGCGCGGCCAACACCTCTCCTTACATCTACCGCCAGAGAGTTGACCTCAAGGTCGTCGGCGAGGGCACGGCCACGATCACCGCGGCCGTTACGCTGGTGGACGGGACTGTCCATCAGGCGCCGTCCATCACCGTCACCACCGTGACCGATACCGACAAGGCCGCGCTCAACGCGCTCATCGCCGAGGCCGAGGCGCTGAACGAGAGCGATTACACCGCCGCGAGCTGGGCTGTCTTTGCGAAGGCCCTGAGCGACGCGAAGAGCGTCGCCGCCAACACGTCCGCCACGCAGGCTGCCGTGGATGAAGCCAAGGCCAATCTCCAGACCGCGATGGACGCGCTTGAAAAGGCTGCGGCGGCGGACAAGACCGCGCTGAACGCGCTCATCGCCAAGGCGGAAGCGCTTGATGAATCCGATTATACCGCTTCCAGTTGGAAGGCCATGCAGACTGCGCTTGCCAGCGCAAAGAAGGTGGCTGCTGATGCATCCGCCACGGAAGAAACCATTGCCGCAGAGATCAGCAACCTCCAGAATAAGCTGGATGCCCTGACGGGCCGCGCAAATCTCAGCAACCTGACCAGCAAGCTGGCTGCTGCAAAGAAGCTTGATGAAAATACCTATACCAGCGCCAGTTGGAAAACGCTTCAGCAGGCTATGACCGACGCACAGAAGGTCGTGGACGAAAAGAGCAGCGACATCAAGACTGTCAATGCCGCATGGGATGCGCTCATCAGTGCAATGTCCCATCTCGCATGGGCGGATACTGTTGAGTTCAAGACCTTCAAAACTGTGCCGGACCTCGCTTGCATGGATACCTACATTCTTGACGAGGACTGGGATTCTGCAAGCTGGGAAGCCGAGCTTGACGGTACCATTTATCGAATTGTCATCGGCGGTCACAAGACAGACAGCATTGTTCATAGCGGTATGCTCTACACATCCATGCCGTATATTTCCAGCAATGAACTGGCGAACGCTCTGCTTGCGCAGTGTGAAACGATCGTAATCGAGACTTATACGGATAACGAGAGTAAGGGCGGCACTGTCGCAAGCCGCTACCTCGCGTACCTTGCCGTGAACGACGGCCTTGACCGCACGGCGCTGCACGCCGCGGTCGAGAGCACCCGCGGCCTTGCCGAGGCGGACTACACCGCCGAGCAGTGGCTCGCCGTGCAGAACGCGCTGACGCAGGCCCGCAAGGTCTACGCCGACAAGACCTCCACGCAGGAGCAGATCGACGCTGCCGCCAAGGCGCTCAGCGAAGCCGTCGCCAATAAGAGCGGCAGCACGCCGGCGGGGGAGATCAAGGACATCGGGCTTACGTATGGTGGTTACGGCGCGTTCAGCATTCTGGGCAAGCCCGGCGAGTATTCTGACGCCTATTTCCAGATCGTTGCCGGTGAATACGCAACAAACCTCACCGATATGTGCGGCTACAATACAAACGATTGGATGTCTAACGGCTATGCCAACGCACAGAATCCCGACAAGATGTGGGAATACATCAAGGCCAACTGCAAGCAGGGCGACAAGTATGTGGTCACCATCAAGCTGTATCATTATAATGAGGACACCGGCGAATTCACGCCCTATCTCGTGGATGGGAAGCAGGTCGAATTCCTGGTCTACGTAACGGAATGATCAGATCGTTTCTCATGCCGGACGGGGAAAATCCCCGTCCGGCAGAGGAGGATCCGGAAGTAAAGGAGCTTTTTTGCTTATGAAACGAACGATCTCGGCGCTTCTGGCGGTGCTGATGACGCTGATGCTCTGGACCCAGCCGGCCCAGGCCGCGGAGCAGCCGCTGGAGGTCTCGCTGAAGACCCCAATCGAAAAGATCACCACCCGCCACATTCAGGAGCTGGAGCTCAGCGTGAAAAACAGCGAGAACCAGCCCCGCGAGGTCCGGCTGGTGATGGCGCTCGCGGACTACAGGGGCAATGTGTTCAGCCGCGCCGTCTCCCAGCTCACGCTCAAGGAGAAGGGGAGCGACTCCGTCAAGGAGCACCTCAAGATCCTGCCCAAGGCGTATGAGGTCCGCGTGTTCGCGGAGGATACGTCCGGCAAGGTCCTCTCCAACACCATCCGCCTGCCCATCGAGGGCGGCTATTCCGTCAAGGACATCGCCTCCATCAAGGAGATCCAGTCCACGGTGCCGCAGTGGTCCACGTTCACCATGCCGGAGATGGTCGAAGCCACCATGTACACCGGCGAGGTCGAGTATGTCGCCGTCCAGTGGGCGAGCAAGCCCGACATGACCAGGCCCGGCATCTACCGCATCCGCGGCAAGGTCTCAAACTCCCAGGTCGAGGCGTGGCTGGTCGTAACGGTCCTTGCCGCCGACCAGATCACGAAGGTCAACGACATCAAGGTCACGGTGGAGCAGGGCGCGCGCTTCACGCTGCCCGTCGCCGTCCCGGCGGAGATGCGCAGCGGCCGCACAGACTTCATCCCCGCCGTCTGGGACAAGACGGCCGACACCTCGAAAACCGGCACCTTCACCTATCAGGGCAAAGCCGCCGGCGGCAAGAAGCTGACGTTCACGCTCACCGTGCAGCCCGTGAACGACAGCGCCGTCTATTCCTTCCGCGATGAAGAGGTCGGCTCGGTCATCGCCGAAACGCTCGGCTGCTCTGTGAGCGCGGTCACGCGCGGCAAGCTCAAAACGCTCACCGAGCTCGACCTTTCCTACACCGGCAGCGAGAGCCTTGAGGACCTGCGTTACTGCACGGGGCTGAAAAAGCTGACGATGTGGATGACCGACAGCAGCGACCTTTCTCCGCTGGCCGATCTTCCGCTGCAGGAGCTGGACCTCTACGCCTGCTCGAACATCAAGAGCATCGCGCCCATCGCGAACCTCGCGTCCCTTCGCACGCTCAAGCTCAACGTCTCCGGCGTGACGGATTATTCTCCCACCGCGGCGTACTACAGCAAGCTCACGACCAAGGACTTTACGCTCTCGCTGCTCTCTGCCGACTCCGAGGGTCACATCGACCTGACGGTCACGGCGGGCAAGGCCTATGAGCTGCCCTTCGAGATCCGCCTTGCCGACGGCAGCTACGACCGCGTGGACTGGAACGTGCGCGAGATCCCCGCGCAGGAGGAGGGCTCGCTGACCATCGAGGGCACGGCCATGCTGACGGGGAAGAAGATCACCGTGGACTGCACCGTCGCCGAGCGCGAGGACTACGCGATCACCTGGCACGACGAGGCGCTGGAAAAGGGCGTGCGCAAGGCCATCGACAAGCCCCACGGCACGATCTACTATTCCGACGTGAAGTATTTGCAGGAGCTCGACTGCTTCGCGCTGGGCATCCGGTCCTTACAGGACCTTGAGCACATGCGCAACCTCACGTACCTCGGCGTGGCCGCCAACTACCTTGACGACAGCCAGTGGCAGTACGTGAAGCACCTGACGAAGCTCGAGTACCTCGACGTCGCCATGAACCAGTTCACCTACATCCCCTCCGGCATCTTCGACGGCATGAGCAATCTCAAGGAGCTCTGCGCCGACGAGAACCGCATCACCCGCATCGAAAAGGGCGCGTTCTTCGGCCTCGAGCACCTTGAAAACCTGCTGCTCGAGGATAACCCCAACCTCAAGGACATCAGCGAAGCAAAGACCATCACCTATCTCAAGGCCCTGATGATCCGCAACACGCAGGTCAGCGATATCAGCTTCATCGCCGGTATGAACGACTTTGAAGAGCTCTGGGCCGACAACTGCCCCATCTCTGATATCTCCTGCCTGAGCGGCAAGACCAAGCTTTACCGCATCCATCTCGACAACGACAAGAACGAGGGCAAGATCACGGATATCTCCTGCCTGAGCGCGGCAAAGGACCTCTACTGGCTCGAGCTCAGCGGTCACCAGATCACGGATATCTCCGCGCTGAACGGCAAGACGAAGCTCATGCACCTTGAGCTCGACAACAACCAGATCAGCGATATCTCGCCGCTGTCCCAGTGCCGTTCGCTTGAGCGCGCGTTCCTCAAAAATAACCGCATCACGAGCGTCGAGCCGCTTGCAAAGCTCACCACGCTCACGAGCCTTTATCTCCAGAACAACCGCATCACCGACGTCACGCCGCTCGCGGGACTCAAAAACCTCAAGAATCTCTATCTCTCCGGCAACTCCATCACCGATTACTCCCCGCTCAAGTACATCTATCCTCAGCTGATCGGCAAGGATTTCTATGTGTGACCGCCGGAGAAAGGAAGGGAACAGGCTTACTATGAAGTTCATGAAACGAATCACGAGCGCGGCGCTGGCGCTCCTTCTGACGATCTCCTGCATCACGCTCAACGCGCAGGCGGCGGAAGGGAACAGCAGCGATAAGGCGCTCTCCAAGATGCGCGATCTCGTGCTGCAGGAGGATGTCAAGGACACCGAGCAGCAGCCCGCCATCCCGGACGACGAGATCGTTGAGCTCATCGTCGAGATGAAGAGCGCGGCAGGCGTGGACCGCGCCGGGACGCAGTCCGCCGCGGAGGCGGCGGAGGATCAGGCCCTGATGGAGCAGGTCAGAAGCTCGCAGGAGGGCTGCATCCGCTCAATCATGGAGATCGATAAGGACGCCGTCATCCTGCACCGCTACAGCCTGCTGGTCAACGGCTTCAGCGTCCGCACCCGCTACAGCAGCAAGGCAAAGATTGAAAAGCTGTCCGGCGTCGCCTCCGTCGTGCTTGCCAACCAGTATGACCGCGCCGTGGCCGATACCGACACGCTCGGCGCGGCCGTGCAGACGGCGCAGCAGTCCAAGCTCGACGGCCGCGGCACCGTGGTCGCCGTGGTGGACTCGGGCATCGACTACAACCACAAGGATATGGTCCTCTCTCCGGGCGTCGAGGGCAAGCTCAGCCGTGTGGACGTGAGCGCCATCAAGGCGGGCAACCCCCAGCTCAAGGGCAGCTACTTCACCGAAAAGGTCCCCTACGGCTATAACTACGCCGACAAGGACAACAACGTCATCGACACCGCCGTCGAGGACTCTGCCTACAACCACGGCATGCACGTCGCCGGTATCATCGGCGCGAACTGCCAGAGCCAGAGCGAGATCGACGCCTACAAGGGCGTGCGCGGCGCGGCCCCGGAGTGCCAGCTGCTCGCGATGAAGATCTTCTCCAACACGCCGAACGTTGCGGCCAGCGAGGCGGACATCATCGCCGCCATCGAGGATTCCGTGGCGCTGGGCGCGGACGTCATCAACCTGAGCATCGGTCTGAGCGCCGGCTTCCATAACGATGAGAACGGCCAGCAGAGAGCCATCAAGGCCGCCCGCGAGGCGGGCGTGATCGTGGTGGCTGCCGCCGGCAACGGCGCGGTCGCCCCGTACCAGCAGGCCTCCGACACGCAGCCCCACCCCAACTACAGCTCCGTCATCGACACCGGCACCGTCGCCGAGCCGGGACTGAGCGAGGACACCATCCAGGTCGCGTCCATGGATAACTCCGGCCGCGTGGTCTGGCAGCTGACCGCCTCGCTGAACGGTCAGAGCCGCGGCGTATTCCCGTATGTGCCCAACGACTCCGACGCGTCCGCGCTCACGAGCAGCTATCCCATCGTGGACTGCGGTCTCGGCACGGCGGAGGAGCTCAACGGCAAGGACCTCACCGGCAAGGTCGCGCTCATCCTGCGCGGCAAGATCGAATTCTCTGAGAAAAAGCGCAACGCGGAGGAGCACGGCGCAGCCGCGGTCATCATTTACAACAGCCAGGGCAACGAGACGTTCCTCGACTACACCTCGTCTGACGACGATCTGAGCATCCCGGCGCTGTTCATGCGCTATTCCGACGGCGTGAAGCTGAGCGCACTGGCGAAGTCCGGCGCGAAGGTCACCTTCAACGGCGATCCCGTGTCGCTGCCGCTGTCGTTCAGCGGGATGTCCTATTTCAGCTCCCGCGGCCCCGCGTCCGACCTGACGTTCAAGCCCGACGTGACGTCGGTGGGCGGCTATGTGTGGTCCACCATCGGCGGCAACGGCTACCAGACGATGTCCGGCACGTCCATGGCCTGCCCGAACGTCGCCGGTATGGCGGCGCTGATGGTTCAGCAGCTCAACGAGCAGGGGAGCGAGGTCTCCGACCCCACCGCCTATGTGAAAGCGGCGCTGATGAACACCGCCCGGCCGCTGCAGGACGAGAGCGGTTCGCTCTATTCGCCCCGCGCGCAGGGCGCCGGTGTCGCCGATCTCTCAGCGGCGCTCAGCAATACCGTCACCGTCACGGTGGACGGCAAGCCCTATATTGAGCTCGGCGAGATGGGCGGCACGAGCCGCACCGTGAAGGTCCAGCTGCGCAACAACGGCACGGAAACGCTCAAGTACCGCACCGCAGCTGAGGGGATGAGCGCTTCGAGCGTCCGCTTCAGCGCGGACGTCGTGTCCGTGGCCCCCGGCCAGACGGCGGAGGTGAACGTGACCATCTATGCCGTCGGCGAAAAGAACAGCTTTGTCGAGGGCTTCCTTCGCTTCCTGCCCTCCGGCGGCAGCCAGAGCGAGCTGAGTCTGCCGTACATGGGCTTCTACGGCGACTGGGGCGCGATGCAGGTCATCGACGATCCTCTCTATGAAGAGGAGAGCACCGTTTACGGTCTGACGAGCCTTTACACGGTCGTCAATCTGGGCCTTGTTTCCCAGCTCGTGCCCCTCGGCGGCAGCGACAAGGAGAAGATGACCGACTACTTCGCCATCAACCCCAGCGACAGCGATTCCTACACGAACGTCATCCCCGAGGTCTCGTTCCTGCGCAACGCGAAGAACGTCACCATCGACGTGGCGGACGAGAGCGGCAAGGTCGTGCGCGTGATCGACCAGCAGGACTTTGTGCGCAAGGAGGTCCCCATCGAGCAGAATATCCTTGCCGAGGTGAACTTCAACTGGGTCTGGTACGGCACGACCTACAATAAGGCCACGGGCCGCAGCGAGTCTCTGCCCGAGGGCCAGTACTACATGAACGTGCGCGCCTATGCCGACGCAAAAAACGCCAAGCAGCAGACGCTCACCATGCCTGTGAAGATCGACCAGACGGTGCCGACCGTGTCGGCGACGCCGGTATTTATGCGCGGCAGCAGCTTCCAGGTCGAGATCTCGGCCAAGGACCTCGGCGTGGTGGATTCCGGCATCAAGAACTTCGTCTTTCTCGTGGACGGCGAAGCCTACCGTGACGCCGAGGGCAGCGCCGTGTTCGAGCTCAAGCCGAACGATGCGGGCAGCTACCTCATGACCTTCAGCCTTAAAGACGGCAATACCAGCGCCGTGCACACCGTCGATATCGGCGTGACCGACCATGCCAACAACATGGGCGCGACGCGCGTGTACGCCTTTGATACGAGCGCTTCGAAGCTGAACGTCACGGCGGACAAGCAGACCTACGCCCCTGGCGAGAGCATCGGTCTCAAGTGCAGCTGGACCGACGGCACGACAGGTTCCAAAGTAGCGAAGTATCAGGTCTACGCCGAGAGCTTCAATAACCTGCTCGGCACGATGGACGGCCCCGAGGGCCGCGTGCCGGCCATGCTCCCCGTGGGCAGCTGGCTCATCATCGTGCAGGCGCTGGGCAGCGACGGCAGGGTCATCGACACCAACTACACGCTTGTGCGCGTGGATGGCAGTCAGGCGGATGAAAACCTGTTCTTCAAGCAGAAGACCAGCAGCGACCACCTTGAAAACGGCAAGAGCTTCACCGCCTCCATTCAGGCCGCGAACCTCGGCAGCTCCGGCGCGAACGCCGCGCTGATCCTCGCCCTGTACGACAGCGATATGCGCATGGTGGACTGCGTGTCCGTAGAGCGCGCCGTTGCCGCCGGCAAGACCGAAACGCTTTCGGCCACGCTGAGCGTCCCCGCCTTGGGCAGCTACAGCGCAAAGATCATGGTCTGGAACAACCTGAGCGATATGGAAAGCCTGACGCCCTGCACCTGGATCAGCATGCGCTGATCCGGGTCCGCCGGGCCGGGAAAGAAAGGAGATCATATGAGTAATTTCAGCAGCGGAGAGACGCTCCGCTTCGTGGACCGCAGAAACACGAACAGCAACAAGTGGGATGGACTCAAGGACATGTACGGCACTGCGGACCTGCAGGCAATGTGGGTGGCGGACATGGACTTTCAGGCCCCGCAGTGCGTGCGCGACGCGCTGAGCGCTTACCTTGCGCAGGGCGTGTTCGGCTATTACAATGTCCCGCAGTCCTACTTTGAAGCCTTCATGCAGTGGGAAAAGGACGTGCACGGCTACAGCGTGCAGCGCGAGTGGGTCCGCGTCACGCCGGGCGTTGTGCCGGCGATCAACTGGTTCTTGCAGTCGATGACCCAGCCGGGCGACGAGATCCTCGTGCTCACGCCGGTCTACTATCCGTTCATGGACGCTGTGAAGAACAACGAGCGCAGGCTGGTGTGCTG
The DNA here is from genome assembly GCA_934636865.1 of uncultured Oscillospiraceae bacterium. GTDB lineage: Bacteria > Bacillota > Clostridia > Oscillospirales > Oscillospiraceae > Hominicoprocola. The sequence goes on from CAKUBI010000007.1 coordinate 51,206, forward strand.
CGATCTCGTCAACGAGAACGGCCGCTATACCATCGACTTTGCTGCCCTTGAGGATACGCTGCGCGCGCATCAGGTCAGGGCCGCGGTCCTCAGCTCGCCGCACAATCCCGTCGGCAGGGTTTGGACGCGCGAGGAGCTTAAAAAGCTTTTGGACCTTCTGCGCAAGTACGGCGTCTTCGTCATCTCGGACGAGATCCATCAGGACATCGTCTTTGAGGGCAGCACGCACGTTCCGTCCGCGACGGCGGGGGACTACGACGATATGCTCGTCACGCTGACGGCCGCGACAAAGACCTTCAACCTCGCGGGATTGCAGAACTCCCTGATCGTCATCCCGGACAAGACGATCCGCGCCCGCTTCGATGCCTATCTTAAAAAGATCCGCATCACGCCGAGCAACCCCATGGGCTATATCGCCGTGGAGGCCGCCTATCGCGGCGGCGCGGCATGGGCGAAGGAGTGCCGCCGCCAGATCTATGAGAACTTTGAGCTTCTGCGCGATACGCTTGCCGCGCGTGCGCCGAAGGCGGTCGTTTCGCCGCTCGAGGGCACCTACCTCATGTGGGTGGACCTCGGCGCCTACGTGAAGGCGGAAGAGATGAAGGACTTCATGGAGCGGCGCTGCGGCCTTGCCGTGGACTACGGCGAGTGGTTCGGCGGCGAGCGCTTCGGCACCTTCATCCGCCTGAACCTCGCGACCTCGCGCGAGCTGGTGCAGGCCGCGGCAGACAAGCTCTGCGCGGCGCTGGAGCAGTGCTGAAAAAGCAGCGAAAAAACCTCCCGAGCGATTCGCTCGGGAGGTTTTTTGATCGTTTGCAGCGCCTTACATGCTGGTGTAATGGCTGGGGTCGCGCGGCAGGCAGAGGTCGAGGATCAGGCCCACGACGAACACGCCCGCGACCATGTTGCCGGCGAAGATATCGCCGATGAAGCCCGGCAGCTCGTTGAAGAAGCCATCGACCTGCGTCACGCCCACGCCAAGGCAGATGGACGTCGCCGCGATGAGGGTGTTGCGCTGGTCCATGCCCGCGTCGTGCATCATGCGCACGCCGGACATCATGATCGAGCCGAACATGATGACGGTGCAGCCGCCGAGCACGCAGTCGGGCAGCGTCGTAAAGAATGCGCCGATGGGTGGGAACAGACCGCCGAGGATCATCGCCAGCGCGCCGAACATGATGGTGAAGCGGTTGACGACATGGGTCATGGAAATGAGGCCGACGTTCTGGCTGAACGACGTGATGGGCGAGCAGCCGAACACACCGCCGGAGAGCGCGGAGGCAAAGCCGTCAACGCACAGCGAGCCGGAGATCTCCTCGGCCGTGATGTCGCGGCCAAGGCCGCCCTTGCAGCAGGCGGTGGTGTCGCCGATGGTCTCGACCGCGGAGACGATGAACACCAGGCAGAACGACAAGATCGCGCCGGGCTGGAACTGCGGCTTGAAGGCGAACAGCTGCGGCACGGCGATCACGCCGAGCTCGCGGATGGTATCGCCCATGGCGGCAAAATCGACCATGCCGAAGAAGATCGAAACGACATAGCCCACGACCATGCCGAGCAGAACGTAGAGCTGCTTGGCGACGCCCTTGAGCATGGTATGGAAGATGAGCGCGGCGGCAAGCGTGATGGTGGCGACGAGCAGGTTCTGCCACGAGCCGAGCGGATACGCTGACGAGGAGCCGAACGAGGAAACGCCGACATTCAGGATGCTCAGGCCGATCGAAACGACCACGCAGGCCGAGACGATGGGGGAGATGATCCTGCGCCAGTACTTCGCCGTCAGGCCGAGCACCCCCTCAAAGCAGCCGCCGACGATGATCGCGCCGACCATGATGCCGTAATCCTGCGAGGCCGCGGACAGGCAGGCGGCAAGGAACGTAAAGCTGATACCCATGACGACCGGCAGTCCCGAGCCGATTCTCCAGATGGGGTAGAGCTGCAAAAGCGTGCCGATACCGGCGATGAGCATGCAGTTTTGCAGCAGGCGCGCCGTCTCGATGGCGGTAAAGGCTTCGCCGTGGTACACGGCGACCGAGGAGATGATGATGAGCGGGGCGACATTCGCCACAAACATGGCCAGCACGTGCTGCAGGCCGAAGGGAATGGCTTTTGCGATGGGGACGCGCCCTTCCAGTTGGTAGACGTTCTCAATGCGGGCTTCCTGTGATGCTTTTTTCATGGCTCTTCTCCTTTTATTTTTTTCCGGAACCGCGCTGCGGCGGCTGCCTGCGGATACGAAAAGGGTATCAAAAGTTACCCACAGCAGTCCCTTTGTCCGGATTTCTCCATTAGCATAACTCTGTTTTTGGTGATTTTCAACTATTTCCATCAAAAAACCATAAAAAATTTTTTGCCATCTATTTTATTTTTTGGACTGCGGCATGGAGGAGCAAAACGGCTTGAAAGGCAGGCGCGGCCATGCTATAATAAAATGTGTATAAGTTAGATCAGTCTAACCGATAAGATGGATGAGATACCCGCGGGACAGTCCGCCGCGGAGTGCGGCCGGGGCGTGTCTCCGGCAGCGAAAAGGGCAGGAGGAACAAGCAATGAAGTACATGGGAATGCCGATTGGCATGTGGGTGCTGTTTGAAAAGTCGTTCCGCGCGCAGCTCAGCGAAACGCTCGGCTACGACGCGGACGCGGCGAAGGCCATCAGCGCGAAGGCGAAGGGGAAGTACAAGGAGATCATCGCGGGGCTTCCGGCGTTTGAAAAGGGGGACCGCTTCCAGTCGAACCTCGTCAACTGCGCGATGATCGGTGCGTTTATCCTCTCCATGCCGCGCCGGCCCGAGGTCGGGCTGCTGACGGATTACTACGCGCGCGCCATGATGACAAAGCCGATGAAATGGTTCTGCCGCAAGAGCAGCAAGAACAAATTCTCGGAAAAGGACATCACCGGGATGAAGGCGACCGCCGCGCTGCGCGCCGCCGACCGCAACCCTTATTCCTGGAACATGGAGTTTCTGCCGTATCCGGATGGCAGCGGCTACGAGGCGCGCTTCACCTGCTGCGGCATCTGCGCGCTCATGCGCGAGCTCGGGCTCTACGATCTCACGCCAGCGCTGTGCCATCTCGACTACACGATGGCCGAAGCGGGGGAGGCGTCGGACTTCGTGCGCGGGTACACGCTGGCCTCCGGCGGTCCGTACTGCGACTGCGGCTACCGCAAAAAGGGCGCGTGAGCGCCCGCATGAAAGCAAAAGAAAGGCCCCTGCCGAATCGGCAGGGGCCTTTTCCCGTTTTATGATGCTTTTCAGATCTCGGAGAGGGCCGGTGTGCCCACCGGCTTTACGAGAGACGCTTCCTTTTCCTCTTTTTCAGACACGAGGCGCTTAAAGACAGCGGCGCCGACAAAGCCCGCAAAGATACCGGCGGCCGCGCCGATACCCAGCGCCAGAACGACCTTGCCCGCCGGGTTGAAGGCAAAGGGGGCAAGAAGGCCGGGGATGGGGGACGCCGTGCCGGGGGCGTTATCGACGATGCCGAGCAGCGCCGCAGCGATACCGGCAAGCCCGCCGCCGAGGAAGTCCGACGCATAGATGGGGATGGGGTAGCGGGTGATGATGTGCGCCTGTGTCAGCGGCTCGAGCATGACGGCGATGACATTGCTGCGCTCGCCGAGGCGGAGACGCGAGAAAAGAATGCCGTTGGTAAACGAGCCCGCCACGCACGCGATGGCCGCAATACCCATCGGAAGGCCGGTCAGGCCGAGCATGGCCGTGAGCGCCATGGAGCTGAGCGGGGAGGTGCAGATCATCTTCATGATGCCGCCGAGCAGGAAGCCCATGATGGCGGGGGACTGCTCCGTCGCCGCCGTGATGGTCATGCCGATGTACTCCATCGCGGCGTTCACCGCAGGGTCCACGGCGAAGGCGATCAGCCGCGCGATGGGGGCAAGGAGCAGCGCGCCGAAGATCGTATCCAGGCCCTTGGGCAGGTACTTTTCGACCAGCGGGGACAGAAAGCCGATGGCATAGCCCGCAAGGAAGCCCGGCAGGATGCCGTATCCGCCGACGGCCACGCCGCCGACCACGGCAAAGACGGGGTTCGCGCCCATGGCGATGGGCACAAGGATGGCAGACGCCACGCCCGCCATGCTGCCGGACATGCCGCCGACCTCACCGAGAAAGGCAATGCCGAACAGGTCGCCGAAAATGTAGCGCAGCACGGCCTCGACCAGGAAGGTCGCGACCGCAGCATTGGCAAGGCCGGACATCGCGATGGAGCCCTTGGGCGCTTTCAGGCTGAAAAGGGAAAAACCGGCAAGCGTTAAAAGCAGAAGTCCAAGTCCGAGCAGGATCGTCATCATGTTCTTCACTCTCCGTTCATTTTTTTGAAACAACCGATAAATTTATTGTAATATCGGGTTTCAAAATGTAACAGAAAGTGACAGAAAATTTTTCATTTCCTTATTTTCGTAACTGTAGAACAAATATGACGCTTTGTTTTTATGCAAATTTCCCGTTCTACGAAAAGTTTTAATCGTTTTTCTTGCTGCAAAGCGCGGCGAGCGCATACAGAAAGCGCCGCACGGAGACTCTTCCGTGCTCGCTGCTTTTGCCGCGGATGCAGTTCATCTCCTTGCGGACCTGCTCGAAATTGAAGAGCGTCCCGGCGTACTCCGTGAAAACGTCGTTCGCGTAATCCTCGATGCCGAGGCTCGCGAGGTTGGTCATACCGGCGGCGGCCGCCCGGCGGATGCGCTGCTCCATCGCCTTGGGCGACAGACTGAAGCGCCCGCAAAGCTGCGCGACGGTCATCTGCTCGCTGCGCCCTTGGGTGGCAAGATAGCCGACAAGCTGGAGAAGGTCCGCATAGGCGGGATCTCCGCTGAGCCCCAGCCGCTGCAAAACGGTCTTGAGCTTTTCAAGCTCCGGCCCCTCGAGCGTCTGCGCCGCGGCTGCGGCGGACGGCTGCGGCTTCGCATCCGGGCGGTCCAGCTGCATGAGCGAGCGGACCTGGCGCATCGTGCGCTCCATCGTCAAAAGCTCATTGACCTTTGTGAGAACGCCCGTGAGCTCGATGCCGTTGACCGGCTTGGAGATGAAAAAGTCCACGCCCGCCGTGTATGCCTCGCCCACCATGTCCTTGGACGTGACCTGCGAGAGCATGACGAAATGCAGCTCCGGAAACTGCCGCTTGGCCCGCTGCACGAAGGTAATGCCGTCCATCTCCGGCATCAGGAGGTCCACCAGCACGATATCGGCATTGCAGATCCGCAGATCCTCCAGCGCGTCGGACGCGCTCTGCGAGCTGCCCGCGACCGTGCCTAGCCCGCCGTCTTCAATGAGCAGGCGCAGGACGCTCAAAACGGCGCTGTCGTCATCAATGAGATAAATTCGCATAAGTCTTTCTCCTTATAAGCGCTCTGCCGGGATGCGCACGGTGAATACCGTCTTTCCGTCGGAGGACCGGGCTTCGACCGTGCCGCCGAGCGATTCCTCGACCAGATCCTTGACGATGCTCAGGCCCAGACCGCGGTTGATCTCGCCGGTCCGGCGGTTGATCTTGCTGGAAAAGCCGGGCGTGAAGATCTGCCCCATCCGCTCCGGCGGAATACCGCCGCAGTCATCCTCGACAGTAAAGAGGACGGCGCCGTCCTCCGCCCACGCGCGAAGGCCGAGGTGCGCGGGACGGTCCGCTGGCGCAGCCTCGACGGCGTTATTCAAAAGGTTGCGGAAAACGGACATCAGCTCGTAATAGCGCGCCGTCCTGCGCTCCACGGCGCAGATGCAGGTGAGCGTAACGTCCTTGTCCGTCGCTTTGGCAAAGCGCTCCGTGCTGCGCGAAAGCAGACGCAGCAGCTCCCGAAGCTCCATGCCGTCGTTCCCGGCGTCCTGCTCGAGCACCGCGGAGATGCCGCGCATGACCAGCGCGTAGTCCTTTTTGACCTCGTGCACGTCCTTGGCGATCATCAGCGCTTCGTCGGCATACGCCGCAGCGCCCTCCGCCGCGCGCAGGCTGCGGCAGAGCTGATAGGCTCGGTTCATCGTCTGCTCGGCGAGGTCCGCGCCCTTTTTCATCCAGACCACCTCGCTGCGCAGGTCCGCCGACATCATCAAAAGCTCCTGATAGCGCGCGGAATCCTCGCTGCGAAGAATTTGTATCCCGTAGCGCCGGAGTGCGAGCAGGATCGCCGCGGCCAGGAGCGCGCGGATCAGGCCCACCGCCGTGATCTGTGCAAGAAGCGGCGCGGAAAAGGCGGCAAAGCCCTCGCGGACCAGAAGCTCTGTAAGGTTGCTGAGCGCGTCCGCCGCGGCGAGCGGCAGGGCATAGGGCAGGCGGTAGCCCGCGGCCCGCTTTTTTTCAAAGAGGAGGCAGAACAGCGCGCCGAAGCACAGGTAAAAAAGCAGCTCCGGTGCATGGTCCGCGAGCGCGGCCGGCACGCTCTGGCCGAGCAGCGCGGCGCTCAGCAGGCGCAGCGCGAGCACGCCGACGGCGCTGAGCGCCGTGAGCGGCAGGGCCGGCAGCTCCGGCAGCGTGAAGAGAAAGACCTGCAGCAGCACCACGGCGACGGACAGATGAAAGCCCCGCTCCTGCACGGCAAGCGAGACCTGCGACAGCAGCGCCACAAGTCCCGCGCAAAGAAGCGTCGGGCGCGCCTGATGCGTTGTTTTCCGTTCCATCCGCACTGCTCCTTTCAAACGTAAAATTACTTTCCGCCATCATATCACAGCATCCGTGTGCCTGTCATCTCTTTTTTGTGCCGGAGCGGCGCTCCGTATGCGCGTGTTGCCGCTATTTCCTGAAAAACGCTTGTGATAAACTTGCTGTAAAGGAATATCACCATACAGAAGCGAGGGACCGCTCCGATGGAGTGATCCCTCGCTTTTTGCGTTTTTCGCGCGCTTACAGCTTATCCTTGATGTGCGACAGGCGCTCGAGCGCGTCATAGAGCGTCTCGTCCCTCTTGGCAAAGTGCAGGCGCACGATGTTGTTGACCGGCTCGTTGAAAAACGAGCTGCCGGGCACCGCGCCCACGCCGACCCTGCGTGCAAGCTGCTCACAGAAGTCCACGTCGCTCTGGCCCTTTTTGAGGAAGGGTGCGATATCCGCGAGAACGAAATACGTACCATCGGGGTCGGTGAAGGGAATGCCGATCTCGCGCATGCCCTCGGTGAAAATCTTCTTCATGTGCGCGTAGTGCGCGGCGAACTCGTCATAATAGCTCTGCGGCATGTTGAGGCCCACAATGGCGGCCTCCATCAGCGGCGAGGGGCAGCCGACGGCGTTGAAGTCGTGATACTGGCGGATGCGGGCCATGATATCCTTCGGCGCGATCGCATAGCCGAGCCGCCAGCCGGTGACGGAATAGGTCTTGGAGAGCGACGAGCAGGAGACCGTGCGCTCCCACATGCCGGGGATGCCGTTCATGTAAACGTGCTTTCTGCCATCGTAGAGGATGTGCTCGTACACCTCGTCCATGATGGCGTAAACGTCGTAGCGGATGCAGAGCTCGGCAATGGTCCTGAGCTCTTCTTCGGTAAAGACCTTGCCGCTGGGGTTCGAGGGATTGCAGATGATGATGGCCTTCGCGCCGCCGCGGAAGGCGTCCTCAAGGACGTTCGGGTCGAAGTGGAACGCAGGCGGAACGAGCGGCACGAACACCGGCTCGCAGTCGGCCATGATGACCTGCGCGCGGTAATTTTCAAAGAAGGGGGAGAACATCACGACGCGGTCGCCGGGGTTCGTCAGGGCGAAGAGCGTGTCCACCATCGCCTCGGTCGAGCCGATGGTCGCGACAATCTCGGTCTCAGGATCGATGGTGCGGCCCATGAAATGCCCGCATTTGCGCGCGATGGCCTGGCGGAAGTTCGGCGCGCCCATGGTGATGGGGTACTGGTGGGGGCCTTCGTGGCTCACGACCTCGAGCCGGTCCATCATCTCCTTGGGCGGGTCAAAGTCGGGGAAGCCCTGGGCCAGATTGATCGCGCCGCACTCGTTGGAGATACGGGTCATTCTGCGAATGACCGAATCGGTAAAATGCTGATTTCTTCTGCTCATTTCCTGCATGGGGAGCCGTCCTTTCCTGCGCGCAGTGCGGGGGATGCTCGCAGAGCCGCTTTGTGATCAAGTTGCTCTTATATTACATCATGATGAGAAAATGTCAAGTATTGCTAAAGCATCCCGTGAAAACTTTGGCGCTTTGCCATGGCGAAGCAGGCACCAAAGCGCGGCTTTTGTATACAATGGAGCAGGCAGACGCCGAAAAAGGAGGGGGAGAGCATGTATCCCGGTTTTGGACCGCGCCCGCCCGGACCGCCGCCCGGCGGAGGGCCGTGGCACTGCGTGGGACTGTGCGCGCTGGCGCTGGGGCTGGGCATTTTTGTCGCGGCCGTTTTTCCGGTGGGGGCGCTGATGTTTCTGGTCGCGTTTCTTCTCATCTTCTGCGGCATCGGCTGTTTGCGCAGATTTTAGGAGGGATGGATATGAAGATCGTGGTATGGAAGTCTCCGAAGATGCTCAGCGCGCTGCTGCGGCGCGTGTTCGGCGTGAAGGAGGAAGCATAAAGCGCGTCCGCGCGGCATAAAGTGAAGCAACACAATGCCGAAGGAGAGGGACCGCAATGGAACTGGAGTTAAAAAAGGAGCAATTCGCCTGCTGCCGGGCCTTGCCGCCGCTGAGCGATACATACGAGGAAACGGCGGAGACGATCGTGCCGGACTACCTGCCGGATATCGGGCGCATCGTGGATTCATGCGGCTGCCTGTTTCTGCGCAGCCGCGAGATCACCGACGGAAGGGCCAGCGTATCTGGTCTTGTGCGCATAACGCTTCTGTACGCGGCGGAGGACGGGCAGGGGCTCAAGGCGCTTGAATACACGCTGCCCGTCGAGCACACGATGGAGGGCCGCGCGGAGAGCGGCGCGGCGGACAGCTGCCTGGAGGGCCGCATCGTTTCCTGCGAGGTGCGCATGCTCAACCCGCGCAAGGTCTTTACGCGCGTCGGCCTTGAGCTGACGCTCACGCCATACACGAGCGCCGCGGTGAGCGTTTGCAGCGGTATCGCTATGCAGGAGGAATACAGGATCGAAACGCTGTGCGAAAAACGCGAGCTTGCCATGATCCGCGCCATCCGCGAAAAGGAGTTCACCTTTTCCGACGAGGTGCTGCTCTCCGGCACGAAGGAGCCGATCCGCGAGATCCTGTGCGCGAAGTGCCCGCTGCGCGTGAGCGACTGCAAGGCCGTCGGCAATAAGATCGTGCTCAAGGGCGTTGCCTGTCTCGAGCTTTTGTACCTCGACGCGGACGGGAACGCGGCTCGGCTAAGCAGCGAGCTGCCGTTTTCGCAGATCCTCGACGGCATGAGCGAGGAGAGCGGCGAGCTGACGGCGCGCGCGTCGCTGCGCGCAACGGGGATGGAGGTCCGCCTCGGCAGCGAGAGCGAGCCGGACAACGACCATCTTGTTTCGCTGCGGCTGTATCTCAGCGCCTTCGTCGTGCTGCGCGAGGTGCGCAGCATCTGCTGCGTGGCAGACCTCTACAGCACGGCGTATGACCTGAGCGTCAAGGCTGAGAACATGGAGCTGTCCGACGACGCGGCGCTTTTCACGCGCGAGCAGCTCGTGCGCGAGAAGATCGAGACCGGCGCCGAGGTGCAGAGCGTCCTTTCGACCGACGTGTCGTTCGGCACGGCGAGCTTGAACGGCAGCGGAAAAGACGCAGAGCTGCGCACGACGGCGGACCTGCGCGTGCTGTACCTCGACGAAAACGGCGAAGCGCTGCTCTCGCAGCGGCGCGTGGAGGTCCTGCTCACGACTGACCTCCCGAACGGGCGCATGCGGCTGCACGGCGTAAGCGCAGGGGAGGTCTCGTCCGTCGTCGGGGACGGCGGCGTGGAGCTGCGCTTTCCCGTGATCTTTACGCTCAGCAGCGCGGAAGCGCCGTGCTATCCATGCCTGATGAGCTTACAGGCGGAAAAGCGGACGGAAAAGGACGAGAACGCGCCATCGCTCGTGCTGCGCGCGCTCAAACAGGGCGAGCGGCTGTGGGACATTGCCAAGCAGTACCGCACGACGATCAGCGACATCCTCGCCGCCAACGACATGGCCGAGGAGACCGCCGCGGCGGTCGGGAAGCTGCTGCTCATCCCGCGCAGGCGCTGAGAAACGGAGGAAAAGACAATGAGTATGACTGAGATCTATCAGGATATTTCCGTGCGCACGTCGGGCGACATCTACATCGGCGTGGTCGGCCCGGTGCGCGCGGGCAAATCGACGTTCATCAAGCGCTTCATGGAAACACAGGTCATCCCGAACATCGACAACGTCTACCGCCGCGAGCGGGCCAAGGATGAGCTGCCGCAGAGCGGCAGCGGCCGCATGGTGATGACGGCGGAGCCGAAGTTCGTGCCTGAGGAGGCCGTTGACATCGCGCTCGACGAGGGCGGGAGCTGCTCGGTGCGGCTGATCGACTGCGTGGGCTACATGATCCCCGGCGCGGCGGGTCAGATGGAGGGCGACAGCCCGCGCATGGTCTCAACGCCGTGGCTCGACCACGAGGTGCCGATGAGCGAGGCGGCGGAGCTCGGCACAACGCGCGTCATCCGCGAGCATTCGACCATCGGCGTCGTGGTGACGACCGACGGCAGCATCACCGAGATCCCGCGCGAGGACTACATAGAGGCCGAGGGCCGCGTCATCCGCGAGCTTCAGGCCATCGGCAAGCCGTTTCTCGTGCTGCTCAACGCCATGGATCCGGAAAGCGAGCGTGTGCAGGCAATGGCAAGGGATATTGCTTCACGGTATGGCGTGACGTGCCTGCCCGTGAACTGCCTGACGCTCGACGACGCGGCGGTGGGGCGCATCCTCAAGGCCATCCTGTATGAGTTCCCGCTCTGCGAGCTGGACCTGAGGATCCCTGCCTGGGTCGAGGCGCTCGACGCCGCGCACCCGATCAAAAGCGGGCTCTATCAGGCCATCCGTGAGCGGACGGAGACGCTGCACTGCATCCGCGAGGTGCAGTCCTGCATAGCAGCGCTCGGCGAGTGCGAGGGCATCAGCGGCGCGAAGATCACGTCCATCCAGCTCGGCACTGGCGTAGCCGCGGCAGAGCTGCAGCTGCCGCGCGCGCTCTTCTATCGGACACTCAGCGAGCAGTCGGGCTTCACGGTCTCGGATGACGGCGACCTCATGAGCCTGCTCACCGAGCTTTCGTCGGTCAAGGCCGAGTATGACAAGGTCGCGCAGGCCATCCACGACGCGCGCGAGACGGGCTACGGCATCGTCGTGCCGACGGTCGATGAGCTCAACCTCGAGGAGCCGGAGATCATGAAGCAGGGCGGGCGCTACGGCGTGCGGCTCAAGGCCAGCGCCCCGTCCATCCATATGATCCGCGCGGACATTGAAACGACCGTTTCGCCCATCGTCGGCAACGAAAAGCAGAGCGAGGACATGGTCAATTATCTTTTGCAGGAGTTCGAGGGCGATACGGCGAAGATCTGGCAGTCGAACATCTTCGGCCGCAGCTTCCACGAGATCGTGAACGAGGACCTGCAGGCAAAGCTCAAGCACATGCCGGACGACGCGCGCGTCAAGCTCCGCCAGACGCTCGAGCGCATCATCAACGAAGGCAGTGGAGGATTGATCTGCATTATATTGTAAAGCAAAAATGCTTTGCAATATAAACGCATAAAAAGAGGGCCGGTCACGATGGACCGGTCCTCTTTTTATCCTGTTTTTTACTTGGCCAGGACCTTTTTGAGCTTGGCGAAGCGGGGGAGGGAATCCTCCTTCGGGAGCTTCGGCTCGCCCTGGATGAGGGGCAGCACGTAGTCGATCAGCTCCTGCTTGACACCGTTGTGCGCGTCGTTGATCCACTCGAGCGGGATCTTCTTTTCGTAGTTGGCAACGGACGTAAGCGGGAGGAGCTTGGTCTTGCAGGCGTAGTGACCGTCCACGGTCTCGCGCTCGAAGGCAACCATCTTGTCGGTGATGCCGGCGACGGCGTTCTCCACCGCGGCCTTACCGGCCATGACGGCCTCCTCGATATCGGTCTCGCTCGCAAGATGCGCGCCGCAGCGCTGGAGCAGGGAAAGCTCGATGCCGCGCACCTTCGCGCCGGTCTTTTCCTTCACGATGCTGGCGAGCAGCGCGGCAAGGCCGCCGAGCTGGGCGTGGCCGAAGCCGTCCGTCGCGCTGGTCTTGGCCTCGGAAACGAAGCTGCCGTCGGCATAGTGGATGCCCTCGGACACAGCGACCATGCAGCTGCCGGTCTGCTTGTAGATGCGCTCGACGTCGGCAAGGAAGGTGTCCATGTCAAAGTCGGTCTCGGGCAGGTAGATGAGGTCGGGGCCCGCGCCGTACTCCGTCGCGAGCGCGGCGGCGGCGGTCAGCCAGCCGGCGTGACGGCCCATGATCTCGACGATGCAGATCATGCCCGTGTCGTAGACGTGCGCGTCCTGATAGACCTCCATCAGGCTGGTGGCGATATACTTGGCGGCGCTGGCGTAGCCGGGGCAGTGGTCGGTGCCGTAAAGGTCATTGTCGATCGTCTTGGGCACGCCCATCACGCGGCACTCATAGCCGACCTTCTGCATATACTTGGAGATCTTGTTGCAGGTATCCATCGAGTCGTTGCCGCCGTTGTAGAAGAAATAGCGGACGTCGTGCTTCTTGAACACCTCGAGGATGCGCTTGTAGTCGGTATCGTCCTCGTCGGGGTCCTTCATTTTATAGCGGCAGGAGCCGAGTGCGGAGGAGGGGGTGTACTTGAGGTACTCGAGCTCCTTGGGATCCTCCTCGCTCATATCGAACAGACGGTCCTCCAGCACGCCCTTGATGCCGTGCTCCGCGCCGTAAACGTTCGTGATACTGCCGGAATCGAGCGCCGTGCGGATCACGCCGTAAGCGCTCGCGTTGATGACGGAGGTGGGGCCGCCGGACTGGCCGATGATGCAGGCGCCTTTCAGTTCACTCATGATGCGTCTCCTTTTTCCGCTTAAGCCTTGCCGGCGCAGCCGAGCACGTCAACGAGCTTGTGACGGACGAGCTCCTTGATGTTGGCGCGGGCGGGCTTGAGATACTCGCGGGGATCGAACTTGTCGGGATGCTCCTCAAGGAAGGCGCGGATGGTGCCGGTCATGGCAAGACGCAGGTCGGAGTCGATGTTGATCTTGCAGACGGCGAGCTTCGCGGCCTCGCGCAGCTGATCCTCGGGCACGCCGATGGCGTTGGGCATCTTGCCGCCGTGCTCGTTGATCATCTTGACATACTCCTGCGGGACGGAGGAGGAGCCGTGCAGCACGATGGGGAAGCCGGGCAGGCGCTTGGAGACTTCCTTGAGAACGTCGAAGCGCAGCGGGGGCGGAACGAGAATGCCCTGCTCGTTGAGCGTGCACTGCTCGGGCTTGAACTTATAGGCGCCGTGAGAGGTGCCGATGGCGATGGCCAGAGAGTCGCAGCCGGTCTTGGAGACGAATTCCTCGACCTCCTCGGGGCGGGTGTAGGAAGCCTCGTGCGCGGCGACCTTGACCTCATCCTCGATGCCGGCGAGGGTGCCGAGCTCGGCCTCGACCACAACGCCGTGGTCATGCGCATACTCGACGACCTTCTTCGTGATCTCGATGTTCTCGGCGAAGGGCTTGGAGGAAGCGTCGATCATGACGGAGGTGAAGCCGCCGTCGATGCAGCTCTTGCAGGTCTCAAAGTCCGGGCCGTGGTCCAGATGCAGGACGATGGGAACGTCGGGGCAGCACTCCACCGCAGCCTCGACGAGCTTGACGAGGTAGGTGTGGTTCGCGTAGGCGCGGGCACCCTTGGACACCTGAAGAATGACGGGAGCGTGCTCCTCCTGGCAGGCCTCGGTGATGCCCTGCACGATCTCCATGTTGTTGACGTTGAACGCGCCGACGGCGTAACCGCCGTCATAGGCCTTCTTGAACATTTCCGTAGATGTTACGAGCGGCATAATATCTTTCTCCTTTTGATAAAAGTTGTTTCAAATGATTGGTACGTTTGGCACTAATGGTATTTTAACACAGGAATTGGATTTTGCAAGAGGGAAAACCGCAAAATTTTCGCACCGGGTCCAATATATTTTGAAAGAAGGAGACAAAGACGCGCTTTGTCTCCTTCTTGTCTGCTCAATCGAGCCAGATCGCGGGCAGCTCCGCGCACGTAAGGCCCATTTTTCGCTGTAAGTGCAGCGAAGCCTCGTTTCCCTCGACCACGTGGCAGTAAGGGGTGTGCCCGTCCCGGAGCGCTGTCGTGATGAGGTGCGCTTCGAGCTGCATGGCGTATCCGCGGCGGCGGAAGGCGGGCAAAACCTCGAGCAGGCCCATGCTGCCCTCGCCGTGGAACCCGGCGAAGCCTGCGAGCGCTTCGCCTTCAAAAAGGCCGTAGAGCGCGCCGTTTTCGATGCGGTCGCGGATGTATTCGCCGCTGCCGTCGTGATAGACCGACGCGGCAAGGTCCGCGTACTCCTCCGTCAGCGGCCGGATGTCGGCGGTGACGGGGAAGGGCGGCGCGGCTTTTTCATAGACCCACTGCGTGCAGGGCATCGTGCCGTGCAGCGCAAATTCCCGCAGCAGCACGTCCGCCGCCTGCGCGCTTTTGAGCGAAAAGACTTCCGGCACAGCGGGGCAGAGCGAGCGGACCAGCGCGCACAACCGCGCGCCGTCCTGCATGTCGCTCGTGAGCATCGTGCCGTCGGGGCTTAAGAGGAGCGCGCCGTCCTCTTCGTCGTAGATGAGCCGCCCCGTTCCGCGGCGGAGGATCTCCGCCATGTCGGCGCGGCCGGGTGAGACCTGCATCAGATGTTTGCCTTGACCGTCTGGGCGATCTGGTCAGCCGTCAGGCCGTACTCGCGCAGCACGTCCGCCGCCTTGCCGGACTGACCGAACTGGTCGTTCACACCGATCTTATGGAACTTGCAGCTGACCTTGCCCATCAGGACGCTCGCGACCGCGTCGCCAAGGCCGCCGATGACGCTGTGCTCCTCGACGGTGACGACCTTGCCGCACTGCTCGGCGTACTTCGTCACGCAGTCCGCGTCAATGGGCTTGATGGTGTGCACGTTGATGACGGCGGCGTCGATGCCGTCCTTCGCAAGCGCTTCCGCAGCCATGAGGGACTCATTGACCATCAGGCCCGTGGCGAAGATCGCGACGTCCCTGCCCTCGCGCAGGACGTTGGCCTTGCCGATCTCAAAGGGCTTGACCATGTCGCCCTCAAAAACGGGGGTGGCAAGGCGCGCGAGGCGCATGTAGACAGGACCGTTAAAGTCGGCGATGGCCATGGTGGCGGCTCTCGCTTCGTTGGCGTCCGCCGGGCAGATGACCGTCATGCCGGGGATGGCGCGCATGAGCGCGAGGTCCTCGATGCACTGGTGGCTGCCGCCGTCCTCGCCGACGCTGACGCCCGCGTGCGTGGCGCAGATCTTGACGTTGAAGCGCGGATAGGCGACGGAGTTGCGGATCTGCTCATAGGCGCGTCCGGCCGCGAACATCGCAAAGGAGGAGCAGTAGGGGATGAGCCCCATCGTGGACATACCGGCGGCGATATCGACCATGTTGGCCTCGGCAATGCCGCAGTTGTAGAATTTTTCGGGGTGCGCCTTGGCGACCTTGCAGGTCTGCGT
>CAKUBI010000008.1 GCA_934636865.1 uncultured Oscillospiraceae bacterium
CTGGTATAGCTCAGCTGGTAGAGCAACTGATTTGTAATCAGTAGGTCGGGGGTTCGAATCCGTCTACCAGCTCCACCGACAAAAACAGCAGAACTGAATATGGGGGAATTCCCGAGTGGCCAAAGGGGGCAGACTGTAAATCTGTTGTCAGTGACTTCGGTGGTTCGAATCCACCTTCCCCCACCAAGAACGAGTTGATTTTATCAGCTCGTTCTTTTTTTGAGTTGTGGATTCGAAGGGGAAGCGGGGGTGAATGATGCGCCGGTGGCGCATCAGAGCCGCGGAACGGCCTGCCCGCAGGCAGGCGAATCCACCTTCCCCCACCATTATCGAGCGGACGCTTGCGTCTGCTCGATAATTTTTTTGCTTGTCCCACAAGTCAAAAATATCGAGCTGGCACGGCGTGCCGACTCGATATTTTTTCTTTCTCTAATTGTCTTTCCTTCTCTTTCAGCGCCGCGCGGAGGAGCGGATCGGGCGGCGATCGGCACGGCGCGCCTCCAAAAACAACAAGGTTTCTGTCAGCAGGATCAAGATATCACAAGAATCTTGATATGTCAAGAATATTTTAACAAGATTCTTGTTAAAATTGATTGACAGAAACAAGCTTCTGCGCTAAAATGTGCACGAATCGGTCGAAGCTTGTCTGTTTTGGAGGTGTTCTGATGAGTTTTGGCGAACAGATGCGTCTGCGGCGCGAGGAGCTCGCGCTGTCCCGCGCGCAGCTGGCGGAGGCGCTCGGCGTGTCACCCTCGGCCATCAGCAACTATGAAAACGACCTCAGCTCGCCCAAGGAGGAGATCCTGCTCCGGCTGTTTGACGCGCTGCGGGTGGACCCGAACTACCTCTACCGCGGCTCGTTCCGGGAGGAAGCGCGCGCGCTCACGCGCGAGGAGCAGGACCTGCTCGAGGCCTATCGCTCCCTGCCGCCGCTCGGACGGGAAACGGTGAAGGACCTGACGCGCTCGCTGTGCGCGCTTTGCAGCGCGCAGGAGACGGAAAGATAACGCAAAATGTGCCGTTTTTGCGGCGGAAGGACTTGAATCGTTCACAAATGCGGCATATAATAACCACTCGGTAAAACGTGATAAACCAACTGGTAATATTTTCAGAAGAAGGAAGCGTATCCCCATGACAAAAATTGATATTTTCTCCGGCTTTCTGGGCGCCGGCAAGACCACGCTCATCAAAAAGCTGATCGCCGAGGCCTACAGCGGCGAAAAGCTCGTGCTGATCGAAAACGAATTCGGCGAGATCAACATCGACGGCGGGTTCCTCAAGGAGTCCGGCATTGAGATCTCCGAAATGTCCGCGGGCTGCATCTGCTGCTCCCTCGTCGGCGACTTCAACAAGGCGCTCAAGGAAGTGGTCGCGCAGTTCCACCCCGACCGCGTGCTCATCGAGCCGAGCGGCGTGGGCAAGCTCTCCGACGTGATCGTCGCCGTGCAGCGCACGGTGGACGAGTGCCCCGGCGAGCTGAAGCTCAACAGCTATGTCACCGTGGCCGACGCGAGCAAGGTCAAGGTGTATATGAAGAACTTCGGCGAGTTCTACAACAACCAGATCGAAGCCGCCGGCACGATCATTCTCTCCCGCACGCAGAAGCTCTCGCAGGAAAAGCTCGAGGCCGCCGCCGCGATGCTGCGCGAGAAGAACCCCGACGCCGCCATCCTCACGACGCCGTGGGACGAGCTGGACGGCAAGACCATCCTCTCCGCCGTGGAGAAGGTGTCGCTCAGCGACGAGCTTCTTGAAAAGATGCGCCGCGAGCATGAGATCGAAGAGGCCGAGCACGAGCATGAGCATCACCATCATCACGATCACGATGAGCATGACGAGCACGACCATGAGCACCATCATGACCATGACGAGGATGAGCATGACCACGATCATCATCACGACCATGACCATGACGAGCACGATCACGACGAGCACGAGCACCACCATCACCACGACGGCGAGGAGTGCGATGATCCTGAATGCGAGTGCCACCATCACCATCATCACCATGCCGACGATGTGTTCTCGTCCTGGGGCAGGGAAACGCCGAAGAAGTTCAGCAAGGCCGCGCTCGAGGAGATGCTGGGCAGGCTCGACAGCGGCGACTATGGACACATCCTGCGTGCCAAGGGCATCGTGAACGGCGAGGACGGCTGGCTCGAATTCGACTACGTGCCCGAGGAACACGAGGTCCGCGCGGGCCATCCCGACTATACGGGCCGCCTGTGCGTCATCGGCGCGGAGCTCCAGGAGCACGAGCTTGCAGAACTGTTTGGAGTGTAATTGATGGATATTCCTGTTTATCTGGTCGCCGGCTTTCTCGACGCCGGCAAGACGAGCTTTATCAACGGCATTTTGGAAGACGGCTTCGCCCGCGAGGACAAGACCCTTCTCATCTGCTGCGAGGAGGGCGACGAAGAATACGAGAAAAAGGCGCTCGACAACGTCACCGTCGTGACGGTGGACGACGAGGAGGAGTTGACGCTCGCGTTCTGCAAGGAGCTTGAAAAGAAGCACCACCCCAAGCAGGTGCTCATCGAGTACAACGGCATGTGGCAGATGGAAAAGCTCTACCGCGAGGTGCTGCCCGCGAACTGGGTGCTCTATCAGATCATGACCTTCGTGCAGGCGCCGACGTTCGAACTGTTTGTGAAGAACATGGGCCAGCTCATGATGGAAAAGATCACAAACGCGGACATGCTGGTCTTTAACCGCTGCGACGACAAGCTCAAAGAGAGCCTGCGCGCGCGGAACCTGCGCATGGTCAACCGCCGCGCGGATATCTACCTTGAGGATAACGACGGCAACAGCGAGGATTACCTCACGGGCGACGAGTGCCCGTTCGACATGACGCCAGAGCTGATCGACATCCCGGACGACGACTACGGCGTGTGGTACGTCGATGCGATGGACCATCCCGACCGCTGGGACGGCAAGAAGGTCCACATGAAGCTCGTCATGTGCCACTCGAAGAAGTTCCCCGGCATCCACTGCCCCGGCCGCTTCGTGATGACCTGCTGCGAAAACGACATCCAGTTCGTCGGCATCGTCGCCAAGGGCGACAGCCTGAAGGCCTACAAGAACCGCGACTGGGTGGACGTCACCGCCACGGTCAGGAAGGAGCACATCGACGCCTACGAGGGCGATGGCCCGGTGCTGTATGTGGAAAGGATCACCACCACGTCGAAGCCCGCGCAGGAGGTCGTGACGTTCTGACCGCCGCGCGAAGCAAAAAACAACAGAAAAAGGGAGACGGAAAAACCGTCTCCCTTTTTTATGCGTTCTATCAGGCGAGCGTTGCGACCCAGGCGGAATACTTCGCGAGGTTCGCGTCGCGCTCCGCTGCATCCGCGCCCTTGGTGAGGATGTAGACCTTGATTTTCGGCTCGGTGCCGCTCGGGCGCACGACGATGTGCGTGCCGTCGGAGAGCTCAAAGCGCAGCACGTTCGAGCCTGCGAGCGCGATCTTCGTCACCGTGCCGCTCGCGGCGTCGCGCGCGGTGCCGTCCTGATAATCCTTGTAGGTCACGACCTTCACGCCCGCGATCTCGCTCGGCGGCGTTTCGCGCAGCGACTTCATGAGATTTGCCATCTTCTCCACGCCGTCGAGACCCGGCATAACGAGGTTGTGCGTCTTTTCGCCGTACCAGCCGTACTTTTTGAAGAGCGCTTCGAGCGCGTCGAAAAGCGTCATGCCCTGGGAGTAGTACCACGCGGCCATCTCCGTGAGCAGGAGGGAGGCCGTGACGGCGTCCTTGTCGCGCACGTAATGGCCGATCATGTAGCCGTAGCTCTCCTCGTAGGAGAAGATGACGGTGTTTTTGCCCGCGCCCTCGAGCTCGTTCATTTTCTCGGCCATGAACTTAAAGCCCGTGAAGGTGTCGTAGCAGTCGAGACCGTTCGCTTCCGCCACGGCGCGCGCCATCTCGGTGGTGACGATGGTCTTGAGCGCGGCGGCGTTTGCGGGGAGCTTGCCCGCGCGCTTCATCGCGCCGATAAGATAGTCGAGCAGCAGAACGCCCGTCTGGTTGCCGGTGACGGGCTGGAACTCGCCCTGACGGTCGCGCACCATGATGCCGACGCGGTCGCTGTCGGGGTCGGTGCCGAGGATGAAGTCAACGTCGTTCTTTTTGGCAAGGTCGATGGCGAGGTAGAAGCCCTCGGGATTTTCAGGGTTCGGGGAAACGACGGTGGGGAAGTTCCCGTCGATGACCATCTGCTCGGGCACGCAGAGAAGATGCCTGATGCCAAGACGGGTCAGCGCCTCAGGCACGAGCTTGTGGCCGCAGCCGTGGAAGGGCGTGTAGACGAGCTTGAAGTCGTCCGCGACCTTTTTGACGGTGTCGTAGTCATTGACCATGCTCATGACGTTTGCCATGAAGCGCTCGTCGCAGTCCGCGCCGAGCATCGTGATGAGGCCCTTCTGCACGGCTTCATCAAAATTCATCGACGTGACGCCGGTGAAAATGTCGATGCCCTCAAGCTCGCGCGCGATGGCGGCGGCGTGCTGGGGCGGCAGCTGCGCGCCGTCGGACCAGTAGACCTTGTAGCCGTTGTACTCCTTGGGGTTGTGGGACGCGGTCACGTTGATGCCCGCGGTGCAGCCGTACTCGCGCACGGCGAAGGAGAGCTCGGGCGTGGGACGCAGAGACTCGAAAAGGCGCACGGAAATGCCGTTGCCCGCCATGACGCAGGCCGCGGCGCGCGCGAACTCCATCGAGTGATTGCGGCAGTCCATGCAGATGGCGACGCCCTTTTTCATGGCGTCCTCCCCCTCTGCGCGGATGACGTTGGCAAAGCCCTGCGTCGCCCAGCGGATGACGTGGCGGTTCATGTTGTGCAGGCCGACGTACATCGTGCCGCGCAGACCTGCCGTGCCGAATTCGAGGGGGCCGTAGAAGCGGTTCTCAATCTCCTTTTCATCGTTTGCGATGGCCTTGAGCTCGTTTCTCTCCTCCTCGCTCAGCGCGGGGGAGGCGAGCCACTTTTCATATTCCTGACGGTAATTCATTGCATGTCCTCCTGTTCCGGAATTTCATCAATGGGGCGGATCAGATTTTTCGCGTCCTCGAGCATGGACGCGGGCACGTAAAGCGACGTGCCCTGCGCGCTTGCGCCGAGCATGACCTTGCCGAAGGCTCCCTCGCCCTCGTACCGGCACAAAACGGGAATGCCATAGGCGCGGAGCATGGAGCAGAGCATGTCCGTTTCGGCGTTCGCGTCCATCGAGAGCGTCAAAAACGCGGGCTCCTCGCTCTTCCCCTCGGCGTCTTTTGGCCAGCGCTCGGAAAGATCGTTCGGCGTTTTGCCCCAGGTGAGCTTCACTTCATCCGACATGGGCGGTTCCTCCTTTGTTTTGGTGGTGGATCATTTGTGATATTTTGTCCCGGCCTCGATCTGGTAGGCGCGGTAGACCTGCTCGAGCAGCATTACGCGCGCTAAGTGATGCGGGAACGTCATCGGCGACATCGAGAGCCGCAGATCGGCCTTTTTCTTTAGATCTTCGTCCAGCCCGAAGCTCGAGCCGATGAGAAACGTCAGCTGCGAGGCGCCGCGCGCGGCGAGCTGCTGCATCTTCTGCGAGAGCGCCACGCTGCTCATCTCCTGCCCCTCGATGCACATGGCGATCAGCGCGCCGCCCTTTGGGAGCTTCTGCTCGACCAGAGCGGCTTCCTTTTTGAGCGCCTGACGGATCTCGCTCTCGCCCGGATCGTCGCCAAGGCGCTGCTCGGGCAGCTCCAGAAGTTCCAGCTTACAACAGCGCGAGAGCCGCTTTTCGTATTCCTTCACGGCCTGCTCATAAAAGGCTTCCTTCAGCTTCCCGACGCAAAGGACGGTGATCTTCTGCATATGTGTACCTCACTGATCGTGTCGCGCGGCGCGGCGGAAAGGCGGACGCTCAGCCCGCTCGCCTGCAGGGCGCGGCCCACGGTGTATTCCGCGAGCTGGGGGGTGTTGTTCTCGCCGCTCAGGTGCGCGAGCAGAATGTCGCTCGTGCCGGCGCGGACGCATTCAACGGCGAATTCCGCCGCCGTTTCGTTGGATAAATGCCCGCATTCGCCGAGAATGCGCTGCTTGAGATAGTAGGGATACGGGCCGGTCTTGAGCATTTCAACGTCGTGGTTGGCCTCGAGCAGCAGCATGTCCGCGCCGAGGGCGAGGTCGTGCGCTTCGCCGGTGATAACGCCCGTGTCCGTCAGCACGGCAAGCGAGCCGTCCGTGCTTTCTATGCGGTAGCCCACGCTCTCCCGTGCGTCGTGCGAGGTGTGAAAGCTCTTCACATGCAGCGCGCCGACGGTAAATTCATCCCCCGCGGGAAAGGTGCAGACGCGCGGCGCGGGATAGTTGAGCACGCTTGCCGTGCCGCGGCTTGCGTAGAGCCTTGCTTCGCACTTTTTCGCGAGCGTTCCGAGCCCGCGCACGTGGTCGATGTGCTCGTGTGTGATGAGGATGCCGTCAAGGTCCGCAAGCGTGAGACCGAGCGTCGCGAGCGCCTGCGTGATGCGGCGGCAGGAAATGCCCGCGTCGATGAGGATATGGGTGTTTTCATGGCAGACGAGCGCGGCGTTGCCCGCGCTCGAGCTGGCGATGGTATAAAATTCCATGGGTCGGTTCCTTTGTATCGATTCATAAAAATCATATCACAGCCGCGCGCAATAGTCAAAAGAAAAAGCCCTCGCGTGAGGGCTTGCGCCTTATTCAGGCGGCGGGGAAGGCGAGCGGGGCCATAAAGCCGTTTTCGCCGGTGCAGACGATGTCGCCCGCGGCGACGACGCCGTCGCAGACATAGAGGTCCGCCTGGCAGGGGAGGGACGCGCCCGGGTAATTCGTCACAACATAGGTGTAGCGAAGAAGCGTTTTGCCGCAGCAGCGGCTGAGGTCGAAGCCCTGCTCGAGTTGGAGGGCGTTGTAGCTTTCGTAGGGCTCTTCGAGCGTGTCGCCCAGCGTGACGCTCAGCGTTTCGATGGGCTGCTCATTGACCTTCCAGCCGAGGGAGACGAGGTACGCGACGCGCTGCTCGTTCGTTTCGGCGGGGATGGACGGCGCTTCGTCCGCTTTCCGGCACGCGCGCGGCAGCACGGTGAGCGCGAGCACGAGGAAGAGCATGGCGACGGCCGCGAGGACGCGGCGCCTGGAAAATTTTGCGGTGACGATGAACAAGCGAGATCACACCCTTTCCCCAAAAGGCTATTCCAACCGGCGCGAAAGTATGATAAGATGGCGCGAGAAGAACGAAAGGCGGGAAGGACTATGCCGCAGCAGAGACTCGATAAGATCATCGCCTCGACCGGACGCTATTCGCGCCGCGAGGTCAAGACGCTCGTGCGCGAGGGGCGCGTGCTCGTCGATGGGCGCATCGCCGCGGGACCGGAGGACAAATGCGACCCGGAGAGCGCACGCATCAGCGTGAACGGCGAGGAGCTTTTTTACCGCGCGCACACCTATGTGATGCTCCACAAGCCCGCGGGCGTGCTCTCGGCCACCGAGGACGGGCGGGGAGAGACGGTGCTCGACCTGCTCGCGCCCGAGTACCGGAAGATCGGTCTTTTCCCCGTCGGACGGCTCGACAAGGACACCGAGGGATTGCTGCTCCTTACGGACGACGGCGCGCTCGCGCACGACCTGCTTGCACCGAAAAAGCACGTGGACAAGGTCTACTTCGTCCGCGTGGACGGCACGCTCGACGAAAAGGACTGCGCGGCCTTCGCCGCGGGCATGACGCTCGGCGACGGGCTTGCGTGCCTGCCGGCAAGGCTCGAGATCCTGAGCGCCGGCGCGCGGAGCGAGGCGCTCGTCACCATCCGCGAGGGGAAGTTCCACCAGATCAAGCGGATGCTCGCGGCAAGGGGAAAGCCGGTCGTGTATTTAAAGCGCCTTTCCATGGGGCCGCTCACGCTGGATGAGACGCTTCCGAAGGGCGCATACCGCCTTCTCACGGAGGAGGAGACCGCCCTTCTGCGCGCCCGATAGGCAATATGCCCAAGGGAAAAATGCCGCGAAATGGATGACGATCATGACACCTTTACGGAATCCACAAAAAAAGTAACTTTTTTTGTGGAAAAAAGAAAAAAGTTCTTGCAAAAATTGAACAGAGACAGTATAATGTTCCCGTCCAGTTGACGAAATGCACAAACTTCCGAATTGGTTAAGGAGGCACGGATATGTCCGGTAGGATTTTTCAGAACATCGTGTTGCAGTTTAAGGAAACGACCGATACGGTCATCGGCGTGATCGACTCTGAGGGTACGGTCATCGCCTGCACGGACCTGCCGGAGATCGGCCAGCGCTGGCCGCATCTGGTGCAGCCCATCAACGAGGCCGAGAGCGCCTGCGTCGCGCTCGAGGGCAAGACCTTCAAGGCGCTCGAGGGCTGGGGCGGCCAGTTCGATTTTGCGGCCTTCACCCGCGGCGAGGATGCCATCAGCGCCACGGTGTGCAGCATGGCGACCGTCGCGCTCAACACCGCCAAGAGCTACTATGAGGAAAAGCACGACAAGACCTCGTTCGTCAAAAGCATTTTGTCCGACAACATCCTGCTGAGCGACATTTACGTGCGCGCCAAGGAGCTGCACGTGGAGGCCGAGCTCAACCGCGGCGTGTTCGTCGTCCGCCGGACGGACGAAAAGGCCGACGCCATCCCCGTCGAAACGGTGCAGAACATCTTCCCCGACCGGCAGACGAGCTTTGTCCTCTCCATGGGCGAGGACGATATCGTGCTCGTGCAGCAGCTGGGCGAGAACGTGGAGATGAGCGACCTTGAAAAGACCGCC
Source organism: uncultured Oscillospiraceae bacterium (assembly GCA_934636865.1). GTDB lineage: Bacteria > Bacillota > Clostridia > Oscillospirales > Oscillospiraceae > Hominicoprocola. The sequence continues at coordinate 8,772 of CAKUBI010000008.1, forward strand.
GCGCTCATCGAAGAGACGCTGCGCGTGAACGGCGAGAGCACCGTGGTCGTGGGCATCGGCACGGTGGCGACGCACCTGCGCGATCTTGCCAAGTCCTATAAGGAAGCGCAGATGGCCATCGAGGTCGGCAAGGTCTTTGACACGGAAAAATACGTCATCAGCTATGAGAACCTCGGCATCGGCCGTCTCATCTACCAGCTGCCGACGACGCTGTGCGAGATGTTCCTGCAGGAGGTCTTTAAGAAGAACCCGATCGACGCGCTCGACAAGGAGACGCTCTTTACCATCAACAAGTTCTTTGAAAACAACCTCATCCTCTCCGAAACGGCGCGCAAGCTCTTCGTCCACAGAAATACGCTCGTCTACCGCCTTGAGAAGATCAAGAAGCTTACGGGCCTTGACCTGCGCGAGTTCGACGACGCCATCACCTTCAAGGTCGCGCTGATGGTCAAGAAGTATCTGGCCTCCCGCGGCATCGAGGCGTAAAAAAGGAAATCACGGAAGGGGCTGCTCAAAGAGCGGCCCCTTCTTTTCTTTTTGCACCAAAAAAGTTGAGAGTTTACATAATTACCTGTTGCCTTTGCGCGCCTGGCGCGCTATAATAAAATAAGAAATATGCGGGATCGAGTCAGAGCCTGCCGAAAATGAGGGACGAAGCATGATACGCCTGAGCGACGTTGTAAAAGAATACGAGAGCGGCACCACGGCCTTAAAGGGCATTTCGCTGCGCATCGAGGACGGGGAGTTCGTCTTTCTGGTCGGCCCCAGCGGCAGCGGCAAATCGACCATCATCAAGCTCCTTACCGGCGAGATCACGCCGACCTCCGGCCAGATCGCCGTCAACGGCTTCAGCCTGACGAATATTGCCGAGCGGCAGATCCCGCTGCTGCGCCGCTCCATCGGCGTCATCTTTCAGGACTTCCGCCTGATCGAGAAGAAAACGGTCTACGAGAATCTGAGCTTTGCCATGCGCGCCGTGGGCGCGCCGCCGCGCGAGATCAAAAAGCGCATCCCCTATGTGCTCGAGCTCGTCGGCCTTGAGGAAAAGACCGACCGCTATCCCAACGAGCTCTCCGGCGGCGAGCAGCAGCGCGTGGCCATCGCCCGCGCGCTTATCAACAACCCCAGCACCATCATCGCCGACGAGCCGACGGGCAACCTGGACCCCGCCCGCTCGCTGGAGATCATGCGCCTGCTCGAGCGCATCAACCAGCTGGGGACGACGATGGTCGTCGTCACGCATGAGAAGGATCTTGTCAACCAGTTCAAAAAGCGCGTCGTCATGCTCGAGCAGGGCGTCATCACGGGTGACGGCGAAGGCTACAATGCGAGGTAAGACTATGCGCAAACACGATTTTACATATTTTTTCGGCGAGGGCGTGCGCAACATGTTCTCGCACGGCTTCATGTCGTTCGCGGCGGTGGGCATCACGGTCGCCTGCCTTGTGGTCATGGGCACGTTTTCGCTCGTGGCGTACAATGCCGAGGTGCAGCTCAAGCAGCTCGAGAGCGAGTATGAGATCCTCGCCTTTGTGGACGAGGACTGCGACGAGGCGCAGACCGCAGCCGTGGGGCGCGCCATCGAGCAGCGGAGCAACGTAAAGGAATGCGTCTTTATCAGCAGGGAGAACGCGATGAAGTCCTTCGAGGCGCGCTACGAGGGCGACAACATGTTCCAGAATCTCGACCCCGAGATCCTGCGCGACCGCTACGCCGTCTACGTGAATGACCTCAGCACCGCGGGAAAGACCGCGCAGGACATTCTGGACAACGTCCCCGGCGTCGCCAATGTGCGCGTGGACGAGGATATCGCCGGCGGCTTCATCACGCTGAGAAACCTTGCGGGTGTGGTGAGCATCGCGCTCATCGCGATCCTTCTTCTCGTATCGGTCTTTATCATCTCGAACACCATCAAGCTTACGACCTTCGACCGGCGCGACGAGATCGCCATCATGAAGATGGTCGGCGCGACGAACGGCTTTATCCGCTGGCCGTTCGTGTACGAGGGCTTTTTGATCGGCCTTCTCAGCGCGGTGCTGGGCTTCCTTTTCCAGTGGCTGCTGTATGAGTCGGTGGCGAAGAGCCTTGCCATGTCCGACCGGTTGCAGCTCCTCACGATCGTGGACTTTACGACCATCTGGCAGCCCGTCGCGCTCATCTTTGCCGCCGCCGGTATCCTCATCGGCGTGGGCGGCAGCCTGACGGCCATCCGCAAGTTCCTGCGCGTGTAAGGGAGGGCAGCGATGAAAAAGAGTATCTTACGGACGCTTCTGGTCCTTGCCGTCGTCTGCGCGCTGACGCTGAGCGAGCTGACGCCCCTTTCCATGGTGCAGGACGCCTCCGCCGTCACGCAGTCGGATATCGACAAGCTCAAGGATGAGCTCAGCGGCATGAACTCGGAAAAGTCGCAGCTGGAAAAGGAGCTCAAGTCCATCCAGAACGACAAAAACGCCGCCCTTGCGCAGAAGGAGAACATCGACAAGCAGATCAACCTCCTCCAGTCCGAGATCACGGGCGTCGAGTCGCTCATCAGCAACTATGAGTCGCTCATCACGCAGACCGAGCAGGAGATCCGCGAGAACGAAGAGGAGGAAGCGCGCCAGTACGAAAAGTTCTGCGAGCGCGTGCGCTCGATGGAGGAGCGCGGCACGGTGTCCTACTGGTCGGTGCTCTTCAACTCCGCGAGCTTTTCCGACCTGCTCAGCGCCATGGATTTCATCAGCGAGATTATGGACAGCGACCAGAAGGTCATCGACGATCTGCGCGCCCTGCGCGAGCAGATCGAGCAGAAGAAGGCCTCGCTCGAGTCCTCGCTCGCCGAGCAGCAGAGCGCCAAGGAGACGCTCGTTGCCAAAAAGAGCGAGCTGAGCACCCAGCGCGCGGCGGCGGAGCAGGTGCTCGCCGACCTCAAGGCCAACGAAGCGCAGTATAAGCAGGTGCTTTCTGAAAAAGACGCGGCGATGGAGCGCCAGCAGGCGGAGATCGTGCGCCTTTCCAAGGAGCTTGCCGCGCAGAACGGCAACACCACCGTGACCTACGGCGGCTACATCTGGCCCTGCTCGAGCAAGTATGTCACCTCGCCTCTCGGCGCGCGCTATACGGGCATCGCGGGCGCGTCCACCAACCATGCGGGCATCGACATCGGCCGCGTGGGCTATACGACGCAGGCCGTCGCCGCCAAGGCCGGCACGGTCATCATCTCGGCCTACAACAAGTACCGCGGCAACTACGTGGTCGTGAGCCACGGCAGCGGCAACACGACGACCTATCAGCACCTTTCCTCCCGCTCGGTCAGCGTGGGCGATAAGGTGGCGCAGGGTCAGGTCGTCGGCATCACCGGCACGACCGGCGTGAGCAGCGGCCCGCACCTGCACTTCGAGATCACCGAAAACGGCCAGATCGTCAATCCGCTCAATTATCTCACGGACTACATCAAGGGCTGGTAAAGCGCATCATCCGAAAGCTCCCCATCATACACTGATGGGGAGCTTTTTTTGCGGGAGGGACGGCTTTGCTGGGACTGGTCTGCTATCGGGATGCGGGAGAAACGAACGGGACGCGCACGCTGCTGGGCGCGCGCTTTGCCGCAGCTTATGTCGCGCGCGGGGAGGGGCCGAGGGCGTACCTTTCGGCATGCCGGGCGGCAAAATATCTTAAAAAGCGCCGCGTGCGCCAGGCGGTTTTTCCGCGCGATTATCCGTACCGGACGGTGTTTTCGCGCTTCGGCGTGCTTGCGCCGGACGAGCGGCCGCTGCGGCAGGTGAAGGCGGCGGAGATCATCCGATGCGCGATGGCAAAGCGATCGCTGCGCGCGGACCGGGCGCGTCTGGCGCTCGTTTCGCCTGTGCCGTCCGCCGCGCTGGAAGCAGCGGCAGCCGCGCTTGCGCGCGATGTGCGCTATCTGACGCTCTGCGTGCCGAACGCGGCGCGCACCGCCCGCGCGCTGCGCTGGGACTGCGGCGCGGGCATTGCTGTTGCAGCGGAAGCGGACCTCTGCGCCGACCTTGCCGCCCTGTTCGGCGGCGGGGAGCGGGAGCTTGCGTGCCCGGTCCTGCCGGTGGAGAGCGGCGCGCTCACCGTCCGCTACGGCGCGGCGGCGGTCAAGGTCGCGACGGAGTGGGACGAAAATCAGCTTCTCTGTGCGCTTTATGCCGCGTCGGCGCTGCGCGCGGAGGAAATTTTCGTCAAAGATGTGATTTTTCCTGCGAAACCGGCAGAAAACACAAACCTGCCTTGACAACACGGGGCAAAATCACTATAATTGTCTCGCTAAAATGGTATTCGTGTACGCGCCGCATGCTTTGCGGGCGCGAAAGAAAGGAACGATCTCAATATGGCGAACATGAAAAAAGAGTACAAAATGAGCGCGGAGCGCAAGGAAGAGCTGCAAAAGGAACTCACCTACCTCAAAACCGTGCGCGAAAAGGAAGTGGCGGACCTCATCAAGGAGGCGCGCGGCTTCGGCGACCTGAGCGAAAACAGCGAGTATGACGAAGCGAAAAACGAGCAGGGCAAGCTGTACTCCCGCATCGCCGAGGTCGAGGAGATCCTGCTGCACACCGTCATCGTCGACGAGAACGACGCCAACACCAACGCCGTCAACATCGGCTGCCGCGTGACCGTGGTGGACGTGAAGTCCGGCCGCGAGATGCCCGAGTACAAGGTCGTCGGCTCGCAGGAGGCGGACCCCATGAACCGCGCCATTTCCGAGGATTCCCCCTTCGGCAAGGCCCTGATGGGCGCCAAGGAGGGCGACGAGGTCACGGTGGAAGCGCCCGTCGGCGCCATCGTTTACCGCATCGCCAAGATCGAACGATAAGCTTCATATTATAGATTAGGAGTTAGAAACATGGCTGAAGAAAATATTCAGAATACCGCCCCCGAGCAGGATCTGAGCGAGATCCTCAAGGTCCGCCGCGACAAGCTCGCCGCGCTCCGCGCCGAGGGCCGCGACCCCTTCAAGGAGACGAGCTTCGACGTGACGCATCACGCCCAGGAGATCAAGGATAATTTCGATGCGCTCGAGGGCAGCGCCGTCCGCGTGGCGGGCAGGCTGATGAGCAAGCGCGGCATGGGTAAGGTCAGCTTCTGCGACATGCAGGACAAGTCCGGCCGCATCCAGATCTACGCCCGCAAGGACGAGATGGATGAAGAGGAATACAACCGCTTCAAGAAGTACGACATCGGCGATATCGTCGGCGTTGAGGGCGAGGTGTTCCGCACCCAGCGCGGCGAGATGAGCGTGCGCGCCAAGAAGATCACGCTGCTCTCCAAGTCCCTGCGCCCGCTGCCGGAGAAGTACCATGGCCTGACCGACAAGGAAGCGCGCTACCGCCAGCGCTATGTGGACCTTATTATCAACCCCGAGTCCAAGCGCAACTTCGAGATCCGCTCGAAGTTTGTCGCTTTCCTGCGCCGCTACCTCGACTCTCTCGGCTTCATGGAGGTCGAGACCCCGGTGCTGAGCCCCATCGCCGGCGGCGCGAACGCGCGCCCCTTCATCACGCACCACAATACCCTTGATATCGACATGTACATGCGCATCGCCACCGAGCTGCACTTAAAGCGCCTGATCGTCGGCGGCATGGAGCGCGTGTACGAGGTCGGCCGCATCTTCCGCAACGAGGGCATGGACACCAAGCACAACCCCGAGTTCACCACCTGCGAGCTCTATCAGGCCTTCACGAACCTCGACGGCATGATGGACATTCTCGAGGGCATCCTCACCGGCGCGGCCAAGGAGATCCTCGGCACCTATCAGCTCCAGTGGCTCGGCCACGACATCGACCTGACCCCGTCGTGGAAGCGCGTCACGATGGCCGACGCCGTCAAGGAAGTGACCGGCGCGGACTTCATGGCCATCGAGGGCGACGATAAGGCCGCCGTCGCGCTCGCGAAGAGCGTCGGCGTTGATATGGACGGCGTGGACAAGACCTGGGGCAACGCCCTGTACGAGACCTTCGACCAGAAGGTCGAGGAGACGCTCATCCAGCCGACGTTCATCACCATGTACCCCGTCGAGGTGAGCCCCCTTGCCAAGCGCAGCCCGTCTGACCCGCACCTGACCGAGCGCTATGAGATGTTCGTCTGCGGCTGCGAGATGGGCAACGCCTTCACCGAGCTCAACGACCCGATGGACCAGTACGAGCGCTTCAAGGCGCAGGTCGAAAAGCGCGCCAACGGCGACGACGAGGCCGAGATGATGGACGAGGATTATGTTATGGCCCTCGAATACGGCCTGCCGCCGACGGGCGGTCTGGGCTTCGGCATCGACCGCTGCGCCATGATGCTCTGCGGCACCGATTCCATCCGCGACGTCATCCTCTTCCCGACGATGAAGCCGACGGACATGCCCAAGAAGAGCGAGAAGGCCGAGGAAAAGGCCGAAGCGCCCGCTCCCGCCGTGAAGCCCACCGGCGCGACCGGCTTTGTCAAGCCCAAGAACGCGCACCCCGCGGAGGAGGTGGACAAGGTCGAAAACGAGCCGATCTTCGAAGAGCAGGTCGATTTCGACACCTTCGCCAAGTCCGACTACCGCGCGGTCAAGATCAAGGAGTGCACCGCCGTGCCCAAGAGCAAGAAGCTCCTGAAGTTTGTGCTCGACGACGGCTCGGGCACCGACCGCATCATCCTTTCCGGCATCCACGACTATTACGAGCCCGAGGACCTCGTCGGCAAGACCGCAATCGCCATCGTCAACCTGCCCCCGCGCAAGATGATGGGCATCGACTCCTGCGGCATGCTGATCTCCGCCGTTCATCACGTGGACGGGGAGGAGCGCCTCAACTTCCTGATGGTCGATGACGACATTCCCGCCGGCGCAAAGCTGTACTAAGAAAAATAAAAGAAGCAGGACTGCATCGCAGTCCTGCTCTTTTTTTGTAAGTTTTGCGAAAATCAGGTCACAGGCTGATTGGCGCGGTCACGTCCCTGAGCCACGCAAGCTCGTCGCCCGTGAGATACGGCGAGATGGCGGCATAGACCTTTTCGTGGTAGGCGTTAAGAAGCTCCGCATCGCGGGAGGTGAGAAGCGAGAGATCGATCGCGTCGCGGTCGTAGGGCACGAGCGTCAGCGGCTCGAGCTTTAAGAAGCGGCCGAACTCCGTGCGCCCGGCCTCGCGCACGACGACAAGGTTTTCGATGCGCACGCCGAACTTGCCGGAGAGGTAGATGCCCGGCTCGTCCGAGAAAATCATGCCCTCTTCGATGACGCAGTGGTTCTTCTGGCGCAGCACGTTCCAGTGCACGCGCTCGGGGCCCTCGTGCACGCCGAGAACAAAGCCGACGCCGTGGCCCGTGCCGTGGTTGTAGTCAAGACCGGCTTCCCACAGCGGCGTGCGGGCGAGCATGTCAAGGTTTTCGCCTGTGCAGCCGTAGAGGAACTTTGCCGCGCCCAGCTGGAGATGACCGCGCAGCACGAGCGTGTAAACGCGCTTTTCCTCCTCCGTCAGCGCGCCCAGCGCGATGGTGCGGGTGATGTCGGTCGTGCCCTCAAGATACTGCGCGCCGGTATCGGCCAGGCAGAAGCTGTGCATCTCGAGGGGAACGTCCGTCTCCTCGGTCGGCTCATAGTGGACGATCGCGCCGTGCGGGCCGTAGGCGAGGATGGGGTCGAAGCTCTGCTCGAGGTAATGCTCGCCTTCGGCGCGCAGACCCTCGAGCTTTTTCGCCGCGCTCAGCTCCGTGACCGGCTCGCGCCCGATCGTGTGCTTGAGCCAGTAGATGAAGCGCGTGACGGCCACGCCGTCCTTGATGTGGGCAAGACGCTCGTTCTCCTGCTCGGCGGGGTGCTTCATCGCCTTCATGAGCTGGATGGGGCTGGGGCGGTCGATCGTCTCCGCGCCCGCGGGAACGCTCTGCGTGATGCGGTAGTTGGCGCTCGCGCCGTCGAGCAGCACGCGCGTGCCGGCGGGCAGCGCCGCGACGAGCGCATAAATGTCGTTATAGGGGGCGAGGGCTACGCCGTCGGTTTTGAGCTGCGCCTCGATCTCCGCGCTTACGGCCTCTCTCTGCACGCAGAGCGTGGCCTTATCGCGCTCGAGCAGCAGATACGAGAGGAACACCGGCGTGTAGAGCACGTCGCCGCCGCGCAGGTTCAGAAGCCACGCGACCTCGTCGAGCGCGGGAATGACGAACACGTCCGCGCCGAGCTCCGCCATCTTCTCGCGCACCTTCTGGAGCTTTTCCGCGCGCGTCAGGCCCGCGTACTTTACATCCAGCGCCCACACCGGCTCGCAGGAGAGCGCGGGGCGGTCCGCCCACACGAGATCGACAAGGTCCTCGCCGCCCGCGAAGCGGATGTGCTTTTCGCACGTCTTTTCGCCGATCGTGCGGGCGAAGGCATTGCTGATCGTGCGCGAGTCGAAGCCGATGAAGCCGTTTTCGGCCATGTGGTCGCGCAGGAAGTCGGCGATCTCGGGCACGCCCGGCTCGCCCATGCGCATCAGCTCGATGCCGCTGCCTGCAAGCTGCTGCGAGGCCTGCAAAAAGTAGCGCCCGTCGGTCCACAGCGCGGCGGAATCCGGCAGCACGACGAGCGTGCCGGCGGAGCCGGTGAAGCCGGAGAGGTATTCGCGCGCCTTGAAGTGCGCGCCCACATATTCGGATGCGTGGAAGTCGTCGGTCACGACGACATAGGCGCCGATGCCGCGCTTTGCCATTTCCGCGCGCAGCAGCGCGAGCTTTTCAGAAACGTTCATGGCTTACTCCTTTTCCTCCGCAAAGCTTTCGACCAGCGTGACGAGCACGCTTGTCATCGCGCCCAGGCTCTCCGCCGGGATCCACTCGCGCACGCCGTGGAAGTTGTAGCCGCCGGTGGAGAGGTTGGGGCAGGGCAGGCCGTCCCAGGAAAGGCGCGCGCCGTCCGTGCCGCCGCGGATGGGCACGCACATGGGCGTAACGCCGTTTGCACGGAAGGCGTTCTCCGCGCGCTCGATGAGGTGGAAGTGGGGGAGGATCTTCTCCTTCATGTTGTAGTAGCTGTCGGTGATGGAAACCTCGGCCGTGCCGTCGCCGTAGATCTCGTTGATGCGCGCGGCGCAGTCGGCGAAGAGCGCCTTCTTCTCTTCAAAGCGCTCGCGATCGTGGTCGCGGATGATATAGCGCAGCGTCGCCTCGGCCATGCCGCCCTCCATGTCGGTGAGGTGGAAGAAGCCCTCGTAGCCCTCGGTCTTCTCGGGGACCTCATCCGCGGGCAGCATCGCGTGGAAGGCCATTGCCACGGTCGCGGCGTTGACCATCACGCCCTTGGCGCTGCCGGGGTGCACGCCCACGCCGTGCACCGTCAGAACGGCGGAGGCGGCGTTGAAGTTTTCATACTCGATCTCGCCGAGCGGGCCGCCGTCCACGGTGTAGCCGTAGTCGCAGCCGAGCTCCTGCACGTCGAGCCCGTCCACGCCGTTGCCGATCTCCTCGTCGGTCGTGAAGATGACGCGCACCTCGCCGTGGGACAGGCCCTTTTCAAGGATCGTCTCCACTGCGGCCATGATTTCGGCGATGCCGGCCTTGTCGTCCGCGCCGAGCAGCGTCGTGCCGTCGGTCGCGATCAGCTCGTCGCCGATGTGGCTTTCAAGGCCGGGGCAGAGCGCCTCGGTGAGAGAGACAGTGTCATTCAGCTTGAGCTCGCCGCCCTCGTAGCGGACGATGCGGGCCTTGACGTTCTCGCCCGAAGCGTCGGGCGCGGTGTCCATGTGGGAGATGAGCGCGACGACGGGCGCGTCCACGCCCTCGCTCGCGGGGAGCGTTGCGAGCACGTTGCCGCAGCTGTCCATATGAACGTCCTCGAGCGCGAGCGCTTCGAGCTCCTGCATCAACACGCGGCCGAGGTCCTTCTGCCGCTCGGTGGAGGGCGAGGCGCCGGTAAAGTCGTCAGACGTTGTATAATAGGTCACATAGCGCAGAAAGCGCGATTTTGCAGATTCCATGAGATACCTCCTTAGCTGGTCAATAATGGGATTTATGCGCTTAGTGTACCACAACATTTGCCGCACTGTAAAGACGGCGGCGCGGGAATCGTCGAAAATCCCGCGCCGTTTTGCGCATTCTTTTGCTTGACAAAACGGAGGGGTTAATAATATAGTGTGATACATATTAAATAAGAAAGCGGGAGAAGAGAAGAAAAATGAACGTGGAAACCATCACGAGCCGGCAGAACGCGCTGATGACGCACCTGCGCAAGCTCGCCTCCTCCCGGTCTTATCGAAAAAAGAGCGGCGAATACGTCTGCGACGGGACGAAGCTTCTGGACGAAGCGCTCAAATGGGGCGCGCCGGTCCGGACGGCGGTGTTCTCGGATGGCATTACGATCCCGGCGCTGCCGGAGGGCGTGCGCGCCGTGCGCGTGAGCGAGGAGCTCATGCGCTCTGTAAGCCCCATGGAAACGCCGCAGGGCGCGCTCTTCACCGTCGCGCTGCCGGAGACGAAGCTGCCCGAAACGCTTTCGGGCAGGCACTATCTGGTGCTCGACGGCGTGCAGGATCCCGGAAACGTCGGCACCATCCTGCGCACGGCGGACGCGTTTGAGTGCGACGGGGTGTTTCTGGTCAACGCCTGCGCCGACCTCTATAACCCCAAGACGGCGCGCGCCACGATGGGCGCGGTCTTCCGCCGCGAGGCCTACAGCGCGTCGCCGGAGGAGCTTTTCGCGCTGCTCCAGAAAAGCGGCGTGCCGCTCTACGGCACGGCGCTGCGCAAGGACACCGTGCCGCTTGCGCGCGCGGACCTCTCGCGCGCGGCGGTCGCCATCGGCAGCGAGGGGCGGGGGCTATCGCAGCAGCTGCTCTCCGCGTGCGAAAGGACGCTCAAAATTCCCATGAGCCCGCGCTGCGAATCGCTCAACGCGGCGGCTGCGGCGACGGTCGTATTGTGGGAGATGTACCGGTAAAAACGAAGGAGGTGCCGAAATGGCAGGGCTTAAATACTGGGTGTGGCTCTCGGAGGTCAAGGGACTGACGAACCGCTCAAAGCTTCTTCTGCTCGACCATTTCGGTACGCCTGAGAACGTTTACTATGCCGACGAGGACGAATACCGCCTTGTTCCCGGCATCGAGCTGCGCCAGACCGCGCTGCTCGCGGAAAAATCGACGGAGCAGGCCGACCGCATCCTCGGCGCGTGCTCGCGCCTGGGGCTGCGGCTGCTGACGATGCAGGACGCGGACTATCCCCTGCGCCTGCGCAGCATCTTCGAGCCGCCCGTGCTGGTCTATGTGAAGGGCAATCTCCCCGTCATCGACGAGGAGGTCACGCTCGCCATGGTCGGCACGCGCAAAGCAACGCCCTACGGCGTCGAAGCGGCAGAAAAGATCGCCTACGGCTTATGCAAGCAGGGGGCGATCGTCGTTTCCGGCGCGGCCGCGGGCATCGATTCCGCGTCGCACCGCGGCGCGCTGCGCGCGGGCGGGAAAACTGTCGCTGTGCTCGGCTGCGGCGTCGATGTTGTTTATCCCGCGGGGAACGAATGGCTCTATCGCGATATCGCCGCCTCCGGCGCGCTCGTGAGCGAGTATCCGCCCGGGAGCGCGGCGGAAGCATGGCATTTTCCCGCGCGCAACCGCATCATCAGCGGCCTGAGCCTTGGCACCGTCGTGGTGGAAGCGCCCGAAAAGAGCGGCGCGCTCATCACGGCGGGGACGGCGCTCGAGCAGGGACGCGACGTGTTTGCCGTCCCCGGCCCCATCGACGCGCCCATGAGCCGCGGCTGCAACCGGCTTGTTGCGGACGGCGCGGCGGCCCTCATCACCGACAGCTGGGACGTGCTGCGAGAATACGAAGCGATGTACCCGCACAAAATCCTTGGCGAGCGCGTGGAGCTCCCGCGCACGCTCGGCTATCAGGCGCGCGAGGAGCAGTCGCGCGCAAAGAAGGAGGAAGCGGCGGAGACGCCCGCTCTTCCGAGACTGGACCTTGCGAAAAACGACGCAGGGCTCACGGATGATCAGATCACGATCCTGCGCGCGCTCAAAGGCGGCGCGATGCAGGTGGACGATATCATTGAACAAACGGACCTCCCCACGCGCCGCGTGCTTTCCGCGCTGACGATGCTGGAGCTGGAGGGCTTCGTCGAACAGGGCGGCGGCAAGCATTTTTCCCTGCAAGTCATACTGGAGGAATAAAACGAAATGGCGAAAAAACATCTGGTGATCGTCGAGTCCCCGGCAAAGGCGAAAACCATCGGCAAATATCTGGGCAAGGATTACGAGGTCAAGGCCAGCATGGGCCACCTGCGCGACCTGCCCAAAAGCAAGCTCGGCGTGGACATTGAGCACGGCTTCGAGCCGGTCTATCAGCCCATCCGCGGCAAGGAAGAGCTCATCAGCGAGCTGAAAAAAGCGGCCAAGAGCAGCGACATCGTCTATCTCGCAACGGACCCGGACCGCGAGGGCGAGGCGATCTCCTGGCACCTGAAGGCGCTTTTGAATCTGGATGATGAAAAGGCCAAGCGCGTGACCTTCAACGAGATCACGAAAAAGGTCGTTTCCGAGAGCATCAAGGAGCCGCGCGCGATCGATCAGGACCTCGTGGACGCGCAGCAGGCGCGCCGCGTGCTCGACCGCATCGTGGGCTATCAGCTCAGCCCGCTGCTGTGGAAAAAGATCCGCCGCGGCCTTTCCGCGGGCCGCGTGCAGTCCGTCGCCGCGCGCATGGTCGATGACCGCGAAAAGGAGATCCAGGCCTTTGAGCCGCAGGAATACTGGACGCTCGACGTGGACCTCACGGACGAGAAGTCCCACAGGACCTTTGAAGCGCACTACTACGGAAAGGACGGCAAAAAGGTTGAGCCCGCGTCCGGCGGGCAGGTGGACGCCATCATCGCCGATATCGGCGATGCGCCCTTTACCGTGACGAACATCAAACGCACGGACAAGCAGCGCTCCCCGTCCCTGCCGTTCACCACCTCGACTTTACAGCAGGAGGCCTCGCGCAAGCTCAACATGACCCCGCGCCGCACCATGGCCATCGCCCAGCAGCTCTACGAGGGCGTGGACATCACGGGCGAGGGCACGGTGGGCCTCATCACCTATATGCGTACCGACTCGCTGCGCATTTCCGAGGAGGCCATCGCCGCGGCAAAGACCTTCATTCTGGGCCGCTACGGGCAGGATTACTACCCCAAGGCCGCCCGCCACTACAAGGCCAAGGCCGGTGCGCAGGACGCGCACGAGGCCATCCGCCCCTCGGACGTGAACCTCACGCCCGAGCAGATCAAGGGCGACCTCACGGGCGAGCAGTACCGGCTCTACCGCCTGATCTGGAGCCGCTTTCTCGCCTCCCAGATGGCGAACGCCGTGTACGACAGCGTGAGCGTCGAGATCAGGGCGAACGCGCATGAGTTCCACGCGAGCGCCAGCAACCTCAAGTTCTCCGGCTATACCGCCGTTTATGAAGAGTCGCGCGACGACGACGCCAAGGAGGAAAAGGCCGGCACGCTGCCGCCGCTCGAGGAGGGGCAGGGGCTGACGCTTGAAAAGTTCGAGCCGCTCCAGCACTTCACCCAGCCGCCCCTTCGCTACACGGACGCAACGCTCATCCGCGCCATGGAGCAGAACGGCATCGGCCGTCCCTCGACCTACGCGCCCACGGTCTCGACGATCCTGGACCGCGAATACGTCATCAAGGACGGCAAGTATCTGCGCCCCACGCCCCTCGGTGAGGTGGTGACGGGACTGATGGAGGAGCGCTTCCCCGATATCGTGGATATGAAGTTCACCGCCCGCATGGAGCAGAAGCTCGATACCGTCGAGGAGGGCAAAACGCCGTGGAAGGACGTTATCAGCGATTTCTACGGCGGCTTTGAGCGCGACCTTGAAAACGCCGAGAAGGCGCTCGAGGGCGTGCGCATCAAGGTGCCCGACGAGGTGAGCGAGGAAAAGTGCGATATCTGCGGGCGCAATATGGTCATCAAGAGCGGGCGCTTCGGCCGCTTCCTGGCGTGCCCCGGCTATCCCGAGTGCACGTTCACCAAGCCCCTTGTCATCGAAATGCCGGGCCGCTGCCCCAAGTGCGGCGGGCGCATGATGAAGCGCACCGGCGTGAGCAAAAAGACGAACAAGCAGTACACCTACTATGCCTGCGAATTCTCCACCAGCAGCGACCCGGAGAAGAAGTGCGACTTCATGACCTGGGACGTGCCGACGAAAGACGACTGCCCCGAGTGCGGACAGACGATGTTCAAAAAGGCGGGCAAGGGCTTCAAGCGTCCGTACTGCATCAACCCCGCGTGCGCGCGCTTCGTGCCCGAGGATCAGCGCGGCTACGTGAAAAAGAAGAGCGCCGAGACTGCGGAAGAGGGCGCGGAGACCGCCGAGGCGGCGGAGAGCGCGGCGGAAGCGGCTGACACGAAGAAGCCCGCGGCCAAAAAGACGGCGGCGAAGAAAACGGCCGCGAAGGCCGCGAGCGCCAAAAAGACCGCAAGCAAGACCGCGGCGGCGAAGAAAACGACAAAAAAGGCTGCCGAGGACGGCGGGGAAGCGCCCGCGAAAAAGACGGCGGCAAAGAAGAGCGCCGCCAAAAAGACCACGGCCGCTAAGAAGACCACCGCGAAGTCCGCGGCGAAGAAAACCGCGGAGAAGGAAGAGAACTGATGCAAGTAACTGTGATCGGCGCCGGCCTTGCCGGCTGCGAGGCTGCCTGGCAGCTCGCGCAGCGCGGCATTTCCGTGACGCTGCATGAAATGAAGCCCGAAAAGAAAACGCCCGCACACCACACCGACTCGTTTGCCGAGCTCTGCTGCTCGAACTCGCTGCGCTCGGACCAGATCGAAAACGCGGTGGGCCTTCTTAAAGAGGAGCTGCGCCGCCTCGATTCACTCATCATGGCCTGCGCGGACGCAACGCGCGTGGAGGCGGGCGGCGCGCTGGCGGTGGACCGCTACGGCTTTTCGGACCTTGTGACGGAGAAGATCCGCTCCCACCCGAACATCACGGTCGTGCCCGGCGAGGTGACGCAGATCCCGGAGGGGAACGTTATCATCGCCTCGGGACCGCTGACGAGCGACGCGCTCGCCGCCGCCATCGCCGAAAAGATCGGCGACGGCCACACGCTGAACTTCTTTGACGCCGCCGCCCCGCTCGTGACGTTCGAGAGCGTTGATATGGATTCGG
The DNA here is from genome assembly GCA_934636865.1 of uncultured Oscillospiraceae bacterium. Classification (GTDB taxonomy): domain Bacteria; phylum Bacillota; class Clostridia; order Oscillospirales; family Oscillospiraceae; genus Hominicoprocola. The sequence continues at coordinate 23,870 of CAKUBI010000008.1, forward strand.
CGTTTTTCGCCTCGCGCTACGATAAGGGCACGGCGGACTATATCAACTGCCCCATGACGGAGCAGGAGTACGACGCGTTCTGGCGCGCGCTCACGACCGCCGAGGAAGCGCCGGTGCACGGCTTCGAGGATAAAAATGTCTTTGAAGGCTGCATGCCCGTCGAGGTCATGGCCCGGCGCGGGCACGACACGCTCTGCTACGGCCCGCTCAAGCCGCGCGGCCTGCGCGACCCGAAAACGGGCGAGGAGCCCTACGCCGTCGTTCAGCTGCGGCGCGACAATGCGCAGGGCAGCGTCTACAACCTTGTCGGCTTCCAGACGCATCTGCGCTTTCCCGAGCAGAAGCGCGTCTTTTCGATGATCCCCGCGCTGCACGACGCGGACTTTGTCCGCTACGGCGTGATGCACCGCAACACCTATCTCCGCTCGCCGGGGATGCTCGACCGCTATTATCGCCTGATCGCCGACGAGCTCATTGCCTTCGCCGGGCAGATGACGGGCGTGGAGGGCTATATCGAGTCCGCCGCGTCGGGCTTTCTCGCGGGCGTGGAGATGGCGAGAAGGCTCCTTGGCGAGCCGCCCGCGGACTTCCCGCGCGAGACGGCCATCGGCGCGCTTGGGCTTTACATCAGCGATACCACCGTTTCAGACTTCCAGCCGATGAACGTGAACTTCGGCATCATGCCGCCGCTGGGCCGCCGCGTCAAGGGCGGCAAGCGCGTGAAAAACGCGCAGCTTGCCGAGCGCTCGCTCGCGCTGATCGACGGCCTGCGCGAGACGGTGCTGGGCGACAGAAAGGAGTGATCTCATGAAGATCATTGTCGATGCCATGGGCGGCGATCTCGCCCCCGCCGCGCCCGTCAAGGGCGCGCTGATGGCGCACGAAAAATACGGCGCGGACATCGTCCTTGCCGGAAGGGAAGAAGACATCCTGCGCGCAGCGCGGGAGTGCGGATATCAGGAGCTTCCCAAGGGCGTGGAGATCGCGAACGCGACGGAGGTCGTCGAGATCTGCGACGACCCGGCCACGGCCTTCAAGCACAAGAAGGACTCGTCCCTCACCGTGGGGCTGACGATGCTCAAAAACGGCGAGGCGGACGGCTTTGTCAGCGCGGGCAGCACGGGCGCGCTCCTTGCGGGCGCGACGCTCGTCGTCAAGCGCATCCGCGGCCTGCGCCGCGCGGCGCTCGCCCCCACGATCCCGACGGCGAAGGGCAAGGCCGTGCTCATCGACTGCGGCGCGAACGCCGAGTGCACGGTCGAATATCTGCTGCAGTTCGCGTATCTTGGCAGCTACTACGCGCAGAAGGTGCTCGGCGTCGCGGAACCGCGCGTGGGCCTTCTCAACATCGGCGCAGAGGAGAGCAAGGGCGACGAGCTGCGCCGCGAAACGTATCAGAAGCTCAGGGAAGCGGGCGAGGCGGGCCACCTCAACTTCACCGGCAATATCGAGGCCAAGGAAGCGATGCTCGGCGAGTGCGACGTGATCGTGGCCGACGGCTACAGCGGCAACATCATGCTCAAGAGCATCGAGGGCACAGGCAAGCTCCTTTCCATCAAGCTCAAGGAAATGCTCCTGCACAGCGCCGGCACGAAGCTGGCGGCGCTGCTGCTCAAGGGCCAGCTTGCGGGCTTTAAGAAGATGCTCGATGCAAACGAGGTCGGCGGCACGGCGCTGCTCGGCATTTCGAAGCCTGTCGTCAAGGCACACGGCAGCGCGAGCGAGGCGGGCTTCTGCAACGCGGTGCGTCAGGCGATGGAGGTCGCGCGCAGCGGCATTATCGGCGATATTGAGCGCAATATTGACAAAATGCGCATCCGGCAGGAAACATAACACGGCGAATGCCCAAAAGCGGCAAAAAGGGTATTGACACGGCACAGCCTTTGCCGTATCATTTGGAAGAACCAAAACCGTGAGAGGAAGATATTACCTATGAGTCCCGAAGAAATTTTCAAAACGATGCAGAAGCTGATCGTGGAGCAGTTCGCGCTCGACCCCGATGAGGTCACGATGGACAGCTCGTTTGAGGAAGATCTCGGCGCCGACTCCGTGGACCTTGTCGAACTGGTGATGGCCATGGAAGAGGAATTCGATGTCGATGAGATCCCCGAGGAGGAGCTCACCTCGCTCAAAACGGTCGGCGACTGTGTGCGCTACCTGAGCGCGAAGCTCGGTTAAAAAGAAGAAAGCCGCCCCGCTTTGCGCGGGGCGTCCTTTTATCAGGAGGGAACATGATGCAGGAGCTGGAAAAGAAACTGCAGTATCATTTTAAAGATCCGGCGCTGCTGGACGAGGCGCTGCGCCACAGCTCGTATGCCAACGAGCACCGCGGCGCGCACTTTTTCAGCAACGAGCGCCTGGAATTTCTGGGCGACAGCGTGCTCGGCTTTGTGACGGCGGAGTATCTGTTCGCCAAGCACCCGAACGCCCCGGAGGGCGAGCTGACGCGCATCCGCGCGCTGCTCGTGTGCGAGGACAGCCTGCACGAGGTCGCGCAGCGGCTGGAGTTGGGGAAGTATTTAAAGCTCGGCAACGGCGAGGAGGGCTGCGGCGGGCGCACGCGTCCGTCCATCCTGGCAGATGCGACCGAGGCGGTCTTTGCCGCGGTGTATCTCGACGGCGGCATCAGCGCGGCGAGCGCGCTCATCCACCGCGTGCTGCTCGATACCGAGCGCGAGGACGTGGCCGAGGAGAAGCGCCGCGACTATAAGACGAACCTGCAGGAGTTCGTGCAGCGCACGCCGAACCAGGCGCTTTCCTACCGCCAGTTTGACGAGAGCGGCCCGGACCACGACAAGACCTTCTATTTTGAGGTGCTGCTCAACGGCACGAGCGTCGGCAAAGGCGCGGGCCGCAGCAAAAAGGAAGCCGAGCAGATGGCCGCCAAGGACGCGCTTGAAAAGCTGACGGGTCAGAGGTAAGTATTATGATCACCGATTGCTTCGACGACAAAACCGAGCCCGTCATCAGTCTGCGGGATTTTTACGGCGAGCGGAAGCACCTTGTCGAAACGTGCCTGATCGTCTTTTCACAGAAGATCTATCAGCATTTACTGAATACGTTTTCCTGCGAAAGGATCGGTCTTATCGGCGCGTGCAACGGAAACATCCCCATCTACCGGATGAACTACAAGGGTATGGACATTGCCTTTTACCTCTCGGGCATCGGTTCGGCTGCCGCCGCATCGGAGTGCTATGAGGCGAGCTGGATCACCGGCGCGTCGAAGTTCGTGATGTTCGGCTCCTGCGGGAGCCTGAACAGGGAAGCGACAAAGGGCAGGTTCATCGTTCCGACGGAAAGCTACCGCGGCGAGGGCTGCTCGTACTACTTTGCCGTACCCTCCGACTATATCGCGGTCGAAAACGCGCAGAAGCTCTCGGTTATCTTTGCGGAGCTGGGCATCCCGCATGTGACGGGCCGGGTCTGGACGACGGATGCCATGATCCGCGAGACCGCGGGCCTTGTCGCGCAGCGAAGGAACGAGGGCTGCATCGCTGTGGAGATGGAGCTTGCCGGTGTACAGGCAGTTTGCAGCTTCTACGGCCTGGCGCTTTACGATTTTCTCGAAGCGGGAGACGTACTGGAAGAGAGCGGCTATGATGTCGCAGACCTTCGCGGTGCGAATCACGACCTTGGCAAGCTCTATATCGCGCTGGAAACAGCGCTGCGCGTTTGAATTCACCTCAATAAAAAAATCGCCGTGACGCGTCACGGCGATTTTTTGCTGCCCTTTGGCGGCTTTTCAAAAAGGATCGACGCTCCCGCGTACAGAAGAAAAAGACCGAAGGGCCTGCGGAGCACGGCGGTGTCGAGTGTTGTCGCGGCAAGCGCGGCAAGAAGCGCGCAGAGCACGCCCGTCGGGATGGCCGCGCGCAGCGCGGCAGTGTCGAGATACCCGTTTTTCCGGTGTGCGAAGAGCGACATGCCCGCCGTGGGGAGGAAGTAGAGCAGGTTGATTGCCTGCGCCGTGCGCTGCTCCACGCCGAAAAAGAGCGTCATGCACAAAAGCAGCAGCGTCCCGCCGCCGATGCCCCAGGCCGAGAGGATGCCCGTCAGAAGCCCGCAGAGCGCGCGCAGGAGCCATGCCGTCATAGAAGAAGATACCTCGCCGCTCCGTAGAGCAGAAACAGCGCGAAAACGCGCCTGAGCCACAGATTTGAGACGTTTTTGAAGAGCCTGCCGCCGATCAGCCCGCCCGCGAGCCCGCCGAGAAGATACGGCAGGGCCTCTTCAAGCGGCAGCGCGCTGCGGAAAAAGTAAACGAGCGCGGAGACGAGGCACACCGGCAGGATGACCGCCACGCAGGTGGCGAACGCCGCCTTTTCCGAGAGCCCCGCCCATCTTTGCAGCAGCAGCACGAGCGGGATGCCGCCGCCCCCGCCGAACAGCCCGTTCACCGCGCCCGCGACCGCGCCCGAAACGCGGCATTTTGACGATTTTTTCATTCGTCCCTCCTAAGTAGTCTGCGCCCGCGGGCGCAGAGAATCGGTCTTACTGCTTTTTGAAGCTCTGGCAGTCGGTGCACTGGTCCATGGTGGGGTTGGCCTCGTGCGTGCCGACCTGGATGGCGTTCAGACCGCAGTACTGGGCGTCCTTGCAGTGGTTGGCGCAGTTGGTCACGGCGCAGCGGATGGAGGTGTTGGGCGTGCAGGTGCAGCCGTTGTTGGTATGATCGGTCATGATGAATTCCTCCTGAAACGTATTTTTGGCGTTTGCCGCAGATAGCTTGCGCAGATTTTAGCGCACTATGCGAAAGAAAAAACGGAACGCGGGACGAAATGCCCGCGCTCCGTTTTCTTTTTTGAATGAAAAATTACAGCTCGACGTAGGCCTTCAAGAGGGCGAAGGTATTGTAAATGCCGTCAAGATGGGTGCGCTCGTAGCCGTGGGAGGCGTAAACGCCGGGACCGATCAGCGCGTGGCGCACGTCGTAGCCCGTGCGGATGGCGACGGAAGCATCGGAGGAGTAGCTGTAGTAGATGTCCACCGCGTAGTCAAGCTTTTCCTGCTGCGCGCAGCGGATGAGCTTGTTGACGAACTCGCGGTTGTAGGGGCCGCTGTTGTCCTTGGCGCAGATGGAGACCTGACGCTCCGTGCAGGTGACGTTGTCGCCCACGCAGCCCATGTCCACGGCGAGCAGCTCGACCGTGTCGTCCGCGATGCCGCACGCGCCGCCGTGGCCGATCTCCTCGTACACGGTGAAGAGCATGTCCACGCGGCGTTTGAGCCGGATGTGGTTGTCGCTGACCCATTTGGCGAGCGTCAGCAGCGCTACGACCGAAGCCTTGTCGTCAAGATAACGGCTTTTGACGTAGCCGGTCTCCGTGATGCGAAGGCGCGGCTCGAGCGCGATCGCGTCGCCGGGCAGGATGCCCATTTTTTCGACATCCTCCTTCGTTTTCACGTCGTAGTCGAGCACGATCTCCATGTTTTTGTTCAGGTCGCGCGCCTGATTCGGGTCGGGATTGACGTGCACCGAGGCGTTGCACAGCTGGAGCGTGCCCTCATACGCGCCGTTGAAGCGGGTGATGACCTTCACGTTTTCAGCCTCTGCGTTGTGCACGTTCAGCGTCATATTCGAGATGGCGAGGCGGCCGTTGGGCTTGATGTACTGCACGACCGCGCCGAGCGTGTCGGCGTGGGCCAGAAGCGTGAGCGGTTCGCCCTCGCCGCCGAGCGTGACGTGCACGCCGCCCTTGACGAGCCGGCGCGGCGCATAGCCCATCGCGCGCAGCGTGTCGCACAGGTACTGCTGGACCTCCTCGGTGCAGCCGGAGGGGCTGTCGATCCCCAGCACGGCATGCAGCTGCTCACGGATGTAAGATACATATTGCTGTTCCATGGTGTTTCCTCCCTGTGTATTGGTGGCATGAATTATTTTACCATGCTTTTGCCGAAAAGCAAAGCGGGGAAAAAGATCGGGATTTTTCCCATACCTGTTTTCCTGCTTCATGTTCTGTGACTCCTTTCGACAGACGCAAAAAAGGCGAGACCTTTTGCGTCAATGTCTCTCCATTGATGCAAAAGTCTCGCCATTTCAATCCGCAGCGGAGCCAAACGGTTCGTACTGGCGCCGACGGATACACAAAGCTGTGCCAGCTGCTCCCTTTTGAGCGCAGGATACACCATTCTTTTCACACTGTCAAGAAGGGTGCCTGCTAAAGGATGTTAAGGATTTTACCTGTACCAGCTCTTACAGGTGGAAGTATCTTTTCAGCTTTTGATTTTCTCCCAGCACCAGCAACGTCAGATCTCCGTCCAGCACGGTTTCCGGGGAGATGTTCACATCGGTTTTGCCGTTCCGCTTTACGCCGAGGATGTTGACGCCGTATTTTCTGCGGATGTCCAGCTCGCCGACGCTGCGGCCCTGCCAGTCCTCCGGCACGGCGACCTCGATGATGGCGTGCTGCTCGTCCAGCTCAATGTAGCCGAAGATATGGTTGGCGGTATAGCGGATAGCCGCCCACTTCGCCAGCTGCTTTTCCGGGTAGGCGACCGCGTCCGCGCCGTTGCGCAGCAGGAATTTCGCCTGCACATCCCGCTCGGCGCGGGACACTACATACTTTGCCCCCAGTTCCTTGAGCAGCGACGTCGTCTCCAGCGAATTCTGAAAATTCCCGCTGATGGTGACATAGCAGACATCGTAATTGCTCACGCCCAGCGAGCGCAGAAAGTCCACACGGGTGCTGTCGCCGATCTGCGCGTTGGTGACAAAGGACATGCACTCGTTGACGCGCTCCTCGTCTCTGTCCACTGCCATCACCTGATGGCCCAGCTCATTGAGCTGCATGGCAAGATGCCGCCCGAAGCGGCCCAGTCCGATCAATAATACCGTTTTCATCGTGTGCTCCTTTCAGCCTACGGTAATTTTCTCCTGCGGATAGCGGGCGTAAGTCAGATCATGCCCGGAGAATGCGGCGTAGATCAAGGTCAATCCGCCGACGCGCCCGAAATACATCAGCAGGATGAGAATGCACTGCGACAGCGTTCCCAACTGTGGCGTCAGGCCAAGCGTCAGTCCCACCGTGCCTGCGGCGGAAGCCGTTTCATAGAGACATGCGCCGATGGGAAGTCCCTCTACGATGCTGATGACCGCCGCCCCCGCAAAGGTCAGCCCCAGATACAGCAGCAGAATGGCGGCGGCGTTGCGGACAGTGGATGTCTCCAATCTGCGGTGGAAGAGCTGCGGATCCTCCCGCCTGCGGAAGGCGGCAATAGCGTTGGCAATGAGAACTGCCAGCGTCGTGACCTTCATACCGCCCGCCGTGGAGCCGGGTGCTCCGCCGGTGAGCATCAGCAAAATGGTGACCGCCTGAGAGACATCTGTCATCTCCGTCAGATCCACTGTATTATAACCGGCCGTCCGCGGCGTGACCGACTGAAAAAGGGAGGCCAATATCCGCTCTCCCATCGGCAGATCCGCAAAATCCGTCAGGAAAAAGAGGACTGCCGGGAGCGTGATCAGCAACGCCGTCATACTCAGAATGACCTTGCTCTGCATCCGGTAACGCCGCAGGTGCAGACCGTGCGTACAGACATCGTCCCACGTTAGAAAGCCGATGCCGCCCACGATGATCAGCAGCATGATCACGATGTTGACCAGCGGGTCTGCGGCATAGGCCGTCAGCGAGGGGTAGGGGGAATCCGTCCGCCCCAGAATATCGAAGCCCGCATTGCAGAAAGCGGAAATCGAATGAAAGACCGCCATCCATACGCCTCGCAGCCCATAGTCCCGGCAGAATGCCGGCAGCAGCGCCAGCGCGCCCAGCAGCTCGACCAGAAAGGTCCCCTTGAGGATAAATCTCGTCAGTCGCACGATGCCGCCCACCGCAGGGGCGGAGATGGCATCCTGCATGGCGCTGCGCTCCTTGAGCGTGATGTTCCGCCCGGCGAGCATCAGAAAGGTCACCGCGCCGGTGATCACCCCCAGCCCGCCGATCTGGATCAGCAGCAAAATGACCGCCTGGCCGAAGGCGGACCAGTAGCTTCCGGTATCCTGCACCACCAGCCCCGTCACGCAGACAGCAGAAGTGGAGGTGAACAGTGCCTCATGAAACGGCGTCCAGACCCGCTGTACTGTGGCGATAGGCAGCATCAGCACCAGTGCCCCCAGCAGGATCACGCCCGCAAAGCCGAGGATCATAATTTGAAAAGAAGTCAGATGCCGCTTGATATGGAGCATGGTTTCTATCACAGGATTACACCTCCTCGAAAACGACAACGCTCCCACTTTTTCCACACAGTATAACACGGCTTTTGCAGGATGTCCGTATGAATCCTGTAAAATTTTCGGGTGTAGAGTCCTTTTTTTTCGTCAAATTCAGATAAAATTCTGCGGGAGCTCTGCTCGAGAAGACCCCAACAGGAGGAACGATATGCTCAAAGCAAAAACGGACGGCATATGCTAATAGCAAGGATGGTCAGCTCATTTGTGGCAGAATGGAATGGCCTAAATATGAAATTACATCGCAAAATGATGGGATGTGATAACGAGAGCCGGCTCTGCTGTAGGTGCCCTTTCGCTTCTGGCGATTTTGAGCGCCGCATTCGATGCCCTGTATGCAGGACGCACCTTTGCACTTCATGGAGTCAGACGATAAGCAGCCAATGCCGCGCCGGAGGAGGAACCGGCGAAGATGCCTTCTCTTTGCGCAAGCTCCCGCGTACCATCAAAGGCCTCGGTATCGGTGATCTTTACCACCTGATCCACAAGCGACATATCCATGGTATCAGCAATAAAATCATTGCCGATACCCTCAATGTCATAGTCGCCGTGCTCTCCGCCGCCCATCGTGGAGCCGACAGGATCAGCCAGAATGCCTTGTATCTCCGGATTTTTTCACAACGCCGGAATAGGTGCCGCCGCTGCCAGCTCCGGCGATCAGGAAGTCAATCTTTCTGTTCAGATCCCGGTAAATCTCCGGGCCAGTGGTCTCATAATGAACGCGGGGATTGGCGGGATTCACGAACTGCCCCAGTGAGATCGCACCGGGGATCTCGGCACGAAGAGCATCCGCCTTGGCGGAAGCTCCCAGCATTCCTTCCTCGCGGGGCGTGTTGATGACCTCCGCACCAAGCGCCCGCAGCAGCGCCTGCTTCTCCTCGGAAAACTTTGTGGGAACGACAAAGATCACGCGATAGCCCCTGTTCAGCGCGGCGAATGCAATGCCAAGGCCGGTATTTCCGGCGGTCGCCTCAATGATCGTCCCGCCCGGCTTCAGTCTGCCGGTCTGCTCCGCATCCTCGATCATCGCCTTACCAACACGATCCTTCACGCTGCCGGCCGGGTTAAAAAGCTCCAGCTTGGCAAAAAGGTTTACCCCATCGGGAAGGCCAATATGCGACAGCTTCACGGTGGGCGTATTGCCGATCAGCGCCTGCCCGGCAAATGCGGCCCTGGAAATGGGGATCGGCATCAGATAGCGATTCAGCTTATCCACGATATCGCTGCTGTGAAAGCTGAGATTGGGATCGATCAGGTTTTCCTGATAATTGTGGCCGATCAGCTGCCCGGTCTCCTCGTATTGCTCCAGCCCCATAAAGTCAAAGACCGGAGAGTCATCGAAAATCTTTTTTCGGGCATAGGTCGAATGGTATGCTCTTGCGAAGGAGCACAGCTTTGCGGTCGTGCTCTCAGGTGCTTCGATCATTGTTATACCTCATGTAAATACAAAAATCCCGTCTGTTCAAAGAATGTGACTTCTTGAAACAGACGGGATATATGATTTCTGCAACTTATCAGGCTGCTGCGTGCAGCACAATAAGCCTGCCGTCTGTTTGAAAAAGACAGCAGGAACAGCATGCGGTATTCACAATGATCTGCTTTCTATGCGTATTCATTGGAACCTCCATTATTTTAATAACCAACTTATACTATAGGTAATGGTGCATTAGCATAATAAGAAGCGTTTGCCAATATGGGTTCAGAAAATACATTACTTCAATTTTTCCATTGCATAGCCTGCGTACAGGGCAGCACCAAGGGGCAACGTCGTCTCGTCAATGTCAAATCCGCCGTTGTGGTTGGATATCAGCGTATTGGGTAGTTTTGGATTGCCGGTACCCAAATAAGCGTAAGCTCCGGGGACATGGAGCTGAAACTCAGCGAAGTTGTCTCCGCTGAGAGACAACGCGCGGTCTGTGACCACTGCGGCGCCCAGATGCGCTGCCACTTCGGATGCCTCTGCGCAAACCTGGGGGTCGTTGATCAGCGGCGGCGTAAAATCCGTCCAGACGATCCTCGCCGAACCGCCGTAGACGGCAGCGGTATTCTGTGCCGCCTGATCCACCAATGCCCGCAGACGGTAACGCTGCTCCTGGGAAACCGTCCGTGTTGTCCCTTCCAGTACGGCAGACTCTGCCACGGCGTTGTGAGTCGTTCCGGCGGTGAGCTTTCCGACGCCGATGACCACAGGCTCCACCGGCGAGGTGCGGCGGGTCACAATGGCCTGAAGCCCTACTACCAACTGGCTGGCGATATACAGCGCATCCGACCCCAGGTCCGGTGTGGAAACATGAGCAGCCTTTCCTTTGATCTCAATGCGGAAGTGATCCACCGCGGCGTTATTCAGGCCCGGCTTCAGCCCGACCGTTCCGGCAGGCAGGTCGTATGCCGTATGCAGACCGAATACCCGCTCTACGCCATCCAGTACGCCCGCCTCGATAAACGGCTTCGCACCCTGTCCGATCTCCTCGGCCGGTTGAAAAATCAGGCGAACTTCTCCCACGAACTCTGCCCGATGCGCTGCCAGCAGCTTTGCCGCGGCCAGCAGGCAGGCCGTGTGGGCGTCGTGTCCGCAGGCGTGCATGACGCCGGGGACTGTGGAGCTATACTCCGTTTTGTGTGTTTCCTGGATCGGCAATGCGTCAATATCGGCCCGGAGCGCTACAATGCTGCCGACGCCTTTTTCGCTCTTGAGGGTCCCCAAAACGCCGGTTTCCCCGATGCGGGTATGGGAAATGCCAAAACGGTCCAGTTCCTCTTCGATTCGACCGGCGGTGCGAAATTCATGCAGCCCCAATTCCGGATGCTGATGGAATTCCCGGCGCAGGGCGGTCAGATATTCCTGCTCTTTTAAGGCTTTCTGTTTGAGATCGATCATACGCTTGTCCTTTCAATTCTTTTTATGGGAGAAAATTTTTGTACGCAGACTTTCCAAACGGTTCAGCGCCTCCAGAAGCGTCTCATCCTTCTTGGCAAAGTGGAAGCGGATGAGGTGATTGACCGGCTCACGGAAGAAGCTGGAGCCGGACACGGCGCCCACGCCCATCAGCCGGGCCAGATCCTCACAGAAGGTCAGGTCGCTGTCGTAGCCTATAGTACGCTCCCTACGGGTCGTTGTGGACAAAGTTGAAATTTCGGCACTTTGCCCCGCTCACTCCGCGGCATTGCCGGGATCGTTTGACCGATCAGCATATTTTGACCATTCTCATTGTGTCCTCCAAAGTGCAGACCCTTTCCCTAAACGGGTATTTCGGGCGATTTTCAGAGAAAAACCGAGATTTGAAAAACACAAAAATGCAACTAATTCAATACAAAAAGAAAGGATTCCAAATATTTCTGCTTGAAATCCTAACTTCTGGAGGTGACACACAGATTTGAACTGCTCGGGCGTCTTTCCTGTGGTGTGCGGTCTTGCTCTCGCGCCTTGTTTTTCAAGGCTTTTGTGTTATTGCGTGGTATGCGCTGGCGGCGTCAGATCATCGGCGTTGGGGAAAAAGTAGGAGGAAATTTTGCAGCCGCAAAAGCGCCTTTGCAGCTCGCCGCGTGGGGAAAAATTTTCCTGTGTGTGGGGGCCTGCGGTTTTCGCCGCGAGGGCGTCAAACTTTCCGAAGTGGGGGGAGGGTGCAAGGATACCGGCGCGCAGGAGCGCGCAGCCGTGCGCCCAAGGCTGGACGGTTTACGAGCGTCGCTCGCCATTTTTTCAGCTCTCTTTTTCGCTTGATTTTCGCAGCCTTTGCGCTCGCGTTGATCGCGGGCGGGAAACGCGACCCCGCGCGCCCGTGCGGTACCGCGCGCGTACCCCCTCGCCTTTTTCGCTCGTCGTCGGAAATGGCGGCGCTCTCGGTTTGACCGCCTTCTTTCTCTCCCCCCTCTGCCGGAGGGGGGGGCTTGCGCTCGCGCGGCTCTTGCCGTCATGATAGCCCGCCGCGGCCGATTGCGCAAGGTCTCCGCGCAAATTTCTCCACTGCCTGTTCTAAAGTTATATTCTACTACAAGTTGGGAAACAGGGCTTCAGAGTTCCTCTGTTGCTCTGGATTCAGCAGCCGAGATCGCGCGTAATCATAGCGGCGCGGCAATCGATACTTGATATAGCAATAGCTGCCAAACTCACTTACACGCTCTTCTTTCTCCAGAATGTGGCAGCCGAGCGGCACGGTAAGCGATGCGTCGTTGTCAACGTACTCGCTGCGCACAATAGGTTTTTCGAGGTTGCGGCTTGCTGTCCACATCTGCGCCCCCACAGGCCGCTGCTCTACGCTCTCCTTGGTGATGTAGCGGGCAAGCTGCTCGTAGTCATACGTCCCGATATACTCGAAGTCTACAACGTCGCCATACGGCCACAAACTACGTACCGTCTCCATATCGTCACCGGCAGCGTTTATTACGATATGGTGATGCAGCCGCCCTCCACCGTGCTTGTCTTCGGTGGTGTATATGTACTTGAGTGTCTGACCTCGCGCCTTCCTGTGCTCCCGCAAGTGCTTAAGAAAGTTGCGTACGTTCTTGATCGCACCGGCGCGCTTGGCTGGTAGATTCTCATCACGGTAAGTCAGCGTCACAAAGAGATCGCGCGGGCCGAAGTTCGCGGCCAGCAGCATTTCCAGCTTCACGCGCGCCGCCTTGTCGTTCATAGCCTTCTGTGCAGCGGTCGTCATGCGTGACTTGACTGCACGCACGCGCGGGCCGTCCTGCGGCTCCGGCGCGGTGTATATGATTGTTTTGACAAGCCGCCCCGCAATGATCGTCTTTTTTCGTTTCGCCATATATGCCCCTTTCAATGGAGATGGGAACGCCTCCGGCTGTTCGCCGGAGGCTTTTTCTATGCTGTTAAATCATCAATTTTCAATGCCGAACTCAGGCATTGCCACGGATGGAATACAAAAATCCTGCATCATGTCCGGCCCTCCTTCGGCGCCTTTGTGGGATGCTATTAAGTACGCTTGTGCAAGCACAGAGGGCGAGAACGACCACCCAAGGGCATCTGAGATCATCCGTGCATTTTCGCCATTGACCGCCTGCGGGCTGTCCATGCCGCCGACGAAGAATCCCCACGGTTCGCCTGCTGGCAGCTTGCGGCGGAACGCCGCGACTTTACGCGGGTCAAACGGCTTGTGACTGCCATAGGTCAAAATAGCATCCTCATAGGCGAAAACCGTGCGGTTGCGTTGCCATACGAAGCGCAAGAGCTTTTCCATGCATGAGCTGACGAGGACTGCGCCCTTTTCTGGCAGCTCGCTGGCCTCTGGTTCGCTCTTGGCTTTCTCATGTTTCTTAAGATGCGAGAGCAAGGCCTGCCGCTCCTTGTCGGTCATCTTCTCAACATATGCCATGATCTGTTCCGTGCGGCTGCTCATGCTGCGGTGCTCTCTTTCTCGGCGGCACATAGTGCCTGATATGCTACGTCGCCAAAGTCTGTGATCTCGTTCAGCAGCTTGCTGGCTGCACGCATCAAGTTTTCAAGTCTGTGTACGTCGCCTTCGTAAAAGTCGGCATAGCGGCCCATCATCTCGCGCTTGATCGGGCTCAGCACCATTTCCGCGCGCATACAGTCCAGCAGCGTTTGCAGCGTCTCAGCGTTGGCGATGATCTCATCGACGGCGGACGACGCACTGGTCTTCTTTTCAATCATGCCCCTACGCCTCCCTTCGCCTGCTGCGCGACCCACTCGCGCAGCCCTTCGGCTGAAATCACCGTGCGGTTACCGCACTTGAAGGCAGGAAACGACGGGGTACGGGACAGTTCATACACGCGCGAGGGGCAAAGACCCAGCAGCTCCGCCGCCTCCGGCACTGATAAAGCGAGCTTTTCCATTATTCGCGAGCCTCCTTTGCTTTCTGCGCAAGTTTCTCTGCCAGGCGATATGTTTTTTCCTGCATTTCAGGCGACAGACTATTAAATATATCTGCCACGAATGCGAGATCATAGCCATTTTTGTTTATTGCAATTGTCATTGGGGAGTTCCTCCATTCTTTCATACGCGGCGGCCATCTCGCGTTGTCTACGCAGACAGGCCGCCTGTTCTTCTTCCGGCGCGCCGTTGAGTAGGCTTGCCGTGTAATCCCGCCGAGACTTTCGCAGCGTTTCAGCGGTGCAGGGACTATATTCTTGCAACAGGCCACCTCCTTTTTGCGGTGCCCAAATCGGACACCGGCTGCATCACTGCTGCACGAGATCAGCGACGGCGACACCCAGGCCTGCCGCGAGCTTTCCTGCGGTCTTCGGCTCACATGTTCCGCGACGCGTGATCGTGCTGACGTTTGCACGAGAGATGCCACAGCGAGCAGCGAACTCCGTTTTGCTCATACCGCGTTCGGCGAGAAGCTGCTCGATCTTCTGCGTGTTTACAACCATAAAGCGACCTCCTTTTTACCTATTATTGTGGTTTCTGTACTTACAGTATAACCATAATAATGGTTTTGTCAAGAACTTTTTTAAAAAGTATTGCCATTTTTGTGGTTATATGGTAAGCTCTGCAAAAAGGAGAGATGTTATGAATATTGGTGAGGCAATTCGCGCCAAGAGGAAAGAAAGAGGAATGACGCAAATAGAGTTAGCCCAAGCAGCGAACATCGCAGTTAACAGCCTGCGATTATACGAAAGTGGAAAGAGGGAACCTAAACAGTCTGTTTTCATTGATATTGCACACGCCCTCGGAACAAATGCAGTTGAATTGATGGGGTATTCCTCGAATACAGCAAAGCAAATACCAGAAGAAGATATTTGTGATATGCATGGGCTATTGTCAGATAAGATTGATATTATTTTAGTTGCATTTGAGATGAGAGACAAATGCAATATTTCTATTGAAAGTGCAGAGAAGGCAGTGGAAATATGTCTTTCCCATTTTTCAGCCCTCTTTAGAACGAAAGAAGAACAAAAGATGAAACCATTTTTAGACGAGTTGAATATGCAGGGTAAGCAGGTTGCTATTGAAAGGATTAAAGAACTTGCGGAAATTCCCCGCTATCAGATACAACCCATGCAGGATGATTAAATAAAAAGCGCCCGCCGAGGTACTGCGAATACCTCGGCGGGCTGATGCAAAGTTCCCAATGACAAATAAGGCTCTCTACGTGTTTATTATAGCACGCGGAGCTGAAAAAAGAAAGAGGTTTTTTATGGCGAAGCGTGCAAACGGCACCGGCACGGTGCGCAGAGTTACCCGCGTGATCGGCGGGAAGAAGTACGAATACTGGGAAGCCCGCTATACGGATGGAGTGGATCTCGGCACAGGAAAACAGCGGCGGCGCTCTATCTCCGGCAAAACTCAGAAGGAGGTCATGCAGAAGCTCAAGGCCGCGACTGCCGCCATCGACAACGGCACCTATATCCAGCCGAACAAGCAGACGCTCGGTCAATGGCTCGATATCTGGGAAAAGACCTATCTCGGCGGCGTCAAGCCCCGCACGCGGGAGATATACGCGGATAATATCCGGCTGCACATCAAGCCCGCGCTTGGCGCTGTGCGCCTTGAGACGCTGAACACGCACGAGATCCAGCAATTCTATAACGCCCTCGGCGAGCCGAGCAAGACGCGCAGTAAGGGACTTTCCCCCAAGACGATCAAGGACATTCACGGTGTACTGCACAAGGCGCTACGACAAGCCGTCGAGATCGGCTATCTGCGATTCAATCCCGCCGACGCCTGCAAGCTACCGCGCGTAGAGCGCAAGGAGCTTGCACCGTTGGATGATGCGCAAATTACCGCCTTTTTGCAGGAGATCCACGGTGCACGCTTTGAAACATTGCTGACGGTGACGCTTTTTACCGGTATGCGCGAGGGTGAAGTGCTCGGCCTGACGTGGGACAGCGTGGACTTCAAGTCCGGTACCATCACGATCAACAAGCAGGCGCTCCTTCACGAGCGCGACACGGGCGGCGGCTTCCGGCTCGGCAGTACGAAGAACGGTAAGAGCCGCACCATCGCGCCCGCCTCGGCGGTCATGGCGCTCCTGAAGCAGCACAAGACCGCGCAGGCCCAGCAGCGCCTAAAGGTGGGTAGAATGTGGGAGAATACCGCCCTCGTCTTTACCGACGAGATCGGACGAGATCGGACGCCCGCTGACAAAAGCCACCGTATACCGCGCTTTCAAGCAGGCGGCGGCAGCAATCGGGCGGCCTGACGCCCGCTTTCACGATCTCCGGCACTCCTACGCCGTCGCTGCCATCCGCTCCGGCGATGATATCAAGACGGTGCAGGGCAATTTGGGCCATGCCACAGCAGCCTTTACGCTTGATGTATACGGCCATGTCACCGAGCAGATGAAGCAGGAGAGCGCCGCACGTATGGACGCTTATATCAAGACTGTTTCTAAATAAAGCAGCGCCCAGACGGTGTCCGATTCGGACATCCTCTGGGCGTTGCTATGCGAAGCCGAAAAGCGGCTTGCTTTTTGTCAGCTTCCGTGTTATCCTGTCGGTGGCGCTGCACGAACGGCAGGCGGTTAGCACTTCCCTGAAGGGAGGTGATGTCTATGGTTACTTACGGTGAGCTTTTTGCTTACACGATGGTATTGATAGGCGTTGCAACTCTGGTTTTCCAGATTTGCAAAAGAAAATGACCGCCCCCGGCCAAGGTAAGCGGTCAAAATCTTTGACTAATTCCTGAGGCTAACCGCTTGTCGCAGCGCCTCTTTCTATGCTCATTATAGCAGGTCACACCGCCTTGTCAAGTCTCGGTTTACACCGAGGCTTTTCTCTGCTCTCAGCGGCCGTTGTCGCGCTCCAGCGTCTCCGTGATTGCACGGTTGATAAAGGCGTTGACACTTTCGCCCCGCGCCTGCGCGTGGGCTTTCAGTTCTTCCTTGCGGCCCTTCGGAAACGTAACGTTAATGCGATCATAGTTTGCCTTGACATATTTATTTACAGCGCGCTGCTGCGCCTTGCTGACCTTGGTTTCCTCGCTCATGCTGTGGTTTCCTCCTTTGCGGGGGGCCGCAAAATATCGCGGCACCTCTCCTATTATGGCTAAATTATAGCGTATTTGTCTATTGGTGTCAATATATAATATGTACAAATATATTGATGCAAATATGTTTGCTTTGTCAATTGATATTGGTGTAAATATATGCTATATTATAATCACAGCAAGGGACAAGAGATCAAGCGAAAGCGGACGGGAGTACCGAGAGGGAAAGCAAGAACGCGACGCAAGAGCCGGAACGGATTTGGAAGTAGCAGCGCAAAGCGCAGACGCCACAAAGCCACCGGCCGCTCGATCTCCACCATAAAAAGGAGGAAACAGACATGAGTACCAACGAAATGGAGTGCAAGGCCCGCGAGCTGCGGCAGCTTCAAGCCCTCATCGACGAGGCGACCGTCGAAGCCGAGGCCATCAAGGACGCGCTCAAGGCCGCTATGGGCGACGCAGAGAGCGTTCAGGCTGGCGAATACAAAATCACGTGGAAGGCCGTCACGAGCGCGAGAATTGACACAGGCGCGCTGCGTAAGGCGCTGCCGGATGTCGCTGCGGCGTTCACCCGTGAAACCACCGTGCGCCGCTTCTGCGTGGCATAGAAGGGGAGGGGGGAACAAGCAGCGGCTCAGCCCCCGCACCAGTTCTCGTAAAGCGCTGCGAACGCTTTGACGGGTATATGCAAGGCTCCCAATGACAAACAAGCCCCTCGTGTCGCTACGAATTGTTAAAATTGTGGCAATCTTGGCCGCTGTACAGGCGCAACCGCGCGCCCGTGCAGCGGCCAAATCCGCAACGACCGTCCATTGCGCGCTGCCGGAAAAGAGCTTTTTTTCCTCGCCGCCGACCGTGTAGGGGAAAAAATAGGGGAAAAACGTCCCTCTCAGCGACGCAAAAAGTCTTGCAACCCTTGAGATTGCAAGACTTTTGCTCTGGAGGTGACACCCAGATTTGAACTGGGGAATGAGGGTTTTGCAGACCCTTGCCTTACCACTTGGCTATGTCACCGTATGGAAAAAGGAGCAAATGCTTTGCTCCTTTTTCATTTGGAGCGGGCGACGAGGCTCGAACTCGCTACCTCCACCTTGGCAAGGTGGCGCTCTACCAGATGAGCTACGCCCGCAGATGGTGCCTCAGGCCAGAATCGAACTGGCGACACGCGGATTTTCAGTCCGCTGCTCTACCAACTGAGCTACCGAGGCATATCAAGCCGCTATTGCAGCCTGATGAATGGCGACCAGGAAGGGGTTCGAACCCTCGACCTCCGGCGTGACAGGCCGGCGTTCTAACCAGCTGAACTACCTGGCCGAATGATTGGTGGGAACAACAGGGCTCGAACCTGTGACCCCCTGCTTGTAAGGCAGGTGCTCTCCCAGCTGAGCTATGCTCCCCACTCGAAATCGCTTCGGCGAACGACAAGGGTTATTATACAGAACAACCCCTGTCGTGTCAAGCCTATTTTTCAAATTTTTCTATTTTTTTGAAGGTCAGGGGGGAGGCTTACCGGCCGCGCTGCTTGAGCTCCGCGATCATATCGCGCAGCTCGTCGGCGGTAAAGGACTGCACCTTGTCGCAGAACTGGCAGGAGAGCTCCGCGCCGCCCTGCTCCTCGAGAATGCCCTCAAGTTCCTTCGAGCCAAGCGAGATCAGCGCGCGCCGCGTGCGCTCGCGCGAGCAGTAGCAGCGGTATTCGATCGGATCGACGGAGAGGATCTCCATGTCGAAATCGGACAGCACCGTTTTTAAAAGCGCCGCGGGGTCCGGATTCTCCTTCAGAAGGTTCGTTACGCTTGGAGCCGCGTAAATGCCGCCCTCGACCTTGGTGATGACGTCCTCACCCGCGCCGGGCAGCAGCTGAATGAGATAGCCGCCCGCCGTGAGCACGCTGCGGTCGCGGTCGATGAGCACGCCCAGGCCGCAGGCCGACGGCACCTGCTCGGATTCGACATAGTAGGCGGCCACGTCCTCGGCGATCTCGCCGCCGAGCAGATCGACCGTGCCGACATAGGGCTCGCGCATGTTGAGGTCCTTGATGACCGTCAGCGTGCCGCTGTGGCCCACGGCGGCGCCGACGTCGAGCTTGCCGTCCTCGCGCAGCGCGAGATCGACGGCGGGGTTCTGCACGTAGCCGCGCACGTTGCCCTCGGAATCCGACACGGTCAGGATCTTGCCGAGCGGGCCGTCGCCCTTGATCTGCATGGTGACGCTCGCGCCGTTATCCTTGAGCGCATTGCCCATCATCGAGCAGGCCGCGAGCGCGCGGCCGAGCGCCGCCGTGGCGACGGGGGAGGCGTGGTGGATCTGGCGGGCGCGCTCGGTGAGACTGCGCGTATAAACGCCGACGGCATTCACACAGCCGTCCTTCGAAATGGCGCGGACCAGACAATCCTTATAAGCTTCCATCAATGGTTCCTCACTTTCTGATACAGCTGAAATAAACGCGGCCATCGCGCTCGTTCGCGGGGCGCATTTTAAGCTCGCCGTGCGTGCGGATGGCGGTGAAGCCGGCTTCCTCGAGCCATGCGGTCAGCTCCTGGACCGTGTAGGCGCGCTGATGGTGCTCCTCAAAATCGCGCTCCCACGCGCCGTCCCCGCGCAGGCGGAAGAGATCGACCTCGTAGTCGAGCATTTTTGCGCCCCTGCGGTAGCGCGTGCGCCAGAGGCAGAACACGTCCTCGCGCTCGTCGAGCAGCACCTCGCCGTCGAGCTTTTCCATCTTTGAAACGGCGTGCACGTCGAATACGAGCGCGCCGCCGGGGGCTATAACGTCGTGCAGGCGCTCGAACGTGCGCTGCACGTCGCGCGGGCGCGTCAGGTAATTGATGCTGTCAAGGCAGCAGATGGCGGCATCGACCGTTTGGAGCAGCCGCAGCTGCGGCATCGACTGGCACAGAAGCAGCGGCGGCGGATCGAGCGCGGCGAGCTTCTGCTGCGCCTGGGCGAGCATCTCGGGCGAATAATCGACGCCTGTGAGCGTATAGCCCCGGCGGGCGAAGAGCGCCGTCATCGTGCCTGTGCCGCAGGCGAGGTCAAGCAGCGACTGAACGGGCCGCTTCGCGCGCAGGAAAAGCCTTTCGACAAAGTCCGCGCGCTTTTCGTATTCCACATCCTCCGTCAGCTCGTCGTAGGACGCGGCAAGGGCCTCGTAGCTGTCCATCGCCGTCCGCCTCCTTTCCGTTCCGTATTCTATATTTTATATAGTTTAGCAGACGGCGCGGAAATAGTAAAGTGGCGCGGCGCATTTTTCTGCCGCGCACCGCCGCCGCGGCGGACGCATACACTGGCGCAGAACGAAAACGGGAGGGAGCGCATGAAGGAATGGCCGCACTTGACGCCTGCGGAGGACCTTGTGAGGGAAAGAACATGGCAGTGGGAGGGCATCACGGTCCTCACGGCCCGCGCTGTGATGCCGCGGACGGCGGGGCAGAGCCGCCGGGAAAAGCGCTTCGACCGCTACTATGAGCGGCTTGCCGAGGTCTATCTTGCCCGCTGCGGACAGAAGATCTTCCCGCGCGCGGCGGAAAGCTGCCGGGAGGCGATGGCGCGCTCCGGCCCGTGGCGGATGACGGAAGCGGCGCTTACTTACCGTACCGAAGCGCAAACGGCGGACGCGCTCGTCCTCGCCTTTGAAACGCGCGAGGGCGGGGAGGTCCTGCGGCAGTGGGAGGAGGGCTGGGAGCGGCGGACCTTTCTGCCGCTTTTTAAGTCCGAGCGCAGAGCCGCCCTTGCCGCGCCGGACGGGAAATAGGAAAAGGGGCGGTCTCCTTATGCGGAGACCGCCCCTTCATTCGATGCTTTCTGCGGCGGGGAAATCACTTTTCCTCGCTCGGCGAGAGCTTTGCCAGCATGTCGATCGCCATGGTGTAACTCTCGAAGCCGTGGCCGCGGATCTGCGCGATGCAGGCCGGCGCGGTGACGGACAGGTGGCGGAACTCCTCGCGCTTCTGGATGTCGGACATGTGGACCTCGACGGCGGGGATGCTCACGGCCTTGAGCGCGTCGTGGATGGCGTAGCTGTAGTGCGTGTAGGCGCCGGGGTTGATGACGATGCCGTCAAAGGCCGTGTCGGCCTCCTGAATGGCGTCGATGATCGCGCCCTCGTGGTTGGACTGGAAGCACTCCACGGCCACACCGCGGCTCTGTGCGTGCTCATAGATGCGGGCGCAGAGGGCGGCGTAGTCCTCCTTGCCGTAGATGTCCGGCTCGCGGCGGCCGAGCATGTTCATATTCGCTCCGTTGATGACTAAGATCTTCATGCGCTGTTTCCTCCTTTGCGCTTACTGCTGCTTTGCGGCGTGCGCGCGGTATTCAAGGCTCTTCTGGTAGTAAAGCTCGGCGTTGGCAAGGAGCGACGCGCGCTCCTTTTCCGTCAGCTCGCGCACGACCTTGGCCGGGGAGCCGACGATGAGCGAGCCGTCCGGGGCGTTCATCTTGCCCGTGACGAGCGCGCCTGCGCCGATCAGGCAGTCGTTTCCGATGACGGCGCCGTCGAGCACCGTCGCGCCCATGCCGACGATCACGCGGTCGCCGATCGTCGCGCCGTGGACAATGGCGCTGTGGCCGACGGACACATCGTCGCCGATGGTGACCTTGTTGTGGATGAGGGCGAGGTCCTGGATGTTGCAGCGCTTGCCAATGCGCACGCTCTGCATCTCGCCGCGGCAGACGCTGTTGTACCAGAAGGCCGTGCCCTCGCCGGCGGCCACGTCGCCGATGACCTGCGCGCCCTCCATGATGAGCACCTGATCGCTGCTCTCGTGGCGGTCAAAATTCATAGCCATTGATATAGTCTCCTTTCGAATGGGCGCGCCGCGCCCGTAAATGCTTAAAGCGCAAAGTTGCCGTTCACGAATACGGGGATCTCGCGCCCGTCTCTCGTCGTGCCGATGATGGAAAGATCGCTCGTGCCGACCATGAAATCGACATGCGTGTTCGAATCGTTCAGGCCCGCGGCCTTGAGCTCTTCCTTGCTCATCGTCTCGCCGCCCTCCACGCACTCGGGATACGCTTCGCCGAAGGCGAGGTGGCAGGCCGCGTTTTCATCAAAAAGCGTGTTGTAGAAGAGGATCTTCTGGTTGGAGATGGGGCTGTCATAGGGCACGAGCGCGACCTCGCCGAAATACGACGCGCCCTCGTCCTCGGCGATGGCGGCCTTTAAGATGTCCTCGCCTTTTTCCGCGTGCGCCTCGACGATCCTGCCGTCCTTGATGACAAAGTGGAAATTCTCGATGATGTTGCCGTTGTGCACGAGCGGCAGCGCTGCGTAAACAACGCCGTCGATGCCGTCGCGCTGCGGGGCGGTAAAGACCTCCTCGGTCGGCATGTTGGCGACGAAGGGGAAGCCCGCGCGGCAGGTGTTGCTGCCGCCGGCCCAGAGGTGCGTCTCGGGCAGCTTGATGTTCAGGCTCGTGCCGAGGGAATTCTGGTAGTAGAGGGAGGTGAAGTGCAGCTCGTTGAGCTTTTCCACGCGGCTTTTGAGCACTGCCACATGCTCGCGCCAGCGCGCGACCGCATCACCGGCGCCGCTGATGCGCACGGAGGTGAAGATCGCGTCCCAGAGTTTATCCATCGCCTCCTGCTCGGGAAGACCGGGGAAGACCTTCTTCGCCCAGCTCGGGATGGGAACGGAGGCAACGCACCAGGGGTTGACGTTCGCCATCATCGCGTCGTAGAAGGCGGAGACCTCGTCGTCGCAGCGGTTCGAGCGCGTGATGCGCTCGGGATCCACACCGCGCAGGATCTCGGGGTCGCGCGCGGAGATGCTCAGGTAGGCCGCGCCCTCGGCGGCATAGCCGTTGAGAAATTCCTTCTGCCCAAGCTGGAGCGAGTCGAACACGGAATCGTCCGCGCGCAGGAAGCGCTCGCGGTTCAAATAGTCGTCCGACCAGCGCATCACGACCTCGCGGCAGCCGACGTCATAGGCGGCGGAGGCGCACAGGCGCGCGAACGGCGCGCAGTCCACGGGGCTTGCGATGACGAGCGTCTGCCCTTTCTGGACGTTCAGGCCCACCTCGATGAGGAGCTTTGCATATTCTCTGAGTTTTTCTTCCATGAAGATCCTCCTGAAAAAAGAGGGCGGCTGTGCCTGGCACAGCCGCCCGTTGTTATTGCACGATGCCATACAGGATGCATCATATCACAACTGAAACGCAGTTGGAAAGAGTTTTTGCGATTTTTGTTAAATTCCGAGGAAAAGCGAGGCAAAATTGAAGTAGATCATCAGCGAAATGGCATCAACGACCGTCGTGATGAAGGGCGAAGCCATGACCGCGGGGTCAAAGCCGAGCTTTTTGGCAAGCAGCGGCAGCGTGCAGCCCACGACCTTCGCCGCGAACACCGTGACAACGAGCGTCAGGCAGATGACGAGCGCAACGGTGATGGTGATGGGGTTGCCGAAGATGAGCTTATCGACGAGCATGAGCTTGACGAAGTTCGCCGCGGCCAGCGTCGCGCCGCAGATGACCGCCACGCGGATCTCCTTCCAGATGACGCGGAACAGATCGGAAAAGTCGATCTCGTCGAGCGAGATGCCGCGGATGACCGTGACGCTCGCCTGCGAGCCGCAGTTTCCGCCCGTGTCCATCAGCATGGGGATATAGGCCGTCAGGATGGCGAAGGCGCTGAGCGCGTCCTCAAACTTTGCGATGATCTGGCCGGTAAAGGTGGCCGAGACCATCAGCAGCAGCAGCCAGGGGATGCGGGACTTGAAGGTCTCGAAAACGCTCGTTTTGAGGTACGGCTTATCCGTCGGCAGCATGGCCGCCATCTTTTCGATATCCTCGGTCGTCTCTTCCTCCATGACGTCGATGGCGTCATCGACCGTGATGATGCCGACGAGGCGGTCCTCCTTATCAACGACCGGCAGGGCGATGAAGTTGTACTTCGAGAACGTCTGGGCGACGTCCTCCTTGTCCTCGAGCGTGGAGACGGAGATGACGTGCGTCTCCATGATGTCCTCGATGATATCGTCCTCGTCGGAGAGCAGGATCGTGCGCAGCGAGACGATGCCGAGGAGCTTCCGCGCGGGGTCGGTGACATAGCAGACGTTGATCGTCTCCTTGTCCGTGCCGGTGCGGCGGATGCGCTTTAAGGCGTCTTCGACCGTCATGTCGCGCTTTAAGTCGACGAACTCCGTCGTCATCAGCGCGCCCGCGCTGTCGTCGGGGTATTTGAGGATCTCGTTGATGCTCTTGCGCGTGTCGGGGTCCGCGTGCTTTAAGATGCGCTTGACGACGTTCGCGGGCATCTCCTCGACGATATCGACCGCATCGTCGAGGTACAGCTCGTCAAGAACTTCCTTCAGCTCCGTGTTCGAAAAGCCGCGGATGAGCATCTCCTGCGCATCGGGGTCAAGCTCGACGAACACCTCCGCCGCCGGCTCCTTGGGAAGAAGACGGAACAAAAGGGGAATGCTGTCCTCATCCAGGTCTTCAAAAAGCGAGGCGATGTCCGCCGGCTCCAGATCACACAGCAGCTCGCGCAGGGCGGTGTATTGTTTTCGCTTGAGAAGCTCCCTGATTCCGTCCAGCAGTTCTTCGCGCATTTCTTCAAATCCGACCATACCGTCTTCCTCCTTTCTCAAAGGTGCGTCAATGCAATAAAAAATCTCCCATATCCTGCGTCCGGCGACGCGGCTATGGGAGCGATCATACTGAAACGCGCACTGGGGGCGGCGTTTCCTTACCGTTCAAGCTTTAGCATCACGAGGCGGTGAAACTGCATTAGATGGCACCTTGCTTTCGATGCAACCTGTTCAAACCCTCTCATAGTGTCTCCACTACTCCGCGGCAGCAGTCCGTATCCTTGTGGTAGCCTTACCTACCGGACAGCGTTATGGAATTAACGATACTATATTATGCACTTTTTTGGGCAATGTCAACCCTTTTTGAAAGGAATCAAACGGAAACTTCGCGTGCTTTCCTCTTCCCTTTCCGAGGGGTCTGTGGTATACTGCTTAAATTGAAAAGCAATCCGTCTTTTTGGGGAGGTGAGCGTCGCCCTTGCAGCAATATCTTGAGCGGCACCGCTTTTTAAAGGGCGCGTACCTGATGGTGCGGCGCTACTTTGACCATCACGTCGGGCGCGACAGCGCGGCGCTGACGTATTACCTGCTCTTCGCTATTTTTCCGCTGCTGATCTTTTTGAGCAACCTTGTGGGTATGATGTCGTTCGACATCAGCCAGTTTTTAAAGGGCCTGCATGCCATCATGCCGCAGGAGGCGCTCGATATCATCGAGCAGTACCTTATCTATGTCAGCCGGGATTCAAGCCCGCGGCTTTTGTGGTTCGCGCTGGTCTTTTCCATTTACTTTCCCTACCGCGCGGCGAACGCGCTGATGGGCTCGGTCCGCCGGGCCTACGGGGAGAAGGCACCGGCAAATTTCCTGCGCTATCAGATCAAGCTCCTGCTCTACACGCTGAGTCTGATTCTGCTCATTATCATCACGATCGCGCTCTCCGTTGTGGGCGAGCGGGTGCTGAGCTTTGTTTCCGGGTATCTTGCAAACTATATTACCCTGAGCGAGCGGGCCATCCGGCTGTGGTCGGTGCTGCGCTTCGTGCTGCTCGGCGGCATCGTGTTTTTCCCCATCGCGCTGATGTACGGCCTTGCGCAGGAGTCGCACAGGATGAACCGCATCTGGCCGGGCGTCATCTTCTCGATGGCGATGTGGCTGGCGCTGTCGTACCTTTTTTCCTTCTATGTGGAAAATATCGCGCGCTATTCCGTCATCTACGGCACGCTGGGCGCGGTGATCGTGCTGCTTTTGTGGCTGTATCTCGCCTCGATGATGCTCATCATGGGCGCGGAGTTCAACAGCGTGCTCATGGCGCTGCGGCGCACGGAGCACGTGCAGCTGCCGGAGACGAAACAGCGCAGAAAATGGTTCAAGCAGCCCAAGGCTGCCCAAAAAGAAAACGAAACCGAAGAAACGCAGAAAACGACAGGAGAGTCTTAATGCTATGAAGATCATCATTGTCGGTGTCGGCAAGGTCGGTTATGCGATCGCCGAACAAATGACGGGAGAAAACCACGATATCGTCATCGTGGACCAGAGCAGCGCGGTGCTCGACCACGCCGATTCCATGCTCGATGTGATGTGCGTGGAGGGCAACGGCGCGAGCGCGAGCGTCCTTTTGCAGTCGGGCGTGCGCGACGCGGATCTGCTCGTTGCCGTTTCGGAGAACGATGAGGTCAACCTCATCTGCTGCCTGATGGCAAAAAAGCTGGGTGCGAAGCACACGGTCGCCCGCGTGCGCAACCCCGAATACTTCCGCGATGCGCACATCCTGCGCCGCGAGATCGGGCTTGATATGATCATCAACCCCGAGCACGCCGCCGCGCAGGAGATCTCGCGCATCCTGCGCGTGCCGAGCGCGTTCAGCGTGGAGACCTTTGCCCGCGGCCTTGTCGAGCTCATCGGCTTTCAGACCGAGCCGCGGGACAGCCTTGTCGGAAAGTCCCTCATCGATTTCAACCGCGAAAATCCCAACAGCATCCTCATGTGCGCGGCCAAGCGCGGCGACGAGGTCATCGTGCCCAACGGCTCGTTCATCCCCCGGGCGGGAGACCGCGTCTACGTCATCGGCACGCCCGCGGAGACGACGCGCGTGCTGCGCTCGATGGGCAGGGCCATGGCGCCGATCCGCCGCGTGAGCATCCTCGGCGGCAGCCGCATCGCGCAGTACCTCGCCTGGGTGCTCATCGACGTCGGCACGCACGTGACGATCGTGGAAAAGGACGAGGCCAAGTGCCTGATGCTTGCGGAAAAGCTGCCCAAGGCCACCATCATCCACGGCGACGGCACGGATCACGACCTGCTCGAGTCCGAGGGCATTTTCCACTGCGACGCGTTCATCGCCGTGACCGACCGCGACGAGGAGAACCTCCTTATGGCGCTCACGGCCAAGCGCTTCGGCGTGAAAAAGGTCGTGCCGAAGATGTCGCGCATGGGCTATCTCGACATCGTGAACCTCACGGGGCTTGACACGGTCATCTCGCCCAAGGCCATCGTCGCCGGTCAGATCTCAAGCTACGTGCGCGGCCTTGCCAACTCCCAGGGCAGCGCCGTGGAGAGCCTGCACTATATCCTCGGCGGCGCGATCGAGGCGGTGGAGTTCACCGCGACGAGCGCCACGCACTTTCTCGACCGTCCGCTCAGCGACCTGCACTTCCGCAAGGGCCTCCTGATCGCGGCCATCGTGCACGAGAGCAGAATGGAGATCCCGAACGGCCAGTCGCAGATCCATGCGGGCGACCGCGTGATCGTGGTGGCCAAGGAGCTCTTTTTGCAGGACCTCAACGATATTCTCGGCTGACCGCCGCCTGATTCGGCAGAGGAAACGACTATGAATCAAAAACTAATCCTGAAGATCGTGGGCATCATCCTGTGCATCGAGGCGCTGTGCATGCTGCCGCCGCTGCTGATTGCGGCGGTGAGCGGCGGGAGCGACCTGCGCGCCTTTTTTGCTGCGGCCGTGCTCTGCGGCGGTATCGGCGGTCTTCTGACACTGACGCGTCCCGATGATTCCCGCTTACAGACGCGCGACGGCTTTGTCTGCGTGGCGCTGTGCTGGATCGTGCTGGGCCTGTTTGGCGCGCTGCCGTACTTTTTCAGCGGTAGCTGCGACTTTATGGACGCCTTTTTTGAGACCGTCTCCGGCCTGACGACGACCGGCGCGACGATTTTTTCCGCCCCCTCGCAGCTCCCGCGCGGCATCCAGTTCTGGCGCGCGCTGACGCAGTGGATGGGCGGCATGGGCATCCTCGTGCTGGTGCTGGCGTTGCTGCCCAAGATCAGCGAGGGCAGCGTAAACCTGATGAAGGCGGAGTCGCCCGGCCCCATCAGCACGAAGCTCCGCCCGCGCACAGGCGAAACGGCGCGCATCCTCTACCGCATTTATATCGCCCTCACGGTGATCGAAGCGGCGGTGCTGCGCATCGTGGGCCTGCCGTGGTTCGACGCGGTCACGACCGCGCTCACGACGATCTCCACGGGCGGCTTTTCCATCCGCGACGCGAGCATCGCCTACTATCACTCTCCGCTGATCAACTGGATCCTTGTTTTCTTCATGTTCGCGGCGTCTGTGAACTTTACGCTGCTGTTCCTCATGGTCACGCGCCGCTTCCGCGACGCGGTGAAAAGCGAGGAGCTGCGCGTCTACACCGGTATTGTGGTCGGCTCATCGCTCTTTATCGCGCTCGACCTGATGGCAAAAACCGGCCGCAGCTTCGGCTCGGCCATTGAGCATGCAGCCTTTCAGGTCACAACGCTCATCTCCACCACCGGCTACTGCACGGAGGATTTTGACCTCTGGCCGCCGTTCTGCCGGTGTGTGCTGGTGCTGGTGATGTTCCTCGGCGGCTGCGCCGGGTCCACGGCGGGCGGCGTGAAGATCTCGCGCGTGGTGGTGCTGATGAAGGCGCTGCGGCGCGATCTGCGGCGCGTCATGCACTCGCGCGAGGTGCGGCCCATCACGCTCGACGGCCAGCGCGTGAACGAGGAAACGGTCTCTTCCATTTCCGTGTTCTTTTTTGCCTATATCATGATCCTGCTTGCGGGCACGCTGGTCGTTTCACTCGACGGGGTGGATTTTACTTCGGCCTTCACCGCCTCGCTCACGGCCATCAGCAACGTCGGCCCCGGCTTCGGCACGCTCGGCCCAACGTGCAACTTCGGCTTTCTCTCAAACCTCAGCAAGCTTGTGCTCACGCTCACGATGCTGCTGGGCCGCCTTGAGATCATGCCGCTTCTCGTGTTGCTGATGCCCTCGGTGTGGCGCAGAAAATAAAAGAATCAAAAAGGGCGAGCCGCATCTGCGGCTCGCCCTTTTTGTGAAAGCTTCGCTGCGCTTCGTGCCTTGCCGCTCATGGAGCGGCTGCGACACGCCGCGAGGCTTTTTTCCTCCATTTCAGTAAAAATGCCGAATTTGCGATGACAAGGACCGAGCCCGCGTTATGCACCAGCGCGCCGACGACGGGGTTCAGCGTGCCGGTGATGGCCAGCGCGATGGCGATAAAGTTGAGCGTCATCGAGAACGTCATGTTCAGCTTGATGGTGCGCATCATGCGCCTGGAGAGCGCGATGAGGTGCGGCAGCTCCTTCACCTCGTCGTCCACGAGCGCGATATCCGCCGCGTCCACGGCGATGTCGCTGCCCACGCCGCCCATCGCGATGCCAACGTCGGCGGCCTTGAGCGCGGGCGCGTCGTTCACACCGTCGCCGATCATGCAGACCGTTTCGCCAGCGGCCTGATAGCTGCGGATGTGGGAGAGCTTGTCCTCGGGCAGGCAGGAGGCGTGCACCTCACGGATGTGGAGCTGCGCGGCGATGGCTGCGGCGGCGTTCTGATGGTCGCCCGTGAGCAGCACGGGCTGGACCTGCAGCGCCGCGAGCTGATCGATCATGCCGGCGCTCTCCTCACGGATCGTGTCGGCAAGGGCGAGAAAGCCGGCGGCGCTGCCGTCCGCGGCGACATAGATGACCGTGCAGCCCTGCGAGAGTTGCTGCTCCGAGCGTGCGGAGAGTTCATCGGGCAGGGAAACGCCGCGCTCGGCGAGCATCTGCGCGCTGCCCGCGAGCACGCTCCTGCCGTCCACGCGCGCGCTGACGCCGCGGCCGGGAAGCATGACGAAATCGGCGGCGTCCGGAAGCGCGCTTTCGCCGTCCTGCCGGAAGCAGCGCACCACGGCCTTGCCGAGCGGATGCTCGGAAAAGCGCTCCGCCCCGGCGCAGAGGGCGTAGACCGTGCGCTCGGGAACGGCCCCGGCGCTCACGACCTTGGTGACCCTTGGCGTGCCGTAGGTCAGCGTGCCGGTCTTGTCGAAGGTGATCTTCTTCACGGCGGCGAGCCGCTCGAGCGCGCCGCCCTCACGGACAAGGAAGCCGTGCTTCGTCGCGTTGCCGATGGCGGCCATGATGGCCGTCGGCGTTGCCAGCACCAGCGCGCAGGGGCAGAACACGACGAGGATCGTCACCGCGCGGATGATCTCGCCGGTGATGAGCCACGTCAGCGCCGCGGCGGAAAGCGCGATGACCACGATCCACGTCGCCCAGCGGTCGGCAAGGCCGACGATCTTCGCCTTGCCCGCGTCGGCGGACTGAACAAGGCGGATCATGCGCTGGATGGAGCTGTCCTCGCCGACCTTTGCGGCCCTCATTTCGAACGCGCCGAACTGGTTGACCGTGCCGGAGGAGACTTCGTCGCCCTCGGCCTTATCGACCGGCAGCGATTCGCCTGTCATGACGGCCTGATTGACCGACGTCTGCCCCGAGACGATCACGCCGTCCACGGGGATGGTCTCGCCGGGCAGCACGCGCAGAATGTCGCCGACCCGGACCTGCTCCGCAGGCACGGTGCGTTCCTCGCCGCCGGAGACGACGCGCGCGGTCTGCGGCGTCAGGCGGACGAGCTTTTCAATGCCCGCGCGGGCCTTGGCCACGGTCAGCTCCTCGAGCAGGGCACCGAGCTGCATGATAAACGCGACCTCGCCGGCGGCAAAGTCCTCGCCGATGCAGACCGACGCGATCAGCGCGAGCGAGACGAGCACGTCGGCCTTGATGTCGAACGCCGTCACAAGGCCGATGACGGCTTCCAAAATGATGGGGATGCCGCAGAGAATGATCGCGACCCACGCCGCGTCGAACGGCAGGGGGAGAAGATCGAAAATGCTGACGATCAGCGCGATGCCGGAGATCACAAGCAGCGTGATGTCCTTTTTCGTGCCGCCCAGCGCTAAAAAATGCTCAAATTTTTCCATCGCCTGTTTCATGGAGGACTCCTTTCTATACCTGTGGGGGTATTGGCATATTATACATATGGGGGTATAGGTTATCAAGCGGGCGAAAAGAGAGAAGCAGTTTTTTACTGCTTCTCTCTTTTCGTGCAGGCTCGATAAAGCCCGCGCTCAGCCCATGTTGGAAAAGCGCTCGACGGCCTTGGTAAAGCTCTCGATGGTCTTGTCGGCGTCGCCGTGTTCGATGCCGTCGCGCACGCAGTGTCTGATGTGGCCCTCGAGCACCACCTTGCCGCAGCCATGCAGCGCGGATTTGGCCGCGTTGATCTGCGCGAGCACGTCCTCGCAGGGCACGTCCTCGTCCACCATGCGGTCGATGGCCTGCACCTGCCCGATGATCTTTTTCAATCTGCGATGCAGGTTCTCTGCATCCATGCACTGTCTCATGATAAACCTCCATACCGGTCGGAGTATCGGTATTGTACACGCGCAGGTCCTTTTTTGTCAATACGCGGCATTGGCGCGCGGGGGTGTTGCGCGGTAAAAAAAAGTGTGATAGGATATATTAGAAAGAGTATGACCGGCGGCCATTTTTGCCGCCGGAGCGATTTTTGAGGTACACGAATGAAGAAGAACGACAAAGCAAGCAAGCAGACCCACCGCCGCGCAGACCCGAATGTGATGGGCCTTCACGCGGACGTGGTGGAGCAGAACATCACCGAGACGCTGGAAACGAACTACATGCCCTACGCGATGTCCGTCATCGTCTCGCGCGCCATCCCGGAGATCGACGGCTTCAAGCCCTCGCACCGAAAGCTCCTCTATACGATGTACAAGATGGGGCTTCTCACCGGCGCGCGCACGAAGAGCGCGAACATCGTCGGCCAGACGATGCGCCTGAACCCCCACGGCGACGCCGCGATCTACGACACGATGGTCCGCCTTTCCAAGGGCTACGGCGCGCTGCTGCACCCGTTCGTCGATTCCAAGGGCAACTTCGGCAAGGTCTATTCGCGCGACATGGCCTGGGCGGCCAGCCGGTATACCGAGGCCAGGCTCGCCCCCATCTGCGCCGAGCTCTTCCGCGACATCGACTCCGACACCGTCGATTTTGTCGATAACTACGATAACTCGATGAAGGAGCCCGCGCTGCTGCCGACGACCTTCCCCAATATCCTCGTCAGCGCCAACCAGGGCATCGCCGTCGGCATGGCGAGCCAGCTGTGCGGCTTTAATTTGGGCGAAGTGTGCGACACAACGATCGCCTTTTTGAAAAATCCGGAGGTGCGCATCAGCGAGACGCTGCTCGCGCCCGACTTCCCGACCGGCGGCGAGGTGCTGTACGACGCGCGCGCCGTCGAGGACATCTACAATACCGGCCGCGGCGGCGTGAAGGTCCGCGCCCGCTGGCGCTACGACAAGAAGGAAAATCTCATCGAGATCTACGAGATCCCCTACACCACCACGACCGAGGCCATCATGGACAAAGTCGCCGAGCTCATCAAGGCGGGCAAGGTGAAGGAAATCTCCGACATGCGCGACGAGACGGACCTCTCGGGTCTCAAGCTGACGATCGACCTGAAGCGCGGCACGGACCCCGACAAGCTCATGCAGAAGCTCTTCCGCGCCACGACGCTGCAGGACACGGCCTCGTGCAACTTCAACGTTCTCATCGGCGGCATGCCGCGCGTGATGGGCGTGCGCGAGCTGCTCGACGAGTGGTGCGCGTGGCGCACCGAGAGCGTGAAGCGGCGCGTTTACTTCGTACTCAAAAAGCGGCAGGACAAGCTGCACCTTTTGAAGGGCCTGAAAAAGATCCTGCTCGACATCGACAAGGCCATCAAGATCATCCGCGAGACGGAGAAGGAGGCCGACGTGGTGCCGAACCTGATGATCGGCTTCGGCATCGACCAGATCCAGGCGGAATATGTCGCCGAGATCAAGCTGCGCAGCATCAACCGTGAGTATATTTTAAAGCGCGTGGAGGAGACGGCGTCGCTCGAAGCGGAGATCGAGGACCTTGAGGATACGCTCGCGCGCCCGTCCCGCATCCGGAAGATCATCATCACCGAGCTTGAGGACGTGCGCAAAAAGTACGCCGAGCCCCGCCGCACCGGCATCCTCTACGACTACGCCGAGGAGAGCGAGAGCGTGGAGGACGCGGTCGAGGATTACCCCGTGACGCTGTTTTTGTCGCAGCACGGGTACTTCAAAAAGATCACGCCGCAGTCGCTGCGCATGTCCGGCGAGCA
>CAKUBI010000009.1 GCA_934636865.1 uncultured Oscillospiraceae bacterium
GAAAGAGGGGAAGAGTGGTGGCCCTATAAATAGGGCCCCCACTTTCGCCGCGTGACGGTAGCTCGCGGCGAAAAGCGGAGGTGCATGGGGGAAGCTCGCGGCCTCGGGGGGAGACGCGTCCGGCTGGCGGCGCGGCCTTCGCCGCTTCGCCTGCGCCTCCCGCGCCCCCCCGCTCCGCCGCTCGTCGTGCCTGCGCCGCGGCGCTGCGGGGGACGCGCCGCTATCCTCGGCACAAAAAGGTATGCGCGCAGGCCCCGTCCCGCCGACGCAGCGGCGGGCCGTGGCCCCATCGGCTTTGCCCCTTGTCCGCGGTCGCCGCCCCCGCTTGACGCAGATGGCGTCGCCCGCGGGGGGCAAAAGCCTGCGCGCCCGCGGCCGGGTTCCGCTGCGCCCCCCCTGTGCCCGCTTGCTGCCGTCGTGCCGGGGCAGCGGCGGCGGGCGGCCCCTCCGAGAGGTGCCCGCCGTCCCATTGTTTTGAGTAGGTGGCGGCCAGCTCCTCCGGGGCCACTCCGCCGCCGTCGCCCCGGTGCCCGGCCTTGCTGCGGCCAGCAGAGGAGGGGGGGCTTGCTTCAGGCGCGGCGCAGCCGCGCCCGCTTCGCGCCCGGCCGCTCCGCCCCGCCCCCCCGTTTTGTATTCGGGGGGCGGGGCCGTTTGGTTTGCGCTGCGGCGGTTTTGTCCGCGCGGCGGGGCTGGATATAGTGTCGCCGCTAACGCGCGCCACTATATCTTGTGTTTCATATCGTTCAAAACAGCATTGGACCGTCATGCTCGTGACCTCCTTTGTGCCCATCCTATGCGCCCGACCTAAAGGCGGCCTAAAGAAAAGCTGCAATGTGATTTTAAGTTTCCTTTAGGCGGGGGCGCTATGATAGCACCATCCTTCAGGCGGGGGTACTCTCGCCGGGGATGCAATACGAATACAATGACGGGAGGTCATTTTGATGAGAAGAAAATTACTGCCGCTTTTCTGCGCGTCGGCGCTGGCGCTGACGCTTGCGGCCTGCGGCGCGCAGCAGACGGTGCAGAATAATATCGAAGGCGCGGCGACGCTGACGTTCACCGACAGCGGCATCACCGCGCAGGACGGCACAGCGGGCTATGAGATTGACGGTACGGCGCTCACAATCACCGAGAGCGGGACCTACGCCGTTTCCGGCAAGTGCGCGGACGGCTCCATTAAAATTAAGAAGGGTACGACCGGCGTGACGCTGATCTTAAACGGCCTTGACCTGACGAGCGCGGACACCGCCGCCATCACCTGCGCCAAATCGACGGAGGTGACAATCCTCACAGCCGACGGAACGGAAAATTCCCTCAGCGACACCGAGCAGAACAACGACGAAAACTATCCCGACAACGCGGACGCGGAAAACGCCGTCATCAAGTGCAAGGACGGCTCAAGCGTCACCATCGGCGGCACGGGCGCGCTGACGGTTACCGCGAACGGCAAAAACGGCATCAAGTCCGGCGCATCGACGGATGAGGACGGCGAAGCGTCGCTGACCATTCAGAACCTGACGCTCACGATCGACGCGCCCGTGAACGACGCCATCAACGCAGAGCAGCTGCTGAATATCGAGAGCGGCACGCTGACGATCGACGCCTCAGACGACGCCGTGCACTGCGACCTTATGCTCAACGTCGGCACGGACGGAACGGACGGACCCGGCATCACTGTCACGAGCTGCTATGAGGGGCTGGAAGCGGCGGAGCTGAACGTCTTTTCCGGAAAGATCGACATTACCGCGTCGAACGACTGCCTGAACGCCGCAAACTCCAATCTCGGCGACTATGACTTCACCATGACGATCTCCGGCGGCACGATCAATGCCTGCACCTCCGCGGGCGACGGTTTTGACTCCAACGGTGATCTGACCATCACGGGCGGCGCTATCACCGTCTGGACCGCGAACACGGCGGACAACGAGCCGCTCGACGCGGACGGGACCATCACCGTCACGGGCGGCACGGTGCTGGCCGCGGGCGGCAGCGCCGGCATGGGCATGGATCTGGAAGCGTCGCAGAGCTGCGTTATCTACAGTCTGGGCGGCGGCATGGGCGGCTTCCCCAGCGGTCCGGACGGGACGCAGGATGCGTCGGGCGGCACGCAGAGCGCAAGCAATTCCAGCGTCGCCGAGGGCGCGGTGCTGAGCATTCAGAATGCTTCGGGCGAGACGCTTTTCAGCGGCGAGGCGCCGTGCGATGTGCGATTTGTGTTCTTCTCGTCTCCTGCGCTGACGGAGGGGGAAAGCTACACGCTCCTCTCCGGCGAGGACAGCGTGACCGCTGCCGAGGCGCAGAGCGGAACGGTCTCGACCGGCATGGGCGGCATGGGCGGCTTCCCCGGCGGGCAGCGCCCGGATGACGGCCAGCAGCCCGGCGAGCCGCCCGAGGGCTTCGACGGCGAGATGCCCACGCCGCCGGACGGTGAAGCGCCTGACTTCTCCGGCGGCGGCCGTCCGGGCGGTCAGGACGACAGCGCGCCCACGCCGCCGCAGAACGGAGACAGCGGCGCGTCCGGCGAGCAGGGCAATGAAAACAATATCTGAGCAGAAAAAACGGCAGACGCCCGTAATGGACGTCTGCCGTTTTCTGTTTTGCCGCCGTCAGGCCGTTTCGAAGGCCACGATCACGCCGCCGCGCTCGGCATAGTAGCTGCAAAGGCCGCCGCACAGGCGCGTTTTGATGTCGGCAAGCGGGTAGCGCTCGCGCAGCGCGCGCTCAATGGCCACCGCCGCCTCGGGATTTTCGGCGTGGCTGATGCGCACCTTGCCGCCATGGTAGCCGTAGTCGTACATCTTCTGCACCATGGCGCTGCGGGTCTTTTTGTCGCCGCGGCACTTGTCCACGGGCTCGATCGTGCCCTGCCCGCTTGCCGCCGCCAGGATCTGAATGCCCAGAATGCCGATGGCGCTCGCCGCGAGCTTGCTCACGCGCCCGTTCTGCGCAAGGTTGCGGATCGAGCGCAGGCTGAAAAGCAGGTGCGTGGTGGAAAGATATTCCTGTCCGGCTTTGCAGATCTCGTCGAAGGACCGGCCCGCGCGGATGAGGTCTGCGAGCGTTTCGATGAGCAGCAGCATCTCGGGCCCAGTGCTCAGCGTGTCGAACACGTGAATTTTCATGCCGGGGTGCGATTGCAGATACAGCTCGCGCGCCGCCATCGCGGACGACCACGTGCCGGAAAGATTGCTCGTGATGCACACGACGAAAATTTCGTCCGCGCCCGCAAAGGCGCTCATCCAGCGCTCGATGCTGGGGCAGGCCGTGCCGGAAGGGCCGGTGTGGGCGGCGAGATGGTCGAGCATCGCGCCGGTATTGAGCTGCTCGTCATCGACGAACTCGCGCTCGCCGGCGCGGATGGTCATGGGAACGGATTCAAAGCAAACGCCCTCAACCGCCTTGACATCAGCGGAGGAGTCGGCGATGATCTTCATCATGAGGGACCTCCAAAAAAGTAATCGGTTATTGAAAACCGTTTTCTCCTGTTCAACATCTTTGATTACCATACAACGTTTTTGCAAAGCTGTCAATCGGTTTTTGAAAAACTTGTTGACTTTTTTGAAAACCGTGAATAAGATATAGAAAATGCAGTATGATGCAGGGAGGGACTGCCGATGGAGGAAGCAAAACGGAGCATGCTCGCGGACTCTGTCCGCGGCGTGCATATCCCACGCCTTTTTGAGATCCCGAGCGTGGGGCTGTATCTTGAGCAGGTCGTTCGTTATGTGAACCAGACGATCACGCCCTGCGGGCTCAGCCCAATCACGGCGTCGATGGTCAGCAATTATGTCAAGCAGAAGATCATCCCCGGACCGGAGAAGAAGGCCTACGGAGCCGAGAGCATCGCCTATCTCATCTTCGTCTCCTGCGTCAAAAGCGTGGCGGCGATGGACGATATCCGCGCGCTCATCGGCATCCAGCACGAGACCTACGACCTGCCGACGGCGTATCACTATTTCTGCGAGGAATTTGAAAATCTCATCCGCTATGTCTTTGGCGCGAGCGACCATCTTGAGAGCGTCGGCAAGGACGAGTCGGCGGAGAAGGAGCTGCTGCGCTCAGCGCTGCTCAGCGTGACGCACAAGCTCTATCTCGACGCATACCTTAAAATGCTGCGCGAGGACGCGCGGCAAAACGAAGAGGAGAACAAGGCGTGAAGGTTGAACAGTTTGTCATGGCCTACGGCGCGTATCGGGTCGCCTTCGAGCGCTGATTTTTGAAAAAGGGGCTTGTATTGCCGCGCAAAGCCTGCTATACTGCGCGCATGGGAATGAGGTTCTCCCGCGGCTTGATGCCGAAACCGCTTTTTTAAGCTGATGACTTCTGTGATTTTTGAACGGTCACAGGGGGCATCAGCTTTTTTGTGTCCGGAAAGGAGAAATGATGTTAACCTCACTTGCGCTTGTTTTCCTTGCCGGCCTTGCGCTGGCCGCGCTGTGCCAGAAGCTCCGCCTGCCGCGCATCCTTGGGATGCTGCTCACAGGCGTGCTGCTGGGGCCCTGCGTGCTGAATTGGCTCGATCCGTCGATCCTGTCCGTTTCGGCGGACCTTCGCAAGATCGCGCTCATCATCATCCTGCTCAAGGCGGGGCTGTCGCTCGATCTAAGCGACTTAAAGCGCGTGGGCCGGCCGGCGGTGCTGATGTCCTGCCTGCCCGCAAGCTGTGAGATCCTCGGCTATGTGCTGCTCGCGCCGCATTTTCTCGGCATCACGCGCGTGGAGGCGGCGGTCATGGGCGCGGTGCTCGCGGCGGTGTCGCCCGCGGTGGTCGTGCCGCGCATGGTGCAGCTGATAGAGAGCGGCTGCGGTACGAAAAAGAGCATCCCGCAGATGGTGCTCGCGGGCGCGTCGTGCGACGATATCTTCGTTATCGTGCTCTTTACGACGTTTCTTCACACGGCGCAGGGCCAGCAGACCGACGCGGCGAGCGGCCTTTTGCGCGTGCCGGTCTCCATCCTGCTCGGCATTGCGCTCGGCGCGGCTGTGGGGCTGCTTCTGAACGTGTTTTTTGAAGCGGCCTATGCCCGCGGGCGCTGCATCCGGGGCAGCATGAAGGTCATCGTCGTGCTCGGCGTTTCGTTCCTGCTCGCGGCGGCGGAGGACCGGCTCGAGGGCATCGTACCCGTGTCGGGCCTTCTTGCGGTGGTGAGCATGGCGTGCATGCTGAAACAAAAGAGCGCGGAAAGCGTTTCAAAGCGGCTTTCGGAAAAGTTCGGCAAGCTCTGGCTTGCGGCGGAGGTCATTCTCTTCGTCCTCGTCGGCGCGGCGGTCGATATCCGCTATATGGCGAACGTCGGCCTTGCGGCGGTGGGCATGATCCTCGCGGCGCTCGTTTTCCGCGCCGCCGGTGTGTGCCTGTGCCTTGTGAAAACGCCGCTCACGGCGAAAGAGCGGCTCTACTGCGTGTTCGCCTACCTTCCCAAGGCGACGGTGCAGGCGGCCATCGGCTCGGTGCCGCTCGCGGCAGGGCTGCCCTGCGGGGAGGTCGTCCTCTCCGTCGCGGTGCTCGGCATCGTGCTCACGGCGCCGCTCGGCGCGTTTTTGATGGACGCGAGCTATCGGAAGCTCCTGACAAGGGACAGGGCGGAAGAATAAAGAAGAAGGGCCCAGGTCAAAGACCTGAGCCCTTCGCTCATTTAAGATCAGTCGCGCGGCAGCATGTTCGTGCGCTCCATCACCACCACGAGAACGGGGATGAGGATGAGCTGCAGGATGATGCCGGGGATAGCCGTCGTGATCGCGCCGGAGAGGAAAATGCTGAGGTTGAACTCCGTGCCCTGAAGGCCCGCGAGCAGGAACTTCACAAGGCCCCACACAAGGCGGCCTGCCACCATCGCGGCGATCAGCGAGCCGTAGATACGCGCGGGAGACTTGCCGAGTTTACGGTACAGCCAACCGGACACCGCGCCGTAGGTCGCCATTTCAAACGCCATGGCGATCGCGACCCACACCGGCGGCATGCCGAACAGCAGCGAGCGCAGCAGCGGGGAGAGAAAGCCGACAGCAAGGCCCCAAGGCCAGCCGCACAAAAAGCCGCACAGCAGTGCGGGAATGTGCATGGGGCAGAGCATCGAGCCGATCTCGGGGATCTGGCCGGTCAAAAACGGCAGCACCATCGCAAGGGCGAGGAACAGCGCGGAATAGGTGATCTTTCTGGTGCGCAGGGACGAAGCGGCCTGCGCCGTGACATTCTGACTCATTGTGATTTCTCCATTTCGTGCAGCAGCTCGCCGATATGGCGCACGGCGTCGTCCATCAGCACGGAGGACTTGCCGCTCACGCCCGCGACGTAGGTGCTGCAAAGATTCATCGGGATGAGGACGCGGTAGGCGCTGCTCGATGCGACGGCATTCGCCATGGCGGGGGAGATCTCGCCCATCAGCGCGTCGGCCATCGCAATGCCGATGGGACCGGCGATGATCTTCGCGCTGCGGCAGGCGACGATGACGGGATTTTCACCCGTTGCCACGCGGTCGGCTCCGCCGCGGCGCATCGCGTCGGATGCGGCGCTGTTCGTGCCGACAGCCATGACCTCCACCTGCGGGAAGGATTTTTTGATGCTCTCCACCAGGCTGCGGCCCAGTTTGCCGCCCTGTCCGTCGATCACCAGGATCGTCATGCTGCCTCATCCTCTCTTGTAAAAGGTGACGCGGCGCTCGCCCAAAGACAAGAAAAAGGCACCAACATCTCCCTTTGGAGATACTGATACCTTCATGATATCCTGCTTAGTGGGAAAAGCGCTGCGGAATGACCAACTTGTGTCGGTGCCGCCGGCTTGTGCCGACGCTGGGATTTTACCAAAAAAGCGCGGGGCTGTCAAGTGCGGCGGCCTTGCGCACCATGACAAAAAGTGCTATCATCAGCGTACCCTTGTCTGCCGAGGGTAATAATTTTTGAAAAGGAAACCGGGACCATGAACGACCCTTCCGCGATCCGCGCATTTCTGCGCGCCCACTGCGCGCGCTATCCCGCGCTCACCCTGCAGGACGTATGCAAGGCGCTCTATCAGAGCGCCTTTGGCTGCGAGCACCTCATCGCCGACCCGTCCGCCGCGGCGGACTTTATCCGCGCCGAAGCGGAGGGCAGCAGGGATCGCGCTTCAGAGCAGGTCGAGCCGCTCTGCGGCGATTACTGCCGCGTGCACCTCGGCATTTTGCGGGACGGGCTGCGCGCGGAAACGCTCTCGCGGCTTTTTGCACTTTCGGCCCGGCACGAGGAGCTTGGGCGCGAGACGCTGGAAGCGATGCTGCGCGTTTTGCAGGAGATGGCCGGCGCGGGCGAGCTGCCGTTTTCCGCGCGGGAGACGGCGGAGGCCGTTGAAAAATGGCGGCAGGACGGCTTTGCGCCGCTGCACCATTCCGAGGTATTCCGGGAACGATACGCGCCAGCCTACCGCGTGCTGCGGCGCGATTTTGCCCGCGCCCTGCCGCTCATCTCGCGCATCGACCGCCTGACGGCGGAAAAGGAGCGCGTGCTCGTCGCTGTCGAGGGCGGCAGCGCCAGCGGCAAAACGACGCTGGGGGCGCTGCTGCAAAGCATTTACGACTGCCCGGTCTTTCACATGGACGACTTTTTCCTCCGTCCCGAGCAGCGCACGGAGGAGCGCTTTGCAGAGCCGGGCGGCAACGTGGACCGCGAGCGCTTTTTGTCGGAGGTCCTCCTGCCGCTGCGGGAGGGGAAATGCGTCGATTACCGCCGCTTCGACTGCGCGACGTTCACCATCGCTCCGCCGGAGCGGATCGAGCTGGGGCGGCTCGGCATCATCGAGGGTGCGTATTCCATGCACCCCGACCTCGCGCCGTATTACGATCTGTCCGTTTTCCTCGATATTCCGGCGGAAAAACAGCGCGGGCGCATCCTCAAGCGGAATGCACCCGCGCATGCCCAGCGGTTTTTTGACCGCTGGATCCCCCTCGAGCAGCGCTATTTTGACGCGCTGGACGTGAAGGGCCGCTGCGGTCTCGTCCTTTCGGCGGACGATTAAATGAGCGTGCCGCTCGGCGCGATGCCGAGCGCATACTCGACCGCGATGGCCACGAGCACCACGAGCAGCGAGACGATGAAGCCGTGCAGCATCGGCTTCGCGCCGGACTTGCAGAGGTCCTTGAAGCTCGTGTTCAGGCCGATGGCGGCGAGCGCAGCGACCATCAGGAACTTGCTGACGCTCTTGAGCGCGGCGGCGAAGTCCGCCGGGATGACGCCGAGCGAGCAGAGAATGGACATCGCGAGAAAGCCCAGAATGAACCAGGGGAACACCGACTTCATATTGACCTTTACGCCATGGTCGCCGCTCTGCGCGGCGGCCTTTTTCTTTAAGTGCACGCTGATGGCGGCAAAGACCAACACCGTCGGGATGATGGCGAGCGTGCGCGTCAGCTTGACCATGGTGGCAAAGTCGCCCGCGGCCTCGCTGAAGGCGTAGCCCGTTGCGACGACGCTCGAGGTGTCGTTCACCGCCGTGCCGGCCCACAGGCCGAACGCCGCGTCGGAAAGACCCATCGCGCGGCCAAGCAGCGGGAACACAACGACCATGATCGTGTCGAACAGGAACGTCGCGGACATGCCGTAGGCAATGTCCATGTCCGTCGCCTCGATGACGGGGGCGATGGCCGCGATGGCGCTG
The DNA here is from genome assembly GCA_934636865.1 of uncultured Oscillospiraceae bacterium. Taxonomy (GTDB): domain Bacteria; phylum Bacillota; class Clostridia; order Oscillospirales; family Oscillospiraceae; genus Hominicoprocola. The sequence continues at coordinate 8,624 of CAKUBI010000009.1, forward strand.
CCGCCGCAGATGCCGGTGCCGGCGTTGATGAGGCTGCTCGTTTTCCAGTCAAGGCCCAGCGCCTTGCCGATGAGGTAGCCGAGACCGAAGCAGGTCGCGAGCGTGAAGAGCATGACGGTGAGCGAGAAGCGGCCGACCGTCAGCACGGTCGTGATGTTCAGACTGGCGCCGAGCAGAATGATGGCGAACTTCAAGATCTTCTTCGAGGTGAACTTGATGCCCGGTGCGGTCACGGCGTTGGGCTTGCAGAAGCGGTTGACGATCATGCCGATGAACATGGCGATGACGGACGCGCCGATCAGGTGCAGCCCCGCGGACTCCTCGAACTGCTCCAGAAGCTTCGCCGCCGCGGCGATGACGAGCGCGATGGCGCAGCCGGGCAGCATTTTTTTGACGGTTTCGATGAATTTCATGGAATTTTCTCTCCTCTTCAGCTGATTGCGGCTTTATTATATCACTGCTGTATGATATAATAAAATTATAAATCAGAATATGTCAATTCCTGTTTCTTATCGAGAAGGAGAGAAGGATGGACCAGAAGCTTGAAACCTTCCTGACGCTGTGCGGCACGATGAACTACCGCAAGGCGGCCGAGCAGCTGCACCTGACGCAGCCCGCCGTGACCAAGCAGATCCAGGCGCTCGAAGCGCTGTACGGCGTGCGCCTTTTTACCTACGACAGCCGAAAGCTCAAAAAAACGCCGCAGGGCGAAACGCTCGAGATCTACGCCGTCAGCCAGCGCTATCAGGACGAGGAGCTGCGCCGCGCCCTGCGCGAGCGGGAGAAAACGCGCCTTCGCATCGGCGCGACGAAGTCCATCGGCGACTATATCCTGCCGCCGCAGATCAGCCGCTTTCTGAAAGCGCCGGAAAACGAGCTTTTTTTTACTGTGGACAACACCGCGCACCTGCTCGCCCAGCTTGAGGGCGGGGAGCTCGACTTCGTCGTGCTCGAGGGTATTTTCGACAAGAGCCGGTATGAAAGCTTCCTGCTGCGCAACGAGCCGTACATCGGCGTGTGTGCGAAGGACCATCCCTTTGCGGGACGAAACGTGCCGATGGCGGAGCTTTTTTCCGAGCGGCTTATCCTGCGCGAGCCGGGCTCCGGCACGCGCAAAATTCTGGAGCGCGAGCTCCAGCAGTGCGGCTACACGGTGGACGCCTTCCGCGCGGATATCTGCATCAGCAGCTTCAAGCTCATCCGCGACCTTGTGCGAGAGGGGCAGGGCGTGAGCTTCCTCTACGAGGCGGTCGTGAAGAGCGATGCGGACATCGCGCACTTTTCCTGCCCGCCGCTCACGGGCGTGCACGAGCTGAACGTCGTGTGCCTGAAAAATACGAACGCTCCGGCGCTCGCGCACCGCTTTCTTGAGCTGTAAAAAAGAGATGTACCGCACGGTACATCTCTTTTTCTTATTCCAGCCGGAATACCGACGGGTAGATTTTTCCGTCCCGAAGCTCCAGTACGCCATAGGTGGGCCTGCGGGGATCGCCGGCCGCGCCGGGGTTGAGCAGCATCGGCCTTGCCGACGCATCCACGAGCGGCACGTGCGTGTGGCCGAAGAGCAGGATATCCGCGTTCTGCTCGAGCGCGCGGTACTGCGCGCGCAGAAGCCCCGTTTTCACGCCCAGCGTGTGCCCGTGCGCGATGAGCACGCGGTGATCGTCCAGAATCAGCACGCGCTCGGGCGCTTCGAAGCGGCCGAGGTCGCAGTTGCCCGGCACCTGCTCGAGCGGCAGGCGGGGGAAGAGCTGGCGCAGCTCCTCCGCGTCGCGCCAGCAGTCGCCGAGGTGGATGATGCCGTCCGGCTTCACAAGCTCAACGGCGCGCGCCATATGGTCCACGTTCCCGTGGGAATCCGACAGCACAAGGTACTTCATGGCGCTCACAGGAACTTGTCGAGCTCGCGCTCGACCTCGGGCATCTTTTTGATCTGCGGCCTGTCGATGCGGTACCCGCCCCTGACGACCATGTCGAGCGTGCGCAGCGCGCTCAAATCCTTGAGCGGGTCACCCGCGCAGACGATGAGGTCGGCCTGTTTGCCCTTTTCAATGCTGCCGGTCGCATCGCCGATGCCCGCGAGCCGGGCGTTGAGCTGCGTCGCGCTGTAGAGCGCGAAGGCGGGCGTCACGCCGCAGTATTTGACGAAATAGTGCAGCTCGCGCCACATGTCGTAGTGCGTGATATACGGACAGCCCACATCCGTGCCGAGGCCGACCGGCACGCCCGCGGCAAGGTTCGCCCGCGCGAGGGCGACGATGCCGTCAAAGACGATTTTGCCGTTTTCCTGCTGCTCATAGGTCGCGTGCGAGATGCTGCGCTCAAAGAGCGCATAGGGGAGCGCCGGGGAGATGGTCGAGATCTGGAAGGCCCCGCGCTCTTTGAAGAGCGCGAGCATTTCATCGCTTGGCTGCGCACCATGCTCGATGGAATCCACGCCGTTTTGCAGCGCCGTCATCACGCCCTCGGGGCTTTCGACGTGCGCCGCGACGATCATGCCGAGCGCGTGCGCCCTGTCACACGCGGCCTTGACGAGCGCGGGCTGCATGCGCAGCACGCCCGGCTCGCCCACGACCTCGGCGTCCAGCACGCCGCCGGTGATCATCAGCTTGATGAGGTCGGGCTTTTGCGCCGCGATCTTTTCAACGAGCGCCGCCGCTTCCGCAGCGGAGTGCGCCTCATAGGCAAGCGACCCCGCCATATGCCCGCCGGGGACGGACACCGCCATGTTCGACGCCAGCACGCGCGGGGCAAGGATTTTTCCCGCCGCCGCAAGGTCGCGGATCTTCGTGTCGTAGTCGGCCACGCCGCCCACGGTGCGGATCGTCGTCACGCCCGAGAGCAGCTCCGTTTTGGCGTAGCCCTCGCACATATGAAGGCCGATCCTGTTCGTCAGCGCGCAGGAGGTGATGAGCTTCACGAGCTTTTTCGGGTCGCTCGCCTTCTTGCGCGGCTTGCCCGAGGCGGGCAGATGCGCGTGCATGTTGATAAGGCCCGGCAGCACGTATTTTCCGCCGAGGTCGATCGCTTCATAGCCCGCGGGGATGTGCTGCGCGTCTGCGATCTCGGAAATCTTTTCGCCGTCGATGCAGACGGCCCTGCCGCGCTGCGGTTCCATATGCTCCGTGCCGTCGAGAATGACGCAGTTCGTCAGCGCGTATTTTTTGTCGCTGTGGTACATCGGGGTGTCCGCCTTTCTTTTACCGGATCTGGCCGCTGCCGGTGATGATATATTTATAGGTGCTCAGCTCGTCGAGCCCCATGGGGCCGCGCGCGTGGAGCTTCTGCGTCGAAATGCCCATCTCGCAGCCAAGGCCGAACTCGCCGCCGTCGGTAAAGCGGGTGGAGACGTTGACATACACCGCCGCGCTGTCCACCTCATCGACAAAGCGGTTCGCCGCGGCCCTGTTTTCCGTCACGATGCAGTCGCTGTGGTGCGTGGAGTGGCGCTGGACGTGCGCGATGGCCGCGTCCAGATCGTCCACGACTGCAACGGCGAGGATGTAGTCGAGAAATTCCGTGTCGAAGTCCAGCTCCGTCGCCGCCGTGCCGGGGATGATCTGTGCGGCGGCCTCGTCGAGCCGCAGCTCGACCGGGACGAGCCCCGCCGCTTGCCGCTCGTCAACGAGCGCGGCCTTGAGCTTCGGCAGGAAGTCCTGCGCGAGCGCGCGGTGGACAAGGCAGACTTCCTCCGCATTGCACACGGAGGGGCGGCTCGTCTTGGCGTTCACGATGATCTTCACCGCCATGTCGAGGTCCGCGTCCTGATCGACGTACACGTGGCAGATGCCCGTGCCGGTCTCGATGCAGGGGACGGTGGCGTTTTCCACGCACGCGCGGATAAGGCCTTTGCCGCCGCGCGGGATGAGCAGGTCCACAAGGCCGTCCGCCGTCATCAGCGCCTGCGCGCTGGCGTGGGTCGTATCCTCCACGATGTTGACGATGTTGGGATCGCCGCCCGCGGCCTCGATGCCGGCCTTGAGCGCCGTGACGATGGCGCGGGAGGAGCGGTAGGCCTCTTTTCCGCTGCGCAGCATGCACACGTTGCCGCTTTTGATGCAGAGCGCCGCGGCGTCCGACGTGACGTTCGGGCGGCTCTCATAAATGATGGCGACCAGACCGAGCGGCACCTGGCGCTTCGTGATGGTCATGCCGTTGGGGCGGGTGAACTGCGCGAGCGCGCGGCCCACATGGTCGGGCAGGGCCGCGGCTTCGCGGATGCCCTGAGCCATGGCGCGGATGCGGTCCTCACTCAGCGCGAGTCGGTCGAGCATCACGTCGGAGATCGTTCCGCGCGCGGCGTCGAGGTCCTTTTGATTGTCGCGCAGGATATCTCCGGCGCTTACTTCCAGACTTTCCGCCATGGCAAGCAGCAGGCGGTCCTTTTCCTCCGTGCTTGCGCTGCGGATGCTGCCCCAAGCAGCTCTTGTTTTCTTCAGCAGGTCAATGGTTGTCATGCTCAATCCCTCTTTACTGTAAATCTTGTGCCCACGCGCTTGCCGGCGGCCACGTCGTAGAGAACTTCAGGCGTCTGGCCGTTGGTGATGACCATCTCGCAGCCCGCGGCGGTCGCCATCTGCGCGGCGCGCAGCTTCGTCGCCATGCCGCCGGTGCCGAGGTTCGACCCGCTGCCGCCGCCGAGCGAGATGATGTGCTCGTCGATCACATCCACCGTGTCGATGAGCTTCGCACCGGGATTTTTGCGCGGGTCGCCGTCAAAGAGCCCGTCGATATCCGAGAGCAGGATGAGAAGATCGGCCTTCACCGTCACCGCCACGATGGCGGAGAGGGTGTCGTTGTCGCCGATGCCGAACTCGGCGGTGGAGATGGTGTCGTTCTCGTTGATGATCGGCAGCGCGCCGAGCTCCAAGAGCCGCGCGAGCGTGTTGTGGAAGTTTTCCTTGCGCGCGCCGCCCTCTTCAATGTCGGGCGCGGTGATGAGCAGCTGCGCGACGGTGTGGTTATACTCGGTGAAGAGCTTATCATAGGTGTACATCAGCTCGCACTGGCCGACCGCGGCGGAGGCCTGCTTGGTCGGCGTGTCCTGCGGGCGCTCGCGCAGATTGAGCTTGCCAAAGCCCATGGCGATGGCGCCGGAGGAGACGAGGATGATCTCGTGCCCCATGTTTTTAAGGTCGCTCAAGACCTTGCAGAAGCGCTCCATGCGCTGAATATTCAGCCGGCCTGTGGGGTACGCCAGCGTGGACGTACCGACCTTGACAACGATTCGCATAGCAGGGATCCCTCCGATCAAAGCCCGCGCCCATGCGGCGCGGGCATGGAATTTGTTCCCTATTATAACGCGCCGCTCTGCATTTTGCACCACTTTTTTGCATTTTTTTGCGCCGCGCTGACACGCTGACGCAAAAAAGCAGGGGCGCGCCCGGCGGCGCGCCCCTGCGGAAAAGCGATATTGGGTCAGAACGGCTTTTTGGCCACCTCGAGGATCACGTCCAGCATCCCCTGGATCTGCGGCGTGATGACCTTGTTTCTGTGGTAGAGCACCTGACGCCACTGGCGCATCTGGCAGTCCGCCACGGGAATGATGGCGAGGTTGTCCTTGTGGATGCTCATCTCGGTCGTGTAGCGCGGGAGGATGGAGAGATACTCCGGATTCTCGCGGATGAGCTTGAGCGCGAGCGTGTCGCTCTCAAGCTCGAGAAACGGCTCTACGCTCAGATCCTGCCGGGCAAGCTCGCGGTCGAACTGGTCGCGGTAGGGGTTGCCGTGGTTCATCAGGACGAACGGGCGCGACACAAGGTCGGCAAGGCGCACGTCGGTGCGTCCGGCGAGCGGGTTGGCCGCGTTGGCGACGAGGACGACATCCTCCTGCGCCTCAAAGACCTTGACGAACTGCGTGTCGAAGATCTGCGCGTCGAGCGTGTAGATGATGTCGATCTCGTTTTTTACGAGCATCTCCGTGATGGAGGCGATGTTGCCTGCGTGCAGATTGATCTGCACGTGCGGGAAGCGGTCGTGGAAGGTCGGCACGATGTCGGCGAACGAGGCGGTCAGCAGCGAGTTGAGCGTGCCGACGCGCACCGTGCCGCTCAGCTCGGAATCGGCCGAGGCGAAGGCGCTGGCCCGCGCGATGGCGCTGACCACGTCGCGCGCGTAGGAGACGAAGTCCTTGCCGTATTGCGTGATGGAGACCGTTTTGCCGATGCGGTCAAACAGCTGCACCCCCAGCTCGCGCTCGAGCTGCTGGATCTGCACCGTCACGGCGGATTGGGAATAGTCCAGCGCTTCGGCGGCACGGGAAAAACTTTTGAGTTCCGTAACCTTCAAAAAGGTGACCAGATTGCGAACCTCCATAAGAGCCTCCAATTCAGAATTTATAATGGATTTGCGAAAATATATTATGGGAAATGTCGGAATTTGTCAATAGACCTATTATTAAAAATAATGATATTTTTCAAAAAAGATGGGTCAAAAGACCGGCCGCGTCGATGCAGCCGGTCCTTTTTGCCTTATTCCTCGTATTCCTGATGCAGCAGCTCGTGCGCACGCTCGCCGAGACCCGCGTCATACATCGCGTTGATGACGGGGTTGCGCTCGCTGCGCTTGAACATCGCGCTGCGGTCGATCTCGTACAGGCCGCGGGCGCGCTGGAGCTTGGTGTTCATCAGCGCGTAGGGCTGGCCCGCGCCGCCGACGCAGCCGGTGCGGCAGGACATGACCTCGACAAGGTCCACCTGCACCTCGCCGTTTTCAATCTGGTCGAGCAGCTTTGCCGCGTTGGAAAGGCCGTGGGCAAGCGCGATGCGCACCTCACGATCCCCGATGGGCAGCGTGACAAAGCGAATGGGATCGCTGCCGCGCAGGCCGCTGTGCTCGAGCATACGCAGGACGTTTTTGCTCTTGTCGGGCATGCAGTAGCGCGCGACCGCTTCCGCCACGCCGCCGGAGGTGCCGAAGATCTCGGCCGCGCCGCTGCCCATGCCGAACGGCAGGTCGGGCGACTCCTTTTCGAGCATCTGGAAGCGGATGCCGGATTCCTTGATCATGCGGATGACCTCCTGTGTGGTGAGCACGAGGTCAACGTTGGGCACGCCGCCGCGGCGGAACTCGGGGCGGCCCGCCTCCATCTTCTTGGCCGTGCAGGGCATGATGGCGATGTGGTAGGTCGTGCGCCCGTCGGCGGCGTCCTTTTCGCGGTACTGATCCTTCAGGACCGTCGCCAGCATCTGCATGGGGGAGAGGGCGGAGGAGAGATTTTTCAGGAACTGCGGGCGCTCGTTTTCCACGTAGCGCACCCACGCGGGGCAGCAGGAGGTCATCAGCGGCAGGTTCTCGCCCGTTTCGAGCCTGCGCAGGAATTCCTGCGCCTCCTCGCGCACGGTGAGGTCCGCGCCGAAGATGGTGTCGTACACCTCGTCCGCGCCCATGATCTTGAGCGCCGTGACGAGCTTGTCGAGCACGTTCTCGCCGCTCGGAATGCCGTAGGCCTCGCCGAGCGCCACACGCACGGCGGGCGCGATCTGGACAACGACGCGCATTTTCGGGTCATGCAGCGCGCGCCAGGCGTCGCCGATCTCGTTTTTCACAGTGATGGCGCCGGTCGTGCACACGGCGGAGCACTGGCCGCAGCTGACGCAGTGGGTGCTCGAAAGCTGCTGGTTGTCGCCGGCCTCAATGTGAAGGCCGGGGCCGCGGCCGGCAAAGTGCAGGATGCTCATGCCCTGCACCTCCTTGCAGACGCGCACGCAGTCGCCGCAGAGGATGCACTTGTTGTAGTCGATCTGCACAGCGGGGGAGGAGTGGTCCTCGGGAATGTGCTCGCGCGTGTCGCTGAAGCGGATGTGGTGGATGCCGAAGCGCACCGCCATCTCGCGCAGGCGGCAGGTGCGGCTCTTCTCGCACATGGTGCAGTCGCGGCAGTGGGCCGAGAGCATCAGCTCGAGGATCATGCGGCGGTATTTGAGAAGGCGCGCGGTGTTCGTGCGGATGCGCAGGCCGTTTTTCGGCTTGGTGGTGCAGGCAGCTGTGATCTCGCCGGTGTCGAGGTTTTCAACCATGCACATGCGGCACGCGCCGTACACGGAAAGGTCGGAATGGAAGCAGAAGTTCGGCACCTCAACGCCCGCCTTGCGGCACACGTCCAGCACCGTGGCTTCCTCGTCGAACTCCACGCGGATGTTGTCCACGTACATAATGTTAGGCATCGATCTCTACCTCCTGAATGGCATCAAAGGGGCAGGCCTCGATGCAGGTATAACACTTGACGCACTTTTCCGGGTCGATGGAAAAGGGCGACTTGACGACGCCCGTGATGGCGTCGGCATGGCAGTTGCGCGCGCACTTGCTGCATCCGCGGCAGACGTTGGGGTCAACGACGAGCTTGATCCTGTTGTACGGCAGGTCGCCGGGCTGGATCGGCTCGCGGTCCTGCGCGCACAGCGCGCACTCGCCCTTGAGATGGTCCTCAAATTCCGCAGGGAAGTACTTGATGGACTCCTCCAGCGTGCGGAACGAGTTTCTGCCGAGGTTGCAGTACGCCGTGACCGAGATCATCTCGCCAAGGTCGGTGAGCAGCGTGAACTCCTTGTGGTCGATGCGGTAGTCCTTGAGCCCCCATAAAAGCTCGTTCATGCGCTTGGTGCCTTCACGGCAGGGGACGCACTTGCCGCAGAACTCGGTCTGCGTGTATTCCATAAAGCGGGCGGCCACATCTACCATGCAGCGGTCCTCGTCGAGCACCGTAATGACGCTGTCGCCGCGGCGCACGCCGTAGGGCTTGAGCTTGATAAAGTTCAGCGGCAGGTCCAGATGCTCCTCTGTCAGAAGGCCGCCGCTCGGTCCGCCGATCTGCACGGCCTTGAAGGCCTTTCCGCCCGGAATGCCGCCGCCGATGTCATAGATCACCTGACGGATGGTGGCATTGGTCGGAATGTCCACGTGTCCGGGGTTTGCGATATCACCCTTGAGTAAAAAAATTCTTGCCATGTTCTCTCTCCGTTTTGTTAGTCCGCCCGATGCGCGGCGGTCGTTTACAGCATTATGAAACTCTAACATTCCGCCCGATAAAAGTAAAGGGATACAGTGATAAATTATTTGAATAGCAGAAGAGTGTATAAACGCTTTCGACCATGATGAGGCGGAAAATCTGCATGTTTACGAAAAAAGCCGCCCTATCGGGCGGCTTCCTCCTGATATTCGGCGGGATCTTCCACAAGCTGCATGACGGATACCTCGAACGCCGTGCGCTCCTCGCTGCCGTTTTCCAGCAGCTTTGTGTAGGTGCGGCTCTGCACGCGGCCCTCGAGCGTCAGGCGCGTGCCGACGTCCATCCCGGCGATCTGCACCGCCGTGCGGCCCCAGGCGATGCACGGCAGGTAGTCCGCGCGCCCGTAATGGCGGTTGACGGCAAGGATGAGGTCGCAGATGCTGCGGCCCAGCGGCGTGCGGCGCAGCGCGGGCTTTTTGCACAGCGCGCCCGAGAGCAGGATGCGGTTGAAGGACGTGCCGTCGCCAGGCTCGAGCGTCTGGGCAAAGACGGTGATGACGAGCCTGCTGCCCTGACCGCTGCGGTTGTTGAACGAGCGGAGCTGGCCCGTGACGCGCAGGCTCTGCCCCTCGTGCACGGGGCAGGCGCGCAGCAGCTCCTCGCCCGCGACGATCACCGGCAGGTCACTCTGCCCGGACAGCCGCTCCACCCGGAGCGGAAATTTGTCGAACCGCCGCGCATGGTTCTCGTGTGAAAAGACCGGCTCGCCCGCGGCGACGCCCCACAGCTCCACATAGTTCTGGTTTCCTTCCATATCGTACACCTCAACACGGTTTTGTTGCTGTATCCTATGAGCGGGAAGGAAAAGATATGTCTTGCGGCGCGGCGGGCAAAAGGAAAGAGCCGCCGAAACGGCGGCTCTTTCTGCTTCGCAGCGGGCTGCGGGAAATTACATCTTGGAGATGATCTCGACCAGCTCTTCGCCGATGCGGCCCTGCGCCTCGACGGTCGCCGAGCCGATGTGCGGCGTGCAGGAGACCATGGGGTGAGAGTAGAGGGCGACGTTGGTCGCGGGCTCGTCGGCATAGACGTCCAGACCGGCGGCGCGGACCTTGCCGCTGTTGAGCGCGTCAAGAAGAGCCGCCTCGTCAACGTTGGTGCCGCGGGAGGTGTTGATGATAACGACGCCGTCCTTCATCTTGGCGATGCGCTCGGCATTGATGAGCGCGCCGCCGTCCACAGCAGGCGCGTGGACGGAGATGAAGTCGGACTTCGCGAGCAGCTCGTCCATCTCAACATAGGGGATGCCCAGCTCTTCCTCGATGCCGGGGATGTGGAAGATATCGAAGGCGATGACGTTCATGCCGATGGCCTTGGCCATCTTGCCGAGCTTCTGGCCGATGCGGCCGAAGCCGACGATGCCGAGCGTCTTGCCGGTCAGCTCGATGCCCTTGCCGTAGGCCTTCTTCTCCCACTTGCCCTCGCGCATGGAGTGGCCGGCGATGGAGATGTAGCGGGCGCAGGAGAACATGTGAGCCATAGCCAGCTCAGCGACGGACTCGGAGGGGGACTTCGGAGTGTTCTTCACCTCGATGCCGTTGTCCTTGGCATACTGCACGTCGATGTTGTCAAGGCCCACGCCGGCGCGGATGACGCACTTGAAGCGGCTGCCCTTGGCCTCGTCGATCTGCTTGGCGCGCAGCTTGGTCTTGGAGCGAATGATGGCAACGTCGAAGTCACGCAGGGCCTTGCCCAGCTCGTCGGGCTCGTAGAACTGCTCAACGAGCTCGTGACCCATCGCGCGGACCTTCTCGATCGCGCCCTTATCCATACCGTCGGTAACAAGAATACGCATGATAACTTTCTCCTTGTAGATTATATTTTTTTACTTGGTGTGCTCTTCCTCGAACTTCTTCAGGAACTCAACGAGCGCCTTCGCGCCCTCGATGGGCATGGCGTTGTAAACGCTGGCGCGCAGACCGCCGACGCTCTTGTGGCCCTTGAGGTTATCGTAACCGGCGGCCTTGGTGGCGGCGACGACTTCGGCGTCGAGCTCGGCAGAGTCGGTGACGAAGGGAATGTTCATGAGGGAGCGGAACTCGGGCTCAACGGTGCCGTGGAACATCTTGGAGGAATCCAGGAAGTCATAGATGACCTTGGCCTTCTCGATGTTGCGCTTGTGCATCTCTTCAAGACCGCCGATGCTCTTGAGGTACTTGAAGACCTTGCCGCAGCAGTAGATGGCCCAGCAGTTCGGGGTGTTGTACATGGAGCCGTTCTTGGCGTGGGTGTCGTAGCGCATGTAGATGGGCATCTTGGGATCGAGGTCCTCGCGGATGAGGTCCTCGCGGATGATGGCGATGACCATGCCGGCGGGGCCGACGTTCTTCTGCACGCCCGCGTAGATCATGCCGTAATCGCTGACGTTGCAGGGCTGGGAGAGGAACATGGAGCTCTGGTCGGAAACGAGAACGTGGCCCTTGGTGTTGGGCAGCTTCTGCCAGGTCACACCGTGGATGGTCTCGTTCTCGCAGATGTAGACGTAGTCGGCGTCATCGGGGATGTCGAGATCGGAGCAGTCGGGGATGTAGCTGTAGTTCTTGTCCTTGGAGGAAGCGGCAACAATGACCTCGCCGTACTTCTTGGCCTCGGTGATGGCCTTCTTGGACCACGCGCCGGTCTCGACGTAGACGGCCTTGCCGTTCTTCATCAGGTTCCAGGGCACAGCCGCGAACTGCAGCGTAGCGCCGCCCTGAATGAACAGGACCTTGTAGTTGTCGGGGATGCCCATCAGGTCGCGCAGGTCGGCCTCGGCCTCGTCGGCGATCTGCTGGAAAACCTTGGAGCGGTGGCTCATCTCCATGACGCACATGCCGCTGCCGCGGTAGTTCATCATCTCGTCACGGATTTCCTCCAGCACGGGCTCCGGCATCATAGCGGGACCGGCGGAGAAGTTATAGGTGCGATTATACTTCATTGTTGGTGTCCTCCTGATTCTCTGTTTTTTGAGCAATAGTGATGAAATTGCATGCTTCAACAGTTATAAGTATAGTCTATCAAGCGAGGATAATCAATAGAAAAAAACGAACACATCGTTTATTTTCAGCTAAGTGAGCGGCTCGCCCCCGTCCGCGCGGCGCAGCAAAGAAATTATTGACAAACGATAATTTTTCTGTTATGCTCCACTTGAAAATTATCGAAAAATAATAATTCTGGAGGCGCGATATGAAAAACAAACGCTTAAAGACGATGCTTCTGGCCGAGGGGGCGGTGTGCGCGCTGCTCGCTTTTGTGCTGCGGCTGATCGCGGGCGCGGCGTTTTCCGTCTCGGGGCTGCCCGGCAGCGCGGTCGGGCAGGGGCTCACAACGCTTGCGTCCGCAGGGCGCTTCGGCTTTGCCCTTGCGCTCACGCTGTACGCATTTCTGGTCCTGCTCCCGCTCTATGCGCTCGTGCGCATCCGGGAAAAGCGCGCGCTCCGGGGCGAGGACGCGCTGCTCGCGCTCATCGCGTTTGCCGCGGCCTGCGCGCTCTTTCCACACGGCTGGACCACCTATTGGAGCACATCGGCGGAGGCGCTGTTCCCCCGCCTTGCCTGGCAGTGGCTCATCCCCGCGCTGCTCGCGGGCTGGGTGGTGCTGCGGCTGCTGCGCCGCTTTTTGGACGGCGATACGCAGGAGCTTTTGAAGCTCTTCCGCGCGCTGCTCATCCTTGCGGCGGCGTATTTTGTGTTCGAGGTCTGCTTTGCTGAATTCGCGGGCCTGTTTTCCAATATCGACACGCTCCGGGCGGGCAACACCGCGCTGACGGACGATACGCCGTTTCTCGCGGCGTATGGAGAGATCGCGGAGTCGAAGAGCCTTGCCGCAAGCTATCTGATCCTCGCCCTGCGTTTTGGAGCGGAAGCGCTGCCCTCGCTCCTCGCGGCGGCGACGGCGTACTTCGCCGTCGGCCTTCTCGACACGATGGATGCCGGCGCCTTCACGCAGGAGAGCGCGCGGCAGGCAAGGGCGCTCTCCGCCTGGTGCGCAAGGGCGCTGAGAGTCAGCATGCTGACGACGCTCGCAGTCGATCTCGTGCAGGCGCTGTCGGTGCAGTTTTTGCTCAATACGCTCATCTCCATCCCGCTGCCGCTTTTTGAGCTGTGCTTCGTGCTCGCGGCGCTGCTCGGCGCGCGGCTCATCGAGAGCAACGTGACGCTCGCGGCGGACAACGAGCTTTTCATCTGAGGGCACGGCCATGGCGATCACGGTACATCTGGACGAGGTGCTCAAGGCGCGCGGCATGACGAGCAAAGAGCTCTGCGCCATCGTCGGCATCACGGAGGCGAACCTTTCCATCCTGCGCAGCGGCAAGGCCAGGGGCGTGCGCTTCGCGACGCTCAACCGCATCTGCTGCGCGCTCGAATGCAGCGTGGGCGACATTCTGCAATGCGACGGAGAACTGGAGGCGGAACATGAAGAATAGAACGAAAACAGGCCTGATCTTCGCCCTGATCCTGGCGGCGGTCTTTCTGATCGGGCTGCTGGACGGCGGCGCGGCGTCCTCCGCCGCCGCTGAAAGCGAGGAAGAGGGCATGCTCATCGGCGTATTTGTTTCAGAGGAGGACATCGACACGGGCGACGATCTCAAGGTCACGTCCCCCGGCAAATTCAGCTGGACGAAGGGACGGCTTTACGCCGAGCGGACGGAGGAGGGCTGGCGCTTCCCGGACCTTCCCGACGGCGGCGGGATCTTCAGCGTCCTGCCGATGGAGAGCGATAACACGGACCCCGAGGCCGAGCGCCGCCTTTTGACCGGCTGCTTTCCAGAGATCGTGTACATCGGGAATCTCGGCAAGGCGGACGGCAGGTCGAATGTCAACAGAGAAAGCGGCACGGACCAGCTGGACATCGACCTCTCGGGCGAGGTCTACGCCTGCGGCGACAGACAAGTGATTTTCAATCTTTATCCCATCTACCAGACGTCGGATGGCCGCATTTACCTGACGCGCGGCAACAGCATGGGCATGTCCGGCGCGGACGGCGCCAGCGTGACCCACACGCTCACGAGAGATAAGACCGAGACGATCGGCGGCAAGTCCGAGCGTGTGAAGGTCAGAGTCGCCATCACCGTTGCTGCCCGTCCGACGCCGACGAAGTTCACCGTCGCGCACATGGACGAAAACGACGATCTCTTGAAGCTCGAGGAGTTCGCGCCCGATGCGCTGCCCGAGTCCATCACCGCCGCGCCCGGCGCGGCGTACCTGATCGGCACGAGCTATGGGCAAGACTGGGACGGAGAGACGGCGGAATATACCATTTCCAGCCGCAGCAATGATAGTGCGCCGTATGCTTACTCAAAGCTGAATACCTTCCGCTATCAGGATGGTAAGCTTTGCTCGATCAGCATTCCAGTCAAATGGGGGGAGGGAGCAGCATGAAACGACTGATCGCCTTTGCACTGACACTCGCGGTGGTGTTCGGTGTGAGTTTTGCGCTTTACAAGCCTGAGCGTATCGAAGCCGCGGCGCAGGAGACCATGGACGACGAATGGGTCGGATACTTCTTCGCCCTCGAACACTTCGACGGCAGGCGCTATGCGACAGAGACCGGCGATGATTACGACTTCGGCGTGCCCGGCGTGCCGGTGTTCCTGACCATCACGGAGATCAGGCCCGGCGAGCCGGGCTATGAGGAGGGCTCGGAGTTCAACTGCGTCATCGGCGCGGTCGTCGGCGAGGGGGCCGACAGCCACGGCATGAGCGTTTCCGGCAGCGACGACGGCGAGACCTACGAGATCGGCGGCGATATCTGCTATGCAAGCGGCGACTGGAAGATCGTCAATCAGTGCTCCGTTTACCGCACAAGCGACGGAAAATATTATGCTGAAGAGGATCACACCGGTATGGGACCCAATGTCGGCGTGAGCAGGGAAGAAAGCACCGAGTGGAGAGTAAACGGCAGAACGAAGCGGCGGACCGTCAAGGTGAGCGTCAAGGCGATAGAACACGGGGCGGCAGAGGCGGTCATCTTCACATGGCTGGACGGGGACAAAAACGCCCTTTCCCGTGAGGAATACACAGCTGACGCCATCCCCGGGGCGCTGACCGCGCCCGAGGGCGCGGCGATGCTCGTCGTGACGCAGGAGAACACGAACGATACCGTCACGCGCACGCTCTGCACCGCGGAGGACGCGTTCACCACGGTCTACGTTCCTTCGGTGCTTTCCGGGCTTCTTCACGTCGCCGACGTCGCGCTTGACTGGGGCGAAGAAGGGATTTAACAAACATTTAATAAAGAAAACGCCAAGAATTCATTGCCAATCCGGGGAAAAGCGGGTAATATGGACTTAACTCAAAGAAAAGAGGATTTGCCCATGCGTCCCGACGGAACCAGAGTAAAAGAAGCGTCCACCATCGTGTCGGCGCTGCCCTATATCATGCCCCGGCGCTACGACGCGCAGAACTTCATCACCGAATACGCCGATATGGAGATCCTGCGCCGCTACATTCAGGAAAAGCGCCGCGAGGGCATCCGCATCCCCTATATGACGCTGCTGCTGGCGGCCTACTTCAAGGCCTATCAGGAGAATCCCAAGATCAACCGCTTCATCATGAACAGCAAGATCTACCAGCGCAACCACTTCTGCGTGAGCTTTGTCATCCTGAAAAACCGCGCCGACGGCCGGCCCGACGAAACGTCGATCAAGGTCTTTTTTGAGGACGGGGACGATATTTTCTCCATCAACCGCAAGATCGAGGAGGCCGTCGCACAGAATCAGGTGGCCACGCACAACAACAGCACTGACAGGTTCGCAAACTTTGTATTCGCCATCCCGCTGCTGCCGGGGCTGCTGTTCGGCCTTGTCAAGCTTCTGGACCGCTGCGGCCTTCTGCCGCGGAAGGTCATCGACCTGAGCCCCTTCCACACGAGCCTTTTCATCACGAACCTTGCCTCCATCAATACGAGCTCCATCTTCCACCACTGCTACGAGTTCGGCACGACGGGCGTATTCGTGAGCATGGGCAAGCCCATTGCAAATTACATCACGGGCGAGTATAATAAAAAACTGATCCCGCTTTCCGTCGTCATGGACGAGCGCATCTGCACAGGACACGAGTACGCGCAGTTCTGGGCGAGCCTGCGCCGCTATTTGAAGCACCCCGAGCTTCTGGAGGGCGATGCGGGCGGCGCATGCCCGGAGCCGGCGTGCGCGCAGGCGTAACGATCAGCATAAGCGGCGGCAGGGCGCACACCGCGCCCCGCCGCCTTTTTCCGCTTTCAGAAAGGAGCCGCGATCCCCTTGACCAAGCCGCAGACCACATTATACGGAGAAAACGCCGCAATAGCCCACCGCGACCGGGAGTGCACCGTTTACCGCCTCGGTACGGCGGAGGGCGAGGTGCGGCGCAGCGTGTACCCGGTCTTTCCGGGCATCTCCCTTATTTATAATGATGCGCACGCATGCGCGGCGCGGCTGGAGCGGCTGGACGAGCCGGGCCTTCTCGAGATCCACCACTGCCGCGAGGGGCGCATCGAGTACGAGTACGGGGACGAGCACTACTTCCTCGCCCCTGGAGACCTCTCCGTTGTGAGCCGGGACGACGGCCCGGGCGCGGCCTGCTTCCCGACGGGGCATTACCACGGCATCACCGTCACGCTCGACCCAAAGCGCGCGCCGGACTGCCTTTCCTGCATCCTGCAGGATGTTGACGTGCGGCCGGGGGCGCTGGCGGAAAAGTTCTGCGCCGGAAACGGCTGCTTTGTCGCGCGCTCGAGCGCGCGCGTCGAGCATATCTTTTCCGAGCTTTACGCCGTCCCCGCGGACCTGCGGCGCGGCTACTTCAAGGTCAAGGTGCTCGAGCTGCTGCTTTTTTTAAGCGCGCTCGACGTGCCGGGCGAAAAGCGCGCCTACAGCGGCGCGCAGGTGAGCCTTGCGCAGGACGCGCGCGATCTGCTGCTGCAGAATACCGGGGAGAATATCACCACCGCGCAGCTGGCCGCGCGCCTCGGCACGTCGCCGTCGCAGCTGGCGGCGAGCTTCCGCGGCGTGTACGGCATGACGCCTGCGGCGTTCCTTCGCGCGCAGAAGATGCACGGCGCGGCGCAGCTTTTGCGCACGACAGACCGCACCGTGCTCGATATCGCGGGGCAGTTCGGCTACGACAACGCCAGTAAGTTTGCCCACGCCTTCCGCTCGGTCATCGGCGTTTCGCCCAGCGCCTACCGCGCGGGCGCGGACCGCGACAGCTGCGCGCCCCGGCAGGAGGACGAATGAATTTTGGAGCCTTATCCGATCAGTTTGGAGCGGATAAGGCTCGTTTCATTTGCTATCATAGCACCATCGACAGCGAGTTCTTCTTTATAAAGGTTAGATCAATCTAACTATTAGACGCATCTAACCTGCGGGTAAGAACGGAGCTGCCGGGTGATACTAAGCGAAACGAGGAAAGGGAGGGCACGCCGATGTCTGAGGAGATCCTGGTCCGCCAGGCCGCGCCGACGCTCGCCGGCATCAAGACCGGAAGCCTTTTCCCCTGCCCCTGCGACGATAAGGAGGAGCTGCTCGCGGATATCCGCAGGCTCAACCGTCTGCTTGTGCCGAAGGGCCTGTGCCTTCTGCCCATCCGCTTTTCGGACGGGCGGGCGCTGCTCTACCTCTACCGCCCGCAGGAGCTGTGCCGGGATCTTCAAAACGAGCAGGCGCTCGAGATCCTTGCGCACGCGGGCTACGGCAGCACGGCCCACAGCGGCCGCTGCGTCGCGAACCTCATCCGCCGCTTCCGCGAGGGCGGCGAGTTTCCCCATGAGGTCGGGCTGTTCCTCTCGTATCCGCCCGAGGACGTCAAGGGCTTTATCGACCACCGCGCCGGAGACTTCAAGTGCGCGGGGCTGTGGAAGGTCTACGGCGACGAGGACAAGGCGCGCGCGCTGTTCGCGCGGTTCAAAAAATGCACGGAGATCTACTGCGCACTCTTTCAGGCGGGCTCGGGCATCGAGCAGCTTGCCGTGGCAGTGTGATAAATTTTTAAAACGAGAAAGGACATTCTAAATATGAAAAAGGTTGCAGTTGTTTATTGGAGCGGCACGGGCAATACCGAGGCCATGGCCAAGGCCGTTGCCGAGGGCGCGGAGAGCGCCGGCGCGCAGGTCACCCTGCTCACCCCCGATAAGGTGAACGCTTCCGAGCTCAGCTCCTACGAGGCCATCGGCTTCGGCTGTCCCGCCATGGGCAGCGAGGTGCTCGAGGAGATGGAGTTCCAGCCCATGTTCGACGAGGTCAAGCGCAGCCTGAGCGGCAAGAACGCCGCGCTGTTCGGCTCCTACGGCTGGGGCGACGGCGAGTGGATGCGCAGCTGGGAAAAGGACTGCGACGATTCCGGCCTTCGCCTTGTGTGCGAGAGCGTGACCTGCTGCGAAACGCCCGACGACGCCGCGCTGGACGCCTGCCGCGCGCTGGGCAAAGAGCTTGCCAAGTGAGGATTCCTCTGTGGATGAAAAGCGCGCAATGAGAAAGCTCAGGCGCAAGGTGCCGGTGCTCGTTGTGCTTGCGGTCGTACTGCTGAGTCTTGCCATCAGCGGCGCGCTGCCTTTCTGAAACCACGATGCGAGAGAGAGCCGCACACGTTTTTCGTGTGCGGCTCTCTCAATTTCTGACGGAGCTTCCGCTTTCTTGTGGAATAGATATAAGCGGTGCTTATGGATATGGCAATTATTATCAAAATGCTGCAAAAAGACGGCGCGGGATTCTCGCTTTCGGTGCATGGACGAACGCACGCCCCTGTGCTACGATAAGGACTGTCAAGTTGAGCTCTTTGTAACTGACGGAATGTGGAGTACCACAAGGGAGCAGAGAGCATTTTCGCTGAAATTTCAGCAGCCGACCGTCTGGGCACTTCAACTGCACACCGCGGCAGTGGAGCGCCCATTTTTGTTTGTAAGGAGGCAAGGCTTATGCGAAAGGCAGCCGTTATCATGGGCAGCACGAGCGACCTGCCCATCGCCGAGAAGGCGATCCAGACGCTCAAGGAATATGGAATCGAGACCGAGGTCCGCGTGTTATCCGCCCACCGGTGCCCGAACGAGGCAAGAGAATTTGCATCGTCGGCACGGGAGAGCGGATTTTCTTGTATCATCGCGCTGGCGGGCATGGCCGCGCACCTGGCGGGCGCCATGGCCGCGAACACGACCCTCCCGGTGATCGGCGTGCCGTGCAGCGGCGCAAAGCTCGACGGCATGGACGCGCTGCTCTCCACCGTCCAGATGCCAAGCGGCATTCCCGTTGCGACCGTCGCCGTGGACGGGGCGAAAAACGCCGCCATTCTCGCCGTGCAGATCATGGCCGTGACGGACGCGGAGCTTGCCGCAAAGCTGCAGAAGGCCCGCGACGAGGGCACCGCCGCCGTTCTGAAGGCGGACGCGGAGGTCCGTGAGCGCTATAAAAACTGAATCTTACCCACTAATCGATAAAATAAATCAAAAAAGATAAAGGAGAAGTCATCATGGAAAAGAAAGAACAGCTCTACGAAGGCAAGGCCAAGAAGGTTTACGCAACGGAGGATCCCAACCTCGTCATCGTCTCCTACAAGGATGACGCCACCGCCTTTGACGGCGCGAAAAAGGGCACCATCGTCGGCAAGGGCGTCATCAACAACCAGATGACCAACCGCCTCATGGCCCGCATGGAAAAGGCCGGCATCCCCACCCACTTTGTCCAGGAGCTCAGCGAGCGCGACACGCTCGTCAAGAAGGTCTCCATCGTTCCCCTCGAGGTCATCATCCGCAACATTTCCGCCGGTCACTTCGCCTCCCGCTACGGCGTGGAGGAGGGCATCGTGTTTGATGCGCCGACCATTGAGTTCTCCTACAAGAACGACGATCTGCACGATCCGCTGCTCAACGCCTACCACGCCGTCGCGCTCAAGCTTGCGACCTGGGAGGAGATCGAGCTCATCAAGAAGTATGCTTTCGCTGTCAACGACACGCTCAAGGCCTTCTGGAGCGAGTGCGGCGTGACGCTCGTGGACTTCAAGCTCGAGTTCGGCAAGACCGCCGACGGTCAGCTCGTCCTCGCCGACGAGATTAGCCCCGACACCTGCCGCCTGTGGGACAGCAAGACCAACGAAAAGCTCGACAAGGACCGCTTCCGCCGCGACCTCGGCGGCGTGGAGGACGCCTATGCCGAAGTCATGAAGCGCCTGATGGCCCACGACGCACAGTAACTGAATATGACTGAACTTCACAACACTATTCCGGCGCGCCACATTCACGAAGAATGCGGCGTGTTCGGCATCTTTACTCCCAAGGAAGCGGACGTCGCGTCCTACGCCTACTATGCGCTCTATTCCCTCCAGCACCGCGGGCAGGAGAGCGCGGGCATCGTCGTCAACGACGACGGCCTGTTCCGCTCGCTGCGCGACACGGGCCTTGTGAGCGAGGTGTTCCCGCCCGAGCAGCTGAAGGCGCTCGGCAGGGGCACCATCGCCGTGGGCCATGTGCGCTACGGCACGACGGGCAGCGACAATAAGCGCAACGTCCAGCCCATTCTGGTGAATCACTTCAAGGGCCGCATGGCTCTTGCCCACAACGGCAACCTCACCAACTCCCGCGAGCTGCGGCAGGAGCTTGAAAGCCGCGGCTCCATCTTCCAGACCACGACCGACAGCGAGGTCATCGCCTACATCATCGTGCAGGAGCGGCTGAACCACGGCTCGATCGAGCAGGCCGTCTCCGCCGCGATGGACCGCATCGAGGGCGCGTATTCGCTCGTCCTCTCGTCGCCGACGAAGCTCATCGCCGCGCGCGATGTGCACGGCTTCCGCCCCCTCTGCATGGGGCACCTGAAGGACGGCTCCGTCGTATTTGCGTCGGAGTCCTGCGCGCTTGACGCCATCGGCGCCGAGTTTGAGCGCGACATCCGCCCCGGCGAGATCGTCGTGGTCGATCAAAGCGGCGTGCGCTCCGACACGAGCCACTGCGGCAAGGCACCGAAAAAGCTCTGCGTGTTCGAGTTCATCTACTTTGCCCGGCCCGACTCCGTCATCGACGGCAGCAGCGTGCACGTCGCGCGCCAGCGCGCGGGCGCGTTCCTTGCGCTCGAGCATCCCGTGCAGGCGGACGTTGTCATCGGTGTGCCGGATTCCGGCCTGGACGCGGCGCTCGGCTACGCGCGCCAGAGCGGCATTCCCTACGGCATCGGCTTTATCAAAAATAAGTACATCGGCCGCACGTTCATCTCGCCTACACAGACCATGCGCGAAAACGAGGTCAACATCAAGCTCAACCCAATCCGCTCCGTGGTCGAGGGCAAGCGCGTCGTGCTCATCGACGACTCGATCGTGCGCGGCACGACCTGCCGCCGCACCATCGACCTTTTGCGCAAGGCGGGCGCGAAGGAGATCCACATGCGCGTGAGCGCGCCGCCGTTTGTCTCCGAGTGCTACTATGGCACGGACATCGACGATAAGAACAACCTCATCGCCACGCATCACACGGTCGAGGAGATCGCGGAGATCATCGGCGTCGATTCGCTCGGCTATCTGAGCCTTTCAGACGTCGTCAAGCTCGCCGACAACACCGAAAACGGCTTCTGCACAGCCTGCTTCGGCGGCGGCTATCCCACCAGCATCCCGAAGGACGGCGGCAAGGACCGCTTTGAGTGTAAGATCAGTGAAGGGGAGAAGAAAAAGAATGCGTAGTTTTTCCGAGAGCTATCGTGAGGCCGGCGTGAATATCGAGGCCGGCTATGAGGGCGTCAAGCTGATGAAAAAGCACGTCCAGCGCACCATGATCCCTGGCGTCGTATCCGATATCGGCGGCTTCGGCGGCCTGTTTGCGCCCGACCTTTCCGGCATGAGCGAGCCGGTGCTCGTCTCCGGCACGGACGGCGTGGGCACGAAGCAGCGCATCGCGCAGCTCCTTGACAGGCACGACACCGTCGGCATCGACTGCGTGGCCATGTGCGTCAACGACATCATCTGCTGCGGCGCGAAGCCCATCTTCTTCCTCGACTATATCGCCATCGGCAGGAACGAGCCGGAGAAGGTCGCGACGCTCGTCTCCGGCGTGGCCGAGGGCTGCGTGCAGTCCGGCTGCGCGCTCATCGGCGGCGAGACCGCCGAGCATCCCGGCACCATGTCCGCCGACGACTATGACCTTGCGGGCTTTGCCGTGGGCGTGGTCGATCGCGCGAAGATCATCGACCACGACCGCATGCGCCCGGGCGACGCGGTCATCGCGCTGCCCTCGAGCGGCATCCACTCCAACGGCTACTCGCTCGTGCGCAAGGTGTTCAACGTGGAGCACGCGGACCTGAACGCCTACATTGAAGAGCTCGGCTGCACGCTCGGCGAGGAGCTGCTGCGCCCGACGAAGATCTATGTGAAACCCGTCCTTGCGGCGATGGAGGCCGCCGACGTTCACGGCGTCAGCCATATCACGGGCGGCGGCTTCTATGAAAACATCCCCCGCTGCATCCCGGACGGCCTGTGCGCGAAGATCGACAGATCCGCGCTGCGCACGCCGCCCATCTTCTCCCTCTTAAAGCGCATGGGCAATATCTCAGAGCACGACATGTTCAATACCTACAATATGGGCGTGGGCATGACGCTCATCACCGCGAAGGAGGACGCCGACAAGGCTCTTGCCGCCCTCAAGGCAAACGGCCAGGACGCCTACGTCATCGGCGAAGTGGTGAGCGGGGAAGAGAAGGTTGCCCTATGCTGAGACGCGCGCGCATCGCGGTGTTCGTCTCCGGCGGCGGCACGAATTTACAGGCCCTGCTCGACGCGGAAAAAGACGGCAAGCTGCCGCACGGCGAGATCGCGCTCGTGATCTCGTCCCAGGCGGGCGCTTACGCGCTCGAGCGCGCGAAGAAGGCGAACGTCCCCGCGCACACCGTACCGTCGAGCCTCATCCAGCACGACTTTGAAAGCGCCATCGAGCTGCTTCTTGCGCAGTACAAGATCGACGTTATCGTCCTCGCGGGCTTTTTGAGCATCCTGAGCGAAGACTTTACGAAAAAGTGGCCGCGCCGCATGCTGAACATCCACCCCTCGCTCATCCCGTCGTTCTGCGGCAGGGGCATGTACGGCTTAAAGGTCCACGAGGCCGCGCTCGCGCGCGGCGTGAAGGTCACGGGCGCGACGGTGCACTTCGTCAACGAGATCCCCGACGGCGGAGAGATCATCCTGCAGAAGGCCGTCGAGGTCGAGCCCGGCGATACGCCGGAAATTTTACAGCGCCGCGTGATGGAGCAGGCCGAATGGCAGCTCCTGCCGCGCGCGGCGGAGCTTGTCTGCCGCGAGATCGCGGAGGAGGAATGACCATGGTCGATTTTCTGGAATTTCTGAAAAGCACGTCCTACCCCGGAAGAGGCATCCTCGTCGGGAAGGACCGCGTCTACTATTTCATCATGGGCCGCAGCGAGAACAGCCGCAACCGCATCTTTGTCAAAACCGGCGACGGCATCCGCACCGAGGCCCACGACCCCGCAAAGCTCGCCGACCCGAGCCTTATTATCTACCACCCCGTCCGCACGATGGGAAATGATCTCGTCGTGACGAACGGCGACCAGACCGACACGATCTGCGAATACGGTGATTTCCGCCGGGGCCTGATGAGCCGCGAATACGAGCCGGACGGCCCGAACTGGACGCCGCGCATCTCCGCTATCGTGCATGCGGACGGCTCGTTCGAGCTGTCCATTTTGAAGCACAGCAATGGCCGCTGCCTGCGCGAGTTCTTCTGCTACGAGGGCTGCGATGCGGACAGGGCTTATTTCATCAGCACCTATCAGGGCGACGGCACGCCGCTGCCGACCTTTGCGGGCGAGCCGATGGAGGTAAGCGTCCCCGGCCCCGAGGAGGTCTGGAACGCGCTCAACGCGGACAACAAGGTGTCCCTTTATACGAACGTGAACGGCGAAGTGAAGCTGTTCAACAAGAATTTAGGCGATTGAGGAGAACGATATGAACGAGCTCGAACTCAAATACGGCTGCAACCCCAACCAGAAGCCCGCGCGCGTCTTTATGAAAGACAGCAGCGACCTGCCGTTTACCGTTCTGAACGGCAGACCCGGCTACATCAACCTGCTCGACGCCTTCAACTCCTTCCAGCTCGTGCGCGAGCTGAAAGCGGCCACGGGCCTGCCCGCCGCGGCGAGCTTCAAGCACGTGTCTCCCGCTGGCGCGGCGCTGGGCCTGCCGCTCGACGAGGTGGACAAGAAAATTTACTTCGTCGAGCCTGACGCGGCGCTTTCGCCCATCGCCTGCGCCTATATCCGCGCCCGCGGCGCGGACCGCCTCTGCTCCTACGGCGACTGGGCGGCGCTCTCCGACGAGTGCGACGCCGCCACCGCCGCCTATTTGAAGGGCGAGGTCTCCGACGGCATCATCGCCCCCTCGTTCAGCGAGGAGGCGCTCGCCATCTTAAAGACGAAAAAGGGCGGCAAATACAATATCGTGCAGATGGACCCCGCTTACATTCCCGCTCCGCAGGAGCGCAAGGACGTGTTCGGCGTGACGTTCGAGCAGGGCCGCAACAGCTGCAAAATCGACGAGACGCTGCTTGCGAACATCGTCACTGAAAACAAGGACCTTCCCGAGGGGGCGAAGCGCGACATGATCGTTTCGCTCATCACGCTCAAATACACCCAGTCGAACTCCGTCTGCTACGCCAAGGACGGCCAGACCATCGGCGTGGGCGCGGGCCAGCAGAGCCGCATCCACTGCACACGCCTGGCGGGCGGCAAGGCGGACAACTGGTATCTCCGGCGCCACCCGAAGGTGCTCGCCCTGCCGTTTGTGGACGGCATCCGCCGCCCCGACCGCGACAACGCCATCGACGTTTACATCTCCGACGAGTGCGACGACGTTTTGGCCGACGGCGCATGGCAGCGCGTTTTTAAAGAGCGCCCCGCGCCGCTCACGGCGCAGGAGCGCAAAGAGTGGGTCGCGCGCCAGAGCGGCGTGACCGTCGGCTCCGACGCGTTCTTCCCGTTCGGCGACAACGTCGAGCGCGCGCGAAAGAGCGGCGTATCCTACATCGTCGAGCCCGGCGGCTCGATCCGCGACGATAACGTCATCGAGACCGCGAACAAATACGGCATCACGATGGCGTTCACCGGACAGAGACTGTTCCATCACTAAAAAGGAGGAACGAAGCAAGATGAAGCTCATGGTCATCGGCGGCGGCGGCCGCGAACACGCGATTATCAAGAAGTTAAAGGAAAGCCCCGCGGTCGGGGAGATCTACTGCCTGCCCGGCAATGGCGGCATCGCCGCCGACGCGGTCTGCGTTCCGGAGATCGGTGCGAAGGACATCCCCGCGCAGGTCGAATTCGCGAAGGCGCACCAGATCGATTACGCCGTCGTCGCGCCGGACGATCCGCTCGCCCTCGGCGCGGTGGACGCGCTGACGGAAGCGGGGATCCCCTGCTTCGGCCCGGACAAAAAGGCCGCGGTCATCGAAGCGAGCAAGGCCTTTTCCAAGGACCTGATGAAAAAATACGGCATCCCCACGGCAAAATACGAGCTCTTCACCGACGCGGACGCCGCCTGCGCCTATATCGACGCGCAGGGCGCGCCCATCGTTGTCAAGGCCGACGGCCTGGCCCTCGGCAAGGGCGTGATCGTGGCGCAGACGGTCGGGGAAGCGAAGGCCGCCGTGCGCGCCATGATCGAGGACAAGGCCTTCGGAAGCAGCGGTGCGCGCGTCGTCATTGAAGAGTTCATGGAGGGCCCCGAGGTCTCCGTGCTGAGCTTTACCGACGGCGAGACCGTCGTTCCCATGGTGTCGTCCATGGACCACAAGCGCGCGCTGGACGGCGACGAGGGCCCCAACACCGGCGGCATGGGCACGATCGCCCCGAACCCCTTCTATACGAAGGAGATCGCGGACGAGTGCATGGAAAAGATATTCCTGCCCACCATCCGCGCGATGAAGGCCGAGGGCCGTCCCTTCAAGGGCTGCCTGTACTTCGGCCTGATGCTCACGAAGGACGGGCCGAAGGTCGTGGAGTACAACTGCCGCTTCGGCGACCCCGAAACGCAGGTCGTGCTGCCGCTTTTAAAATCCGACCTTCTCACCGTGATGCAGGCCGTGACGAACGGCACGCTCAAGGAGGTCCCCGTCGAATTTTCGGATGCATCCGCCTGCTGCGTCGTGCTTGCGTCGGAGGGCTATCCCAAAAAGTACGCGAGCGGCTATCCCATCACGATGAGCGAAGCCGCCGCCGCGCACACCTATGTCGCCGGCGCGAAGAGAGACGGCGATACGCTCCTCACCGCCGGCGGGCGCGTGCTCGGCGTGACCGCCGCCGCGCCCACGCTGGAGCAGGCCGTGAAGGAAGCCTACCGCCTTTCCGGCGAGGTGGCGTTTGCCAACAAATACTGCCGCAGCGACATTGGCCGCAGGGCCCTTGCCGCGCAGAAGGAGAGAGAATAAATGGTTTACAGAGTCTGTGTGGAGAAAAAGCCGGGCCTTGCGCCGGAGTGCGCGAGCCTGCTGTCCGACTGCCGCTCGTTCCTGAACCTTACGGGTCTTGCGCGCGTGCGCATCTGGAACCGCTACGACGCCGAGGGCATGGACAAGGACCTTTTCAACTATGCCTGCACCACGGTCTTTTCCGAGCCCCAGCTCGACCTGACGAGCGGGGAGGCCGACCTTTCCGGCGCGGCCGCGGCCTTTGCCGTCGAGCCGCTGCCCGGCCAGTTTGACCAGCGCGCCGACAGCGCGGCCCAGTGCATCCAGCTGCTCAGCCAGGGCGAGCGCCCGCGCATCCGCACGGCGAAGGTCTACGCGCTTTACGGCACGCTGTCGGAAGCGGAGGTCGAGGCCGTCAAGCGCTATGTCATCAACCCCGTTGAGAGCCGCGAGGCCTCGCTCGAAAAGCCCGCGACGCTGGAAGAGAACCTCTCCGAGCCCAAGCCCGTCGCGGCGGTCGAGGGCTTTACCGCCATGGATGAGGCCGCGCTCTCTGCGCTTCTTTCCTCCATGGGCCTTGCGATGGACTTGGACGATCTCAAGGCGCTCCAGACCTACTTCCGCGACGATGAGCACCGCGACCCGAGTGTGACCGAGATCCGCGTGGTGGACACCTACTGGTCCGACCACTGCCGCCACACGACGTTTTCCACGCACCTTGACGAGGTCAGCATCGACGATCCCGCTGTCAGGGGCGCGTATGAGCGCTACCTTGCCGCGCGCGAGGAGGTCTACGGCCCCGAAAAGGCCGCGAAGCGCCCGCAGACGCTCATGGACATCGCGACCATCGGCACGAAAACGCTCAAATCCCGCGGCCTTCTCCCCGAGCTCGACGAGAGCGAGGAGATCAACGCCTGCTCCATCCACGTTCCCGCTCAGGTGAACGGCGAGGAGCAGGACTGGCTGCTGATGTTCAAGAATGAAACGCACAACCATCCCACCGAGATCGAGCCCTTCGGCGGCGCGGCCACCTGCATCGGCGGCTGCATCCGCGACCCGCTCTCGGGCCGCGCCTACGTCCATCAGGCGATGCGCGTCACGGGCGGCGGCGACCCGAGAAAGACGCTCGCGGAGACGCTGCCCGGCAAGCTCCCCCAGCGCAAGCTCGCGCAGACCGCCGCGGCGGGCTATTCCTCCTACGGCAACCAGATCGGCCTTGCCACGGGGCATGTCGCCGAGCTTTACCACGAGGGCTATATCGCAAAGCGCCTTGAGTGCGGCGCGGTCGTCGCCGCGGCACCCGCAAGAAACGTCGTGCGCGAGCGTCCCGTGCCGGGCGACGTTGTGATCCTGCTCGGCGGCCGCACGGGCCGCGACGGCATCGGCGGCGCGACGGGCTCTTCGAAGAGCCACGACTTAAAGTCCCTCACCACCATGGCAAGCGAGGTCCAGAAGGGCAACGCGCCCGAGGAGCGCAAGATCCAGCGCCTGTTTCGGAACGGCGAGGTCACGCGTCTCATCAAGCGCTGCAACGACTTCGGCGCGGGCGGCGTGTCCGTCGCCATCGGCGAGCTGGCTGACGGCCTCGAGATCAACCTCGACGCCGTGCGCAAGAAGTACGAGGGCCTGGACGGCACGGAGCTTGCGATCTCGGAATCGCAGGAGCGCATGGCCGTCGTCGTCGCGCCGGAGGATGAGGAGAAGTTCATTGCCGCCGCGCAGAGCGAAAACCTCGAAGCCTACCGCGTCGCGGTCGTGACCGAGAGCCCCCGCATGGTGATGCGCTGGCGCGGCCAGACGGTCGCGGACCTCTCCCGCGCGTTCCTTGATACCAACGGCGCGACGAAGCACGCCAGCGTCGCCGTTTCCGCGCGCGAAGGCAAGCGCGCGATCGCGAGCGAAACGCTGCGCGGCATGGCGGGGAGCCTGAAAAGCGCGTCCCGCCGGGGCCTTACCGAGCGCTTCGACTCGACCGTCGGCTCGTTCACGCTGCTCATGCCCTTTGGCGGCAAGACGCAGCGCAGCCCCTCGCAGGCGATGGGCGCGCTGCTGCCGGTGCTGCCGGGCAGCAGGACCGAGCAGGGCAGCCTTATGGCCTGGGGCTGTGACCCGGACGCGCTGAGCGCCGACCCCTACACGGGCGCGCACAGCGCGGTCTACACCTCGGTCGCGAAGATCGTGGCCGCGGGCGCGGACTATCACAAGGCCTATCTCACCTTGCAGGAATTTTTTGAAAAGCTGCACGACGAGCCCTCCCGCTGGGGCAAGCCCTTCGCGGCGCTGCTCGGCGCGCTGGACGCGCAGCTCGAGTTGGGCGCCGCCGCCATCGGCGGCAAGGACTCCATGTCCGGCACCTTCCTCGATCATGACGTGCCGCCCACGCTCATCTCCTTTGCCATCGCCCCGGCGCTCGCGGGCGAGGTCGTGACGACCGACTTCAAGGAAGCATGTCACGGCGTTTATCTCTTCACCGGCGAAACGCCGGCGCAGCAGAAGGCCGCGTGGGAGCGCTTCACCGCGCTTGCGCGCGCGGGAAAGGTCAAAAGCGCGTGGGCCGTTGAAAACGGCCTTGCCGAGGCGGTATTCAAGATGTCGCTCGGCAACGAGATCGGCTTTGCCGCGGAAGAAACAGCTCTTGACTGGTTCGCCCCCATGCCCGGCGCAATTATCGCGGAGCTGACGGAGGAGACGGCGGACGCCGTCCTTCTCGGCAGAACCACGGTGGAAAAGACCATCGTCCTCGGCGCGGACCGCGCGCCGATCGCCGAGCTTGCAGCGCTCAACGACGCGGTGCTCGAGAGCGTTTATCCCACCGGAACGGAAAAGACCGGCACGGTGGAAAGCTTTACCTATGAAGCGGAAACGCGCGCCGCCCCCGCCGTCAGGCTCGCGCGGGTGAAGGCGCTCATCCCCGTATTTCCCGGCACGAACTGCGAGTACGACACCCAGCGTGCCCTGCTCGAAGCGGGCGCGGACGCCGAGCAGTTCATCATCCGCAACTTAACGAGCGCCGACGTCGCCGACAGCGTCGAGCGCTTTGCGCGGGCCGTGAAGGACAGCCAGATCATCGTGCTGCCCGGCGGCTTCTCCGGCGGCGACGAGCCGGACGGCAGCGCCAAGCTCATCACGGCGTTCTTCCGCAACGCCGCGGTCAGAGAGCAGATCACCGAGCTTCTTGAAAAGCGCGACGGACTGATGCTCGGCATCTGCAACGGCTTCCAGGCGCTCATCAAGCTCGGATTAGTGCCCTATGGCCGGATCATGGACACCGACGCGGACTGCCCGACGCTCACCTATAACGTCATCGGCCGCCATCAGTCGCGCCTTGTGCGCACGCGCGTGTGCTCCAACAAGAGCCCGTGGCTCGCGGGCACAAAGCCCGGCGAGATCTACACCGTGCCCATCTCCCACGGCGAGGGCCGCTTCCTTGCATCCGATGAGCTTGTAAAAAAGCTCGCCGCAAACGGCCAGATCGCCACGCAGTATGTGGACCTTGACGGCTGTGCTACAATGGAAACAGCCTTTAACCCCAACGGCTCGCTCTGTGCTATCGAGGGCATCACCTCGCCCGATGGCCGCGTGCTCGGCAAAATGGGGCATACTGAGCGCATCGGCAAGCAGCTTTACCGCAATGTGCCCGGCCGCTACGAGATGGAGCTGTTCACCTCGGCGGTGCGCTACTTTAAGTGATCGAAGAAGAGAGGAGCAGACCCATGGCTTACTACTATCCCGAACCGTCTCACACGTTCAGCGAATATCTGCTTGTCCCCGGCTACACGTCCGAGGACTGCGTTCCTGACAACGTCTCGCTCAAAACGCCCCTCGTGCGCTACCGCAGGGGGCAGGAGGAGTGCCCCATCAGCCTGAATATCCCGATGGTCTCGGCCATCATGCAGTCGGTGTCGAACGACACGCTGGGCATCGCCCTTGCCAAGGAGGGCGGCCTTTCGTTCATCTTCGGCTCCCAGTCCATCGAGAGCGAGGCCGAGATGGTGCGCCGCGTGAAGAACAACAAGGCGGGCTTTGTGCCTTCGGCTTCGAACCTCACGCCTGACCACACGCTCGCCGACGTGCTCGCGCTCAAGGAGCGCAACGGCTATTCGACCGTCGCCATCACCGAGGACGCTACCCCCAACGGCAGGCTCCTCGGCATCGTGACGAGCCGCGACTACCGCGTGAGCCGCATGGGAACGGACCTGAAGGTGCGCGAATTCATGACGCCGCGCGAAAAGCTCGTCACCGCGCCCGCCTCCACCACGCTCAAGGAAGCGAACGACATCATCTGGGAGCACAAGCTCAACGCGCTGCCCATTGTGGATGAAAACGACCATCTGCTCTACTTTGTGTTCCGCAAGGACTATGCCGAGCACAAGGAGCATCCCCTTGCGCTCCAGGACGACAAGAAGCGTTATCTCGTCGGCGCGGGCATCAACTCCCGCGACTATCGCGAGCGCATCCCCGCGCTCGTGGAGGCCGGCGCGGACGTGCTGTGCATCGACTCGTCCGAGGGCTACTCCGTCTGGCAGAAGAAGGTCATCGACTACGTGCGCGAGACCTACGGCAATACCGTCAGGATCGGCGCGGGCAACGTTGTAGACCGCGACGGCTTCCGCTTCCTCGCCGAGTGCGGCGCGGACTTTGTCAAAGTCGGCATCGGCGGCGGCTCGATCTGCATCACGCGCGAGACGAAGGGCATCGGCCGCGGCCAGGCCACCGCGCTTATCGAGGTGAGCGCCGCGCGCGACGAATACTTCCGCGAGACCGGCGTGTACGTGCCCATCTGCTCCGACGGCGGCATCGTGCACGACTATCACATGACGCTCGCGCTCGCCATGGGCGCGGACTTCCTGATGCTGGGCCGCTACTTCGCCCGCTTCGATGAATCGCCGACGAACAAGCTGCTCGTCAACGGCGTGTACGTCAAGGAGTACTGGGGCGAGGGTTCGAACCGCGCGCGCAACTGGCAGCGCTACGACCTCGGCGGCAAGACGGGCCTCGCCTTTGAAGAGGGCGTGGATTCCTACGTGACCTACGCGGGCTCTTTGCAGGATAACGTGGCAAGAAGCCTTTACAAGGTCAAGTCCACCATGTGCAACTGCGGTGTGACCTCGATTCCGGACCTACAGAAAAACGCGAAGCTCACGCTCGTTTCCGCCACCAGCATCGTCGAGGGCGGCTATCACGACGTGACCCTCCGCGCCACCAGCGCCAGCAACAATTAAACCTTCACAGGACGATAAAAAGCGGTTCCCGGTCGGGAACCGCTTTTTCCTGCCGCTTTTTACTTTCGGAATGTTACGCAGGCCTGCGAGGCGGTCCTGCCGTCCGGCTTGACGATGCCGATGCGGCAGCATCCGCCCTCTGCCTTTTTGTAAACCGTCAGCTCCTCGCCCTCAAAGCAGGGCGTGGAGTAGTGCAGCTCGACCGAGCGGATATCGCCGCTTGCAAGCTCTTTCGCCGTGAAGCAGTCGAGCAGCAGACGCACGTAGGCGACGTTGTTCATGTGGCGGCCGAGGTCGATGTCCGTCGGGCGCACAGCGTAGTGCGCGAAAACATCGCCATTCTCGAACTTCTCGTGGAAGCGCTGTAGTTTCTCGGGAATGGCCGTTTCGGCGGGGAAGGGGTAGTCCTTCGGAAAGCCCGAGTCGCCGAAGCGGATGATCCTCTGCTCGGGGCCGAGAATGGCCCACTCGGTCTTGCCGCGGGCGATGACCGTCTCGCCGCGCGTGAGCGTGTAGCTGCGGTAGGTGCGCACGTCGCGCTCGCCGCACGATTCCGCCCAGGTGCGGACCGTCAGCTCATCCATCAGATACGCGCGCTCGAAAAGGTCCACGCGCGTGTGGACCGTGAGCCAGAATTCGCCCTTTTCCGCCATGGCGCTGCTGCCCACGCCGAGCACCTCCGCGTGCTGCGCGGCGATGCCCTGAAAGATCGTGAACGCCGCGAGCGGCGAGAGCGCGCCCGATGCGCCGCAGTAGTCGGGGGTGACGATGAGATCCCGCTTGAAAATGCCGTCCATGCCTGTTTCTCCTTTGCCTGTACCGTTTTTCTTAACGCCAGTATAGCACGCAAGCGCCGCCGTCTCAAGCGGGCAAAAGCAGCAAAACGACAGAAAAAGGCCCCGGACGGCGCGCCGTCCGGGGCCTTTGTTCCGTTAAGAGAGAAGAATGCGGTCGTTGTCGAGTTCATGTCCCGCGCCCGCCTTGAAGCGTGCGATGAGGTCATCGACGCCCATGCCCGCGCGCTCGCTGCCGGAAACATCGAGCACGATGCGCCCGTCGGCCATCATCAGCGTGCGGTTGCCGAGCTCGAGCGCCTGATGCATGTTGTGCGTGACCATCAGGCAGGTGATATGGCTCTCGGCGATGACGCGGCGGGTGAGCGCGAGGACCTTTTCCGCCGTCGCGGGGTCGAGCGCCGCGGTGTGCTCGTCGAGCAGCAGCAGCTGCGGCGGCACCATCGTCGCCATCAGGAGCGTGAGCGCCTGACGCTGTCCGCCGGAGAGCAGACCGACAGGCTGCTTCATCCGGTCCTCAAGACCCATGTCGAGCTGCTTTAGCTGCTCGGCGAAGAATGCCTTGTCCTTTTTGCTGATGCGGCTGAAGGGATTGCCGTGCGCGGCGCGCAGGTACGCGAGCGCGAGGTTTTCCTCGATCGTCATGTTCGGCGCGGTGCCGCGCAGGGGGTCCTGAAAGAGCCGCCCGATGCGGCGGGAGCGGTTGTGCTCGGGCATGAAGGTGATGTCCTCGCCCGCGAGCGAGATGCTGCCTTCGTCGACATAAAAGCTGCCCGCGATGGCGTTGAAGAGCGTCGATTTGCCCGCGCCGTTCGAGCCGACGATGGTGACGAAGTCACCCTCATCCAAGTGAAGCGAAAGGCTGCGGAGCGCCGCCTTTTCGTTCACGGTGCCGGGGTTGAAGGTCTTGGAGATATTTTGAATGTCGAGCATCTTACGCGCCTCCTTTCCGTCTGGCCGCTAATTTGCGCTTCTGGAACGCGGCGTATTTCTGAATGCTGGGCGCAGCGATGGCCAGCGCCACGATGACCGCCGTGAGGAGCTTTAAGCACTCTACGGGCACGATCTTCGTGTAGAACACGATGGCATAGATGAAGCGGTATACGATCGAGCCGAGGACCGCGGCGGCGACGCCCTTTTTGACGCTCCTGCGCCCGAGCAGCGTCTCGCCGATGATGAGGCAGGCAAGGCCGATGACGACGATGCCCGTGCCGGAGTTGATGTCCACGGTCTTTTGATACTGGCCGACGACCGCGCCGGAGAGCGCCGTGAGGACGTTGGCAAGGCACAGACCGACGGTGATCGTGAACGAGGGGTTCAGGGACGAGGCGCGCACCATGTCGGGGTTATCGCCCGTGGCGCGGATGGAAAGACCCAGGCGCGTGCCGAGAAACAGCACCAGCAGAACGCCCGCGAGGACCGTGATGAGCGCCGCGAGGAGCAGCTCGTACCAGCCGCCGCCGATGCCGCTGTCGCGCAGCATCGTAAAGACGGTCTTGCCGCCGAGCAGGCTCTGGTTCGCCTTCCAGCCCATCGCCATCAGGTTCACGGTGTAAAGGCCTGTATTTGTGACGATACCGGCCAGAATGCTCGGCACGCCGAGCTTCGTCTGCAAAAAGGCGGTGACGAAGCCCGCGCACGCGCCAGCGAGCATCGCGGCGAAAATGGCGAGGATGGGATGGCCCGCCGCCGTCAGCGTGACGGACACGGCCGCGCCGAGGACAAAGCAGCCGTCGGTCGTGAGATCGGCGATGTCGAGAATGCGGTAGCTGAGAAACAGCGCCATCGCGACGAGCGCGTACATGAAGCCCAGCTCAAGGGCGGTCTGCGTGATGATGAGCATGGGAGCCTCCTTTCAGGCCGATGCCCCCGGCAAAGGGCCGGGGGGATCAGCGGTCGGTGATTTAAGAATAAGTATTCAGATCAGTCCTTGCTGGTCGTGACCTCTACGACGGTGCCCATGTCACCGAAGCAGGTGTAGTCAAGGCCCAGCGCGGCGGCGGTCTCGGTGTTCACGGTGATGATGCCGCCGTCCATCAGGTAGTAGTCCTCCATGGCGTCCATGCCGTCCACGATGGCGGAGTAGGCGAGGTCGGCGGTCTTTGCGCCAAGGTCGGTGTAGTTCACGCCGCAGGTGGCGTAAGCGCCGTTGCGCACGAAGGAATCAGCGCCGGTGTAGTGGGGGATGCCGGCCGCGGCGAGGTCCTCATAGATGGCAAGCTCTGCGGCCATGATGACGTTGTCGGTCGGGGTAAAGACGGCGTCCACTTGGTCGGCGATCAGCGCGGAAGCGGCGGCGACGACCTCGTCGTTGGTGTTCGCGGTCTGCTCGACGTAGGCGATGCCCTTTTCGTCAAGATAGGCCTTGGCGTCGGCAATGGGCTTGGTGGAGTTGGGCTCGGAGAGGGAGTAGAGCAGGCCCACCTTGGCGGTGCCCGGGTTCTGGGCGAGCATCATATCCATAATGAAGGCGGTGTTCAGCGCATCGCTCGTGCCTGTCACATAGTCGATGCCGGTCAGATTCGCGGCCTCGGGGTCAGAGACGGCGGCGTAGACGACGGGGGTCTTGGTCTCCTCGGCGGAGAGGGCGGAGATCTGCGCGGCAGTGGTGGCGATGGGGATGATGGCGTCCACCTGATCGGCGATCGCCTGATCGGAGAGCTGCTTCAAGATGGTCTGGTCGTTCTGGCCGGAGGTGATCTCGTATTCAATGGTCACGCCGTTGTCGGCGGCGATCTTGTCGAGCTGGGCCGCGACGGCGTTCGCGATCTCGTCGAGCGAGGCATGGTCGAGCTGCTTGATGATCGCGACCTTGTAGGTCTTGCCGCTCTCCTCGCCGCCCTGCTGGGCGTCGTTATTGCTCTCGTCCGTCTTGCTGCCGCACGCGGCCAGAGACAGGGTCATCGCGCCCGCCAGAACGAAGGTCAGGAGCTTTTTCATCATGTTGTTTTTCATTGTTTTTTCCTCCAAAATAAGTTTGAGTTTGGGTGGCAGATGAGGTCCTGACTTGCCGGGAACAGGAGGAATATAAAGAAAAAAGACCTTCATCCCACTTCCATGGGACAAAAGTCATCAAACTTCTGCGATACCACCCAAATTGACGTTTCTTTGAAAAACGCCCGCTCGCTTACGCGCACCATCATACGCGCCCCGATGGATAACGGGTGGGATTCCCGTCGGTCCCTACTTGGCTCTCGCTGTTCGGTCCGCCCTCCGGAGTCCATTCGCCAGCCGTCCGCCGCCCCGATCTCACCATCCGGGACTCTCTTTGGGTTTTCCTGCGCTGGTTACTTCTCTCCGTCATAGGTTTGAAGCTCTTCACTTGTTGGTTTGCATTATAGCACGGAGTTTGCGCTTGTCAAGTGGGTTTTTGAAAAAAGTTTCATTTTTCTTCTTTGCTTATGCAGCAAGGGGGACCCGCGCGCCGCGCGGGGGTGGGGCAAAGGGGGGATTCTCTCACGTGAGAGAATCCCCCCTTTGGATCCCCCAAGAGAACGGCAGGGGGCGTTTCGATCCCGCCCCCTGCACCCCCCAACGACCAAAAGGGAGGGGCCCTGCCCCTCCTTTTTGGATTATCCACCCCGGTGCGCAGACGGCGCGGCATTGCTTCGCTCGCCGCCGGGGGTGTTTGAAGGTTAATTGGCGGCGGTGCTCTGCGCGCTTTCGACGGGCTCGTCGGGGATGATGTCGTGCTCGATGACTTTGTCCTCGGCGTCGAGCAGGGCCTTTCGCAGGACCTCGCGGGCGAGAATCCCCTTGCCGTCGTCATAGAGGTCAATTGCTTCGCTCATGCTGCGTACCAAAGCGCAGTAGAGATTTTTATATGTCAGCATAACGTCCTCCTTCTATGAAATACTATATTTATAGTAACTATAAATAAGCGAATAGTCAAGAGGTAACTATCAACATAGTATACCGTTGAGGTGAAAAACATGGCTGACAGCGGTATCATCACAATGGAAAGGTATGGAAGCGTTCGCCTGAAGCTGAAGGAACGCATGGACAGCGGCGGCATCAACCGAAACACGCTGGCAAGAAAGATCGGCGTCCGGTTTGAGGTCGTGGACAAGTGGTATCGCGGCGACGTTGAAAAGCTTGACCTCGATATCCTTGCGCGCATCTGCTGCGTGCTGGACTGCACCGTCGGCGATCTGCTGGAATATCGTCGCTGACCCCGGCGGCGAGCGAAGCAATGCCGCCCACGCGGACAACAGCAGCGGCGGCCCGCAGCGAAGCAGAGACCGCATCCGCGCGGCGAGCGAAGCAATGCCGCGCGCCCGCAGGCAGAAGCAGAACAGAAAAAATCTCCCGACAGCAGGCGATTCCACCAGACCGCCGCTCAGATGAGGGAGCGGCAGCGAAGATAGAAGCAAACCAAATCGTTTAGATACCAACCCTGGCAGGCACCTGATTCCGCAGGCCGCGCAGCTCTTCAAGCCCCGCGCCCGCAATGCACGGGGCCGCGGGGTGTCCCCGCGTCTTTCTCTCGGGGGTTCAAAAGGGGGATGCTCTCTTTGAAAAGAGAGTATCCCCCTTTTACCGCGCACTTCCGCAGGCTGCGGCCCCGCCTATTGCTCCAATAAAAACCGCGCGATATTCTCCATCGCAGAAGCCGCCTTCCTGGTGGGGAACATCTGAAACACATGCCACATCCCCTCGCTGACCTGTAAGCGGCAGGGGACGTTTGCGCGCTTCATCGCCTGAAGAAGCGCTTCGGAATCCGAATACAAAATTTCGTGGTCGCCGACCTGAATGAGCGTCGGCGGGTAGCCCTCGAGGTCTGCGAACAGGGGAGATAAGTCGCCCGAGCGGTAGTCCCGCCCCGCGGCGTAGGCAAGGCGCACGGCCTCGATATACGCGGGCGTGAGCATCGGGTCGATCTCCGAACGCTCAGCATACGACGCGCCGGACATCGTCATGTCCGTCCACGGGGACATCAGAATGAGCGCGCCGGGAAGCCTGCGGCCCGCGGACTTCAGCCGCCCGCACAGAACGAGCGCGAGGTTGCCGCCCGCGCTGTCGCCGGCAAGGATGATGTCGCGCGCGCCGTAGCCGAGCAGCATCAGATGGTCCCACGCGCGCAGCGCGTCCTCCACGGCGGCGGGGTAGGGAAACTCGGGCGCGAGCCGGTATTCAAAGCTCAGCACGTCGAAGCCCGTTGCGTGCGCGAGCTTGGACGCCAGCACGCGCGAATAGCCGAGGTTGCCGCTCGTGTAGCCGCCGCCGTGGCAGTACAGGATGGCGCGGCGGCTGCCGTGGGGCGCTTTCAGGCGCGTCCACGCCGCGCGCATGCCCGAAAGGGCGAATTCCTCGTAGTCCATGCCCGCCATCGGGGCGGTCAGACGGCCGAGGACCTCCTGACTGCGGCGCTGGCGCTCGAGCTCGTCGGCAGTCATATTTTCGGGCGCACCGGCGCTGTGCAGGGCCTTGAGCGCGCGCATCAGCGGGTCGAGCCGGGCCTTTTCCGCCTCGCTCTTCTTTTTTCGGATGATGTGGAGTCTGGTTTCCATAGGTCTCTCCTGTGAAAAATAAATTCAATTGCCTTGAGCGTATCATATTTCCGTAAAAAAGAAAAGAAGAACCGTCATCTTTCTTGCCGCATCCACCGCTTTGTGCTACAATACAGTGTCAAATAAAGCGGAAAGCGAAGGAGGGGGGAGCGGCAATGGCCAAGCCGAACAGCAAGTGGTACCGGCTCGACAACGCGGGCATTCTGTATTCCGCGCTGCAAAGGGAAGAGTATTCCGCCATCTACCGCTTTTCCGCGCTGATGGAAAGGGAGGTCGATCCCGCGGCGCTCCAGCGCGCCATCGACCGCTGCATGCCGCGCTTTCCGACCTTTGCCGTGCGCATTCGCAGGGGCGCGTTCTGGTACTATCTGGAGCCGAACAGCGCGCCGGGACCGTTTTTGAAGGAGGACGTGTCCGACCCCTGCCAGCCCGTCCGCTTCAAGGAGGACAACGGCTGGCTCGTGCGCTTTTACTACTATCGCAGCCGCATCTCCATCGAAGTGTTCCACGCGCTTTCAGACGGCGGCGGGGCCATCGTCTTTTTCCGCACGCTTCTGGCCGAGTACCTGCGCCAGACGGGCGTCGCCGTGCCGCCGGGAAACGGCGTGCTCGATTTGGAGGAACCGCCGCGCGAGGAAGAGCTTGAGGACGCCTACGCCCGCTACGCCGGGCACCACGCCCTCGGATTGCACCGCCAGCCCACGGCCTATCAGAATACCGGCACGCCCGAGCCGTTCTACACCTTCCATGTGACGATGGGCTTTGTGCCGCTTGATAGGCTGCGCGGGCGCGCGAAGAGCTACGGCGCGTCCATCACGGAGTATCTCTCGGCAGTGCTCATTTATGTCATTCTGGAAAAGCAGAAGCGCGAGAAGCCCTATCGCCTGCGCCCCGTGGCGCTGGCCATCCCCATCAACCTGCGCGGCTGGTTCCCGAGCGGGACGCTGCGCAACTTCATCACGACGGTCCGCCCGTATATCGACCCGAATCTCGGCGACTATACGTTCCCCGAGATCGTCTCGCAGGTGCGCCATTTCATGAAGCTGCACATCAACCGTCAGGAGATGCGCGCGGCCTTCACGGGGAACGTCCGCTTTACGAAGAATTTTGCCCTGCGGCTCGTGCCGGTCGTGCTCAAAAACCCCGTCATGGCGCTCAACTACCGCCTGCATGGCGTGCGGCCCTATTCCTGCACGTATACGAACCCCGGCGCGTTCACCGTGCCGCCGGAGATGGCGGCGCACATCCGCGGCGCGGAGGTCATCCTCGGTCAGGCGACTGTGCCGCGCTGTCACTGCGCGTCCATCAGCTACGGCGACACGATGGAGATCACCTTCGCCGGCACGCAGGCGGAGACGGACACCGAGCGCGACTTTTTCCGCTTCCTCGTGCGCGAGGGCATCCCCGTGCGCATGGAGAGCAACCGCTGAAAAGCAGAGTGAAAGAAGGAATTTGATGTCATACTGTGTCAACTGCGGCGTGGAGCTCGACGACAGCGCGGAGCGCTGCCCGCTCTGCGGCACGCCCGCGTGGAAGCCCGACCCCGCCGCGCCGAGCTATTTTCCCACCAAGCCCGCCGAGGTCCCGCCCGCTTCACGCAAAGCCGCCGCCGCGCTGCTCACGGCAATGCTCGCGTCGGTGTCGCTCTGCTGCGGACTTTTGAACCTCATTCTGCCGACGGAGCATCCCTGGGCGCTCTACGTCGCGGGCGCGGCGGTGATGCTGTGGGTCTGGTTCGCGCTGCCGATGCTCGCGCGCGGCATCCCGATCTTCTTCCGGCTGACGGCGGACGTCGCCGCCATCGGCGTTTACGTGTGGATCATCTCGCTCGCGCTGCACGGAGGGAAATGGTTCCGCGGCCTTGTGCTGCCGATGCTCGCGTGGGCCTGCGTGGTCGTGTTCCTTTTGAGCTTCCTGCTGCGCGACGGGCGGCGCTCGCGCCTTTCCTCGCTCGCGCTGTGCATCGGCGCGGCGGGGCTGATGGCGATGGGCGTCGAGTTCTGCCTGGACCGCTACTTCCGCGCTGTCTGGGAGCCGGGCTGGTCGCTTGTGGTGCTCGTCATCTGCATCGGGCTCATCATCCCGCTGCGCATCGTGCGCCGCGTGCCTTCGCTCCGCGAGGAAGCGAGACGGCGCTTCAATATGTGAAAGCCTGCTTCTGAAAAAGGAACCCGCCCCGGCGCACAAGCGCCGGGGCGGGTTGTATTGATTTTGCTTACAGCAGCAGCCAGCTGAGCACCGCGGCGGCGAGCAGCGTGATCCCGGCGGTGAGCAGCACGAGCAGGATCTTCTGATAGGGGCGCTTGCCCGCTTCGACCCGCTGCTCGATCTCGTCGAGCTTTTTGCCCTCGCTGAAGGCCAGAATCTCCCGGTAGGACTGGACGTTGTTCGCCTTCTTGATGCGCTCAAGGCGCAGGGCGAAGTACATCGCGATGCCCCAGAGCAAAAGCTCCGGGATCAGCCCGTACCAGCCAAAGAGCTTTAAAAGCGGCACGGGAAGAAGAATCACGGCGGCGAGCAAAATAGTGTAGATGACGCTGTCGCGGTTCATGGCCCTGACGTCGTCGGCGCTGACTTTCTGTTTCATGGTTTCCAAGTCTTCTTTGATGAGTTGGTCGAGCGAAACATCAAAGAGGGCGCTGAGCAGGAGCAGGCTGTGGATGTCGGGATAGCTCTTGCCGGTCTCCCAGTTGGAAACGGTCTGGCGCGTGACGTAGACCTTTTCCGCAAGCTCCTCCTGCGAAAGGGAGAGCGCGGCGCGGTGAAGCTTGATCTGGTTGCCGAGTTCCATGGGTGCCTCCTGTGCGTTTCGTCCGATCTGCCCCAAGGGTAGCCGAAACGGGAAATTTTGTCCAGCAAAGCTACTTTACATGATGGAAAAGCGCTTGTCAAAAGGTTTTGACAAGCGCTTTTTTGTCCCAATATCAGCGGTTCGCCAGCTTTTCGCGCAGACGGCTGATGTCGCGCTGCGGGGCATCGATGGCTTCGCCCTGCATTTCGCTCCAGTCGGCCTGCTCGATGGCGATGACCATTTCATAATAGCGGATGGCCGTTTCATAGTCGCCGCGGATCTCGCAGATCTGCGCGATGGCCTCTGCGGGATCGACGAACTGCGGGTGCGGCATGAGAGCCATGGCCGTTTCGTAGTCCGCGATGGCTTCGTCATAGCGGGCGAGCTTTGCAAGCTCGCTCGCGCGCACGACAAAGCTCTGCCACTCGCCGCTGTGCTCGGCGCACATCTTTTCCCAGAGGGCGAGGGCTTCCTCGTGCTTTCCCTCCTGCAATAAAATGCGGCCGAGGTAGAATTCGTCGTTGTAGGTCGGTTTCAGGCGGTGCATTTTATCCAGGTACCCGCGTGCCTCCGCGCAGCGCCCGTCGGCGATGAGCAGGTCGAGCAGCCACAGATACGCGTTGTGGTTGTCCGGGTACGCGGCAAGAAAGTCCTTGTAAAAGTCGATCGTGCGGTAGCGGTTCGTGGCGTTCCAGTCGAGGTACGCGCCGTTTTCGGCGTCGAAAATGGCGTTGTGCGCTTCCTTGCAGTCGGGATTCAGCTCAAGCGCCCGGCGCGCAAGGGGCGAGGCGAGGTCCTGATACTCCCGTGCGCGCTTGCAGTAAAGCTGCGCGAGCAGGAGCGTCGCGCGCGGCTTCGTTTCGCGCTCCTGGCATTTATCCTGTAAAAAGCGCTCCTCCGTTTCAAATTCCTGCTGCGTGAGAAAGCGCTTGTCCCAGAGCATGTTGTCGATGCGGGAAAAGCGGCTCTCGTCGGTCAGGGAAAAGAGCGAGTCGATGCTTGTGCCCAGCGTGACGGACAGCTCGGGCAGCAGCTGGATATCGGGCATGGAGCTGCCGTTTTCCCACTTACTCACGGCCTGCGCGCTCACGTGGAGCGCCTGAGCGAGCTGCTCCTGCGTCATGCTGCGGGCAAGGCGCAGCGTTTTGATCTTACCGCCGATGTCGATGGTCATGGTGAAATTCTCCGTTTCTTTCAAAATACGGACGTCCTGATGTTTTCAGTATAGCGGGCGGGAGGAAAGAACGCAACAACGGCGCGGTTTCACGCGCTTGAGCGGCGGTTGAGCGCGAAAAAAGGACGGAAGATGCATCTTCCGTCCTTTTTTGCAGGTGTTCAGCAGTGTTCAGTCGCCCACGCCGGGGTTGAGGACCTTGCCGATGTTCCACAGGTGCGCGACCTGCTGCGCGGCGGCAAGGCGCTCTTCGGGCGTTTCGTAGCTTGCGTGCGCGGTCTGCGCGCCGCAGTCGAGGCAGGTGACGTAAACGCACCAGCCGCCCTCATCCTCGACCGTGCCGGTGCCGCGGCAGTACGGGCAGTCCTGCAGTTCGATCTCGTAAATCGGATCCATAGTGATCTTCCTTTCTTCGGCGGCAAGCGTGCCGCGTGTCCATTTCGGCTGTATAGTATAGCAGAGAATGCAGGCCTTGACAAGGGAAAATCACGCGCCCTGCTCGGAAGCGGGCAGCGGGAGCTGATATTTTTCCGCGTAGGCGTGGAACGCGCTCTGGAAGCCGCTGTCCGCGGCCTTTGCCTCGCGCAGCGTTTCGTGCAGGTTCAGGTTGTGCTCGTGCGCGTCGATGACGCAGCCGGCGATGTTGGAGCAGTGGTCGGAGGTGCGCTCAAGGTCCGTCAGAAGGTCGGAGAGGACGAAGCCCGCCTCGATGCTGCACGCCCCCTGCTGCATGCGCAGGATATGGCGCGTGCGCATCTGCTCTTTGAGCGTGTCGATGACCTGCTCGAGCGGCTCGACCTGGGAGGCGACGGCGGTGTCGCGGCGCTCGAAGGCCTTGAGCGCGAGCGATAGGATCTCGCGGATGGCGGCGGTGACGGCGGCAAGCTCGTTTTTCGCGCTGCCGGAGAAGGAGAGGTTCTTCTGCGCAAGCTCCTCGGCGGAGGAAAGAATGTTCACCGCGTGGTCGGAGATGCGCTCAAAATCGCCGATGGTCTTTAAAAGCTCGGTGGCCTCCTCGCTCTCAGCGCGGCCCATTTTCTGCGCGCTGAGCTTGACGAGGTAGGTGCCGAGGATATCCTCATAGTGGTCGCAGCGCTCCTCGTCGTCGCGGATGCTCTGGGCGAGCTCGGGCGTGTTGGACGAGAGCGCGGTGAGGGAGTTGTTCAGCGCGCGGACGGCGCTTTCGGCCATCTCGCAGGCGACGGCGCGGCTCTGGCGCAGGGCCAGCGACGGCGTGGCGAGCAGACGCTCGTCAAGCTCGGTGGTCTTTTCGCTGTGTGCGTCGTTTTCGGGAACGATGCGCTTGGCGAGCTTTTCAAGAAGGCTGCCCGCGGGCAGGAGCAGCGCCGTGCAGAGAATGTTGAACGCCGAATGCGCCACGGCGATGCCGTACATCGTGGCGGATTCGTTCAGCAGCGCGGGCGCAAAGACCGCGCGCACGATGCAGAAGACCGTCAGCAGGACCACGACGCCGATGACGTTGAAGAGAAGGTGGACCACGGCGGCGCGGCGGGCGTTCTTGTTCGTGCCGATCGAGGAGATCATGGCCGTGACGGTCGTGCCGATGTTCTGGCCCATGATGATGGGGATGGCGGCGGCGTAGCTCACAGAGCCCGTGACGGCCAGCGCCTGCAGAATACCGACGGACGCCGAGCTGGACTGAATGATGGCGGTGAGCACCGCGCCGGCGAGCACGCCGAGGATGGGATTGGTAAAGGCAAGGAAGAGGTTCGTGAACGCGGGAACGTCCTTAAGCCCCGCGACGGCGCCGCTCATCGTCTCCATGCCGAACATCAGCG
The DNA here is from genome assembly GCA_934636865.1 of uncultured Oscillospiraceae bacterium. GTDB lineage: Bacteria > Bacillota > Clostridia > Oscillospirales > Oscillospiraceae > Hominicoprocola. The sequence goes on from CAKUBI010000009.1 coordinate 52,264, forward strand.
TTGCAAAGCCGAGCAGGATCATGCCGGTGTCTTTTTTCTTGCTGCTGCGGCAGAACATGTAGAAGATGATACCGATGAGCGCGAGCACGGGGGTGAAGGAGCTGGGCTTTAAGAGCTTGACCCAGACGTTGCCCGAGTCGATGCCGCTGAGACTCAAAAGCCAGGCCGTGACCGTCGTGCCGACGTTCGCACCCATGATGACGTTGATGGCCTGACGCAGCGACATCAGGCCCGAGTTGACGAAGCCGACCACCATAACGGTGGTGGCGGAGGAGCTTTGGATGATGGCCGTGATGCCGAGACCTGTTAAAAAGCCCGCGAAGGTGCTGCTCGTCATCCGGTCGAGCAGCGAGCGCAGCTTGCTGCCGGCGCGGCGCTCGAGCGCCTGGCCCATAAGGTTCATGCCGAAGAGGAAGAGCGAGAGACCGCCGATCATCGTCAGTGCGTCGAAAATATCCATACCCTTTTCATTTCCTTTTCATTTCTGATATTCATTCTTGACCATAATACAGAATAGTTTCAAATTGTCAAATCCGCAAGCCCTGAATTGTAAAATCCATGTAAAATCATGCGCATGGATAAACTGGAAATTTCCGCAGAGACTAAACGCATCATTCGCCGCGAAGCGCGGCGGAAGGGGAATCTGGTTTTCGGAGGTATGATATGAAAAAGGATTTTATCGACACGAATGACTTTACCAAGCAGGAGCTGCTCGACATCATCGAACTGTCGCTCGCCATCAAGAAGGCCATCAGTGCCGGCTACTATCCGCCGCTGATGCGCAACATGACGCTCGGCATGATCTTCCAGCAGTCGAGCACGCGCACGCGCGTCTCGTTTGAAACGGCCATGAGCCAGATGGGCGGACATGCGCAGTATCTGGGCCCCGGCATGATCCAGCTCGGCGGGCACGAGACGATCGGCGACACGGGCAAGGTGCTCTCAAAGCTCGTGGACATCGTGATGGCACGCGTCATCGAGCATAAGACGATCGAGGAGCTTGCAAAAAGCTGCGCCATCCCCGTCATCAACGGTATGTCGGACTACAACCACCCCACGCAGGAGATCGGCGACCTCTGCACAATTATGGAGCACCTGCCGCAGGGGAAGAAGCTCGAGGACTGCAAGGTCGTGTTCGTGGGCGACGCGACGCAGGTGTGCGCGTCGCTCGGATTTATCACGACAAAGCTCGGCATGCACTTTGTCCAGTACGGCCCGCAGGGACATCAGCTGGGGGACAAGCACAAGAAGATCATGACGGAGAACTGCGCGCTCTCGGGCGGCAGCTTTCTCGTCACCGACGACCGCGAGAGCGTGCGCGGCGCGGACTTTATCTACACGGACGTGTGGTACGGCCTTTATGAAAACGAAATGCCGAAGGAGGAGCGCGTGCGCGTGTTCCATGACTATCAGGTCAACCGCGAGCTGATGCAGCTGGGGAACCTCGGCTGCAAGTTCATGCACTGCCTGCCCGCGACGCGCGGCGAGGACGTGACCGACGAGGTCGCCGACAGCGACGCCTCCCTCTGCTGGGAGGAGGCGGGCAACCGCCTGACGGCCATGCGCGGCCTTCTCGTCTACTTCACGCGCTGCCGCCATGACCCCAGCGGTATTCAGATCGCGGCGGCGAAGGAGGAGCTTGACCGGGTGCTGTGCGGCAAGCTCGGCTGCGTCGAGGCCTACTGCGGGGTAGCAAAGGTCGAAAAGAGCTGAAAATAAACCATGGAAAAGAAGAAATTTCGGCTTGCGGATGTCATCTTGTCGGTCATCTGCGTGGTGTTCGTCGCCGAGGCGGCCGCGCCGGTCGCCTCGATCGGCAACAGCCAGTATTTCTGGTGGATCTTCATGATCCTTGCGTTCCTGCTGCCCTATGGGCTCATCGCCGCCGAGCTCGGCACGGCCTACGCGGGCGACGGCGGGCTGTACGACTGGATCCACGCGGCGTATCCGGGCGGAAAGTGGGCGGCGCGCGCATCGTGGTACTACTGGATCAATTTCCCGCTGTGGATGGCGTCGCTCGCGGTGATGTGCCCCGAGCTCATCACCTTTATCACAGGCTGGCGGATGGGGACGTTTGCTTCGCTCATCATCGAGCTTGCCTTCATCTGGGTCGTGACGCTCATCGCCTGCTATCCCGTGTGCGACAGCATCATCATCCTGAATGCGAGCGCGGTCATCAAAATTCTGCTGGCGCTGCTTGTCGGCTGTCTCGGCGTGTGGTATATTAACCGGTACGGCTTTGTCAACGACATGTCGGCGCGGACGTTCCTGCCGTCGTTCGACTTAACGAGCCTTTCGTATATCTCGGTTATCATCTTCAACTTCCTCGGCTTTGAGGTCGTGTGCACCTATGCCGACAGCATGAGCGATGCGAAAAAGCAGATCCCGCAGTCCATCGTGACCGGCGGCATCGTCATCGCGGCCATCTACCTCTTCTCGGCCTTCGGCATCGGCGCGGCTGTGCCGGTGCGCGAGATCAGCGTGGACTCGGGGCTGATCGACGCGGTGTCGCTCATCCTGGGCGGACGCGGCGGGGCGCTTGTGGGCCTTGTGGCGCTGCTGTTCCTCGTGACGCTGTTCGGCAACATGATCTCTTGGTCGATGGGCGTCAACTCGACCGCCGCGCTCGCGGCGGACCACGGCGACATGCCGCGCGTGTTCGCCCGCCGCTGGGCGAAAAACGACATGCCCATCGGCGCTGCGGTCACGTCGGGTGTCGTCGCTTCGGGCGTGTGCGTCCTCGGCGTGGTCATCGAAATGCTCTCGCCGGACTCCTCGCTCTTCTGGAGCTTTTTCGCACTGAACCTTGTCATGCTGCTTTTGAGCTATCTTCCCGTGTTCCCGGCGTTTTTGAAGCTGCGGCGCGCGGACGCGGAGACGCCGCGGCCCTTCCGCGTGCCGGGGAGCGGTGCGGCGCTCAAATGGATCGCCTATGTGCCCATGGCGCTTATCGTCGTGTCCATCGTCTTTACCGCCGTGCCGCTCTCGCTTGACCGCGAGACGGTGTCCTCCGTCCTGCCCATTACCGTCGGGTCGCTTTTGAGCGTGCTCATCGGCGAGGTGCTGATCGCGCGTCGGACGGGAAAATCATCATAATACCGTAAGGAGACAAAAAAATTATGGCAAAACGCATTACCGGCACAACGCCGAAGCAGGACGGCTACCGCATGCCCGCCGAATTTGAGCCCCAGCAGGGCGTGTGGATGCTCTGGCCCGAGCGGAACGACAACTGGCGCGACGGCGGCAAGCCCGCACAGAAGGCCTTTGCCGAGGTCGCAAAGGCCATCGCCCGGTTTGAAAGGGTCACGGTCGGCGCGTCCGTGCGGCAGTATCAGAATGCGCGGGCAAAGCTGCCCGAAGAGATCCGCGTCGTCGAGCTCGAGAGCGACGACGCCTGGGTGCGCGACTGCGGGCCGACGTTTCTTGTGAACGATCAGGGCGGCCTTCGCGCCGTGGACTGGGAATTCAACGCCTGGGGCGGGCTCGTGGACGGGCTTTACTTCCCCTGGGACAAGGACGATCAGATCGCGCGCAAGATCTGCGAGATCGCGGATGTGGACAGCTACCGCACGGAGGGCTTCGTGCTCGAGGGCGGCTC
>CAKUBI010000010.1 GCA_934636865.1 uncultured Oscillospiraceae bacterium
CCCCCGCTCCACTGCTTTATTCTCTTCTTATTTTTCAGTTCTCCGTGATTTAAAAATTAAGAACAGTCTTATTTTAAATCGATTTCGATTTTTCGAAATAATTTTCTTCTTACTATTGATTTTTCCGTATTAAGTGATATACTAACCTCGACAATCAGAAAAAGGAGGAACCTTTTCATGCCCATACAAAAAGCCACCGCGCGGCTGTCGAAAAAGCCGCCGCTGTCGCCTGAGGAGCTCAGGCAGATCGACGCCTACTGGCGCGCGGCAAACTATCTGACCGCCTGCCAGCTGTACCTGCTCGACAATCCCCTGCTCGAGCGCCCGCTGCGCGAGAGCGACCTGAAGCAGACCATCGTCGGCCACTGGGGCACCTGCCCGGGCCAGAACTTCATCTACACGCATCTCGACCGCGTCATCAAGCGCGACGACCTCGATATGATCTACCTCTCCGGCCCCGGTCACGGCGGCAACGCCATGGTCGCGCAGGACTGGCTGGACGGCAGCTACACCGAGGTTTACCCCAACATCACGCGCGATAAGGAGGGCATGCAGAAGCTCTTCAAGCGTTTCTCCTTCCCCGGCGGCATCCCGAGCCATGTCGCGCCCGAGACCCCCGGCTCCATCCACGAGGGCGGCGAGCTGGGCTATTCCCTTGCCCACGCGTTCGGCGCGGTGGCGGATAACCCTGATCTGATCGCGGCCTGCGTCGTCGGCGACGGCGAGGCCGAGACCGGTCCTCTCGCGACCTCCTGGCACGGCAACAAGTTCATGAACCCCATCACCGACGGCGCGGTGCTGCCGATCCTGCACCTCAACGGCTTCAAGATCGCCAACCCCACCATCTTCTCCCGCATGAGCCATGAGGAGGTCGAGTGCTTCTTCCGCGGCTGCGGCTGGGAGCCGCGCTTTGTCGAAGGCGACGAGCCCGCGCTCATGCATCAGCAGATGGCCGCCGCGCTTGACTGGGCCATCCGCGAGATCAAGCGCATCCAGCGCGCCGCCCGCACGAGCGGCAAGGCGAGCCGTCCCCGCTGGCCGATGCTGGTGCTGCGCACTCCGAAGGGCTGGACCGGCCCGAAGGAGGTCGATGGCAACGCCGTCGAGGGCAGCTGGCGCGCCCATCAGGTGCCCATCTCCATGGGCGCCGACGAGCAGAAGCACCTGCCGCTGCTTGAGCAGTGGCTGCGCTCCTACAAGCCTGAGGAGCTCTTCAACGCGGACGGCACGCCGGTCGAGCTGATCGCGTCCTTCCCGCCCAAGGGCACGCGCCGCATGGGCGCGAACCCGCACGCGAACGGCGGTCTCCTGCTGCGCGACCTGCGCACGCCCGACTTCCGCGATTACGCGGTCAGCATCCCCGCCCCCGGCGCGGTCGAGGCGCAGGATATGTACGTTCTCGGCACCTACGTGCGCGACGTGATGAAGCTCAACATGGAATCGCGCAACTTCCGCATCTTCGCGCCCGACGAGACGGCGTCCAACCGCCTGCAGGCCGTGTTTGACGTAACAGGCCGCCGCTTCCTCGACGATCAGATCGCAGGCATCGACGAAAACCTCGATCCCGACGGCCGCGTGATGGACTCCATGCTCTCCGAGCACTTCTGTGAGGGCTTCCTCGAGGGCTATCTTCTTACGGGCCGCCACGGCTTCTTCGACAGCTACGAGGCCTTCATCCGCATCGTGGACTCGATGTTCTCCCAGCACGCCAAGTGGCTCAAAATGTGCAATGAGCTGCCCTGGCGCCACGACATCGCGTCTCTCAACTATATTCTCGCCTCGAACGTCTGGCAGCAGGACCACAACGGCTTTACGCATCAGGACCCCGGCTTCCTCGACCATGTGGCCAACAAGAAGGCCGACGTCGTGCGCATGTATCTGCCGCCCGATGCCAACTGCCTGCTCTCCTGCTTCGACCACTGCATCAAGAGCCGCAACTATGTGAACGTCATCGTGGCCAGCAAGCATCCCCGTCCCCAGTGGCTGACGATGGAGCAGGCCGTCAAGCACTGCACGCAGGGCATCGGCATCTGGGAGTGGGCCTCGAACGACCAGGGCCAGGAGCCCGATGTGGTCATGGCCTGCTGCGGCGACACGCCGACGCTCGAGACCCTCGCGGCGGTGACGATCCTGCGCCGCGAGCTGCCGGAGCTCAAGATCCGCGTCGTGAACGTCGTGGACCTCATGAAGCTCCAGCCGCACACCGAGCACCCCCACGGCCTGACCGACGAGGAGTACGACACGCTCTTCACCAAGGACAAGCCCATCATCTTCGCCTATCACGGCTATCCCACGCTCATCCATGAGCTGACCTACCGCCGCCACAACCGCAACCTGCACGTGCGCGGCTACAAGGAAGAGGGCACCATCACGACCCCGTTCGACATGCGCGTGCTCAACGACATCGACCGCTTCGACCTTGTTATCGACACGGTGCAGCGCCTGCCGCAGCTCGGCAACCGCGGCGCTTACCTCATCCAGAAGATGAACGACAAGCTCGTTGAGCACCGCCAGTATATCAAGGACAACGGCGTTGACCTGCCCGAGGTCCGCGAGTGGCAGTGGAACGACGGCAAGGGCATCGAAGCCTGAAAAGGAGGGCAAGGCCATGCGTATCGCGATCCCTGTCCGCGGTGAGACCGTCTTTTCCCCGCTGGGCGAAGCGGAAGCCTTCCGCTTTTATGAGGACGACCACGGACGCATCACCCGTCAATTCTCCATCCCGATGGAACAAGCCGGCCTTGACGGCGCCGTCGCGCTTTTGGAGCAGTACGGCATCGACGCGCTGATCTGCGGCAGCGTGAGCGAGGAGGAGCGCCGCGCCGCCGGTATGGCGGGGCTGATGCTCTTCCCCGGCGCGTCCGGCAGGGCGGACGATGCGGCGCTCGCCTTCCTGAGCGGCAGCGTCGTGTCCGACCCGAACAACCACTGCAACGCCTGCGGCTTCAAGGGGGCCTGCTCCCTCAAAGACAAGGGCGGCTGCGCGGGAAACTGAAATAAAGAAAAGGAGCAAGCCGATTGGCTTGCTCCTTTTTTGCCTTTTTTACGAACCGGGGCGCGTGGTCGCGAGATAATCCGAATTGATCCAGCCGAAGCTGCCGTTCACGGCGACAAATGTCCAGCCGTCCTGCTTGGCCGCAGCCTGCACCTCGGTGCCGAGATCCACCGTCGTAACCTTGTCATAGCTCGTGCCGGGGCCGCTGCGCAGGTTGACCCCGCCGGTGGTGTAGTAGATGTAATACTTATCGTAAACAGAGGAGGGCTTGACCTGCACCTCGTCGTGGCCCGTAAGATCGAGCCAGTCGATCACGTCGCCGCCCGAAGCGTCCGTCGGTGTTTCGCCGCTTGTGCCGTCCCCGCTGCCGTTCTCGCCGTTTTCATCGGAGAGCTGGCCATCCTCCGTAACGCCGCTCTGCGCCGTGCCCTTCTGCAGCTGCTCGATCTTCGCCTGCGCGTCGGCAAGGTCGCGGCGCGCGGAGTGCAGCTTGACGTTCAGCACGAACACCGCGATGATCAGCACGACCAAGAGCGCCAGAAGCGACATGAAGATCGTATAAAGCGGATTGCGCCGCCGCTTGCGGCTGACCCGACGTCCTTCCATATTCCGTTCCTCCTTTTTAGAGCTTTCCAGCTTTATTTTACAAAATTCGACCGCTCCGGTCAAGGGGCTTTCCACTTTAGACGCATAAATTCACAAAAAGTTCCGATGCGGCGGCACGCCCATGGGCACGAAAAAGGGAGACGGCACAGCCGTCTCCCTTTGCGCATGCTTATTTCTTGCTCGCGCGCTCCTTGCGGCGCTCGAGGAATTCCTTGGGCTCTGCTTCGGCGAGCTTGCGCTCGCGGCGCTCGAGGACCTCCTTCGGCTTTTCCGTGATGGCGCCGGCGGCCTTGAGCGATTCCTTCGTCGCCAGCGGGCCGACCAGCTCGTAGACGAGCACGGAGAAGAGGATAATGTTGCGGATCAGCTCGCCGTCCGCGCCGAGCGCCTGCGCGCTCACGCACATGCCGAGCGCCACGCCCTCCTGCGGCAGCAGCATGATGCCGAGGTACTTCTGCACCGTATGGTCGCAGCCGACGGCCTTGGCCGACCAGCGCGCGCCCAGATACTTACCCGCCGAGCGCATGATGATATACACAACGCCGATGAGCACAAGGATCCCCTGCGAGAAAACGCTCAGGCGCAGGTTCGCGCCGCTCACGACGAAGAACACCGCGAGCATCGGCGTGCTCCACTTGTCCGCGCGGCTCATCAGATCGTCCGACAGCGGGCAGATGTTGCAGAACACCGTGCCGAGCATCATGCACACGAGCAGCGGCGAAAAGCCGCACTCCACGCCCGCGATGGTGAAGTCCAGCGCGGAAAGGCCGACCATCAGAAAGATGAACGCGATGCTCAGCGACAGGCGGTTGGAGTTCGAGTGGAACATGGTCTCAAGCTTTGTAAGCACGAAGCCCGCGATCGCGCCGAGCAGCAGCGAGCCGGCGATCTCAAAAAGCGGGGAGAGCAGGATGCTCGCAATGCTCAGCTGCGCGCTGTCCATCGCGCGGGCAATGCCGAACGACACGGCGAACGCGACAAGGCCCACCGCATCGTCGAGCGCGACGATGGGCAGCAGCAGGTCGGTCAGCTCGCCCTTGGCCTTGTACTGGCGCACGACCATCAGCGTGGTCGCGGGCGCGGTGGCCGTAGCGATGGCGCCGAGCGTGATCGCCGCGGGGATGGAGAGCACGTCGGGGCGCAGGAAATGAAACACGATCAGCGCGATATCGACGAAGATCATGGCGGCGACCGCCTGCAGAACGCCAATGACCATCGCCTGCTTACCGGTCTTTTTGAGCTGGCTGAGACGGAACTCGTTACCGATGGAAAAGGCGATGAAGCCCATCGCCACATCGGAGATCATGCTCAGCGCCTCGACCTCGTCATAGCTCGCAAAACCCAGGCCCGGAATGCCGAGCCTTCCCACTACGAACGGCCCCAGCAGCACGCCCGTCACAAGGAACGCCGTCACGTCGGGCAAATGCCAGCGGCTGAAAATTCGCGTCATCAAAAGGCCTGCGAGCAGCGCAACGGCCAGATGTAAAATCGCAGTCATGGTAACACCTTCACAATTCTGAAAATACGGAGCGGCAGGGCCGCCCAAGGCTTGTATTGTAGTATGCCGCGACAGAAATTGCAAGACGTTTTGCAAATTTTGTGTGAAGAAAAAGAAGAAACGGCGTAAATCCTGCACCGTTTCTTCTTTTTTTCACTTCCTTCTCAGTCCGTGTTCACGCGCACGCCGGTAAAGTAGCTGTTGCCGAAGCCGTCGCTGTACACGCCGCGATAGTCCTCGCGCAGCAGCGACGCCGTGCCGTCGAAGTACACTGGCGAGAGCGCCGTGTCGCCGAGGAGCATCGTCTCCGCATCGTGGAGGAAGGCCGTGCGCGCCACGAGATTTTCAGACGCCTTCGCAACACCCATCAGCACGTCATACGTACCGTTTTCATAGCCGATCAGGTTCTGCTCGTTCTCGCTGCACCAGCGGTCAAGAAAGCCCATCGCGTCGTCGTAGAGCGCCGCGACCTTCTGCAGCGCCAGCTCGTAGCCGCCCTCCTCCATGCGCGCGTCGTATTCCGTCTGCGTCACGCCGCGCAGCATCACCGTCACACCCAGCGTGTCGGTCCACATCTGCTGCAGCGCCGCGGCCGCCGCGTCGTTTTCCGGATTCGAAACATACAGCAGCTCGACCGGCGGGAACATGCTCGTGGCATAATAGCCCGCGTAGGTCAGCTCCTCCTTCGCCTCGCTCTGCCGCTGCGAAAGCGTCTCCTCGTCGATGGCGCACAGCTCGCCGCCCGTCGTGCGGTAATCGTCCTCCGTCTCGCCGGAGTCGGGGATGCCGTAGGGCACAAGGCCCGTGGCGGGGCGGTTCTCCGCGCCCGCCGCCGCGGTCACGGCCGCACGGTCGATGGCAAGGTCAAAGGCCTTACGGATATGCTCGTTGGAGAAAAGGTCCGTTTCGTTGTTGTAGAGCACGCAGGTCGTCGCGTAGATGGCACGCGGCGACCAGCCGTCCTGCTGGGAAAGCTCCGCGATCACCTCGTCGGGCAGGTGGGCGATGTAGTCGATCTCACCGTTTTCATACAGCTGCCATGCCTGCGCGCTGCCCTGCACAAAGGCAAAACGCAGCGTGTCGGGGCCGACGAGCCTTGCCTCATAGTATTCCTCGTTGCGCACGAGGGTCAGCTCGCTCTCCTTCGCCCAGCTGCTCACGCAGTAGGCGCCGTTCGTCACGATCTGCGCCGAGGTGAAGTCCGTGCTCTCGGCAAGGTCGCGGCGCAGCGGCATCGTAGCCGCCGCCGTGCAGATGCCCTCGATAAAGTACGCGCACGACGAGCTGAGCGTCACGACGAAGGTCGATTCGTCCTTGGCCTCGACCTTGAGCTTCGTCTTATCCCCGCTCTCGCGCACCTCGTCGTAGCCCGCCACCACGCTCATGAGCGAATGGTTGGGCGAGGCCGTGGCAGGGTCGGCCAGGCGCTGCCAGGCGTAGACGAAATCGTCCGCCGTGACCTTCTGCCCGTCCGACCAGCGGGCGGAGGAGCGCAGCGTGAAGCGGTAGGTCACCGTGCCGTCGTAGTTGACCTCCTCGGTGTATTCCTTGGCCATGCCGCTGCCGATCTCGGCCTCGCCGTCGCCGCTGTCATTCGCGCGCATCAGGTTTTCATACAGCGCGTAGAAGATGCTGTCGGCGTCCGTGTCCGTGTTCATCGCAGGGTCGAGCGAGCCGATCGCGCCGCAGATGCCGGCGCTGAACGTAAGCTTCTCCCCCTCCTGATTTTTCTTCCCGCAGCCCGACAGCAGCCCGAGCAGCATCAGCACGCTGAGCAGCGCGCTGAGATATCGTTTTCCGTTTCGTTTCATAGGCACTCCCGCTGTTTCGCCGCGGCGTGCTCCGCCGCGTTTTATTCATTGATCCATGCGATTATAACGGAAAAATACCCGCTTGTAAAGGCGGCGCGGCGAAAAGTTACAATTTGTTACCAAATCAGTCCGTTTTCCCGTCCGGCTGCACAAAAGCGGAAGCCACCCTCTTTTTGAGAGGATGGCTCCCGCTTTTTGTCCTTTTGCGCACCGGTCAATCCACGGCCAGCTTGCCGTTTTCATCCACGTGCGCCTTTTTGATCTCGTTGCCCGTGAGCTTGACGATGTTGTCGAGCCGCATGCCGGAAGGATAATCCGACACCAGCGTGTAGGCCGCGCCGCTGTGCTTCGCCCGGCCCGTGCGGCCGATGCGGTGCACGTAGTACTCGTTTTCAAGCGGCACATCGTAGTTAAACACCGCGTCCACATCGTCCACGTCGATGCCGCGCGCGGCCACGTCGGTCGCGACGAAAACGGGCAGCTCGCCGCGGCGGAAGCGCGCCATCACGGCCTCGCGCTTTTTCTGCGGAATGTCGCCGTGGATGCAGTCCACCTCCAGCCCCTCCATCATGAGGAAGGCCTTGAGCCGCTCGGCCATGCCCTTGGTGTTGCAGAAGGCGATCACGCGCTCGTGGCCCTCGGCGCGGATGATCTGCGCCATGACGTGTGCCTTGTCGTTCTGGCCCACGTCGATGCGGTACTGCGCGATGTCGGGCTTGTTCTCCTCCCTGGCCTGCACGGTGATCTCCTCGGGGTCGCGCTGGTACATCCAGCTGATGTCCATGACCTCGCGCGAGATGGTCGCGGAAAACATGCCGAGGTTGCGGCGGCTCTTGAGCTTGTCGAGAATGCGCGTCACATCGTGGATGAAGCCCATGTCGAGCATGCGGTCGGCCTCGTCGAGCACGACGGTCTTGACGTTGTCGAGCTTGACGGTGCGGCGCTTCATGTGGTCGCTCAGGCGGCCGGGCGTCGCCACGACGATCTGCGGGTGCTTTTTGAGCGCGTCGATCTGCTTGCCGATGGGCGCGCCGCCGTAAAGGCACACGATACGCACGCCCGGCAGGAACACGCAGAGGTCGCGCAGCTCGGCGGTGATCTGCATGGCAAGCTCGCGCGTGGGCGCGAGGATGACGGCCTCGGTCTCCTCGCTGCCGGGCTCGATGTGCTCGATGATGGGGATGCCGAAGGCAAAGGTCTTGCCCGTGCCGGTGGGGGCCTTGGCGATCACGTCCTTCCACTCGCGCATCGGCGGGATGCAGCCCGCCTGCACGGGGGTGCTTTCTTCGATATTTTTCTTTTTCAGCGCGCGCTGGACCTCCTCGGTCAGCCCGAGAGCGTCAAAGCGCACGCCCTGTGTGAATTCCATAGTGATTTCCTCTGTTTCCCATATTTTCAGTCGTGTATGATTATATCACGGCTGTCAATACATGATCCTTCGGGCGCAATTCCGGCTTTGGCGCGCGGCGGACCTCACCGCCGCCTACGAGCTCGGCAAAAACCTGCGCTGAAAATTGGCCAAAAGAGAGGGCTTGCTCTGCAAGCCCTCTCTTTTACTTCTGCACCGCACAGCCGCCCCACTCGACGGCGGTGAAGCCCGTGCGCTCGGGCGCGGTAAGCTCCTGCGCGGGGATATCCTCAAATTTTTCCGACGGCTGCCACGCCATAAAGACGCGCAGAAGCGTATCGGGCGCGGGATCGATCGTCAGTCTGGCCGAATCCGTGTAGCGCTCCTGCTGGAAGGAAATGAGGTTGTAGGCATTGTCCTGCATCTGCGGCAGCCAGTAGATGATGAACTCGTTTGCTTCCTCGCGCGTCAGACCCAGCCGCGCGAGCGCATCCTCAAGGAATGCCGCCGTGTCCTTTCCCGCGACGCAGAAGCCTGTGGAAAAGTCATAGTCCGCGGCAGACGTGCCCTCCCAGTAGAGATAGCGGTAGGTCTGTCCATTTTCGTCCGTCAGCGTGCCGTCCGGCGCGGCGCGGACGTTCCAGCCGCCACCGTAGGCGGGATAGGCGCACGTCAGCTCGCCCGAAAGCTCGAGCGTCACGCGCACATCCGTCTCCTGCTCGGGGTAGAGGTAGATCACGGGTTTTTCGTTACTCACCTCTTCCTTCGGTTCCCGCCCGCAGGCTGAGAGCGAAAAGAGCAGCAAGCACGCGAGCGCAAGGAAAAAAAGCTTCTTCATGGCAGAGTCCTCCTCATCAGTCGTTGTCCCTTTAGACGAAAAATCCATCCAAAAAGTTCCGAAAGCTCAAAAGAGGGACAGCTCCGCTGTCCCTCTTTTGAAGTTTTTTATTTGTGCGGTACGTGCCAGATCGTGTCCGCGTACTGCGCGACGGCGCGGTCAGCGGCGAAGATGCCGCTGCGGGCGATGTTGTAAAGCGACTTGCGGTTCCACTCCTCGCGATTTGCATAGGCGTCCGCCATGCGCTGCTCGGCGGCGCAGTAGGACGCAAAGTCCTGCAGGAGCATGTACTCGTCGTTCATCAGGAGCCTTGCGGCGAGATCGTCGTAGCTCACACCGTCGGAAAAGCCGGTCTTGAGCTTATCGATCACAGCGCGCAGGTTCGCGTCGCGCGCGTAGAGCTTCTGCGGGGCGTAGCCCTCGCGTTTGAGACGCACGACCTCGTCGGCGTGCAGGCCGAAGAGGAACATGTTCTCGTCGCCGAGGACCTCGTGCATCTCGACGTTCGCGCCGTCGAGCGTGCCGACGGTCAGCGCACCGTTCATCATGAACTTCATGTTGCCCGTGCCGCTGGCCTCCTTGCCGGCGGTGGAGATCTGCTGGCTCACCTCGCTCGCGGGCATCAGGTGCTCGGCGAGCGACACGCGGTAATTCTCAAGGAACACCACCTGCAGCCTGCCGCGGCAGATGGGGTCCGCGTTGATCTCGGCGGACAGGGAGTTCAAAAGGCGGATAATTCGCTTGGCGACCGCGTAGCCCGGCGCGGCCTTCGCGCCGAAAAGGAACACGCGCGGCTGCATGGCGCGGTTCGGGTCGTTTTGCAGCTGCTGATAGAGGTAGATGATGTGCATCGCGTTCAGCAGCTGGCGCTTGTACTCGTGCAGGCGCTTGACCTGCACGTCGAAGATCGCGTCGGTGTTGAGCACGACGCCCTGCGTCTTTTTAACGTAGGCGGCAAAGTCGAGCTTGTTGGCGCGTTTGATCTCGCCGAGGCGGTCGAGCACCGCCGTATCGTTCGCGTGCGCTTCCAGCTTTTTGAGCGCCTCAGGGTGCAGGAGGTACTCGTCCCCGCCGCAGAGCGCGCGCACCAGCTCGTCGAGCCGGGGATTGATCTGCGCGAGCCAGCGGCGGTGGTCGATGCCGTTGGTGACGTTTTTGAACTTCTCCGGCTCCATGGCGCACTGGTACTTGAAAACGTCGTTTCGCAGAATGTCGGAGTGCAGGGCGCTCACGCCGTTGACGGCCATGCCGCCCGCGATGCAGAGGTTCGCCATGCGCACCTGCCCATCCCAGATGATCGCAAGCTCGCGCGTCTTAGCTTCGTCGTGGTAGTAATTCTCGATCTTTGCCTGATAGCGGCGCGCGATCTCGGTGAGGATCGTCCAGATGCGCGGCAGCAGCGACTGCATCAGCTCCTGCGGCCAGCGCTCAAGCGCCTCGGCAAGGACCGTGTGGTTCGTGTAGGCGACGGAATGCGTCGTGATGTTCCACGCGGTATCCCAGTCGAAGCCCGCGTCGTCCATCAGGATGCGCATCAGCTCGGGGATGACGAGCGCGGGGTGCGTATCGTTGATCTGGATGACGTTCTTTTCGTGGAAGTTCGCGGCCGTGCCGTAGACCTCGATGTGCTTGCGGATGATGGACTGCACCGTGGCCGAAACGAAGAAGTACTGCTGCTTTAAGCGCAGGCTCTTGCCCTCGGGATGGTTGTCCTCGGGGTAGAGGATCTTGGCGATGGTCTCAGCCATGGCGTGCTGCTCCTGCGCGCGCAGGTATTCGCCCTGCGAAAAGAGCGACATATCGAGCGGCACGGGCGACTTCGCGTCCCACAGCCGCAGCGTGTTGACATGATCGGTGCCATAGCCCGCGATCTCCATATCGCAGGGGATGGCCAGCACCTCCGTCGCGCCCTCGGGCACGACATGCAGCCGCCCGCCGTCCCAGAACTGGCGGATCGTGCCGCCGAAGCGGACCGTCTCGGTCTCCTGTGGCTTGGGCATGAGCCACGCGCCGCCAAGGTCCTTCCAGTTGTCCGGCAGCTCGACCTGCTGGCCGTCCACGATGCGCTGGCGGAAAATACCCAGCTCATAGCAGATGGAATAGCCCGCGGCCGGGATATCGAGCGTGGTCATGGAATCGAGGTAGCAGGCGGCAAGACGGCCCAGGCCGCCGTTGCCGAGGCCCGCGTCCGGCTCGCTTTCGAAGATGTCCGCGGCGCGGAAGCCCAGCTCGTCGAGCGCCTCGGTCAGAATCTCGCCGACGCCGAGGTTGAAGGCGTTTTTCATCAGGCTCCTGCCCATGAGGAATTCCATCGACAGGTAATGCACCTGCCGGCGGTGCTCCTGACGCGTGCGGCGCGCGCTGTCCACGCCGCGCTCGGCCATCACGTCGCGCAGCACGAGCGCGCTCGCGCGCAGCATCTGCTCGTCGCTGGCTTCCTCGACCGTGCTGCCGAAGCTCACCTTGAGCTTTTCGCACAGCGCTTCTTTCATTTTCTTCACGGAGTCAATGGTCATTGGATCGTTTTCCTTTTCTTTTATTGGCAGATGGCCTTGTAAATTTCGCGGTACGCCTGCGCCGAGCGCGTCCAGCTGAAATCGGCGGTCATGCCGCGCTGCTGGAGACGCGCGTAGGCGTTCCTGTTTTCATGGTAAAGGTCGATGGCCTGACAGACGACATAGCACATGTCGCCCGCGTTGTAGTTGGCAAAGGTGAAGCCGTTGCCCGCGCCGTTCCAGGCCTCATAGGCGTGGACCGTGTCCTTGAGCCCGCCGGTCTCGCGCACGATGGGGACCGTGCCGTAGCGCATGGCGATCATCTGCGAAAGGCCGCAGGGCTCGCTCTTCGACGGCATGAGGAACAGATCCGCGCCCGCATAGATCTGCATGGCAAGCTCCTCGGAATAGCCGAGGTGCACGGCCATGCGGGTGCCATAGCGCTGCTTGGCGTACTCAAAGAACGTCTCGTACTTCGCGTCGCCCTTGCCGAGCACGACGAACTGCACGTCCTTTTCCATGATCGCGTCCAGCGTTTCGCACACAAGGTCCAGCCCCTTGTGGGAGACAAGGCGCGTGACCATGGCGATGATGGGCGTATCGGGCCTTTCCTGCAGGCCGAGCAGCCTTTGCAGCGCCGCCTTGTCCCTGCTCTTTCCGGAAAGGTCCTCCGCGCTGTACACCGCCGCGAGGGCCTTGTCGTGCGCGGGGTCGTAGCGTTTCATGTCGATGCCGTTGAGCACGCCGTGGAGCTTGCCCTTGTACTGCATCATCACGTTTTCAAGCCCGTGGGCAAAATAGGCGTATTTGAGCTCCTGAGCGTAGGTCGGGCTCACGGCGGTCACGGCGTCGGCCGTGACGATCGCGCCCTTTAAAAGGTTCACATCCCCGCCGAACTCCATCGTCCCGCCGTCGAACCAGCCGCGGTCCAGACCGAAGAGGTCTTCGAGCGTGTCGCGCCCGTAGCGGCCCTGATACTCGATGTTGTGCACCGTGATGACGGTGCGGATGCTCTTATAAAACTCGTCGCGCACGGCCTCGTCGCGGATGTAGACCGGCACGAGGGCCGACTGCCAGTCGTTGCAGTGCACAACGTCCGGCTTTTCCGGCAGCGACCTGAGCAGCTCCGTCACCGCGCGGGAGAAGAAGGCGAAACGCTCGCCGTCGTCAAAGTAGCCGTAGAGGTCGCCGCGGCGGAAGTAGCTCTCGTTGTCGATAAAATACCAGGTGACGCCCTCGCGCTCGAGCGAGAAAAGACCGCAGTACACGCTGCGCCACGCAAGGCGCACGAACGTCCACTTTTCAAAGTGCAGCTTATCGCCCCACTGGTTTTTCACGCGCTCGTAGAGCGGCAGAATGACGCTCACGCGATCGCCGTTCGCCGCGAGCGACGGCGGCAGACTGCCCGCCACGTCGGCAAGGCCGCCCGTTTTGCAGAAGGGCACCGCTTCGCTCGTCACATACAGGATATTCATGCCGTTGAGTCTCCTTTCCTTTTGCCTTAAACCACGCTGTTCTTGCTCACGACGAGCGGGTAGCTCTCGTGTCCGATGAGCGTGCCGCCGCGCCGGATGTGTACGTTCTTGTCCGCGATCACGCACTTGAGCGCCACGCCGTCCTCCACGACGGTATTCTTAAAGAGGATGCAGTTTTTGACGCTGCTGCCCTTGCCGATCTTCACGCCGGGGAAGAGGATGCTCCCCTCCACCGTGCCCTCGATCTGACAGCCGTCGGCGATGAGGGAATTCGTGCAGCGCGTTTCAGGCGCGATATAGGACGCGGCCTCGTCGTCCTCCTTGGCGAGGATGGGGCGCGCGGGGCAGAAGAGCTCGGCGCGGATGGAGCCGTCCAGCAGCTCCATGCTGCGCTCGAAGTATTCGTTCACCGTGCGCAGCTGCGCGGCAAAGCCGTCCCACACGAAGCCGCGCAGCGTCAGCCGCTTACCGCCCATGGCGCAGAGCACGTCGCTGCGGAAGCTGTATTTTTCCTGCGCGGCGCACTCGTCCACAAGCGCTAAGAGAAGGTCGCGGCTCAGAAGGTAAATTTCAAGGCTGCGGTAACCGGACGCCGTGCGCGGGGCGCAGCGCGTCTCGCTCACCTTACCGGTCTCGTCAAGGGTGAAGTAGGTCGCGTTCTCCACGAACGCGCCGCTTTCCGTGCAGACGCAGGTGATGTCCGCCCCGCTTGCAAGGTGCGCGTCCAGCACCTGCTGGAGCGGCAGATTGATAATGAGGTCGCTGTCCGACAGGACGACGTATTTCTGCCGGATCTCACTTAAATACGAGCGCACGCCTGCGAGCGCCTCGAGCTTGCCGCGGAAGGCTTCGCCGCGGTACCTGCGCTCGTTGGCAAAGGGCGGCAGGAGCTTGAGGCCCCCGTTCTTGCGCGCCATGTCCCAGGTCTTGCCGTTGCCGATGTGGTCGATGAGACTCTGATAGTTGCCTTGCAGCACGACGCCGACGTCTGTGATGCCCGCGTTGTGCATGTTGGAGAGCATGAAGTCGATCGCGCGGTAGCGCCCGCCGAAGGGCACGGAGCCGGGCATGCGCACCTCGGTCAGCTCGCGCAGGCCGGGCGCTTCCTCATAGGCAAAGATCAAGCCGTGCATTCCGTTCATCGTATCGTCTCCTTTCCGTCCGCGCTGCGCATGCGCTTCGCCGCCAGCACATAATCCTCCGCAACGGCCGCCTCGGGGCCGAGCACGGTGATGCCCCAGTCCTCGGGCCGGCACGCCTCGGGCGGCGCGCCGACAAAGGCGTGCTCGCCGACCACGGCGTTCTCGCCGATGATGGCGTAGGACACGCGCGCGTCCTTTTTCACCACCGCGCCGGGCATCAGGATGGAATACTGGACGCTCGCGCCCTCCTCCACCGTGCACCGCTCGGAGAGCACGGAGTTTTCCGTCTTGCCCTCCACCGTGCAGCCGCGCGCAACGACGCTGTGCTCCACGCGCGCGTTCCTGCCGAGATAGGCCGGGGGCAGCGAGCCCGCGCGGCCATAGATCGGCCAGTCCCTTTCAAGAAGGTCCAGTCCGCTGCCGGTGGCGAGCATATCCATGTTCGCGTCCCAGAGCGAATCGAGCGTGCCCACGTCCTTCCAGTAGCCGGAGAAGCGGTAAGCCGCCATTTTCTCCCCGTTTTTAAGCATCCGGGGGATGATGTTCTTGCCGAAGTCGTTGCTGCTCGTCTCGTCGCTCTCATCCTCGATGAGGTAGGCGCGCAGCTTTTTCCACGAGAAGATGTAAATGCCCATGGAGGCGAGGTTGCTCTTCGGTTTTGCGGGTTTTTCCTCAAACTCCGTGATCGTGTCCTCGCCGTCCACGTTCATGATGCCGAAGCGCGGCGCATCCTCCCAGGGGACCTCCATGACGGAGATGGTGCAGTCCGCGCCGTTTTTTTTATGATGGTCGAGCATCTTTGCGTAGTTCATCTTGTAGATATGGTCGCCCGAGAGGATGAGCACATAGTCGGGGTCGTACATATCCACAAAGCCGATGTTCTGGAAGATGGCGTTCGCCGTGCCCTTGTACCACGAGGCGCCGTTCGCGCTCTGATACGGCGGCAGGATGTGCACGCCGCCGTCCGCGCGGTCAAGGTCCCAGGGCTGGCCCGAGCCAATGTAGCGGTTGAGCTCCAGCGGGCGGTACTGCGTCAGAACGCCCACGGTGTCGATGCCCGCGTTGGCGCAGTTGGAAAGCGGAAAATCAATGATGCGGAACCTGCCGCCGAACGGCACGGCGGGCTTTGCCATGTTCTCCGTGAGCACATAGAGCCGGCTGCCCTGCCCGCCGGCAAGCAGCATGGCGATACATTCTTTCTTCACGCTTTGTTCTCCTCCTTTTCATCGTCCGGCGATGCGCCGGTGGTTTCGTCCGCGTCCGGCGCGGTCCACTCCCCCTCGCCCGCGAAGAACGCCGCGCCCAGCGGCGGGATCTTCACGCGGATCGAGCAGGGCCGGCCGTGCGAGGGCACGGACTGCGTTTCGATGCTCTCCCCGTTGAGCCAGTCCCCCGTGCCGCCGTACTCCGGGCGGTCGGTGGTGAATACCTCGCGGTAAATTTCCTTCGGCGGCACGCCGAAGCGGTACGCCGCCTGGCCGACGGGCGAGAAATTGACCGCCGCGATCAGCTCGCGGCCCTCTCTGTCGCGCCGGACGAACACAACGACGTTGTTGTGGTTATCGTCGGACACGAGCCACTCAAAGCCCTCCCATGAAAAGTCGATCTCCCAGAGGGGGCTTTGCGATAAGTAAAAACGGTTGATGTCCTTGAAGAAGCGATAGGTCTTTCGGTTGTCCTCGTTGTCCAGCAGGTACCAGTCGAGCTGCGAGGCAAAGTCCCACTCGTGCCACTGGCCCAGCTCCGCGCCCATGAAGGTGAGCTTCTTGCCCGGATGGGCGAGCAGGTACGCCGTGAATGCGCGCACGCCCGCAAGCTGCCGCCAGTCGTCCCCCGGCATCTTGCCGCGGAGCGAGCCCTTCATATGCACGACCTCGTCGTGGGAGATCGGCAGGACGAAATTTTCCGAAAAAGCGTACATCAGCGAGAACGTGATATCCTTGTGGTGGAACTGGCGGAACCACGGGTCGAGCTTTAAGTAGTGGCACATGTCGTTCATCCAGCCCATGTTCCACTTTAAGTTGAAGCCAAGGCCGCCGTCCTTCGCCGGCCGCGTGACGAGCGGCCAGGCGGTCGATTCCTCCGCGACCATCAGTGCGTGCGGATCGACGGAAAACGCCGTTTCGTTCAGCGCGCGCAGGAAATCGATGGCCTCCAGATTCTCGCGCCCGCCGTTTGCGTTCGGCGTCCAGCGGCCGTTCTCGCGGCCGTAGTCGAGGTACAGCATGGATGCAACCGCGTCCACGCGCAGGCCGTCGAGGTGGAACTCGCGCAGCCAGAAGGCGGCGGAGGAGAGAAGAAAGCTCTTCACCTCGCCGCGCCCGTAGTCGAAAACGCGCGTGCCCCAGCCCTCGTGCTCGCGCTTGAGGGGGTCTGCGTACTCGTAGCAGGGCGTGCCGTCAAAGTCGATGAGCCCGTGCGCGTCCTTGCAGAAGTGCGCGGGCACCCAGTCAAGCAGCACGGCGATGCCATTCCGGTGCATATAGTCCACGAAGTACATGAAGTCCTTCGGCGTTCCGTAGCGCGAGGTCGCGGCAAAATAGCCGGTGCACTGGTAGCCCCAGGAATCGTCGAGCGGGTACTCCGTCACGGGCATGAGCTCGATGCAGTTGTAGCCCAGGTCCTTCACATAGGGGGCAAGCTCGCGCGCAAGCGAGCGATAGTCGTAAAAATCGCCGTTTTCGCGCCGCCGCCACGAGCCCAGGTGGACCTCGTAAATGTTGAGCGGGCTTTTTTCAAGGGGCGCGTCGGCGCGGGAAGCGCGCCAGGCCTCGTCGCCCCAGCGGTAGCCGTGCAGATCGTAGAGCTTGCTGGCCGTGCCGGGCCGGGTCTCGGCGTGGAAGGCGTAAGGGTCGGCCTTGAGCACCGTGTTCCCCGCCTGATCGGTCACGGCGTACTTGTAGGCGTCAAAGCGCTTCAGTCCGGGAATGAAGCACGCCCAGAAGCCGTCGCCGTCGCGCTGCATCGGATGGGCAAAGCCGTTCCAATCGCAGAAATCGCCCACCACGGAAACGTGCGCGGCGTTCGGCGCCCACACGCGGAAGCGCCAGCCCGCCTCGCCGCCGCAGCGCGCGCTGTGCGCGCCGAGGTATCGGTATGCCTCGCTGTTCGTGCCGCCGTAAAAGGCGGCTGCGTCAAATCGTCTGCCGGTTTGTCTCATGCGTATCTCCTTTGCTGCGTTCTACCATAGCACAAAAACGGGAAAATGCCCCGTCGAATCCCGCCGCTCACTCCTCGTCCGGCGCGCGCTGCACCGCCGCGCCGCCAAGGCCGAAATCGTCCTCCACGCTCGCCGTGTCGCGGCGGAGCATGTTTTCCATCACGCGGATATCGCTGTCGATGTCCATCGCCTCGTTGCGGTAGAGATCGTCGAGCTGCTTGTCAAAGCCCTTGATGAGCGCGTCCATCGTCTCCTCGATGCGCTCCTGTGCGCGGGAGAGATTCTCGCCCTCGATGCCCGCTTCCTCAAACTTTGCGTAGCTGTCGAGCAGCTTTAAGGTCGTGGGCAGGTAGTAGTTCAAAAACGTCGCGGCCTGCTGCTGCTTTTCCGGGTGCTCCTCCACCTCGCGGAAAATCTTCCCCGCGACGGTCTCGAGGTGGTCGATCTTCTCCGAGAGCACGGGATCGGCGATGCGGTCGTTGGCCGAGCGGATGGCGCGCAGCGCCCCGGCGTAGCCCTCGTTGGCCTCCTTCGGGGTCGCGTTCTGCTTTTTCGCCGTTTCGTTGGCGTAGTCGGCAAAGGCGTCGGCATTGCGGAAGAACATCCCGCGCCCGCTGTCCAAGTAAGCGCCCGCGCCGAGCATGCCCTTTTCCACCATGAAGTCAAGGTCGCTTTCGACCTTCTTGCAGCTCCTGCCCGTCACGGCGCACAGCTCGTCCACGCTGATGTGGCTGCGCTCGCCCATCACGGCAAGGTAGCGCGCGATGCGCGCGCCGCGGCGCTTCATGCGCTGTCCCGCGGCAAACATCGTGATGCCGCCGGTAAAAAAGCCGATCTCGGGCAGAAGGTCCTCAAGCATGTAGGAATACCAGCCGAAGGCAAGGATCTCGCCGACCTCCGACATGAGCCCGAGGGCAAAGACCGCGGCGATGATGCCGCCGACGATCATCAGGGCGCGCGCGGATTTGCTCGACGCCTCCGGCGCGCGGTTCATCTTCTTCGCCGTCTGCACCACGGTCTTTTCTACCTTGCGCGCGCCTTTGGCCGCGGGGGCCGCGTTCGGGCTGGTGCTCGTGCGCGTGCCGGCGTGCGCGCTGCTGCGCGGCGCGCTCGTCTTTTTCGGTTTGTCCGAAAGCTTGGAGATCAGCGCGATGAGGCCGATTGGCCACAGGCCGAAGGCAAACAGCGCCGCGATCAGGATCCAGCCGCCGATGTCGCCGTCATTCTTTTTCTTCGGCGCGCCGCCGTCGCCGGCAAAGCGGAACGAGCCGCTTTCGGGATCGTACTCAAAATCCTTACCCATTTATTTCTCCTTCTTTTTATTAAGGCGCGCGGCGCGCTCGCGTTCAAAGTCGATGATGTTCGTCTTTTTGCCGCTTTTTTCGTCCAGCACGTAGAGCGTGTCGAGCTGGGATTTGAGATTTGCCTTCACCGCGTCGATATAGTCGCGGCGCAGCTGCGCCTGCTCCTCGCGCTCCTCGTCCGTCAGCCCCTCGGCCTTGGCCTTGTGGGCCAGCGCATTGATGCGCGCGATCTTTTCTTCCATCGTCATCGTTTCTTTTCTCCTTACAGGTACCGGCGCAGAAGCAGCGCCGTTCTTCCTTTTTTACTCAGGCCGCCGACCTCGGCGACCTCGAATTTGCCAAGCCCGCGCGCGGAGATCACATCCCCCTGCGCGACGGGCGCGTCGCTTTTGAGCGTTTCGCGGTGGTTGAGCTGCACGCGGCCCGAGGAGATGAGCTCCTGCGCCTTGCCGCGGCTCATCGAAAAGCCGCTCGCCGCCACGGCGTCGAGCCGCAGCGTGGAGACCGTGTCGCGGACCTCTTTGATCTTGAGCTCGGGGATACGGAGCGCGGCAAGGTCGATCTCGCTGAGCAAGAGCTTCACGCGCCCCGCGCTCGTGACGTTCTGCAATAGATAGTCCGCGATATCGCGCGAGACGATCAGATCGCACGCCCCCTCCGACACCAAAATGTCGCCGAGCTTTTCCCGCGCGATGCCCTGCGCCATGAGAGAGCCCAGAAAGTCCCGGTGCGTCAGCATGTCCTCTTTGCGGTAGGTGCAGCGAAGCGCCGTCATATACTCGTCCTCGTCCGCCTGCTCCTGCCAGTCGGGCAGAAACAGGAGCATTTTCCGCTCGGCGCGCGCATAGCCGCCGCAGAAGGCGTAGCCGTCGTGGATGGCGGCGGCATGCAGCAGGTCCTGCGCGCTGCGCTGCTCGGCAGGGCTCAAAAAGTCTGTCGCCGACGGGATATTGCGGTTTCTGCACTGCTCGCACTTATCCAGAATGTGCGCCAGCAGCACGCGCTCCTCGCCGCTTTGCGCGGCGCGGTCCAGAAGCTGTCGTTTGTCCATCAGCGCGCTCCGTTCTGCGTGCGCCAGAGGGCGGCGTACTCTCCGTTCCGGGCGAGCAGCGCGTCGTGGCTGCCCTGCTCGGCGATGCGCCCGTCCTCGATGACGAGGATGCGGTCCGCCGCGCGGATGGTCGAGAGCCGGTGCGCGATGACGATCGTCGTGCGCCCGCGCGCAAGCTCGTCGAAGGCGTGCTGGATCTTCACCTCCGTCACGCTGTCGAGCGCGCTCGTGGCCTCGTCCAGAATGAGGATGGGCGGGTTTTTGAGAAAGATGCGCGCGATGGACACGCGCTGCTTCTGCCCGCCGGAGAGCATCGTGCCGCGCTCGCCGACGTAGGTGTCGAAGCCGTTCGGCATGGCCATGATATCGTCGTAGATCTCCGCACGCTTCGCCGCTTCAACGATCTCCTCGTCCGTCGCGTCGGGGCGGCCGTAGCGGATGTTCTCGCGCACGGTGTCGGCAAAGAGGAACACATCCTGCTGCACGATGCCGATGGCGCGGTGGAGCGAGGACTGTGTGATCGCGCGCACGTCGGTCCCGTCGATGCGGATCGCGCCGCCGCTGACCTCGTAAAAGCGCGGGATGAGCTGGCAGAGCGTCGATTTGCCGCCGCCGGAGGGACCGACGATGGCGAGCATCTCGCCCGGCGTGACGTGCACGCTCACGTCATGCAGCACGCCGCCGCTTTCCTCCGCCGTTTCGTAGGCAAAGCTCACATGGTCCACGTCGATGCCGCCGCGGCAGGCCGTGAGGTCCTTCGCGTCCGGCGCATCCTTGAGCTTCGGCTCCACGCGCATAAGCTCGGTGAAGCGCTCGAGACCGGCAAAGCCGCGCGCGAAAATCTCGGAAAAGTTCGCGAGCTTGCGCACGGGGCTGATAAAGGTCGTGATATAGAGCGAGAAGGTGATAAGGTCGATATAGTTCATCTCGCCGCGCATGATGAGGTATCCGCCCACCGTAATGACGGCGACGGAAAGCAGCGTCATGAAAAACTCCATCGTGGCGTTGAAAACGCCCATCTCGTGATGGAATCTCCGCTTGGAGACCTTGAACTCCTCGTTCGCCCGGTTGAATTTTCCGATCTCCGCCGTCTCGTTGGCAAAGGCGCGCGCCGTGCGCACGCCGGAGAGCGACGATTCGATGCCGACGTTGATGGCGGCGGTCTTCTGCTTTTCGCCGCGCGAGGCCGCGCTCATCTTGCGGCGGCGGGACATGATGGCCGCGAGAAACACCGGCAGGATGCACGCGACCACGAGCGTCAGCCGCCACTCGATCGACGCCATGATGCCGAGCGCGCCGAGGATCGTCAGCGAGGAGATGAGCAGATCCTCCGGCCCGTGGTGGGCAAGCTCGGTGATCTCGAAAAGGTCGCTCGTGAGCCTGCTCATCAGCTGGCCCGTGCGGTTGTGGTCAAAAAAGCTGATGTCCAGCTCCTGCACGTGGGTGAAGAGGTCGCGCCGGATGTCGGCCTCCACGAGAATGCCGAAGGTGTGGCCCCAGTAGGCGATGACGTAGTACAAAAGTGCGCGCACCGTAAACGCCGCCATCATCACCGCCATGACGATGAAAAACGTCTGATATTCCTGGTTCGGCAGAAGGTCGTACATCGACTTTCGCGTGACGAGCGGGAAGGCGAGGTCAATGAGCGCGACGATCGTGGCGCAGACGAGGTCGAGGATGAACAGGCCGCGGTGCGGCTTGAAGTAGGCAAAAAGGATGGCAAGGGGGCTGCGGTTCTGGAAATCGCGGGTCGTCATATTTGATAGCTCCTGTTTACATATACTGATTCAAAGTAATTGTATCACAGCCCCCTCTGCCTTGCAAGGCAGGGCCCCGTTTCTTTCACAGAAAAAAAGAGCAGCCAAAGGCTGCTCTTTTTCGTCATTTATTTGATGCGCACGGTGATATCGAGCACTGCGCCGCCGACCGTGGCTGTCACGGTCGTGCTGCCCGCCTTGATCGGCGAGATCGTGCCGTCCGCCGCAATGGACAAAACGCTCGCGTCCGCCACCGCCCAGGTGACGGCCGCGTCCGTGCCCGAAACGCTCAGTCGGATGGTCTCGCTCGCCTTGATCGTGCAGTCGAAGTTGCCGGTCACGTCCTTGGGAAGGGTCGTGCCGACGTTCGTCTTCACGCTCAAGGCCGAGGCGTCCACCGTCGGGGTAGTTGTGGAGCCGTTATTATCCGGGGCCTGGGCATTGGGGTCGCCTGTACTGTCGCTCGTGCCGTTCGGGTCGGGTACGTCGCCGGCGTTGGGATCGGTACTGTCGCCGTCCGCGTTCGCATCGTCTGCATTGCTGTCGTCGGGCTTGTTCGCGTCATCCTGCACGCCGGGGTTGCTGTCGTCGGCGGAGGGACCGAGCTTTGCGACGATCTTGTCGCCGAACAGTGACCAGCTCAAAAGCAGCAGCGCGACCACGAGCACCGCGGCCATCGCGCCGCGCGCCGAATGCGTCTGCTTTTTATCCGAAACGCGGCGGCCGGTCCTGCCGGTGCCGGTATTGTGCTTTCCGATCTTGCGGGGATGATCGCCCTCTTCGCAGAACGGGCATTTACGATAGCTGGGAGAATATTCCTCACCGCAGCGCGGACATTTGATGAGATCCATGGCGCCGCTCCTTTCTTTTCACGGGTGGTCTTATGTTCCGCGCGCACAGGGCGCGCTGTTTCTTTACATAATACTTGCTTTTTCGCGCCGCGTCAACCGTAAGGCGCAAAATTTTAGCGTCAGACGCCGCCCGCCCTTGCTTTTCCCGTGCGCCGCCCCTATAATAGAAGAAAAAACGACACGGAGGCACAGGCGATGAACACCATCTTCATTGGCATTGCGGGCGGCACCGGCTCGGGCAAAACGACGCTCACAGAGCACCTAAAGCAGCACTTCGGCGACGATATCAGCGTCGTCCACCACGACAGCTACTACAAGTATCAGGACCGCCCCTTTGAGGAGCGCTGCAAGCAGAACTACGACCATCCCGACGCCTTTGATACCGACCTGATGGTCGCGCAGCTCAAGGACCTCAAGGCCGGCAAGGCCATCCACTGCCCGGTCTACTCCTACGCAGAGCACCAGCGCACGAGCGAGACTGAGCTCATCCGGCCCAGCAAGGTCGTCATCGTCGAGGGCATCCTCATCTTTCAGGACCCCGTGCTGCGCGAGATGCTCGATATCAAGATCTTCGTCGAGACCGACGCGGACGTGCGCATCCTGCGCCGCGCGCTGCGCGACGTGCGCGACCGCGGGCGGACGCTCGAGAGCGTCATCACGCAGTACCTGACCACCGTCAAGCCCATGCACGAGCAGTTCGTCGAGCCCAGCCGCAAGTATGCCGACATCATCGTGCTCGAGGGCGGGCATAACTTAGTCGCACTCGACATGATCATGCAGCGCATTGCCAGCCACATTGCCTCGGAAGATTAACGCAAAAAAGGGAGCAGCCTTTGGCTGCTCCCTTTTTTGAAATTCTTTTACACGCCCGCGAAGCGGAACACCACGCCGATCACGGCGGAAATGCCGATGAAAACGATCGGGTGCAGGTTCTTTGTCTTCTTGACGCAGCGCGTGAAGAAGAGCAGCGCCAGCGCAAGGACGATGCCGCGCCAGTTGATCGCACCGTCCCATGAAAACTTCATCAGCAGGGACTCGCCCGCCGACGCGCTCGTGATCCCCGCGATCACCTGGAGCATCACGCCCGCGCAGGCTGCGCCGATGAGGCCCGTGGAGGCCGGGCGCAGCCCATAAAACGCATCGGCGACAACCTTACTGTCGCGGAACTTTGCAAGCATCGCCGCAACGATCAGGATAACGACGATCGACGGCGTCACCTCGCCGATGGTGGCGATGATCGCGCCGGGCACGCCCGCCACCGTGTAGCCAACGTAGGTCGCCATGTTGATGCCGACCGGTCCCGGCGTGGATTCCGACACCGCCAGCATATTCATAAGGTCCGTCTGCGTGAACCAGCCGGTGGTCGCGCCGATGTCCTTAAGGAACGGCAGCGTCGCCATGCCGCCGCCGATGGCGAAGAGCCCTGTTTTGAAAAACTCCCAGTATAGGCGAAGATAGAGCGTCATTTCGTTTCCCTCCCCTCAAGCGCCTTGAGCACAATGCCGGAAAGCGCTGCAAGCAGCACGAACCACACCGGTGAAACGCTCAGCAGCATGCTGCCGAGCAGCACGAGCGCAAAGATGACCGCCGTGCGCTTATCGACCACGGATTTCTTCAGCAGCTTGAGCACGGCGTTCAGGATCAGTACGCACACGCACACCTGAATGCCGGCAAAGGCATTCTGCACCCACGCAAGATGCGCAAAGTTCGTGATCAATCCCGCGAGAACCGTAATGATGATAAGAGAGGGGAATACAACGCCGAGCGTTGCGGCAATGCCGCCGAGGACGCCCTTTTTCTTCTGCCCGACAAAGGTCGCCGTATTGACGGCGATGATGCCCGGCGTGCACTGACCGATGGCAAAGTAATCGACCAGTTCTTCCTCCGTGGCCCACTTTTTATTCTGCACGATCTCGCGCTCGAGGATCGGCAGCATGGCCATACCGCCGCCGAAGGTCATCACGCCGATCTTGGCAAAGGTGATAAACAGCTCCCAAAGCATGTTCAAAGAAAAGCCTCCTTATTCCACATATCCATACAATCCGCGCACCGACACTTCGCCCGTGCGAACGGTCTCGACCGTTCCATTCTCGCGGCGCACGATCAGTCCGAACTCCTCGTCCACGTCAAGCGCCGTGACCTTTTCCTTCGTATCCTGCCAGAGCAGCTGGACCTCGCGCCCGATGGTCACGCAGCGGCGGCGGTACTCATCAAGATACGCGCCCGTATCGCCCGACTTGAGCGCGGCATAGAGCGCGTCAAGCTCCTCGATCATCGCGGCCGACAGCGCCGCGCGGGAGACGAGCTTTCCCGTTTCGCGCAGGATGGAGGTCGCGATGTGCGCAACCTCGCCGTCGAAGTCCTCCTCGCGCTGGCTCACGTTGAAGCCGATGCCCGCAACGACGTACTGAAGTTCCCCTGTCTCACCCTCGACGCTCAGCTCGGTCAGAATGCCGCAGAGCTTTCTGCTGTTTAAGACGAGGTCGTTCGTCCATTTGATCTGCGAGTGCGTGCCGGCCACGCGGTCCACCGCGCGGCTCATCGCAACGGCGATGAGGCCCGTGAGCGGCATGAGCTGCTGCGGCGTCATATCGGGCCGCAGCAGGATGGAGAGATACACGCCCTTGCCCGCCGCGCTCTGAAAGCTGCGGCCGCGTCGGCCGCGCCCGCTCGTCTGCTCCGCCGCGACGGCGACCGTACCGTCGGGCGCGCCGTCGAGCGCGATGCGCTTTAGGTAGGCGTTGGTCGAGTCGATGGAGTCAAAGCAGTCGATGCGCTTACCGACGGTCTGCACCTTGCCCATGTAGCTGCGCACGGTCTGCTCGCTCAGCATGTCGGGCAGCGATTTTAAGCAGTAGCCGCGCCCCGGCACGGCGTCGATCTCATAGCCCTGCGCGCGCAGGGCGGAGATGCTCTTCCAGATTGCCGCGCGCGTGATGCCCAGTGATGCGCTGATCGATTCGCCGGAGACAAAGCGGCCCCTTTCGCGCAGCAGCAGCGCCAAAACGGTTTCTTTTCCCATAACGTCCTCCGTAACAAAATGTAACCGAAATTGTTACCCTTTTGAGGTTGACAGGCGGCGGATTATCGCTTACGATTGACATAACATCAAGCGCTGCGGTTTCCGCAGCCGCCGTCTTAGGATTGTAGCACGCCTGCCGCCGCATGTAAACCCAAATCTCAGATTTCGGTTTACCCGGCGGTTTCTTGACGAATTCCTGATGTTTCCATTGCTGTGGCGGACACAGGCGTGTACAATGGGACGCACCCGACAAATTTTGACAGGAGCCTTCCCGTGAGCTTTTCAGACCTGACGTTTCTTTTTTATTTTCTGCCGCTCTTTTTCGCGGTTTACTATCTTGTCCCCTTCCGCTTCAAAAACGCGGCGCTCGTGCTGGGCAGCGCGGCGTTTTATTTTCTCGGCGCGTCCGTGCGCGACTGCCTGCTGCTGCTTGCGTCCGTCCTCTTCCACTATGCGCTCGCGCGCGGGATGGAGGGGCGCGCGCAGGGCGCGCGCAAGGCGTTGCTGCTTTTCGGCCTGTGCGCCGATCTCTTCGGATTGGTGTATTTCAAATACGCCGCATTTTTGCTGGAAAATCTGGGCAGACTGGTGGGGCGGGAGTTTTCGCTTGTGCACTTGGCGCTGCCGCTGGGCATCAGCTTCTACCTCTTCCAGAGCGCGGGCTATCTCATCGACGTATACCGCGGCGGGCAGGCGGAGAGAAACCTCATCGACTTTACCGCCTTCGTTCTCGCCTTCCCGCAGCTGACGATGGGCCCCATCCTGCGCTATGACGAATGGCGCGGCGCGCTGAAAGAGCGCACGATCGCGCGCGGGGACGTATTCCTCGGCTTCGAGCGCTTCGTCGCCGGTCTGTGCTTCAAGGTGCTGCTGGCCGACCAGCTCGCGCCGCTGTGGGCCTCGCTCGAACGCATCGGCTACGGGTATCTCTCAACGCCGCTTGCCTGGCTCGGCGCGGTGAGCTACAGCTTACAGCTCTACTTCGACTTTTCCGGCTACTCGCTCATGGCCATGGGCCTCGGTCAGATGCTGGGGCTCCCCGTGCCGCGCAACTTTGACCTGCCGTACCTCTCCCGCTCGGTGAGCGAATTTTACCGCCGCTGGCACATCACGCTCGGCACGTGGTTCCGCGACTACCTTTACATCCCCCTCGGCGGCAGCCGGAACGGCAGAGCGCGCACCGCGCTCGCGCTCGCGGTCGTGTGGGTCTTTACGGGCCTGTGGCACGGGGCGAGCTGGAACTTTGTCCTCTGGGGCGTGGCGCTGCTTGCGTTCATCCTGCTCGAAAAATTCTGCATCGGCGATTTTCTCAAAAAGCACCGCGTGCTCTCGCACGTCTATCTTCTCTTTGTCATCCCGCAGACGTGGGTCATCTTCCGCATCACAGATCTGCACGATCTCGGCGCGTACTTCTCCCGCCTTGTCCCGCTGTTTGGCACGCACAGCGCCGTTTCCGCGCAGGACGCGCTCAAGCTGCTCGCGTCCTATTGGTGGCTGCTGCTCCTCGGCGTTTTCTTCTGCCTGCCGCAGCCCCGCCGCTTTTACGAAAAGCACCGCGGCAGTCTGCTGCTCGACCTGCCGCTGTTCCTGCTCTTCTGGGTGTGCGTGTACTTCACCGCCACCTCGGCGGGCAGCGCCTTCCTCTATTCCCGTTTTTAAGGAGACTGCTCCATGTCCTCCC
Organism: uncultured Oscillospiraceae bacterium; assembly: GCA_934636865.1. Lineage (GTDB taxonomy): Bacteria > Bacillota > Clostridia > Oscillospirales > Oscillospiraceae > Hominicoprocola. Next base: position 27,035 of record CAKUBI010000010.1, read on the forward strand.
GAATCCCATCTCTTCTTTTGCCGCTGTGCCTTGTGAGCGCGGCGGCGCTCAACCTCTATCCCCTGCTCGATCCCACGGGCGTGTACGGCGAATACCTCGCGCAGCTCGACGGCAAAACGCCGCCCGTCGCAGCGATGGCCGCTGCGCTCGAAGACGGCGTGTATCCCTGGAGCGAGCCGAAGGCCCCTGAACCTGAACCCGAGCCCGTCCCCGACCCGGAGCCGCAGCCCGAGCCCGAGCCTGAGCCTGAACCGGAAGAGCCCGACTCCCCCTTCACCACGGTGGACGAAAGCTACTTTGACGATGCGCTCTTCATCGGTGACTCGCACACCGACGGCTTCAAGGACTATGCGGGGCTTTCGAATGCCGACTATCTCTGCCACAACGGGCTGACGGTCTGGACGGCAGTCGAAAAGGCGGAGTTTCCCGGCCACCAGACCCTTGCACAGGCGCTTTCCGGCAGGCAATACGGCAAGATCTATCTGATGCTCGGCATCAACGAGCTGGGCACCGGCTCGGCAGAGAGCTGGGCCGCGCAGTACAAGGTCCTGCTCGACGAGGTGCGCGGGCTCCAGCCCGACGCGATCATCTTTTTGCAGGCCATCTTCCACACGACGCAGGAAAAGTCGGACGCGACCTTCTACAAGAATTCGACCATCGACGCGCGCAACGCGGAGCTGCAGAAGCTCGCTGACAACAAGGACGTTTTCTACATCGACTGCAACCCGGTCTTTGACGACTCTACCGGCGCGCTGACGCCCGAATACTCCGGCGACGGCGTGCATGTCAAGGCCCCGTACTATACGATGTGGCGCGACTACCTTTATCAGTTCGGCATCGTCAGATAACAAGAAAGGAACCGCTCTTCGAGCGGTTCCTTTCTTACATTTCTCAGTGCTTGACCTTGTAGCCGCGGTTCAGGCGCATCTCGAGCGCGTCGAGCTCGTCGTAAAGCTCCTCGGGCACCTTGCCGATCTTGTCGTAGTAGGCGCGCGCGTCCTCGCACTCCCTGAGCCAGAGGTCGCGGTCCACCGAAAGAAGGCGGCGCATGTCGTACATCGACATATCGAGGCCCTCCATGTCGATATCGTGGGTGTTGGGCTCGTAGCCGAGCGCGGTCTCCGCCGCGCCGATCTCATCGTCGGCGCGCGAGATGATCCACTGCAGCACGCGCATATTGTCGCCAAAGCCCGGCCAGGCAAAATTGCCGTCCTCGTCGGTGCGGAACCAGTTGACGTTGAAGATCTTCGGCGGCTTGGGGATCTTCTTGCCCATGTCGAGCCAGTGCTGCCAGTAGTCGCCCATGTGGTAGCCGCAGAAGGGCAGCATCGCCATCGGGTCGCGGCGCACGACGCCGACCGTGCCGGTCGCGGCGGCGGTGGTCTCAGACGCCATGATCGAGCCGACGAACACGCCGTGCTGCCAGTTGAAGGACTGGTAGACGAGCGGCGCGGTCTTGGCGCGGCGGCCGCCGAAGACGATGGCGCTGATGGGCACGCCCTCGGGATTATCAAACTCGGGGCTCAGGCACGGGCAGTTGCGCGCGGGCGCGGTGAAGCGGCTGTTGGGGTGCGCGGCCTTTTCGGGGCTCTGCGGCGTCCAGGGACGGCCGCGCCAGTCGATCGCGCGGGCGGGCGGCGTCTTGTTGAGGCCCTCCCACCAGACGGTGTTGTCGCTCAGGTCGAGGGCGACGTTCGTGAAGATCGTATCCTTGTGCGTGGAGATGAGCGCGTTGGGGTTTGACTTCATGGACGTGCCCGGCGCGACGCCGAAGAAGCCATTCTCCGGGTTCACGGCCCAGAGACGCCCGTCCTTGCCCACGCGCAGCCAGGCGATATCGTCGCCCACGCACCACACGCGCCAGCCCCAGCGCTGTAAGCCCTCAGGCGGGATGAGCATGGCGAGGTTCGTCTTGCCGCAGGCGGAGGGGAAGGCGGCGGAGATGTACTTGATCTCGCCGCGCGGGTTCTGGATGCCGAGGATGAGCATATGCTCGGCCATCCAGCCCTCCTGACGGCCGAGGTTCGAGGCGATGCGAAGCGCGAAGCACTTCTTGCCCTGAAGCACGTTGCCGCCGTAGTTGGAGTTCATCGAGATGATGGTGTTGTCCTGCGGGAAGTGGACGATGTATTTATTTTCCTTGTCGAGATTGCACTGGCAGTGCAGGCCCTTGATAAAGCCCGTATCATCGCCGAGCGCATCGCAGACGGGCTTGCCGATGCGGGTCATGATGTGCATGTTGAGCACGACGTAAATGGAATCGGTCAGTTCAAAGCCGTATTTGGCGAACGGCGAGCCGATGATGGACATGGAATAGGGGATGATGTACATGGTGCGGCCCTTGTAGGCGCCGTCGGCCAGCTCGTACATCTTTTTGTACATCTCCGCGGGTTCTACCCAGTGGTTCGTGGGACCTGCGTCCTCTTCCTTTTCGCAGCAGATGAAGGTGCGGTCCTCCACGCGGGCCACATCGTCGGGATCGGTGCGGTGCAGATAGCACCCCGGGAGCTTATCCGGGTTGAGCTTGATGAGGATGCCCTCCTTAACGGCCTGCTCGCGCAGCTCGTCGAGCTGCTCCTCCTCGCCCGTGATCCAGACGATCCTGTCCGGCTTGGTGATGGCGGTCATTTCGTCGATCCACGACAAAACGGCCTTGTTGTTCGTCAAATTCGTCATTGTTCTTTCCCTCGTAGCATATCACGGCGCAAGATGAAAAAATTTTTACGCCGCGTCTTGTGTGGTGTGCTGTACCGCTCGCGCGGAAGGGAGCTAACCGATGCACAGGAAAAATGGCTGCTATTGAGTTTGACTCCTTTCTGCCGAAAATTGTAGCAGAACGTCTTATCAATAGCAACCATGCAGCTTATCAATTTTTTGAATAGGTGGTGATGTGTTATCGCAGTAATGCGTTGATTGCCTCAGCGAGGGCGGCAAACTCGGCAAGGCCGAGCCGTTCGCCGCGGATGTTCGCGTCCAGAGCGCAGGATGTGACGGCGGCGGTGAGCTGCTCCTTGGTGAGCTGCGCGCCGAAGGCCGTCATCAGGCTATTGACGAGCGTCTTGCGCCGCAGGGCAAAGGCGGCGTACACCACGCGGAAAAAGAACTTCTCGTCCGCGACCTGCACGGGCGGCTCCTTCCGCACCGCGGCGCGCAGCACGGCGGAGGTGACCTTCGGCTGCGGCTCGAAGCACTCGCGCGGCACGGTGAAGAGAAGCTCCGGCTCGGTATAATACTGCATGAACACGGAGAACGCGCCGTAGGCGCTCGTCCCCGGCGCGGCGCACAGCCGCTCGGCGACCTCCTTCTGCACGAGCACCGTGATGCTCTCGAAGCACTTCGACTCGATGAGCGCGGTGATGGCGGGGGTCGTGATGTTATAGGGCAGGTTCGCGCACACGATGGGCGTGAGGCCCGCGAATTTTTCGCGCACCAGCGCGGGGATATCGGTTTTTAAAATATCGGCGGACACGACCTCAAAATTGTCAAAGCGCGCCATCGTCTCGTCCAGAATCGGCAGGAGCGTTTTGTCAAGCTCCACGGCTACGACCTTTCCCGCGCGCTCGCAGAGCTCGTGGCTGAGCGCGCCGATGCCGGGGCCGATCTCGAGCACGCCGTTTTGCCTGCCTGCGCGCGCGCTCTCGGCGATCTCATAGGGAATGGCGGGGTCGATGAGGAAGTTCTGCCCCATGGATTTGGAGAAATGAAAGCCGTGGCGCTTCAAAAGCGCCTCAATGGCGGAGCGATCGTTGCGTTCCATTGCGTGTTTCCTTTCCTGTCTCGTAGCGTAAAGAATCGGTAAAAAGATTTTATCATATTTTGCGCAAAAGAGTAGTAAAACTTTTTCCCCTGTGATAAAATGCAGAAATCTCAGGAAAACAAGGGGAGATCATCCATGGAGCTCACACCGCAGATCCTTCTCGTCGTTCTGCCGCTGATCTTTCTCGGCGGCTTTGTCGATTCCATCGCCGGCGGCGGGGGCCTTATCACGCTGCCCGCCTATCTGATGGCCGGCATCCCCGCCCATCTCGCCATGGGCACGAACAAGGTCGTCAACGGCATCGGCACGGCGACGGCGTCGGTCAAGTACTTCCGCGGCGGCAAGATCAAGATGCGCCCGGCGGTCATCGCGGGCGTGGGCGCGCTCGCGGGCGCGGCCATCGGCACGCGCATCGCGCTACTCATTCCGGAAAATATCCTCAAGATCATGATGCTCGTGGCGCTGCCCTGCGCCGCCGTCCTGCTGCTGCTCAAAAAGGACTTCGGCAGGGAGAGCGACGGTCCCGCGCACGAGTATACGAAGAAGCAGGAGCTCGTGCGCGCCGCGCTCATCGGGCTGGGCCTTGGCTGCTACGACGGGCTCATCGGCCCCGGCACGGGCACGTTCATGATCATGGCGTTCACGATGGCGCTCTCGATGGACCTTCTCACCGCGTCCGGCTGCGCGAAGCTTGCGAACCTCTGCTCCAACGTCGCTTCGGCGGTGCTGTTCATCATCAGCGGCAAGGTCTGGTGGATGCTGGCGCTGCCCGCGGCGGTCTGCAACGCGCTCGGCGCGTTCTGCGGCGCACGCTACGCCATGAAGGGCGGCAGCAAACGCGTGCGCGGCATGATCTTCGTCGTGCTGGGGCTGCTGTTCATCAAGATGGGCTACGAACTGCTGTTCTGAATCGCTGAATCGCATAGCAAGTCAAAAAAGGACGTCCCGCGGGACGTCCTTTTCCCTATTCCTTCGCGATCCACTCGCGCCGGATGGTCCACACCGCGCCCTGGAGCTGCGCGGGCGCAAGGCTCTCTATCGAGCGCGGGTCAAGCAGTCTTTCCCAGCTTGCAAGCATTTTCTCCCGCTCGTCCGGGTAAAAGCGCGAGGTCATCACCTCGTATCCCGTCAGGCCGCGCGCTTTGAGCTCGCGCTCAAACGCCGCGTTCTCCTTCTCCGTTTCGCCGAGGTACCGCAGCTGCAAAATGCGCGTCCACCACGCACGCGGAAAGAGCAGCAGCTCTGCTTCCGGCACGTCGAGCGCAAGGAACGTCTCCGAGCGCGGAAGACCCGCGCCGTCGGGCGAGACCCAGTACGGCAGCTCCGCGCCCGCGGGCCTCGGCACGCGCGCCGCGCCCTTTTCCGCAAGGTAGCGGTAGGCGATCAGAAAGCCGCGTCCAGCTCTCCGCGATCTTCCGCCTGCATTCCGGGTAAAAGCGGGACATGTAAGCCTGCGCGTCGCTCAGGCCCAGCGCGTTCAGCTCCCTGCGGTGGCACGCGGCGTCCCGCTCATCGCGCGGCAGGTAGGCATAGTTCAAGATCGCGCCCCACTTGGCAATGTTCACCGGCGCGATACGCTCCGCCGGTATTTCGAACTCCAGCAGCACGCTCTGCCCGTCGGTCAGCATCGCCGCGCTTTTCTCATACGAGAGCCAGACAAGGCCCTCCGCGTCCTGCGGCCGCTGCGCACACAGCGGATGGTGCTCGTTCAGCCAGTCATATGCCGCGAGCACGAGCGGCGCGTGCTCGCCGAGATCAGCATACACATTGCTGCGGCGCGCGGCATAGCGCCCGCGCGCGTTCAGCTCCTCCAGCACGCTCTTGTGCTGCTTGGACCAGACCCGCATTTCTCCCGCCCCCTTTTCTCCCACCTTACCACGGCGGCGGGAAAAACGCAAGCGCATGAAAAAAGGACGTCCCACGGGACGTCCTTTTTGTTCTCTTTTCTCAGCCCAGGAAGTAGACGGTCGAATTCTTCTGGCGGCCGAACTGCTTGCACTCCTGATAGGAGTTCATGTAGAGGTCGATCGCCGCGCCGCGTACGCCGGTGTCCTCGGCCACAGCGCTGCCGTAGGTGTAGCCCGAGGAGCCGACGATGAACATCTCGGTCCCCAGGGGGATGACCTTCTTATCCACCGCCACGGTGCCGACGTGCACCGTAGTGCCCGTGGCCGTTCTGGTGCCCACGCCGCCGTAGCCCGTGGTGTACGCCGTGCAGGTGACCTTCATCGAGCCGGTGAAGTGCAGCGAATCGCCGGACTTCATCAAAAGATAGCCGCTGCCATCGCTCTCGGTGACGACGGACTTGATGGTGTCGCCGCTCTGCGCCTTGTCAACGAGCGTGCCGACACAGGTGATCTCGGGAACGGAGGTGTCGTTCGTTTCCTCCACCGCCTGACGGGAGACAAACTGCCCGTCGGCATACACGACCTCGTAGACAACGTCGCGCGTGCCGTCGATGCCCTGCTGCACGACCTGCGTCTCGCCCTTGGGCAGACGGTAGGACGTGGTGGTCAGCGTGGTGTGGGCCACGGCTTCCGTTTCGGTCTCATAGTAGGTAAAGTCGGAGCCGACGGTGATCTCCACCGCCTCGTCCGAAACATCGACCAGCACCATTTCAAGCGGGCTGACCGAGACCTGCAGACGGCGCAGCAGCTCGCTGACGCGCTCGCCGGGACGCGTGGTGGCGTACTCAACGTCCTCGCCATGCGTCACCGTCACCTTTTCGCCGGCAGGGAGCGTGACTTCCGCGTCGCCGCTCTGCGCGCCCGTGACGATGACGCGCTCCTGCGGGATCGCCGTCGTGCCGTCCAGCACGCTGACCGTATCGCCGTCGGCGATGAGATACAGCGCGTCGGCCCGCAGCTCGGGCGATGCGTTCAGCAGCATCACCGCCGTGAAGAGCACGAGAAACATCGCTCTCCGCCAGCGCGGACTGCCAAACAGATCTTTCAAAAACTTTCGCATTGGATACTCCTTTTTTCGCGGCGCGTGCCGCCGCAGCATCGCGCACCGGGGGATGCGCTGCGTCCCGGAAATGATTACAAATTGTAACTTTTCCAAAACTTGCTGGCAGTATACCGCGCGAAAAAAGATTTGTCAAGTTTCCGCCGTTCGTTCGATAAAAGTTCTTATTTTTATATATATTTCTTTATTTTTCGCATTTTCATCTTCAAAAAGTTGCCGTGCCAGCGCTCAAAACGTGATTTTTCATAAGTTATGTAAACCTTTGTCACCACCCTTCCCCGCGCCCCCGCCGCTCCTGCGCCGCCGCGGCGGCGCGCTTCGGCGCGGGGGCCGCCCGCACCGGCGGGGTGGGGAATTCATGCGGGCAGGCCGCGTGTGTCCCGCCGCGTCCCGCGCGGGGGCAAAAAAGGGCGAAAGCCCTGCAAGCACTGGCTTTTTCGGCCCCTTCGGCGTGCTTTTCCCCGCTGCACGCCCCGGCACGGCAGCGCCGGGGCATCTGTCGGCTATCGCGCTGCTTCCGCCGCTCCACCGCAATGGTGCGAAAAAGCAATATGCAAGTTTTACCTTTTAAAAATTCATTTATTGGAATTCATTTATGTCAACCCGATTTTATGATTTTTGTTGGTAAGACACACAAAATTCAGGCTGCTTTTTCGTCTTTTCCGGCATATCGGCTGCTGTGAAAGCGGTTGCTATTCTTCCGCTTTTTCGTCCGCTTCCCCGTGAAAATGAAGGTACACGGACGCGGCAGCGTCTTTCGGCAGCACGCGCTCGAGCGCCGCGAGGTCCGCCGCGCGGATGGCCTTCACGCTCTTGAAGGTCTTGAGCAGCACCTGCGCGCGCACCTTGCCGACGCCGGGGATGCCGTCGAGCGCCGAGCGGGTCGCGCTTTTCGAATGGCTCTCGTGGTGGAAGGTGATGGCGAAGCGGTGCGTCTCCTCCTGGATCTGGCCGATGAGGGCAAAGACGTTCGGCGCGGCGTGCAGGTCGATCTCGCGGCCCTCCGCCGTGACAAGCGCGCGCGTGCGGTGGCGGTCGTCCTTGACCATGCCGAAGATGGGGATGTGCACGTGCAGCTGCGCGCACACGCGCTCGGCAACACCCGCGTGCGTGATGCCGCCGTCGATGAGCATGACGTCCGGCAGGGGGCTGAACTTCTCGTCCCCGTCGAGATAGCGCTGGATGCGGCGCGTGAGCACCTCCTCCATGGAGGCGTAGTCGTCCGGGTGGCCCGCAAGGCTCTTGATCTTAAAGCGCCGGTAGGCGCTCTTTTTCGGCCTTATGCCCTCGTAGACGACCATGGACGCGACAATGTCGCTCGCGCCGGTATTGGAAATATCGTAGGACTCCATGCGCCCCGGCGCCTTGGAGAGCGAAAGCATCCCGGCAAGCTGGGAGAGCGTGCGGTCCTCGCGCTCCTGCGCGGTCGTCACGCGCTCGACGTCCTCGCGCGCGTTGCGCTGCGCCATAGAGAGCAGCTCCGCCTTCTCGCCGCGCTGGGGGACGTGGAGCGTCACCCTGCGGCCCGCGCGATCGGAGAGCACCTGCGCGAGCTCCTCGCCGCCCTCGATCTCGCAGGGCAGCAGGATCTCACGCGGCAGAACGCTGCGCGCAAGGTAATACTGCGGCAGCAGCGCCGTGAGGATATCGCGCTCGCTCTCATCCTGCGGCGCGGTGAAGAGGTTCAGATCGCGGCCCGTCACGCTGCCGTCCTCGATATGCAGCACGGCGCTGCCGCATTTGCCCGCGCCGCGGTAAACGCCCCAGATGTCGGTGTCCGCGCAGATGCCGGCGATGACCTTCTGGCGCTTGCCGAGCACCTCGATGGCGCGGATGCGGTCGCGCAGCGCCGCCGCCTGCTCAAAGTGCAGCGCGGCAGCCTCCTGCTCCATCTCCTCGCGCAGCGCGCGGGTCAACCGGCGGTAGTGGCCGTTCAAAAGCTCCTCGGCCTGGCCGATGCGGCGCATGTACTCGTCCTCGTCCGGCGTGCCGCGGCAGAAGGCGTCGCAGCGGCCCATGTGGTGATTGAGGCAGGGGCGCTCTTTGCCGATATCGCGCGGGAAGGAGCGGCTGCACGTCGGCAGGCGGAAGGCCGCGCAGATCGCGTCGATGGCCGCGCGCGTCTCGTTGCGCCCGCCGAAGGGGCCGAAGTAGAGCGCGTCGTCGTCCGCGGGCTTGCCGACCATCGTAAAGCGCGGGTAATGCCCCGTGCCAAGCCGCACGAAGGGATAGCCCTTGTCGTCCTTTAAAAGGATGTTATAGCGCGGCATGTGCTGCTTGATGAGCGAGTTTTCCAGAATCAGCGCCTCGAACTCGCTCGAGACGAAGATCGTGTCAAAGTGGTCCACCTGCGAGACCATGCGCTTCGTTTTCGCGTTGTGGGAGGAATTTTCCTGAAAATACTGGCTGACGCGGTTTTTGAGCTTTTTCGCCTTGCCGACGTAGATGACCTCGCCGGTCCTGTCCATCATCAGGTAAACGCCCGGGGCGAGGGGCAGGTCATTCGCCTTTTCCAGCAGCTCCTGTTTTGTCATATCCGCCCTCTCCTCTCTGCATGATACATTATAATATATATAGGATAGAATCTCATAAAATGGAAAAAGGCGGTTTCGCTTTTACGAAACCGCCTTTCCTGATCGATCTTTTATTCGCCGAAATTGCTGGAAACCAGCTCGCACAGAGCATTCACGGCTTCCTTTTCGTCCGCGCCGTCAGCCAGCAGCGTAATGGTCGTGCCCTTCACGATCCCGAGGGACAGCACGCCCAGCAAGCTCTTGGCGTTCACACGGCGCTCATCCTTTTCCAGCCAGATGCCGCTCTTGAATTCGTTGGCTTTCTGAATGAAGAACGTGGCAGGACGCGCATGCAGGCCTACTTCATTGTTGATCGTAACATTCTGAGTATACATCGTTACTTCTCCCTCTCCAAAAAATCTTTCGGACTATACCGTATAGTATACCATCGCCGCGCCATTCGTCAATGTCATTTTTCGAGAATTTCAGCGGATTTGGCAATAAATACAGACAAAACGCCTTCCTATGGGCCGCTTTATTTCAACTCGACCACAGTTACGCCGGACTCTCCCTCGCCGTAATTGCCGAGCCGGAAGCTCTTAACGGCCTTGTTCCGCCGCAGCATCGCGTGCACGGCCTTGCGCAGCGCGCCCGTGCCCTTGCCGTGGATGATCGTCACCGTTTCAAGGTGCGCCATGACGGCGGAGTCGATATAGCTTTCCACCACGCTCTCGGCTTCGAGCGTCTCCATGCCGCGGATATCCAGCTCGCGCGCAGCGGCGGCCGTGCGCAGAATGCGCTGCGAGGGGGCGAACTGCGGCTGCTTTTTCGCCGTGGCGGCGCGCTCGGCCTCTTCAATGAGACGGACCTCATTGGCCTTGACCTTCATCTGCAGAGCGCCCGCCCTGAGCGTCAGCGTATCGCCCTTGACAGCCGTGACCTCAGCCTGGCGCTTCGTGCCGGGGATCTCGACAAGGTCGCCCGCCTGAATGGGGCGCGAGGGCCTGGGGATAGGCTCCGCGCTCTCATCGCGCACACCGACGGCGTCGCGCGCCTGCTTGATGCTGTGCATGATCGCGGCGCGCTGCTCGTTCATCTGCTGGGCGTCGAGCTTTTTCTGCTGCTTTCGCAGTGCGTCCAGCTCGCGGAAGGTATCGTCCGCGGCAGACTTCGCTTCGGCAAGAAGACGCTTGGCCTCGGCCTCGCCGCGGCTTCTGGCGTTCTCCTTCGCGCGCTCCATCTGCGTGCGGAATTCGCGCGCCTTGCGCGCGTCCTCCTCGCGCTGGGCGTAAAGGCGATCGACCTCCGCCTTTTCCTTCTCCAGCTGCTGCCGCTTCTGCTCCAACTGGGTGAGCACGTCCTCAAAGCGGACGCTCTCGCTGTCCATCTGGGCCTTGGCCTTTTCGATGACGCTCTCGGCAAGGCCCAGGCGCTTCGAGATCGCAAAGGCGTTCGACTTGCCGGGGATGCCGATGAGCAGCTTGTAGGTCGGGCAGAGGGTCTCCACGTCGAACTCGCAGCTGGCGTTTTCTACGCCCGCGGTCGTCATGGCGTAGGTCTTGAGCTCGGCATAGTGCGTGGTCGCGGCGATCTTCGCGCCGCAGCTGCGCGCCTGCTCGATCACGGCGATGGCGAGCGCCGCGCCCTCGACCGGGTCCGTGCCCGCGCCCAGCTCGTCGAAGAGGATCAGGCTCTGGCCGTTCGCCTCGTCGAGGATCTGCACAATGTTTTTCATATGCGCCGAGAAGGTGGACAGGCTCTGCTCGATGCTCTGCTCGTCGCCGATGTCGGCGAGGACGGAGGTGAAAACGCTCACCTCGCTGCGGTCGTCGCATGGGATGTGCAGCCCGCACTGGGCCATCAGGCAGAGAAGGCCCAGCGTTTTAAGGCTGACGGTCTTGCCGCCGGTGTTCGGGCCGGTGATGACGAGCGTGTCGAAGCTGCGGCCCAGCTCGATGTCGATGGGCACGGCCTTTGCCGGGTCGAGCAGCGGGTGGCGCGCATGGCGCAGGTACACGCTGCCGTCCTTTCGGATCTCGGGCCGCATGGCGTTCATCTCATAGCTCAGCTCGCCGCGGGCGAAGATGAGGTCGAGGTGCACGAGGATGTCGTAATCCCACAGGATGTCGCGGCTGAAGCCCGCCGCCTCACCCGAGAGGGCGTAGAGGATGCGGTCGATCTCCTTTTCTTCCTTCGCTTCAAGCTCCTTGAGCTCGTTGTTGGCCTGCACCACGCCCATCGGCTCGACGAAGATCGTCGCGCCGCTCGAGGACGTGTCGTGCACCAGTCCCGGCAGCTCCGCGCGGCACTCGGCCTTTACCGGCACGACGAAGCGCCCGCCGCGCTGCGTGATGAGCGCGTCCTGCAAAACGCTGCGGTAGCTCGGGGACGAGATGATGCGCTGTAAGATCTGGCGGCCCTTGGCCGCCGCCGCGCGCTTGTGGCGGCGGATCTCGGCAAGCTCAGCGGAAGCGTTGTCCGCGATCTCCTCCTCGCTGAGGATGGCGGTCGTGATCTTTTCCTCCAAAAAGCGGTTTGCGTGGAGGGAGAGGAACATTTTGTCAATAACCGTGCCCTCCTCGTCCTCCTTATAATAGTCCTGCACGCGGCGCACGTTCGTGAGGAGGCCCGCAATGTCGAGCAGCTCGCGCGTGTTGAGCATGCCGCCGCGCTCGGCGCGCCCGAGCGATTCCGCCACGCTCTTCACGCCCGAGAACGACGGGCTGCCGCGCAGCATGATCATCCGGCGCGCCGCGTCCGTCTCGTCGAGCAGGCGGTTCACCTCGCCATAGTCGTCGGACGGCGTCAGCTTCCGCGCGCGGCTCTTGGCCTCGGCGCTGACGGCATGGCGTTCCAGCCGCTCCAGCAGCCGCGGCAGCTCCAGCACGCGGATGGATTTTTCAAACAGTTCACTCATAGTTTTCTCCGAAATATTGATTCCGATCCGTATTTCTTTCGACAATTATTACGACAAGTTGACATTTTTCAACCCTTTGTAGAAGTCCAGTGTCCGAAACCGGCGGTCGAGCTGGACCTGGGCAAAGACCTCGCAGGCCGCAGAAAAGCGCCGCTCCGTCTCCCCGTTCAGGGCAAAGGAGAGCATGCGCTTCGGCTCGGAAAAGAGAACGTGGCGCATCGCCGCGAGCGAGCCCTCGTCGAGCGGCAGAAGGCCCGCCGCGCCCGGTCCCGCGCAGCCGCGGCACATGACCACGCCCTGCTGCGCGTCGAACACCGGGGAGGCCGGCGCGTGCGCACCGCAGACGGCACAGCCGTCGAGCAGCGGCTCATAGCCCGAGAGGGCCAGAAGCTTCAGCTCAAACGCCGCCTTGACCAGCGTCTGCGGTTTTTTGAGCTCGCTGAGCGCGTAGAGCGAGTTGAGCAACAGCGATAAGAGCTCCGGCGCTTCCTCGCCCTCCGCCGTGACGCACTCGGTCATTTCCGCAAAATACGACGCGAGCGACAATAGCTCGATATCCTGCCGCACGCCGTCGAAAAGCGAGATCGTAGACGCCTCGTCGAGGTAGTACCAGTTCCCGCGCGCGTAGATCGTGAGCTCTGAGAACGCCAGAAGCTCGCACGCCGCCGCGATGCGGCTGCCCTTGCGCCGCGCGCCGCGCGCCACGAGCGCGATCTTGCCGAGCGAGTCGGTCAGAAGGGTCAGTATGTAGTCGGCCTCCTTCGTCGGCGTGACGCGGAGGACGATGCCTTTGATGACAAGTTTTCCGGGCATTGCATTCCCCTCCAAGGGGCATAAATTCAGCACTGTAAAGGTATTTCACCTTGCAGCTTTTCAGGGTCCAGCGTGCTCTTCCCGCACCGCCAGCAGGTAAAATACCGGCGCGCCGGTGCGCAGAAAGAGCGCGAAATAGCCGTTGTCCACGTTGCTTCACCTCATGGATAGCATGAGAAAAAGCGCGCGGAATATGGCTGGGAAAATTTCTTACTGCTCGTCGTAGCCGAAGCTTCTGATATAGTTCATGTTGTCTCTCCAATTCTCTTTGACCTTGACCCAGGTCTCGAGGTAGACCTTCGTGCCCATGAAGCGCTCGATGTCCTGGCGCGCCTCGGTCGAGATCTTTTTGAGCATCGCGCCGTTCTTGCCGATGATGATGCCCTTGTGGCTGGCCTTTTCGCAGTAGATGGTCGCATCGACCTCGATGACCTCGTCGTCGCGCTCGATGAAGCGCGTGATCTCGACCGCCGTGCCGTGCGGGATCTCCTTGTCAAGGTTGCGCAGCAGCTTTTCGCGCACGATCTCGGCCACGACCTGACGGTCGGGCTGGTCGGTGGTCATACCGTCGGGAAAGAGCTGGGGACCCTCGGCGGCGTACTTCGAAAGCTCGCCCATCAGCTCGTCCAGTCCCTCGTGCGTGCGCGCGGAGATGGGGATAATGGCGTCGAAGGGGTAGGCCGCGCTGTAGGCCGCGATGACGGCGAGCAGCTCGTCCTTTTTCTCGACGGTGTCGATCTTGTTGATGCATAAAATCGCCGGCAGGTGCGACTGCTTGATCTTTTCGATCAGTTCTGCCTCAGGGATGCCGACGTGCGCCACCGGCTCCACGAGCAGCAGCACCGCGTCCACGTCCGCGATGGATTCGCGCGTGACCTTGACCATATAGTCGCCCAGGCGGTTGCGCGCCTTGTGGAAGCCCGGCGTGTCGAGCAGCACATACTGCGTGTCGCCGCGGTTTACCACGCCGTAAATGCGGTTGCGCGTGGTCTGGGGCTTGTTGGACACGATGGCGATCTTCTCGCCGACAAGCGCGTTGGTCAGGCTGGATTTGCCGACGTTGGGCCGTCCGCAGACGGTGATCATGGCGGTTTTCGTCTTGTTCATAACAGGTGATCCTCAACTTTCTTTTGTGTTGAACATTTTTATTTTACCCCCGCAGAGGGGTCTGTACACGTTTGATTTACCGCGCAAGGTCGAGGCGCTGCATGATCGCTTCCTCATGCGCGCGCATCTGCGCCTTCATGGGTCCCTCGTCCAGATGGTCGTAGCCCAGAAGGTGCAGCACCGAATGCGTCACAAGATACGCAAGCTCGCGGCGGTTCGAGTGGCCGTATTCCTTCGCCTGCGCGGCGACATGCTCGAGCGAGATGACCATATCGCCGAGCGGTACGAGCCCCGTGCCGGGGTCGGCGTCCTCCTCACCCGGCAGCTCGCCGGGCGTAAGCTCAAACATCGGGAAGCTCAAAACGTCCGTCGCGCGGTCCACCTGACGCATCTCGCGGTTGATCTCGTGGATGGTCTCGTCGTTCGTCAGGCGCACGTCGATCTCGCAGGGGAAGTCCACCCCCTCGGCGGCGAGCGCCGTGCGGATGACCCTGCGGATGAAGGCGCGCTTGCTGTCGCTCACGCCGGGCACATCCGCCGTGACGGGAAGATAATGTCTCTTTGCCATTACTTTTTCCTCTTTTCGTTCCGCGCGGCCTCATAGTCCGCGTAGGCCTTGATGATGCGCTGGACCATCACGTGACGCACCACGTCCTGATCGGTCAGCTCGCAGATGCCGATGCCCTCGACGTCTTTGAGCACGCGCACGGCCTGCTTCAGGCCGCTCATCTTGTCCGGCGGCAGGTCGATCTGCGTCACGTCGCCGGTGATGACCATTTTCGAGTTGAAGCCCATGCGTGTCAAGAACATCTTCATCTGCTCGCAGGAGGTGTTCTGCGCCTCGTCGAGGATAATGAAGCTGTCGTCCAGCGTGCGGCCGCGCATATAGGCAAGGGGCGCGACCTCGATATTGCCGCGCTCGAGGTACTTCTGGTACGTCTCCGCGCCGAGCATGTCGAACAGCGCGTCATACAGCGGGCGCAGGTAGGGATCGACCTTGCTCTGCAGGTCGCCCGGCAGGAAGCCCAGCCGCTCGCCTGCCTCGACCGCGGGGCGCGTGAGGATGATGCGGTTCACCTTGCGCTCGCGGAAGGCCGCGACCGCCGCGGCGACGGCGAGATAGGTCTTGCCCGTGCCCGCGGGGCCGACGCCGATGGTGATGGTGTTTTTCAAAACGGACTCCATATACCGCTTCTGTCCGATGGTCTTGGGCTTGATGGGGCGGCCCTTGGAGCTGATGCAGATCACGTCCTGCGTCAGCTCGCTGATGCGCTCCTCCTGCCCCGCGCGCACGAGCGAGATCACATAGCGCACGTTCTGCTCGGTGATCGGCTCGCCGCGGTTCGAGAGCGTCAGAAGCGCGTTCAGCGCCTTCGCCGCGAGCATCGTATCCTCGACCTCGCCGTTTACGCGCAGCTCGCCCTCGCGGTTCGACACCGTGACCTTGAATTCCGATTCGATCAGCCGCACGTTCTCGTCGAACGAGCCGAACAAATTGACCGCCTGCTCCATGCGCTCAATGCTGATGCGCTGCTCCATGCTGTGATTCCTCCTGAAAAAATGCTATCCTTCGTCCACCGCGATGGGCACCTCCCGCCCGATCTGCTCCTCACATTCCGCGCTGAGCGTGACGAGCAGGGTGTTCCCCTGCACCGCCGAGGCGATGCGCTCGCTTATTACGCTGCCGTCCTTTCCGAGGAGGGCGGCGAGCTGCGCGCTGAGCACCTCCGCACCGATCGTCTCCGCCTCGGCACGCGTGCGCGTGACGGAGACCGTTTCATAGGGCAGATACGTCTCCTTTTCCCAGGTGACGGGCAGGGAGACCAGGCCGAAAAGCGACCACGGTGTTTGATTCTTTATTTTATCACAATCGCTATGGCAAATGCTACTCCCTTTTGCGCCAATTTCCACCCGTTTTTCGCCCCAGAGAAGCGCATAGCCGTGCTTTTCCGCACCGGTATAGCTTTTCTTTTCATAGGTGAGCGGCACGCGGACGCTCAGCTCATACCACGTCCGCGCCCAGACCTCGCCCTTGCCGGCGAGAAAGCGCGTGGCGACGCTGGGACTCTCCGTGCCGCCGGTATCCACCACGCCCGCGATGAGAAGCTGCCCTTCGCGCACGCTCGTGCCGGGCAGGACCTGCTTCTCCCCGTCCAGCGCGCGCACCTTCGTCACAAGCCCCGCCTTCGCCGCGATGACGTTCGTCGGCGCGCTCTCGTTTACGGTCTCCGGTGGGCGCACACGCTCGCGCACCTGCACATAGGCCTTGCAGCCGCGCACGTTGACGGCGAGCCAGCAGAGGTCGTTCAGCTCCGGCAGCACGCGGTTGCAGATATCCTGCGACTTAAATGAATAGGCGAACGTCCCCCGGTGCACGCCCTGATCGCGCAGGGCGCGCAGGATCGTCTCCGTCGGCACGGTCTCGTTGCCCGTCACTTCAAAGTCCCAGATGAAAAAGGAATTGAGGACCAGAAGCATACCGCACAGCGCCCCGCCGAAGAGCAGCGCATAGCGGCGGCGAAAGCGCGCGAAAAAGAACGGCGCGCCCGCCGTGCGCTCCACCGCGATCTCCGCGCCGATGCCCTCGGCCGCGTGCCTCAGCGCGCGCAGGTCCCCGCGCGACAGGCAGAACGACAGCTCCGACGCGCCCAGCCATTCAAGGTCCCAGAACTCAATGCCCCGCGCCGAGCACAGGTTCAGCACCCGCTCGGGGTATACGCTCTGCGCGCGCACGCGCACGCTGCCGCGCAGCAGCTTGACCGTTTTTTTCAGCATAGCGCCCTCATCTCACATATTCCACCGCGTCGATCCTGCCGGAAATGCGCACCTCCGCGTCCGTCATGCTGCGAAGCGTCAGGTCCTGTCCGCGCACGCGCAGGATGAGCGGCCCGGCGTTGACGTCGATCTGCTCCGTCCCGTAGGACAATATCCCGCCGTGCCCCTCTAAAAAAAGCTGCCGGTCGCCCAGCATCTCCAGATGGCACAGCCCCGCCACGATATCCGCCGGCAGGTCGAAAAACTCCGCGGCGCGGGTCATGGCGCGGCGCGGGCGTTCCCTTCGTTCCATTCTCCACTCCCCCTTCGGCAAAGCCTATGCGCTTGTGTCTGCGGATTTGCCTGTCCGCTTATGGGCAAGTTTGCCCGTCCCGCCGCATAAGGTTCACCGGGGGTGATGGAATGAAGCTGCGTGCGCTGATAACGCCGCTTGCGCTGCTGCTCTGCCTTATTTTGCTGCTGGCCTTTCCGGATACGGGGGCGCAGGCCGCACGCGGCGCGCTCTCGCTCTGCGCGCAGACGGTCATCCCGTCGCTCTTTCCGTTTTTCGTGCTCTCGTCGCTGCTCATCTCCTGCGGCGCGTCCGGGCTGCTCTCGTCGCTGCTCGCGCCGCTGATGCGTCCGCTGTTCGGCCTTTCGGGCGCAGGTGCGGCGGCGCTGGCGCTGGGGCTCTGCGGCGGCTATCCCGTCGGCGCGCGGACCTGCGCGGCGCTCGTCTCCTCCGGCGAAGCATCGCGCGAGGAGGGCGAGCGGCTGCTGCTTTTCTGCAACAACGCGGGGCCGGGGTTCCTTTTGGGAATCTGCGGCGGGGCGGTGTTTTCCTCGCCGCGCGCGGGCGCGGCGCTCTATCTTATCCACGTTTCCTCCGCGCTCTTCACAGGCATGCTGCTCACGCGCTGTCTGCCGCCGCTGCGCGCGCGGACGGCGCCGGCGGAAAAACGGCAGGCGCGCCCGCCGTTTTCCACAGCCCTTCCCGCCGCGGTGCAGGGCGCGCTCGCGGGCATTCTGAACGTCTGCGCCTTCGTGGTGTTCTTCACGGTTTTTACGCGCCTTCTGCTGCATGTGCTGCCGCCCTCTCTGCGCGCTCCCCTGCCGCTGTCGCTCATCCTCGGCTTTTTCGAGCTGACGAGCGGCGTAACGGCGCTGCCGAACGATCGCGCGGGCTTTCTTGCCTGCGCGGCACTGCTCGCCTGGGGCGGCGCAAGCGTCCACTGCCAGGCGCTCAGCGCGCTGGGCGGCTCACCCCTTTCGGGAAAATACTACCTGCGCGGCAAGGCCGTGCAGGCGCTGCTCTCGCTGCTTTTGTCCCTGCCTGCGCTGCCGTTTCTCTTCCCCTGAGCGCAGAAAAACGCCGCTGCGGTCCGCAGCGGCGTTTTTTGTTTGAACTCAGGCGTTCTTCGCAACCTCGACGAGCTTGGTGAAAGCGACGGGATCGCTGATGGCCATCTCGCTGAGCATCTTGCGGTTGATCTCGATGCCGGCGGTCTTCAGGCCGTGCATGAACGTGGAGTAGTTCATGCCGTTGAGCTTGCAGGCTGCGGAGATACGGGTGATCCACAGGGAGCGGAAATCTCTCTTCTTCAGGCGGCGGCCGACATAAGCGTAGGTCAGGGACTTCATGACCTGCTCGTTGGCCATCTTGAAGTGGCGGGATTTGTTGCCCCAGTAGCCCTTGGCGAGCTTGAGGGTCTTGTTTCTTCTCTTGCGCGTCATCATCGCGCCTTTAACACGTGCCATATTGTAAAAGCCTCCTTAAAGCGTATCGTTGTAAATTATTTGTAGGGGATCATCTTGCGGATCGTGCTGGCAGTGGTCTTGTCAGCATAGCCGCCCTGACGCAGACGACGGGTACGCTTGGTGGGCTTCTTGGTCAGGATGTGGCTCTTGAAAGCCTTGGCGACCTTGACCTTGCCGGTCTTGGTCAGGTTGAATCTCTTTTTGGAACCGCTGTGGGTTTTCAGCTTGGGCATTGTAGTTTCTCCTTTTCGTATTTGTTGTGGCGCTGGGTTATTTTCCCGCCTTGGGGGACAGGAAGATCGACATGCTGCGGCCTTCCATCTTGGGCTCTTTATCCAGGTTGGCGACCTCGGCAACGGCCTCCGCAAAGCGCACGAGCAGATCGCGGCCGATGTCCGTGTGCGCCATCTCGCGCCCGCGGAAGCGGACAGAGACCTTGACACGGTTGCCGTCGGCAATGAATTTCTGAGCGTTTTTCAGCTTGGTATTGAAATCGCCCACGTCGATACCCGGGGACATGCGCACTTCCTTGATCTCGACGACATGCTGATTCTTTCTGGCTTCCTTCTCGCGCTTGCCCTGCTCAAAGCGGAACTTGCCGTAGTCCATGAGCTTGCACACAGGCGGCGTGGCCTGCGGGGAGATCTTGACCAGGTCAAGGCCCTGCTCGTCGGCGATGTGCTGCGCCTGCGCGGCAGACATGATGCCAAGCTGCTCGCCGGTCGCGCTGATCAGGCGGATTTCACTGTCCCGGATCTCTTCGTTGATCTGATGCACGTTGCTGCTAATACCGAAGCACCTCCGTTTTACTAAAAGATTTTGGCAAACAAAAAACGGGCGCACACCTGCACCCGTACCATGACACAAAAAGCCCGAAGGCTTTGTTTTCCATGATTGACCCCTTCGCTCTGCTGGGGGTGAGAACAGATGCACCGCTCTTCTTTGTTTTGCGTAGGTATTATATCCTCTGTGCAGCCCTTTGTCAAGGGGATCTTTCTCCCGGCGGCGAAAAATTTTCTGGTATATTTTTGCTTTGCCGCGCCCACACTATGCTCGCAGGCAGTTTTGAAGGAAAGGAGGCGCACAGGGCATGAAAAACCGCAATAATAAGGACCAGAATCAGCAGAACACCAACCAGAATACCAACCAGAATACCAACCAGAACGGCAATCAGAACGGCGGCCAGAACGAAAACCGCAATAATCGCTGAGACCCGGCAAAAGGCTCCGCCTGCGCGGGGCCTTTTTACATACTCTTAACCTTTCCTTCGCTTGCGCTTTTCGCTCCGGCGGCGTATAATACCTAATATAATGTGGTATTATTGGTTTTTATGAAAGGAGCGCCATGCTGGATTCCTTTTCCCTCTGGCTGCACGAAACGGCCGCGGGCGAAGCGCTGCTCACGATGCTCATCTCCATGCTGCCGGTCGTGGAGCTGCGTGGGGGCCTGCCCGCGGGCGTCGCGATGGGCCTGCCCATCCCCGCCGCGTTTTTCGCCTCACTCATCGGCAACATGATCCCCGTGCCGTTTGTCATTCTCTTCGCGCGCCCCCTTTTCAAGTGGATCCGCGTACATATCCCGAAGCTCGGCGGCCTTGTCTCCCGGCTCGAAAACCGCGCGAAGGCGAAAAGCGCGGACATCCTCCGCTACCAGACGTGGGGGCTTCTGATCTTCGTCGCCATCCCGCTGCCGGGCACGGGCGCGTGGACCGGCGCACTCATCGCGGCGGTGCTCGACATGCGCCTAAAGCGCGCCGTGCCGGTCATCTTCCTCGGCGTCGTCATCGCCGGGTCCATCATCACGCTCCTGACGCACGGCGTCACGCTGCTGTTCTGAAAATCAAAAAGGAAAAGGAAGCCCTTGGGGCTTCCTTTTTTCGTTATTCCACCGTGACGGACTTGGCGAGGTTTCTCGGCTTGTCGATGTCGCAGCCGCGCTGGAGCGCGATATAGTACGCGAGCAGCTGCAGCGGCACCACGCCGAGCGACGGCAGCAGCATCTGCGCCGTATCGGGGATGGTGATGACGTTTTCGACCGTCTTTTTCATCTCCTCGCGATGGCTCTCGGTCGTGAGCGCGAGCACGTCCGCGCCGCGGGCCTTGACCTCGACCACGTTGCTCATCGCCTTGTCGAACAGAGGGGCATAGGTGCCCAGCGCGATGACGAGCGTGCCGTCTTCGATGAGCGAGATCGTGCCGTGCTTGAGCTCGCCGGAGGCGTAGGCCTCGGAGTGGATGTAGCTGATCTCCTTGAGCTTGAGCGAGCCCTCAAGGCCGAGCGCATAGTCAAGATTTCTGCCGATGAAGAACACGGAGTTGTGGTTGAAGTACTGCGAGGCGTACTTCGGGATATCCCGGCAGCTCTCGCCCGCGAGGAACTGCTCGAGCTTTTCAGGCAGCTTCTGCAGCTCCGCGACCGCTTCGTCATACTCCTCCTTTTTCACCGTGCCGAGCGTCTCGCCGAAGGCAAGGCCGATCATATCGAGCACGGCGAGCTGCGTGGAGTAGGCCTTCGTCGTGGCCACGGCGATCTCGGGCCCGGCCCAGGTGTAGAGCACGTCGTCCGACTCGCGCGCGATGGACGAGCCGACCACGTTGACGATTGAGAGGATGTAGGCCCCGCGCGCCCTGGCTTCGCGCAGCGCGGCCATGGTGTCGAGCGTTTCGCCCGACTGGGAGATGACGATCACGAGCGACTTATCGTCCACGATGGGGTCGCTGTAGCGGAACTCGGAGGCGAGCACGACCTCGACATTGCGGCGCAGCAGGTGCTCGAGATTGTACTTGCCGAGCATACCGACATGGTAGGAAGAGCCGCAGGCGATGATGAAGATGCGGGTAAATTCGCGCATCTTCTCCACGGGAAGCTTGAGATCGTCAAAGACGATCCTGCCGTCCTTCACGCGCGGGGAGATCGCGCGGCGCAGCGCCTCGGGCTGCTCCATGATCTCCTTGAGCATGAAGTGCTGATAGCCGCCCTTCTCCGCGGCGGAGACCTCCCAATCGATCGTGAAGTGCTTCTTCTCCACTCTCTGCTCGAGCGCGTCGTAGACCTCGATGCCCTCGCGCGTGAGCACGGCGACCTCGCCGTCCTCCATGTAGGCGACGTCGCGCGTGTGCTTGATGATGGCCGTCACGTCGGAGGCGAGGAAGCTGCAGCCCTTGCCGTAGCCGAGCAGCAGCGGCGCGTCCTTGCGCGCGGCGATGATGCGGTCGGGGCAGTCGGTGCAGAGCATGCCGAGAGCGTAAGCGCCCTCGATACGGCGCAGCACGCGGCCCACAGCCTCGAAAAAGTCGTGACACTCATTATAGTAAAACTCGAGCAGCTGGGCCACGACCTCGGAGTCCGTCTCGGATTTGAACTTTACGCCCCGGGCGAGCAGAAACTCCCGGATCTCGACATAGTTTTCGATGATGCCGTTGTGGATGACGGCAAACTTGCCGTTCTCGCTCACGTGCGGATGAGCGTTGGTGAGGTTCGGCGCGCCGTGCGTCGCCCAGCGGGTGTGGCCAAGGCCGATGAAGCCTTCAACGTCCGCCCCGCCGTGGATCTGCTCGCTGAGCACCTTGAGCCGTCCCACGGCCTTCTGCACCTGAAGCTCGTGCCGCGCCGAGATGACGGCCACACCCGCGGAGTCGTACCCGCGGTACTCAAGATGCGCAAGGCCGTCCAGCAGAATGGGGGCCGCCTGTTCCTGACCAATGAATCCAACGATTCCACACATATGTAAATTCTCCTTTTGATGATTTTTGAAAAATGGGCAGAAATGCCCCTTTGCGGCGCAAAGCCGCTTCGTCAAAAGGACAAACGCGCAGTCATTTGTCGCTTTTTCCGTGGTCACAGCCCCTTTGTTCTGCGGTCGCCTGCATATTTGCCGGCTGTGTGCGCGCCCACGGGCACGGGGAAGCATCCGCCGAAATTTCGATCCTCTTCCCACCTCGTCGTCCCGCCAAGGGCGGGCGCTGGCGCTTATGATGGAGATCTCTCCATGAGCTCCTTTCTCCTCTGCGATTTTTTATTTCAAACCGGCAGAGCCGGCTGAAAGCGGTTATTTCGCCCCGCCGCGGGGCAAACTCTCCCAAAAGGGAGGAACATGAAATGGCTACTGCTTTTATCCGCACGATCGTGCTCTATTTTCTCATCATGATCGGGCTGCGGCTGCTCGGCAAGCGGCAGATCGGCGAGCTCGAGCCCATCGAGCTCGTGCTCACGCTGCTCATCTCGGACCTTGCCGCCGTGCCGATGCAGGATTTCGGCATCCCGCTTTTAAACGGCGTCATCCCGATCATCACGCTGCTTGCGCTCTCAATGCTGCTCTCGTGGGGGAGCGTTCGCTCCATCCGGCTGCGCCGCCTCATCTGCGGCAGCCCGACGGCGCTCATCTTAGACGGAGAGGTGCAGCAGGACGCGATGCGCCACAACCGCTTCACGCTCGACGAACTCATTGAGGAGCTTCGCTCGCAGGGCGTGACGGACCTCACGACCGTCAAGTACGCCGTGCTCGAAACGGACGGGCAGCTCTCCGTCCTCCTCTATCCAGGCGACCAGCCCGCAACGCCCAGGCAGCTGGGAAAGCCCGTCAAAGACGACACCTTCCTCCCGCACATTTTTATCAACGACGGGCGGGTGCTGGGCGAAAACCTGACGCTTGCGGGGCTGGATGACGCATGGCTCCAAAAAACCGTGCGCGCGCAGGGCTACCGCGCCCCGTCGGAGATCTTTCTTCTCTCGCTCGACGGCGCTGGCAAGATCCTCTGCATCGGAAAGGACGGCGCAAAATGAAACGCTTTTTCTTTATTCCCTTCTGCCTGCTGCTCGCGCTCTTTGCCGCGTCGCTCGTGAACGCGCGCGTGTCGGACGCGCGCGTGGAGGACTGGTGCGCTTCGCTCGATACCTTACAGCAAACTGCGCAATCCGAGGACTGGGAAGCCGTGCGCAGCGGTCTCTCCGCCCTTCACGAAAGCTGGAATGCGCACACGGCGTACTTCCACATCATTTTGCAGCACGACGAGCTCAACGAGGTCGAAGCCCTCTTCGCCCGCGCGGACAGCTTCGCCTTCGAGCAGGACGAGGGCGAGCTTCGCGCGTGCGTCGCCGAGCTCCAGTCGCAGCTGCGGGTGCTCTCTGAAATGCAGGAGATCTCGATCAAAAATATTCTGTGAGCTTATTTGCTCTCGAGCAGCTTGTTGAGCTCCTTCATGAACGTGTCGATGTCCTTGAACTGGCGGTAAACGGACGCAAAGCGCACGTAGGCCACCTCGTCCACGGCGCGCAGCTTGTCCATGACGAGCTCGCCGATGTATTCGGTGCTCACCTCGCGCTCGAGGGAGTTCTGCAGCGTCTGCTCGATCTCGTCGGCCTTCTGCTCGAGCACCTCGAAGGGAACGGGGCGCTTCTCGCAGGCGCGGATCATGCCGTTTAGGACCTTGCGCTTGTCAAAGCTCTGGCGGCTGCCGTCCTTTTTGATGACGACCATCGGCAGGCTCTCCACCGTTTCATAGGTGGTAAAGCGCTTGGCGCAGGACAGGCACTCGCGGCGGCGGCGGATGCTGCTGCCCTCCTCCGCGGGCCGGGAATCGATGACCTTGCTCTCTTTATAGCCGCAATAGGGGCATTTCATCGTGCAGGACCTCTTTTCTCTTCGTAGTCAGAGTGAGTATACCATACTTTTTTTGAAGATGGTAGACATAATTTTAATTTTCCCACACTGTCGGGCATTTTTTCTCATCCAGCCGGTAGACGACGCAGCGCCGCCCCCGCACCTGCGCCACCCTTGCAAGGCAGAAAAGCTCCGGCAGGGGAAAGGGGCCGTCCTCCTCGCAGGGGATGGCAAGCAGCGTCTCCCGCTCCCGCTCGCAGAGCAATACGCTCCGGCAGCGCGCGAGCGCGCAGTCGAGCCGCGCGGAGCGAAACAGCGGCCCCTCGGGCAGCGCGCGCCATGTGTCCATGCCTTTTCCCTCCCCTGCGGCGCAGAAAGCGCCTGCGCTATGGTATGCGCAGGCGCTTTTTATTATGCTGTTCACTGCACGCTGTAGCCGCCGCGCACCAAAAGCTTTGTGCCGCCCGCACCGGCCTGGACGCCGTGGCTGTCGATGCTGGCCATGTAAAGGTGGTTCTTTTGCAGCGCTTCGCCGCCGGAAAGGATCGTGCCGCCCGTCTCGTCCACAAGGCCGGGGCTGCTCGCGGCCACGCACACGCCGCTGCCCGTGCGCAGCAGCGCCTCGCTGCCAAGGCCGAGGTAAAGGATCTGCCCCTTCTCGAGCGTGACGACCGCAAAGGCCGACGCCGTGCCGCCGGAGGAGCCGGAAGAGGTCCCGGCGGAGCTGCCGTACTTCTGCTCGAAGGCCTTCGTCTCGCTTCTCACCTGTTCGGTGAGCCTGCTTGACAGCTCCTTTTCCCGGCTTGCAGCCTTCTTGTCCACATCGGAGAGGACCTGCGGCAGGAATTTGTCGTTTAAGTAGCTCAGCGTCACGAGCGGGTCGCTGCTCGTGCCCGCGCCGCCGCTGGCCATGACCGTCAGCGAGAGCACGAGCGCGCTCACGAGCAGAAGGCCGACAAGGCGGGCAAAGGCGTTGGGTGATTTTTTCATCGGTGCATCCTCTTTTCTTCCCGGCGCGCACCGGTCGGGTCCGCGCCGGGAGATCTATACCAGCTGGGTGTTCTGCAGGCCGAAGCTCACGGCGATGGCCGCGTCGATGCGCTCCATCAGCTCGCCGTCCACGCGGCCCATGCGCTCGCGCAGCCGCCGCTTGTCAAGCGTCCGGATCTGCTCGAGCAGCACCACGCTGTCGCGCGGCAGACCGTAGTCCGGCGCGGAGAGCGCAATGTGCGTGGGGAGCTTTGCCTTGTTCATCTGCGAGGTAATCGCCGCGGCGATCACCGTGGGGCTGTATCGGTTGCCCGTGTCGTTCTGCACGATGAGCACCGGGCGCACGCCGCCCTGCTCGCTTCCGACCACGGGCGAAAGATCGGCGTAATAAATATCGCCGCGTTT
>CAKUBI010000011.1 GCA_934636865.1 uncultured Oscillospiraceae bacterium
GAAAGAGGGGAAGAGTGGTGGCCCTATAAATAGGGCCCCCACTTTCGCCGCGTGACGGTAGCTCGCGGCGAAAAGCGAAGGTGCATGGGGGAAGCTCGCGGCCTCGGGGGGCTATTCGTCGCGGCAGGGCTGCCGCTCCGTCAGCCCCCGCTCCGCCGCTCGTCGTGCCTGCGCCGCGGCGCTGCGGGGGACGCGCCGCTATCCTCGGCACAAAAAGGTATGCGCGCAGGCCCCGTCCCGCCGACGCAGCGGCGGGCCGTGGCCCCATCGGCTTTGCCCCTTGTCCGCGGTCGCCGCCCCCGCTTGACGCAGATGGCGTCGCCCGCGGGGGGCAAAAGCCTGCGCGCCCGCGGCCGGGTTCCGCTGCGCCCCCCCTGTGCCCGCTTGCTGCCGTCGTGCCGGGGCAGCGGCGGCGGGCGGCCCCTCCGAGAGGTGCCCGCCGTCCCATTGTTTTGAGTAGGTGGCGGCCAGCTCCTCCGGGGCCACTCCGCCGCCGTCGCCCCGGTGCCCGGCCTTGCTGCGGCCAGCAGAGGAGGGGGGGCTTGCTTCAGGCGCGGCGCAGCCGCGCCCGCTTCGCGCCCGGCCGCTCCGCCCCGCCCCCCCGTTTTGTATTCGGGGGGCGGGGCCGTTTGGTTTGCGCTGCGGCGGTTTTGTCCGCGCGGCGGGGATGGATATAGTGCCGCCGCTAACGCGCGCCACTATATCTTGTGGTGCGCCATGACGGATGTTGTCTTTCTCCTTCATCGTATCATCCTTTCTGATTTTCACTCACCCGGCCAGTATATGCGCGCAGGCACGAAAAGTTGTACGAAAAAGAGCCGAAGCGGCAAAAAAATTCGCGCCCGCGGGCGCGAATTTTTAAAGCATCGCAGATTTTTTAGTAGCGTTGATCTAGGATCTCCACCACATCTGCCAGCGCGCCGTCCTTGCAGTGGCAGACAATGTGCGCGCCCCAGGCCTTGACCTCGGGAATGGCGTTTTCCGGCGCGAAGCCGATCTCGGAGACGGCGAGCATCGGAATGTCGTTGTTGTGGTCGCCAATGCAGTAGATATCCTTGCGCGCAACGCCCAAAAGCGCGGCGAGCTTTAAGATCATGCCGCCCTTGGTCGCGCCGCGGCGCGTCAGCTCAAGCAGGTGGTCGCTCGAGAAGATCAGCTCATAGCGGCTGCCCCAGTCCTGAGAGAGGATAAAATCACGCACCTGCAGAAGCAGCGGCTTCTCCTCTTCAAAGAGCAGTTTGATGACCGGCAGGTCCACCTCGCGGAAGCTCTGCACCTCCACGGTCCTGGCGCGCGTCAGGTGCTCGTGATTCCTGGTGAAGTCGTTCGGGTGGAGCACATGGATGCGGCGGTCGTCGTGATAGACCTCGAAGCACAGCTTCGGGAAGCGCGCGAGCAGCGCATCGACATGGTCATAAATGTCCTCGTCCAGGAAGGCGGTCTCCACGTAGCGGCCTGCGGCAAAGTCGTAGATGCCCGCGCCGTTGGCGATAACGCAGGGGACGTTGCAGGGCAGGTCCTTGGCGTAGCGCGCAAAGGCGGGCAGCGCCCGGCCCGTGGAGATCGAAAAATAGCCGCCGTTTCGGATGAAATAGTCGAGCGCTTCGCGGTTGCGCTCGCTCATCGGCGGCACATCCTCGCCGCGCGCGAGCGCGCCCTCGGTGTAGACGAGGGTATTGTCAAAGTCGCTGGCCAGCAGCACCCTGTCAAATTTCGGCATGGCTCTTCCCCTTATGCTTCACTCTTCGGCGCGGCGGGCGCTTCACCCGGCGCGCCGCTTCTGCGGCGTCCTCTGCCGCCGCGGTGGCTGCGGCGGCGCGGCTTGCTCTCGCCGCCCTCTCCTGCGCCCTCGGCCTTGGGCGGGCGGGGCGGACGCGGCGGCTTCGGCGCCGCGCCATTTTCTGCGTTGGGCTTATTCTGGCGCGGGGGACGGCGCTCGCCGCCCTTGGCCGCGCCGCGCTCGGCTCTCTCGGCGCGCTCACCGGCGGGCCTTTCTCCGCGCGGCGGGCGCTCGCGCTTTTCGCTGTTGGGCTTTCCTTCGCCGCTCTGCGCGGGGCGGTTCTCGCCGCCCTCGCCCTTGGCGCGGCCCTTGCCGCCGCGGTGCCCTCTGCCGCCCCGGCGGGAGCGGCGCTTTTCCTTCTCTTTTTCCTCGTCCTCGCTCGCGGCCTTCGTCTCCGGCGGCGTCCAGCGCTCGGGCGGGGCGATGGGCTTGGCCGAGGAGAAGAAGTTCAGCGTCAGCTGCGGCTCCTCCTCGGGCGGCTCCTGATAGCGCTCGGGCAGCGCCGAGGGGATCTCGATGCCGTCGCGCGAGCCCTTGCCGTTGCGCAGCACCTGGATCTCGCAGGTGCGGTAGCGCTTGGGGGCCTCGTTCTGCCCGTCGAGCCGCACGAGCACCTGCTCGCGCAGAAGATCGACCGAGCTGACGTTGCCGAGACCGTCCGGCGTTGCGACGAACGAATCCTGCTTCGGGCAGCGGCGCGCCGCGTCCTCGTAGGCGTTCTGCTCGTATTTAAGGCAGCACATCAGCCGCCCGCAGGTGCCGGAAATCTTCGTGGGGTTCAGGCTCAGGTTCTGCGTCTTTGCCATCTTGATGGACACGGGCACAAAATCGTCCAGAAACTGCGAGCAGCAGAACGGACGGCCGCAGATGCCGAGACCGCCGAGCATCTTCGCCTCGTCGCGCACGCCGATCTGGCGCAGCTCGATGCGCGCGCGGAACACGCTCGCAAGGTCGCGCACGAGTTCGCGGAAGTCCACGCGCCCGTCGGACGTGAAGAAGAAAATGATCTTGCTGCCGTCGAAGTTGCTCTCCACGCGCACAAGCTTCATATCGAGCCCGCGCTCGGCGATCTTCTTCTGGCAGACCTCGAAAGCGTTCTTCTCCCTGCTCTTGTTGTAGGCGTAGGTGCGGTCGTCGTTCTCCGTCGCCACGCGCACGAGTGGGCGCAGCGGCTGGACGACGGCGTCGTCCTCCACCTCGTGATTGCCGGAGACGCACTGGGCATACTCCGGGCCCTGCGCGGTCTCTACGATGACGAACTGGTTGGGTTCGACCGCGATGCCGTGCGGGTCAAAATAATATTCCTTACATCCGCCGCGGAAGCGGACACCGATCACTTCTGTCAAAGGAGTTCCTCCAATTCAACGGCGAAGCCGCCCAGCGTGGGGCCTACGCCGACGTTATAGCTGCAATGGTCGCGGTAGTCCCGCAACAGATCTATTGTGCCGAGAATTTTTGCTTTTGTCAAGCGCGAAGCAAGAAGCCCCGCGATCTCCCGCTCCGCCTCCGGCACGGCGGCGCCGTAGCCGCTAAGCAGCGCGTCCGCGAGCAGAAGCCGCGTCTGCTCAAAAAGCGAGGCGAGCTCGTCGCGTGTGATCTTGCCGGTCTCGAGCTTTGCGCAGAAGGCCGCGCGGGACGCGCGCGTCCCCTTGGCGATGCGCCGCGCCAGCTCGAGCGCGCGCTCGTCGCGCGCGCTTTCCCCGCCCGACACGGGGGAGAGCTTGACCTCCACGCAGCGCGAGCGGATGGTCTGGAGCAGCGACGCCGGGTTTTCCGCGCAGAAGAAGAACGCCGCGTAAGGCGGCCCCTCCTCCACGAGCTTTAAAAGGACGTTCTGGTCCTTCTCGGTCAGGACCGTGCAGTCCTCGAAGATATAGATCTTGCGCGCGCCCTCGTTCGGGCGGATGAAGGCGTCGGCGCGCATGGCGCGCACCGTATCGACCGAGAGCTCCTTGTGCTCGCTGTCGCGCACGAAGGAAACGTCTGGGTGGATGTCCTGCATCACCTTGCGGCAGGCGGGGCAGGAAAGGCAGGGCTTCTGCGCGCCCGTGCACTCCATCGCAGCGGCGGCGTAGCGCGCGGCGTCCGTGCGCGCACCGTTTCCGCTGAAAATGAGCGCGTGTGACAGCGCCCCGCGCGCGGCGGCGGCGCGCAGACGCGCGGCGGTATTGGTTTTTGCAAAGTCGAGCAGGTCCATGCGTTTCCTCCGCGGGCAAGATCGTGATAACCCTTACAGTATAGCGCAAAATCGCGCGCCGCGCAAGAAAATCAATGCCTTCTTTCATAAAAAGACCTGCCATTCATGCGAAACGTTGGAGACTTTATGAAAAAACAGGACCGGGCGGAAAAAATTTCACAAGTTCTTATTGAAAGTCCGGCGATTTCTGTCTATAATGGTAGGGCTTTGATATTTGTTCTATTTGCAAACCACAGCATACATTTGAATATGGAGGAAAACCAATGAGCAAAAAGTATGTTTACCTGTTCTCGGAAGGCAACGCGACGATGCGTGAGCTTCTGGGCGGCAAGGGCGCGAACCTTGCTGAGATGACCAACATCGGTCTGCCTGTCCCCCAGGGCTTCACCATTACCACCGAGGCCTGCACCCAGTATTACGAGGACGGCCGCAGGATCAACGACGAGATCATGGCGGAGATCATGGAATACGTCGCCAAGATGGAAGAGATGAACGGCAAGAAGTTCGGCGATCTGAAGAACCCGCTGCTCGTCTCCGTCCGCTCCGGCGCGCGCGCTTCCATGCCCGGCATGATGGATACCATCCTGAACCTCGGTCTTAACGACGATGTCGTCGCCGCCATGATCGCGGGCAACCCCGACCCCAACTTCGAGCGCTTCGTTTACGATTCCTACCGCCGCTTCATCCAGATGTTCTCCGACGTCGTTATGGAAGTCGGCAAGAAGTACTTTGAGCAGCTCATCGACGAGATGAAGGAAAAGCGCGGCGTCAAGCTCGACATCGAGCTGACCGCGGCCGACCTCAAGGAGCTCGCCGAGCAGTTCAAGGCCGAATACAAGAAGCAGATCGGCGAGGACTTCCCCTCCGATCCCAAGACCCAGCTTTACGAGGCCATCCGCGCCGTGTTCCGCTCCTGGGACAACCCGCGCGCGAACGTCTATCGCCGTGACAACGACATCCCCTATTCCTGGGGCACTGCCGTCAACGTCATGCCGATGGTCTTCGGCAACCTGAACGACAACTCCGGTACCGGCGTCGCCTTCACCCGTGACCCCGCCACCGGTGAGAAGAAGCTCATGGGCGAGTTCCTCACGAACGCTCAGGGCGAGGACGTCGTCGCCGGCGTTCGCACCCCGATGCCCATCTCCCAGATGGAGGAGAAGTTCCCCCAGGCGTATGCCGACTTCGTCAAGGTCTGCGACCTGCTCGAGGATCACTACCGCGACATGCAGGACATGGAGTTCACCGTTGAAAACGGCAAGCTCTACATGCTCCAGTGCCGCAGCGGCAAGCGCACCGCGCAGGCGGCGCTCAAGATCGCCTGTGACCTTGTGGACGAGGGCATGATCGACGAGAAGAAGGCCGTCTCCATGATCGACCCGCGCAACCTCGACACCCTGCTCCACCCCCAGTTCGACGCTGCCGTTCTCAAGGCGGCTCCCGCCATCGCCAAGGCGCTGCCCGCTTCCCCCGGCGCCGCCTGCGGCAAGATCGTCTTCTCCGCTGAGGATGCGAAGGAGTGGCAGGAGCGCGGCGAGAAGGTCGTTCTCGTCCGTCTCGAGACCTCCCCGGAGGATATCGAGGGCATGAAGGCCTCCCAGGGCATCCTGACCGTCCGCGGCGGCATGACCTCCCACGCGGCTGTTGTCGCGCGCGGCATGGGCAAGTGCTGCGTCTCCGGCTGCGGCGAGATCAACATGGACGAGGCCAACAAGCAGTTTGAGCTTGCCGGCAAGACCTATCACGAGGGCGACTTCATCTCCATCGACGGCTCCACCGGCAACATCTACGACGGCATCATCCCCACCGTTGACGCCACCATCGGCGGCGAGTTCGGCCGCGTTATGGCGTGGGCGGACAAGTATCGCCGTCTGGGCGTCCGCACGAACGCCGATAACCCGCACGACACCGCGCAGGCCGTGAAGTTCGGCGCCGAGGGCATCGGCCTCTGCCGCACCGAGCATATGTTCTTCGAGGCGGACCGTATCCCCGCCATCCGCGAGATGATCTGCTCCGACACCGTCGAGCAGCGCGAGAAGGCGCTGGCCAAGCTCGAGCCGATGCAGCAGGGCGACTTTGAGGCCATGTATATTGCGCTCGAGGGCCGTCCGATGACCGTCCGCTTCCTCGATCCCCCGCTGCACGAGTTCGTCCCCACCGAGGAAGCCGACATCGAGCTGCTCGCCAAGGACATGGGCAAGAGCGTTCAGGACATCAAGAACATCATCGCTTCCCTGCATGAGTTCAACCCCATGATGGGTCACCGCGGCTGCCGTCTGGCCGTCACCTTCCCCGAGATCGCCGCGATGCAGACCCGCGCGGTCATCAAGGCTGCGCTGAACGTCAACGCCGCGCATCCCGACTGGCACATCGTGCCCGAGATCATGATCCCGCTCGTCGGCGAGGTCAAGGAGCTCAAGTACGTCAAGGACGTCGTCGTCGAGGTCGCTGACAAGCTGATCGCCGAGGCCGGCAGCTCCATGAAGTACAAGGTCGGCACCATGATCGAGATCCCGCGCGCCGCTCTGACCGCGGACGAGATCGCCAAGGAAGCGGACTTCTTCTCCTTCGGCACCAACGACCTGACCCAGATGACCTTCGGCTTCAGCCGTGACGACGCCGGCAAGTTCCTCGGCGCGTACTACGACAAGAAGATCTACGAGAGCGATCCGTTCGCCCGCCTCGACCAGGTCGGCGTCGGCAAGCTTGTCTCCATGGCCGCCAAGATGGGCCGCGAGACCAACCCCGACATCCACCTCGGCATCTGCGGCGAGCACGGCGGCGATCCCACGTCCGTCGAGTTCTGCCACAAGGTTGGCCTGGACTATGTCTCCTGCAGCCCGTTCCGCGTCCCCATCGCCCGTCTCGCCGCCGCCCAGGCTGCGATCAAGGACATGCAGTAAGCGGACCGCAAATTTGATCTGAATCACAAAAAACGAGCTCCCGGCTTATGGCTGGGAGCTCGTTTCCTTTTTGATTTGACGGTATTTTCAGCCGGATACGCTGTGCACCGATTGTCTGCCGCCTCAGCCGAAGATCAGGCTGCCAAGACCCGTGGACGTGAGGAACAGGATGAGCATCACGTCGAGCAGCTGCGCGGTGGAGCCGTTGGGCAGCGGCAGCTCGAAATAGAGCACGTTGTAGCCGAGGCAGATGAGAATGGCCGTGACGAGCGAGTAAACGCCGACGGCGGCGCACATCCCCCTGCGCGACTTGCGGAAGATCTCCATGCAGTTGGCGACGAGCGTTTCCATGACGGACACGCAGCTCGTCAGCGCGGCAAAGCCCAGCGCCAGGAAGAACACCGCGCCCACGACGCGGCCCACGACGCCCATCGCGCTGCCCGCCGCAGCCAGAACAAAGCCGATCGGGCCGCTGAAACTGCTGAAAATGCATGAAATTCTGCAAATCTTGAAAAAATCTCTCACCAATCTGTCTATTGGTGAGAGATTTCATTCATTTCCTCATGGCAGAATTAGACTTTGTCAGGGCTGGCGCTCCCGCCGGCAAAGACGGCCTCGAACTCCTGCGCGCTCATCGTCTCGTGCGCGAGCAGGAACTCGGCGACGGTGATGAGATAGGCGCGCTCGCGCGTGAGAATGGCTTCGCAGCGCTCGTAGGCCGTGTCGATGATGGACTTGACCTCCGCGTCGATCTGCGCGGCGACCTGCTCGGAATAGGGCTTGGTCTGCGCCATCGAGCGGCCGATGAAGATCTCGTCGTGGCCAGACTCGAACGAGATCGAGCCGAGCTTGTCGCTCATACCGTAGACCGTGACCATTCTGCGCGCGATCTGCGAGGCGCGCTGGATGTCGTTCGACGCGCCGGTGGAGATATCGCCGAGCATCAGCTTTTCGGCGACGCGCCCGCCGAGCAGCGAGACGATCTGCTCTTCCATGTAGCGCCTGGACTGGTACGAGCGGTCCTCCGTGGGCAGCGAGATCGTCATGCCGCCCGCGCCGCCGCGCGGGACGATCGTGATCTGGTGCACGGGGTCGTGCGTGGGCAGGGCGTGCATCACGATGGCGTGGCCCGCCTCGTGATAGGCCGTCAGCCGGCGCTCGTGCTCGCTCACGACGCGGCTCTTCTTCTCGGGGCCGGCGATGACCTTGATCTCCGCCTCGGAAAAGTCGTTCATTGTGATGAGCTTGCCGCCGCGGCGGGCGGCAAGCAGCGCCGCCTCGTTGCAGAGGTTTTCAAGATCCGCGCCCGTGAAGCCGGACGTGCCCTTGGCCACGGTGGAGAGGTCCACGTCCTCGGCAAGGGGCTTATTTTTGATGTGGATATTCAGAATCTCCTCGCGGCCGCGGATATCGGGCAGACCCACGTAGACCTGACGGTCAAAGCGGCCCGGACGCAGCAGCGCGGGGTCGAGAATGTCAGCGCGGTTCGTCGCGGCCATGACGACCACGCCCTCGTTCGTGCCGAAGCCATCCATCTCGACGAGCAGCTGGTTGAGCGTCTGCTCGCGCTCGTCGTGTCCGCCGCCGAGGCCCGTGCCGCGCTGGCGGCCCACGGCGTCGATCTCGTCGATAAAGACGATAGCGGGGGCGAGCTTTTTCGCCTGTTCAAAAAGGTCGCGCACGCGGCTCGCGCCGACGCCGACGTACATTTCGACAAAGTCAGAGCCGGAGATCGACAGAAACTGCACGCCCGCCTCACCCGCGACGGCGCGGGCCAGCAGCGTCTTGCCCGTGCCCGGAGGGCCGACAAGCAGCACGCCCTTGGGGATGCGCGCGCCGAGGTCGATGAACTTTCCCGGCTCCTTGAGGAAATCGACGATCTCCTGCAGCTCTTCCTTTTCCTCGTCCGCACCGGCGACGTCGGCAAAGGTCGTGGGGCGCTTGTTGTCCCCGCCGGTCTTGAACGACGCCGTGCCGAACTTCGCCATGCGGTCGCCGCCGCTGCCGCCCGAGGAGCGGACGGAGAGGAAGTACCAGATGGCGAAGATGCCGAGGGTGGCGAGGATATAGGGCGCGAACATCGCCACATAGTTGATCGAATGATCGGCGGAGATGTCGTAATCCTCGATGATGCCGTCGGCCTTCTGCTGCTCGATGAGCTCGCCCAGGTCGTCATAGAAGAGGGTGAAGCTGAAAAGGTCCTTCCTGATCTCCGTCTGTCCGTCCACGGCCTCGCGCAGCTTCAGACGCAGCGTGGTGTCCGTCACGGTGAAGGACTTGACCTTTTCCTGCTCAAAGAGCTCGCGCACCTCGGCATAGGAGGGCTCCTGCTCCGTGGGACGCGTCATGAAGCTGTACACGCCGACGATGATGAGCAGCACCAGCAGATACGGAAGGAGACTGGGACGCTTGGATTGTTGAGTCAATGGGGGTCCCTCCTTGCTTAGTTTTCGGCGTACACCTCGGGCTTGAGCACGCCGATATAGGGCATGTTGCGGTATTTCTGCGCGTAGTCGAGGCCGTAGCCAACGACGAACTCGTCGGGCACCTCAAAGCCTGCGAGGTCGGCGGCGATAGGCTTGGTGCGTCGGGCGGGCTTATCGAGCAGCGTCACGACCGTCACGCTGGCCGCGCCCTTGGTCATGAAATAGTTCTTGAGGAAGTAGAGGGTGTTGCCGGAGTCGAGGATATCCTCGATGACGACGATGTCGCGGCCCGTGATGTCCTGCTGCAGGTCGTGCGTGATCTGCACCACGCCGGAAGAGGTCGTGGCGTTCTGGTAGGACGAAACGGCGATGAATTCAACGTCGCTTTTGAGCTGGCAGGCGCGCACGATGTCGGCCATGAAGATGAACGAGCCCTTCAGCACGCCGAGAAACAGCGGGTTCTTGTCCTTGAGACGCTCGTAGAGCTCATCGCCCATCTCCTGCACGCGCGTTTTCAGCTGCTCCTCGGAATACAGTACCTTGAGGATATCCTGATCCATGTTGCTCTTAGCCATAGCTTTTTTCTCCACTTTCTTTTTATTCGTATTTGTTGTATGAGATGCGGCAATGCGCCGCGGCTGCACGAAAATTCACAGGGGAGCGACGCGCACGAAGCACGCTTCCCCGCCCTTGTCCGGCAGAAATGCCGTATCCGTCCCCAGCCGGTAGACGGCGGCGAGCCGCCCGCCGACATAAAGCGCGGGGAGCGCGTCGCGCTCGTCGATCGGGATGCGCCGGTCAAGGCACAGCCGTTTGACGCTGCGCGCGCCGTTGGCTCCCGCGAGCGTGAGATACGCGCCCGCATCGCAGCGGGAGACGGAGACCGTCTCACCGACTCTTAGGGCGCGGAGCGCCAGCCCCTCGCCGTCCGGTGCGGACAGCAGCGTAAGGGTAAAGCGGCCCCAGCGCAGGGGAACGTTCGGGGAAAGGAACGCGCTTTGCGGCATTTCGGGCCGCACGGTCATCGAAATTTCCCCGCGCCCGACGCAAACGACCGTGCCGCGCGGCAGCGAGACCTGCCGCGTTTGCCCGCCCTTTTTGACAAGGGCGAGGATCGCATCGAGCTGCTCGCGCCCGATGTCTCGCCGCCCGACGCCAAGCAAGTCCGCCGCGCGCAGCAGCGCGCGGGCCTGCACGGCTTCGTCCGCCGCGCGGAAGCGGTCCGGCGGCAGATAAATGCACGACGGTGTGCACTGAGCGGAAGCGAGCAGCGCGTCCGCCCTCTGCCCGACGGCGTCGTCAAGCGCGGTCAGCGAGCGCGCGGCGGCAGAGATGTGCTCGTTCGCGCGGGGGTTTAGGGTTTTAAGCCGCGGCATGATCTCGAGCCGCAGATAGTTGCGCGCGGCGGCGCCGGGATCCGCGTTCGTGCGGTCCTCGACGTGCGGGATGGCGTGCGCGTCCGCGTAGGAGGCAAGCTCTTCGCGCGTCTGCTCTAAAAACGGGCGGACGATGCCGCCCTGCTTCGGCCTCATGCCGCAGAGACCGCGCAGGTCCGTCCCGCGGATGAGATTCAAAAGCACCGTTTCGGCGTTGTCGTCCGCGTGGTGCGCCAGCGCGAGCTGCGCGTGCAGCGACGCCGCCGTTTCGCGCAGGAAGGCGTAGCGCAGGTCGCGCCCGGCCTCCTCCTCACTGATGCGGTGTGCGCGCGCGTGGGCGCGCACGTCGCCGCTGCCCAAATAGAAGGGGATGCCCTCCTGAGCGCACCACGCGCGGACGAATTCCTCGTCGCGCGCGGCCTCCTCGCCGCGCAGGCGGTGATTGAAGTGCGCGCAGGAAACGTCATACCCTTCCGCACGCAGAAAGTGCAGCAGGCACATCGAGTCCAGCCCGCCGGACACGGCGGCGAGCACGCCGCGGCCTTTGTCGAGATACTGCGCGCAGAGCGCCTTCGCGCGCGCAAGCTCAGTCCTCTTCATGCCGGTAGTCGAGCGAAGAGAACGTCGTATACTGCGGCGACCAGGCGAGCTCGACCTTGCCCGTTTCGCCGTGACGGTTCTTGGCGATGATGCACTCGGCAATGTTGCGCTTTTCCGAGTCCTCGTTGTAGTAATCGTCGCGATAGAGGAACATGACGATGTCCGCGTCCTGCTCGATGGCGCCCGATTCACGAAGGTCTGAGAGCATGGGGCGCTTATCCTCGCGCTTTTCGTTGGCACGCGAGAGCTGGGAAAGGCACAGCACGGGGACCTGCAATTCTTTTGCCATGATCTTGAGCATACGCGAAATATCGCTCACGACCTGCTGGCGGCTCTCGCCGCTGTAGCCCTTCGTGCCGGAGGACGCCATCAGCTGCAGATAGTCGATGACGACAAGACCCAGGTTGTCGATGCGGCGGCACTTGGCGTTCATGTCTGCGACGGTGAGCAGCGGGTTGTCGTCGATGAGAATATCGAGCCCCGAGAGGACCGCGGCGGCGTTGGCGATGTTGACCCAGTCCTGCTCGCGCAGGTTGCCCGTCACGAGCCGCTGATTTTCGACCGTCGCCTGGTTGGAAAGAATGCGCGTGACGAGCTGCTCGCGCGACATTTCGAGCGAGAACACGGCCACGGCCTGCCCGCTTGAGCGCGCGACGTTGAGCGCAAGGTTGAGCGCCATACTCGTTTTGCCCATGCCGGGACGCGCGGCCAGCAGCACAAGGTCCGATTTATTGAGGCCGTTCATCTTGTCGTCGAGCACGCCGAAGCCCGTGGGGAGGCCCGGCAGCGTCTTGCCGCCGTTGGCGCTCAGCTCGCTCAAATGGTCGAGAACGCCCTGCAAGACAACGCCGATGCTCGCCATGCTCTGCGCGCTGCGTCCGCGGCGCACGGCGTAGATCTTCTGCTCCGCTGCGTCGAGCACGCTCGACGCGCCGCCCGCGCCGTCCTGCACCATGGCGGAAATTTCGCCCGCGGCGGTGTAGAGCGCGCGCAGCAGCGCCTTGTCGCGCACGATGCTGACGTATTCCATCACGTTGGCGCTCGTGGGCGTTACGTCCATGAGCTGCGCAAGATAGGGGCGCGTGGTGTTTTCGTCGTAGGTGCCGTTTTTCTCCATCTCGCCCGCGACGGTCACGCCGTCGATGGGCTTGGAGTAGACGAACATCGAATAGATCGTCTCGAAAATGTCGCGGTTCTGCTTTAAGTAAAAATCGTCGGGGCGGAGCTGCTCCATCACGTCCTTGACGCAGTTGGCATCGATGAGCATCGAGCCGAGCACGGACTGCTCCGCCTCCAGGGAGTGAGGCATCTGCCGGTAGAAGATATCCTCCACTTGGAAGCCCTCCTTATCGCGTAATGCTGCGCCCGCTTACTCCTCGCTCACGCTGACGGAGAACTTGGCGCTGACCTCGTAGCCGAGCTTGGCTCTGACCTCGTAGGTGCCGTAGGCCTTGATGGGCTCGTCGAGCACGATCTTCTGCTTGGGCACGTCGAGGGAATACTGCCTGGCAAGACCCTCGGAGATCTCCTTGCTCGTGATGGCGCCGAAGAGCTTGCCCTCCTTGCCGCCCTTGGCCGTGAGCCTGACGGTCACGCTCTTGAGCTTGCCGCTCATCTCGACGGCGGCCTGACGGTTCGCGGCCTCTTCGGCGCGGCGGGCCTTTTCCTTTAAGTTCATGGTATTGATCGCGTCGGCCGTGGCGAGCACCGCGAGCTTGCGCGGCAGCAGGAAGTTTCTGGCGTAGCCCTCGGATGCTTCGATGAGCTGGCCCTTCTTGCCCTGGCCTCTCACGTCCTGTAACAAAATGACTTTCATGTGTATATCCTCCTTGTGGGTAATTACTCTTCTGTATATTCGTCGATGGCGGCAAGCAGACGCTCGCGCACCTCGTCCACGGTGGCGTCGGCCACCTGACCGCCGGCAGTGGTGGAGTTGCCGCCGCCGCCGAGCTTTTCCATGATGAACTGCACGTTGATCTCGCCGAGCGAGCGCGCGGATAGGTTCACGCCCGTGCCGTGCTTGAAGAGCACGACTGAGGCATGGATGCCAGAAAGCGTCAGAAGCTCATCCGCCGCCTTGGCCGCGGTCACGCGGTCGATCTCCTTTTCAACGGCGGCGACGGCGATGTCGCCGTGCACGAGCTCTGCGTGGCGGATGATGTCGTAGCGCTCGATCATGCCGGCAAGATCGCTCTGGAACAGGCGCTGCACATCCGAGGTGTCCGCGCCCGCGCGGCGCAGGAAGGCGGCGGCTTCGAACGTGCGCCCGCCGGTGCGCATGGTGAAGTTCTTCGTGTCGAGCACGATGCCCGCGAGCAGCGCCTCGGACTCCGCGCGGAGCAGGTCCGTCGGGTCGGCGAGGTACTGCAGAAGCTCGGTCACAAGCTCGGAAGCGCTCGAGGCATACGGCTCATGGAAGTTGAGCGCGGCGGATTCGATGTAGTTCGCGGCCCGCCTGTGGTGGTCGATGACCGCCACGCGGTTGCACGCGTCGAGCAGCTGCTCGGATTCGACGAAGTCGGGGCGGTTCGTATCCACCACGACGAGCAGCGCGCCCGGCTGGGCGGAGATGAACGCGTCGCTTCCGGAGATGAACGCGTCCTTGTATTCCGGCAGAGCCGCGAGCTTTGCGAGGATCGGCTTTGCGACGTTATCGTCCATGTTGATGACGATCTTGGCCTTCTTGCCGCGCTTGCGCGCGATGCAGCAGATGCCCGCCGCCGCGCCCACGGCATCCATATCGGCGTGCTGGTGGCCCATGACGAAGATCTGTCCCGCGTCGGAGATAAGCTCGCCGAGGGCGTTGGCCATCACGCGGGATTTGACCTTCGTGCGCTTTTCGGCGGATTTCGACTTGCCGCCGTAGAACTCAAAGTCGAGGCGGTTGCGCACAACGACCTGGTCGCCGCCGCGCGAGAGTGCCATTTCGATCGAGAGCATCGCGTTTTTGTAGAGCGTTTCGTAATCGTCCACATCCTTGCCCACGCCGATCGACAGCGTCGCGGCCACGCCGTCCTCGGTGACGACGCTTCGCACCGCGTCGAGCACGGAGAACTTGCCCTCAAGCAGCTTCTGATACTCCTGCGCGGTCGTGACGAGCACGTAGCGGTTGCGGTCAAACTTGCGCAGCAGGCTGTTGGAGTCCTTGAGCCAGGTGTTGAGCTTTTCGTCGATGGCGGCGAGCACAGCGCTGCGCGAGGCCTCGCTGCCGGCCTTCATCAGCTCTTCGTAGTTGTCGATATAGATGACGGCCACGATGGGGCGGTGATGCTCGTTCTCCTCGCGCAGCGCGTCCTGCTCGGTCACGTCCGTCCAGTAAGTCGTGGCAAGAAGGCTCTGCCCGCCGCGGCGGGAGGAGGGATGGCTCAGATTGCCGAACACGCGGAAGTGCCGGCCGTTCAACGTCACCGTGTCGGGACATTCGCTCTTGCCCTCGAGCAGCCAGTGCGTCGGAAAGGCGGGGAGCACATCGCCGATGCGGTTATCGAAGATATCCTCCTGCACGCCGGTGAGCTGCAAAAAGCTGTCGTTGCTCCAGAGGATCTCCTGCGTGTCGGGGCGAAAGACCATCATCGCAAAGGGAGCCGAGAGCATCGAGGCCTTGTCCGCCGTGGTCATATCGTCGGTCACGTCGTCGATATACTGGCGGATGCCCTCGCGGCGCTTCTGCGCCGTGTGGCGGAAATACCACAGGAGAAACGCCATCGCGGCAGCCTCGCACACGCCGAGCAGAATGCTCACGCGCAGCGTGACGGCGGCGAAAAGAAAGCCGACGACAAAGTAGAGCCGGAAGCTGGGATCCACCAGCTTGCTGATCTTTTTGTTCCTCATAGGGTGCTTGCCTCCCGTCCGGATAAGGATCCTGCGGCTTGACGCAGGGGAATAATCCATTTCATTATAGCACGGGCTATGAAGCGCTGGCAAGGCGTAGTTCCTATATAAAATGAAAAATTTGGCCATCGACAAAAAATGTGGTATACTTTTGAAACGAAATGTGCTATACTACCCCTTACATAGCGGAAAAGCCGCAGCGCTGCCTCAAGCGCGCGGTCCGCATCGCATTGGTTTTGGCCGCGGTCCCCGCGGTTTTTATAAGAAAAAAGTCCATAGGGTCGATCAGGGCGCCGCAGGTGCAGTTGCTTCGTGAAGCAGGGCGAAGCATGGAGGCACGGACGTCTCTGCTGCGCTGCGCCTTTTGACCCGGATACAGAACAAATTCAAATTCAAAAGGAGTTGATCCAGCATTGGCTGAACAGTTAAAAATCATCCCCCTTGGCGGTCTCAATGAGATCGGCAAGAATATGACCGTCTACGAGTACGGCGGCGAGATCATCGTGGTAGACTGCGGCATGGCCTTCCCCGGCGACGACATGTACGGCATCGACTGCGTCATTCCCGACGTGAGCTATCTCGTCAAGCATAAAAACCGCATCCGCGGCATGTTCATCACCCACGGGCACGAGGACCACATCGGCGCCGTGCCCTACATCCTCAAAAAGGTGAATATCCCCATCTACTGCACGCGCCTGACGGCGGGGCTCATCCGGTTAAAGCTCGAAGAGCACGGCCTTCTCAAATCGACGAAGATCGTCACAGTGGAGAGCGGCATGACCGTCAAGGCCGGCAAGTTCAGCGTGGAGTTCATCCACGTGAACCATTCGATCGCGGACTCCGTCGCCTTCGCCATCCACACGGGGCTCGGCACCGTTGTCCACACGGGCGACTTCAAGATCGACTCGACGCCCATCGACGGCGAGGTCATCGACCTTGCGCGCTTCGGCGAGCTCGGCAAGCAGGGCGTTCTGGCGCTGCTCGCGGATTCGACGAACGTCGAGCGTCCCGGCTACACGATGAGCGAGCGCACCGTGGGCAGGACCTTCAACCGCCTGTTCCAGGGCTGCAAGCAGCGCATCATCGTCACGACCTTCGCCTCGAACGTGCACCGCATCCAGCAGATCATGGACGCGGCGGCCGAGTGCGGCCGCAAGGTCGCCGTCACGGGCCGCAGCATGGAAAACGTTACGAAGGTCGCCATGGACCTCGGCTACATGAAGCCGCCGAAAAACACCGTGGTCGATATCAACAAGATCAAGTCGATGCCGCTTGAAAAGCAGGTCATCGTCACCACCGGCTCACAGGGCGAGGAGATGTCCGCCCTGTACCGCATGGCCTTCTCCCAGCACAAGCAGATCGAGGTCGGCCCCGGCGACCGCGTCATCATTTCGGCCTCCGCCATCCCCGGCAACGAAAACACCGTCTCGCGCGTCATCAATGAGCTCTTCCGCAAGGGCGTTCAGGTCATCTACGACCGCGCGGACATGCTCCACGTTTCGGGCCACGCCTGTCAGGAGGAGCTCAAGATCATCCACGCGCTCACAAAGCCCAAGTACTTCATCCCCGTGCACGGCGAGCAGCGTATGCTCCAGCTGCACAAGGACCTTGCCCTCCAGATGGGCATGGACCGCAAAAACATCGTCATCTGCGACAACGGCGACGCCATCGAGATCGGCGTGCGCTCGATGAAGTGCGTGCCCGGCTACGCGCCCGCGGGCGAGGTGTTCGTGGACGGCTACGGCGTGGGCGACGTCGGCGCGGTGGTGCTGCGCGACCGCAAGCACCTGGCCGAGGACGGCATGGTCGTGGTCGTGCTGCCGGTGAGCGCGCAGAACGGCGACCTGCTCGCCGAGCCCGAGATCATCACGCGCGGCTTTATCTACGTCAAGGACTCCGAGGAGCTTCTGCAGGACCTGCGCAACCTCACGATGTCCACGGCGGAGGGCTTCCGCGGCAAGCGGCGCGACACCGCCGAGCTCAAGGGTGCGATCCGCAGCGCCGTGAGCAACTACCTCTTCAAGGCGACAAAGCGAAGCCCGATGGTGCTTCCTGTTATAACGCGGCTTTAAGCCTGAAAAGCAAAGGCAGGGAATGCAAATTTGCATTCCCTGCCTTTTGCTGTTGACAAATGCCGCGTGAGTATGATATTTTATCGTCAGACAATATATCGTGAACCGTTATAACGGAAACCGAAAAGGAGAGATGCACATGGGAACGACGGCGCTGACGGAGGCGGTGTTTTATATCCTGCTCTCGCTCGACACGCCCCTGCACGGCTACGGCATCATGCAGAACGTCGAGCGCCTGAGCGGCGGGCGCGTGCATCTGGCCGCGGGCACGCTCTACGGCGCGCTCGCAACGCTCACCGAGCGCGGCTGGATCGTCTCGCTCGGCGACGAGAGCGAGGGGCGCAGGAAGGAGTATCAGATCACGCCGGACGGCCGCGAGGCCGTGCGCGCAGAGCTGAGGAGACTGCACGAGCTGACCGCGAACGGCGACGCGCTGACAGGCAGCTGGAACTGAAAGGAGGACGCGAGGATGGCAAAGGACGTCAAACGGGTCTGGCACCTTCCCTGCTGGCTGCTGGAGCCGGAAGGACTGGAACAGAAATTTGCGCGCATGGCGGCGCAGGGCTGGCTGTTGGAGCGGTGCACCTATTGGACCTGCACCTACCGCCGCGGAGAGCCGGGCGAGTACGAATACCGCGTGCAGTACATCTACGAATCGCGCGACGGTCAGCGCAGCGACTATGTGAAAATGCTCGGAGAGATGGGCATTGAAAAGGCCGGGGACATAGGCTCGTTCCTTGTGATGAAAAAGCGGGCGGACGGCACGCCCTTCGAGCTTTATTCCGACCTCGACGCGCAGATCAGGGACACGCGGCGGCTGATGTGGATCAAGATCATCGTTACGGCAGTGCTGGTGCTGCTTGCGGTCAACTGGTTTTATCAGGCGTGGGACTGGTATGATCTTGCGGTCAGCTTCGACGCGTTTTATGCGGAGCTGATCGAAAAGTACAACCAGCCGAAGTTCCTGTCGTGGCAGCGCTGGGCGAAATACATTGTCAATAACGCGGCGCTGGGCGTGCTGGGGACCGCGGCTGCGCTCCGGATGGCGGCGCAGGCCGCGCGCACCACAAAGCGGCTCAGAAAGCTCGAAGCCGAGCGTGTGATTCAGGAGTAAGCGCCGCTTGCTTTTCCCGCGCATCCGTTATACAATAGCCCGAAAGAGAATTTCGCGGGAGGAAAGCCGACATGATTCAGGATATCGAGCCGAAGCATTTGTACAACGAGTGGAAGAAGAACGCCGTGCCGAAAAAGAGCAGCGCCGTGGTGCAGTTCCGCGGGCGCGACCTTTTGTGCCGCATCGACGACAACGGGCTCAGATTCCCCGTGCGGTCGATGTTCCCCGAGCCGGACGAGGCCTTTACCTACCTTTTTGAGCTGGACGGGCGGGAGTATTACCTGCTCTTCGACGAGAAAGAGCGCACGCTCGACGGCTACTCCTACCGCGATATCGTGCTGTTCCGCACGGAAAAGCCGCGCGAGCTTGCCTACGCCGCCGTGAGCGCGTGGCATTTGTGCTCTTGGTACCGCGACGCGCGCTTCTGCGGCCGCTGCGGGGAAACGCTTGTGCACGATGGAAA
The DNA here is from genome assembly GCA_934636865.1 of uncultured Oscillospiraceae bacterium. Taxonomy (GTDB): domain Bacteria; phylum Bacillota; class Clostridia; order Oscillospirales; family Oscillospiraceae; genus Hominicoprocola. Next base: position 18,763 of record CAKUBI010000011.1, read on the forward strand.
CGAGCGCATGATGCGCTGCCCCAAGTGCGGCAACATGATCTTCCCGCGCATCAACCCCTCGGTCATCGTGGCCGTGACGCACGGGGACTACCTGCTTTTAACGAAGTACGCCAACCGTCCCGGCGCGCAGCGCACGGCGCTGATCGCGGGTTTCACCGAGTTTGCCGAGAGCTTCGAGCAGACGGTCCACCGCGAGGTGATGGAGGAGGTCGGGCTCAAGGTCAGGGACCTGCGCTATTACCGCTGCCAGCCCTGGGGCATCAGCGGCAACATCATGATGGGCTACTGGTGCAGGCTCGACGGCGACGATACCATCCATCTCGACCAGTTCGAGCTGGCGGACGGCGCGTGGGTCAGCCGCGAGGAGCTTCAGGAAACGTTCGTCAACAACGGCGTCGCCCTGACGGCGGAGATGATCGCCGAATTCGCGGCGGGCCGCGATCCCTACAGTCTGGAAAAGGAATAAGGAAAGCGTGCGAGGGCGATCCCTTCGCACGCTTTTTTCTTATGATTCCGGCGCAAGGCCGATAAGGTCCATGCTGTTCCAGGTATGCAGCTCCCTGAGCTCGCCTGTGGAGAGGTCGAATTCGTAGAGCACGCACGGGTCCCACCAGTTGACGTTCAGCACGGCAAAGGCGTAATAGCGCTCGCCGTTCACCACAGCGATCTCAAAGGTAAAGATGGCGTGGTCAATCTGCCGCGCCGCGGCCTCCAGCATGGCGAGCATCGTCCGGTCCGGATGGATCGCAAGCCCCTGCGCGTTGTAGAGCACGGTGCCGGCGAGCGTGTTGACTCTGCCGGGGCGGGCGTGCGTAAAGTCGAAGTCCGCGTAGTCCGCGGTGTAAAGGGCGGTGTGGTCGGGAACGAAGACGCTGCTCGGGCGGCTCTTGCCGCTCCGGTAAACGGTCTCGTAGACACAGGGCGCGTTTTTGTCGCCGCGCGGCTGCAAAATGACGTGTACAAGCGGCGTGTCGGCGGCGTTTTGAACAAACAGATACAGCGCGGCGACCAGCGCAAGGCTGGACAGCGCGGCAAAAAAGCGTTTCATCGTAAGCCTCCTTGCGATCCGGCGCTCACGCGAGTGCGGGAACGTAATCAATCGCATCGGTGACGCCGTCCGCCTGACCGGAGAGCGACAGCTCGAAGCGGTACACCGGCTGATAGAAGCCCTTGGAATCGGAAAGGTAGTCGAGCGCGCAGGAGCGCACCTCGATGCGCTGGGCGCTCTGCGCGAACCACGCGCCTTCAAAGCTCCGGCCCGCCTGCAATGCGTCCACCGCCTGCGCGGGGGAGAGAACAGGCTCTTTGCGCACGGGCGCGAGCGTGGCGATGCGGTTTTCAAGCCGCGAGAGCGTCGATTGGCCGTCGTCCCGCGCGTCGAGCACGCAGGTGAGCGTGCCGTGGAGGAAGCCGCCCTCCGTGGGGAGCAGGTCGGCGGAGAGCGCCGCGCGGTAGGAGGTCTCGCCATACGGCGAGAGCGTGAACGACGCGCCGTCCGGGACGGAGAAGCCGAGACCGCCGAGCGCTTCACGCAGGAGCGCCTCGGAGACCTCCTTCGGGGGAACGTCCAAAACAGGGGCAATGCTGTCGCCGATCCAGTATTCCCACGTGCCGTCGTGCAGCGTGACGTTCAGAAAATCGCCGGTGGAGTGGTCCATGTAGAGTGCGGTGTCGTCGTAGTATTCAACGTCCGGAAATTCGACGCCGTGCGCGGCGGCAAATTCCGCGGCGAAGCGGTCGGCGCCCACGTTGTCGAGCGCCTGCGCCTGATAGACCCAGGCGGTCCTGCTGTCCTCATCGGGCGCAAAGGCGAGCGACCAGCTCACCTCGCGCAGGTCCGCCGCCGTGACGGCGGCATCGCGCAAATTGCCGTAGGGTTGCGCGGCGTAAGAGATGAAAATAGCGCTGAGGGCGAGCGCGAACGCGGCGGGCAGTGCAAGGTAGCGCTTCCACGCCCTGCTTTTTTCGCGGAGCGAGAGAAAGAGCATCGATACGCACCAGCCGAGCATCGCGCCCAGCGTGTTGGTGAAAAGATCGTCCACGTCGCACATGCCGCGCGCCGTCAGGAGCTGCATCAGCTCGATGAGGAGCGAGCAGCCAAAGCCATCAAGCAGCATGGCATACCACCGGCGAAACGGCTTCCACAAAAGCGGCAGCAGCACACCGGGCGGTACGAAAAGCGCGATGTTGAGCAGCACGTTGAGCCAGAGCTGCAGCGTGAAGCGCTGGTACGCCTCGCGCCAGGCGAGGAAAAGCTGAAAATTCCACATCCGGACGCCCGGCTCGCCGCGCAGCAGCGTGACGAAGACCGTGACCGCCGCCCAGCCGACGAGCAGCAGCGCGCAGACCGCCTTTCCCCACGGAAAGCGGCGGCCCCGCCTGCGGAAGACGGCATAGCAGACGGCCAGGATCACGCCGCAGACGAGCGCGGCGGGGATGGCGAGCCGCACGCCCGCGCGCAGCAGGTGATAGAGGTAGTTGACAAAGCTGTGCATCAGAAGCCCTCCCGATTTGATTTCTCAGTTGGTTTCGTTTTCCGCGGTTTTGTCCTCTTCGATGCGCGCGCTCACGTCCTGCTTAAAGGCAAGCCACGCATCCTCGTTTTCAACATAATATTTCGGGCAGATCTTGCCCGTCACGTCGTAGTGGCGGATCACGCCGCTGTCCGTGTCCAGCTCGAACGTCTCGCACAGCCACGCGACGAGCTTTTCAAGGCTCTCCATCGTCGCATCGCTGAACTGACCCGTTTCGTCCGGGTGGCAGACCTCGATGGACACGGTGTAGTCGTTGGCAGTGTTCGAGCAGTAGGCGATCTCCGTCAGCGGGACGCATTGCAGAATCTCGCCGTCCAGCCCCACGACGAAGTGGGCGCTCGCGTAGGTCTCGTGCGTCAGCGCGAGGTTTGCGAAAAAGCTGCGGTTTGCCGCGGCGGACGTGCCGGGGTTGCCGACATAGTGCACCACCACGCCGGAGATCTCCTTGAGCGGCGTGCCGGGGCGGGAATACTCGTTCGTCGGGAGATAGTCCACGGTGACGAAGTCCGGTGCGCTCACATTTGAGCCCGGCAGGTCCTGATGGGTGAGCGCGTAACGCAGCTTCACGCCGCCGAGAACAAGCAAAACGAGCGCGAGCAGGATAAGGAAGGCTTTCTTGCTCCCGCCGCGGCGGCGTCTGCGCCGCCGCTTTGTTTTTTCTGCCATGTCAGTTCACGCTTTCCGTGGTGGAAACGTCCTCTGTGGCGGGGAGGGTGTCAATGCCGTCGTCGCTGGGCGGCGTTACGGTGTTGGATTTCAGCTCGGGCAGCAGCTCACTGAGTACTTGCAGGGTGTTGGGCGTTGAGTTATTCACATTGGGGCCGAGCGTATATACCTCCGGGCGGCCTTTTTCATTGGTGGACTCAAAGTACAGCTCGAGCCAGAAGGAGATGGGGGAAACGTACTGGTATTCCTGCACGGCGAAGATGTCGCTGCTGCCGTTATCGGAATCCTGAACGTCCCGCATCAGCGCGGCGTAGACCTGCCCGGCCTGCGCGGCGGTGAGGGCATAGTCCTTTGTGCCGGAGTTCTCATCGTAATAGTAGCAATAGCTGTCGAGGAAGCGCGGCGTGTCGCCGAGGTGCTCGTAGCCGTAGCCGAGGACGCGGCAAAGCACGGATTCTCTGCACATATAGAGCGCGTTCACGCGCGCCGTGGCGGACGAGGGCACGGTGAGGTCGCCTCTCCGCAGGTAGACAAAATAGGAGCGCGAGAGCTGCGAGCCGTCCTTGAGGTAGTAGGTCAGGCGCAGGGAGAAGGGTTCGATGTCGTCATGATCGCTCTGGGAGAGCGTATCCGCGTCCCATGCGTCTGCGATGCGCGCCTGCTCGTTCCGGTTTTTGACGATGGCCTGGTGCGCCGCGGTGAGGCGGCGGATGGTATCGGCGTCGTCGGTCGTGACGTTTGTCATGCCGGAGAAGGTGTAGAAGGCGGATTCGATCTCGCTCTCGTCCGGCACGCGCTTTTCATAGCCCGTGAGGTCGAAGCTCATCGCAACGCCGAGCAGCACAAGAGCGAGCGAAACGATGGCCGCGCCCTTTGCGCCCGCGCGGAAGACGCGGAAGCTCTTTTTGATGAGCATCTCGGCGACAAAGTAGCCCACAAGCCCCGCCGCCGCCATGCAGAGGATCGTGCCGGGCAGGGAATCGTTGCCGCTCGAGCGGTACTGGCCGAAGAGAAAATAGTAGAGGAACTGCCCGAGGGCAACGGCGGTGCAGAACGCCACGCCGTACTTGAAGATGGGCGTCGCCCACGGGAAGGCGACCGTCGAGCCGGTCATCTCGCTCTTGCGCGTGCGGTAGAGGAGCAGCGCGATGAGGGCGATGACAAGCCCCGCGAGCGCATAGGCGGCGAGGATCATGAACGAGCCGCGCTCGAGCGCGTAGGCGGTCACGTAGTACGAGTCGTTCTCGCAGGTCTCGATCGAGGCGATGTCCACCCTGAGGTACATATAGAGGGGCGGGGAGAGGAAGTCGAGCGCAACGTCGGTGTGTCCGCTGTAGCCGTAGAGGAAATTGCCCGCAAAGTTGCGCAGCAGATATTCCATCCCCGGGACGAGGATATTGCCGACGAAATAGAAGACGGGCGCGGCGAGGATCTGCCCCGTCATCATCATACACAGCGCGGCGAAGGAGTAGAAAAAGACGGCTTCGAGCATGGCGCTGCCCATGGCCGCGCCGGTGACGCTCCAGAAGCTGAGGCGCAGCGGCGCTGAGACCGCCGCGCCGAGCAGGAACGTGACGAGAATGCTGGAAACCTGGCAGAACAGCCCCGTGAGGTAGGCGGTCAGAAAGATGGTCTCGCGCCGCACGGGGAGCGCATGGAAGCCGTTCGTCGCGCGGCTCTGCGTCAGGTGCGAGAAGGCGAGCATCGCAAAGAAAAGGCCGAAGACGAAGGAAATGAAGACGCCGCCGCGCACGCCGGCGTTGAGCAGCAGACTGGACGCATCCGCTGCGCTGTAGTCGCCCTGATAGGCGGTAAGCTCTGAAAAGAGCGCGACCGGCACGAGGAAGAGCCACAAGGCGGTGTAGCCGAGCCAGAGCGGCCAGGTGTGCTTGAGCTGGCTGCGGAATAGAGACTTATCAAAGAACGATGTCGCGGATCGCATAGTCCTCACCTCCCAGTTCATAGATGAAAATTTCTTCAAGTGACAGCGGCACCGCGTCGATGAAGACCGGGTGCAGCGCAGAGAGCTTCTGCACGAGCGCCTCGGTCTCGCCGCGGCAGATGAGCGTATGGACGCGCCCGGTCTGCGCGTGGTGCAGCACCTTGATCTCCTGCGGCAGCGCGGGCAGCTCCGACGTTTCAAAGGCGAGCTGGAGCTTGACGGTGTTGTCCTGCAGCTCGCTGAGCGAGCGCTCGAGCAGGAGCTTCCCCCTGTTCATCACGCCCACGTGGTCGCAAACGTCCTCAAGCTCGCGCAGGTTGTGCGACGAGACGAGCACCGTTGTGCCGCGCTCGCTGACGTCCTGCAGAATAAGGCTCCACACCTGGCGGCGCATCACGGGGTCAAGGCCGTCCACCGGCTCGTCGAGGATGAGATAGTCCGGCATCGTGCACAGCGCGAGCCAGAAGGCCGCCTGCTTCTGCTGGCCCTTGCTCATGCGGCGCAGCGGCCGCCTGTCGTCGAGCGCAAACACCCCGCGCAGCTTTTCGTAGCGCTCCATGCTGAAGCGCGGGTAGACCCCGCGGTAAAAGCGCATCATATCGCCCAGCCCCGCCTGCATAAAGTAGAACCAGTCGTCGGGGATGGAGGCGATGCGCCCCTTTACCTCCGTGTTTTCCCAGACGGGCGCGCCGTCAAAGCTCACGCTGCCCGCGTCCTGGCGGTAAACGCCCGTCAGATGGCGCAGCAGCGTCGTCTTGCCCGCGCCGTTCGGGCCGACCAGACCGTAGACCGTTCCCCTGGGGACCGTCAGGTCCGCGCCGTCGAGCGCGGCAAAGCCGTCAAAGGTCTTAATAAGACCGCGTACTTCGATCATTTCTCTTCTTCCTCCCTGCAAAGCTCCCGGAGCTCTTCCCCGCTCGCGCCCATGGCGCGCAGCTCCTGCAAAAGCTCCCTGACCTGTTCCTCCAGCGCCCTGCGGCGCTTATCGTCGCGCTCGCGGTAGGTGTGCACGGCAAAGCAGCCCTTGCCCGGCACCGAGCAGCAGTAGCCGCTCGCTTCCAGCTCGTTATAGGCGCGCTGGATGGTATTGGGGTTGATGGCCAGCTGACTGGCCAGCGCGCGCACCGAGGGGAGCTTGTCCCCGTCGGCGATCACGCCGGAGACGATCAGCCGCCGCAGCCCGTCGCACACCTGCTCGTAGATCGGGCGCGCATCGCGGTAATTTAAGGTGATCATGTGTTTTCCTCCTGCGGCGTTCAGCGGCGGCACAGCATGAAAATGCACGCAATGCCGAGGACCAGCACGCCCGCCGCCGGGAGCAGAAATATCGGATTGAACATAGGCGTATCCTCACTGTACTAAGTGTGTTAGTACAGTGAGGATAGCACGGGGAATGTCGTTTGTCAACAAAATTTTAACGGTTCTTAGCGGGCGGAAACGACCCTTTGCCCGTTGACAGCGGACGGGCGATTTGGTATCCTGAATATGTGGTATGAAATATTTTCATCCAACACTTTGCGAAACGTGATTTTTAGAAAGGGGAATGAGCATGGAGCGATTTATGGAGATCAACACGGCGGTCAACGGCTTTGTCTGGGGCCCGATCATGCTGGTGCTGCTCGTCGGCACGGGTATCCTCCTGAGTGTCGGCGTCGGCTTCATCCAGTTTACGAAATTCGGCTACTGGTGGAAAAACACCATCGGCAAGATCTTTAAGAAGGGGGAGGCGGGCGACGGCGAGATCACGCCCATGCAGGCCGTGTCCACGGCCCTTGCTTCCACCGTCGGCACGGGCAACATCGCGGGCGTTACGGGCGCGATCATCCTCGGCGGTCCCGGCGCGGTGTTCTGGATGTGGGTGTCGGCGCTGTTCGGCATGGTCACGAAGTTCTCCGAGGTGACGCTCGCCGTCAAGTACCGCGAGCGCAACGAAAAGGGCGACTGGTGCGGCGGCCCCATGTACTACATCAAAAACGGTCTCGGCCCCAAGTGGAAGTGGCTCGGCGGCGTGTTTGCCGTCCTTGGCGCGATCGCGGCCTTCGGTATCGGCAACATCGCGCAGGTGCATTCCATCGCGGACTCTGTCAAGTCCGTCGCCGTTGCGTTCAATGAAAACGCGGCAAGTAAGGAGACGATGATTTGCCTGATCACCGGCATCTGCGTTGCGGCTTTCGTGGCGCTTGTGCTGCTCGGCGGTGTCAAGCGCATCGGTCAGGTCACGGAAAAGCTCGTGCCCGGCATGGCGATCATCTACATCGTCTGCGCGTTTGTTGTGGTGTTTGCCAATATCGGCAGTGTTCCCAGTGTGTTCGCCTCCATCTTCAAAGGCGCGTTTAATCCTGCGGCCGTCACCGGCGGCGCGGCAGGTATTTCCATCAAGCTTGCCATGACCAAGGGCGTCGGCCGCGGCGTCTTCTCCAATGAGGCGGGCCTTGGCTCCGCGCCCATCGCGCACGCCGCGACCTCGGAGAAAAACCCTGTCAAGCAGGGCCTCTACGGTATTTTCGAGGTCTTTATGGACACCATCGTGATCTGCACGCTCACGTCCCTCGTCGTCCTCTGCTCCGGCGCGGCGGACGGCAACTACGGTAACGACGCCCTCGCGGGCGTTCCCACTGCGGTTGCGGGCTTTTCGAGCGTGTTCGGCGCGAAGGCGGGCTCGGTCATTCTGGCGGTTGGCCTTCTGCTGTTCGCCACGTCCACCATCCTCGGCTGGGCGCTCTATGGCACGCGATGCGCGGAGTTCCTCTTCGGCAGCAAGATCATCCGCCCCTATCAGATCGTATTCTGCCTTGTGGTCATCGCCGGTGCGGTCGCTGATCTCACGCTTGTCTGGGACATCTCTGACACGCTCAACGGCCTCATGGCCATCCCCAACCTCATCGCGCTGCTGCTGCTGAGCCCTGTCGTCATCAAGCTAACGCGCGAGCACTTCGCTGCTCTCAGAAAGTAAGATCGAAAAGAGACGGCCCGCCGGCCGTCTCTTTTTTCGCCTATTTCACCCGGCAGGGCGGGAAAATGCAAAAAAGCGGTATCATTTCGCAGGTTTTGCTTTACAATAGAAAAAAGCTGTGCTATGATAATCCAGCATGCTCAGTGCGTGCGCGTTCCCGCACTTAGGACGTGGAGGACTCACCGGCCCGCCGCTCAGTGCTGGGAGAATTTATGAAAGGTGGATCACACACTATGATGCTTAAGGACCAGAAGACGGCCATCATCGAGGCCAACCGTACCCACGAAAGCGACACCGGCTCCCCGGAGGTCCAGGTCGCTATCCTCACCGAGCGTATCGCTCAGCTCACCGAGCACCTCAAGCAGCACCCGCAGGACAACCATTCCCGCCGCGGCCTGTACAAGATGATCGGTAAGCGCCGCAGCCTTCTCGACTATCTTATGAAGAAGGACATCGAGCGCTATCGTACCCTGATCGCCAAGCTGGGTATCCGTAAGTAAGTTTGAAAACAGGGTGGTGTGCTTGCGCACCACCCTTCTTTCACACCTTCCGCCCCGGCACTTTTCCCCGCGCGTATGAGAGCCTGCTATGCTTTAGCAGTTGAAAAAGCGGCGGCAGGCCGACGTTTTTTCAAGTGCTAAACGGTCGGCTCCCATACGGAATTTTACAAAAAAGGAGATCGACAAATGTCTACCATCATCACCCACAGACAGTTCCCCAACTACCACAAGTACGAGATGGAGCTCGCTGGCCGTCCCCTCACGCTTGAGGTCGGCAAGCTCGCCGAGCTCGCCAACGCCGCCGTCATGGTCGGCTACGGCGATACCCGCGTGCTGGTGTGCGCCACCGCCTCCGCCCGTCCGCGCGACGGCATCGACTTCTTCCCCCTCTCCGTTGACTTTGAGGAAAAGCTTTACTCCGTCGGCCGCATCCCCGGCTCGTTCAACCGCCGCGAGGGCCGTCCCGGCGAAAAGGGCATCCTGACCAGCCGTGTCATCGACCGCCCCATCCGCCCGCTCTTCCCCTATGACTTCCGCAACGACGTTTCCATCATGGCCACCGTCATGAGCGTCGATCACGACTGCTCCCCCGAGATCGCGGCCCTGATCGGCACCTCCGCTGCGCTGGCCATCTCCGATATCCCTTGGAACGGCCCTGTCGGCGCGCTCAAGGTCGGCCTTGTGGACGGCGAGCTCGTCCTCAACCCCAACTCCGAGCAGCGCAAGGTCTCCGACCTTGACGTGACCGTCGTTTCCACCGGCAAGAAGGTCGTCATGATCGAGGCCGGCGCGAACGAGGTCGATAACGACACCATGTACAAGGCCATCGAGCTTGCCCACAACGAGAATCAGAAGCAGGTCGAGCTCATCAACCGCATGGTTGCCGAGATCGGCAAGCCCAAGTTCGACTACCCGCACGCGAGCTTCAACCAGGAGCTGTTCGACAAGATCGTCGAGAACTTCATGGACGAAGCCAAGGCCGCGATGGACACCGACGACAAGAACGTGCGCGAGGCCCGCTGGAACGAGATGATCGAGCACTGGCACGAGAAGTACCTCGAGGAGTATCCCGACATGGATCAGTTCCTCGACGAGATCACCTACAAGTTCCAGAAGAAGATCGTCAAGGCGTGGCTGCTCGAAGGCCACCGCGTCGATGGCCGCGCGAAGAACGAGATCCGTCCTCTCGCCGCCGAGGTCGGCGTGCTGCCCCGCGTCCACGGCTCGGGCCTCTTTACCCGCGGTCAGACGCAGGTCCTCTCCGTCGCCACGCTCGATACGCTTTCCGCCGCCCAGAAGCTCGACACCATCTGGGAAGAGACCGAAAAGCGCTATATGCACCACTACAACTTCCCCGGCTACTCCGTCGGCGAGGCCAAGCCCTCCCGCAGCCCCGGCCGCCGCGAGATCGGCCACGGCGCTCTTGCCGAGCGCGCGCTGCTGCCGGTCATCCCGTCCGTTGACGAGTTCCCGTATGCCATCCGCGTCGTGAGCGAGGTCGTCTCCTCCAACGGCTCGACCTCCCAGGGCTCCATCTGCGGCTCCACGCTCGCGCTGATGGACGCGGGCGTGCCCATCAAGGCGCCCGTCGCCGGTATCTCCTGCGGTCTCATTCAGGACGGCGACGATTTCACCACCTTCATCGACATTCAGGGTGTTGAGGACTTCCACGGCGAAATGGACTTCAAGGTCGCCGGTACGAAGAAGGGCATCACCGCCATCCAGATGGACCTCAAGAACGACGGCCTGACCATGGCCATCATCAAGAACGCTCTCGAGATCACCTACGATGCGCGCGTGCAGATCCTCGACCAGATCATGCTGCCCTGCATCGCAGAGCCGCGCGCCGAGGTCAGCAAGTATGCGCCCAAGATGATCACCATGAAGATCGATCCCGACCGCATCCGCGAGGTCATCGGCAAGGGCGGCAGCGTCATCCAGAAGATCGTTGCCGATACCGGCGCCAAGGTCGACATCGACGACGACGGCACCATCCACATCGCCTCCGCCAACGCCGCCGCGTGCGACGCTGCGAAGAAGTGCATCGACGATATCGTCTTCGTGCCCGAGGTCGGCAAGCTCTACTATGGCCGCGTCGTGCGCCTGATGCAGTTCGGCGCGTTCGTCGAGATCGCCCCGGGCAAGGACGGCCTTGTCCACATCTCCAAGCTCGACCGCAAGCGCGTCGAGAAGGTCGAGGACGTGGTCACCGTCGGCGACATGATTTGGGTCAAGTTCATGGAGATCGACGAGAAGGGCCGCTGGAACCTCTCCCGCAAGGACGCTCTCATCGAGATCGAGGCCCAGCAGAAGGCCGCCAAGGAGCAGCAGTAAGCGGCTGCTTCGGCAAAACGGAAAATGGAAAGGGACAGGCGAGAGCCTGTCCCTTTTTGCGCTTGCGGCGCGGGAGACCGCGCCCCTTTTCAAATTCCCTCCGTTGTGGTATACTTTCCGTAATTTGTGAAAAGAAAGAGAGGAGGACGGCCATGGATACCATTGCGGCCATTGCCACGGCGCAGAGCCCGTCGGCCATCGGCATCGTGCGCCTGAGCGGGGAAAAAACGCGGGAGGTGCTCGCCGCGCTCTTTACGCCCGTGAGCGGCGCGGCGGCCAGCGCGCTCCCATACCGCCGCATGACCTATGGCGACGTGCACGCGCCGGACGGCGCGCTGCTCGACCGCTGCATGGCGGTCTGCTTTTCCGCAGCGCACAGCTACACCGGCGAGGAGAGCGCCGAGCTCCACTGCCACGGCTCGCCCGTGGTGCTCAATGAGGTGCTGTCGGCGGCGTTCGCCGCGGGCGCGCGGCAGGCAAGGCCCGGCGAATTCACGCAGCGGGCCTTCCTGAACGGCAAAATGGACCTCACCGAGGCCGAGGCCGTCATCGATCTCATCGACGCCGAGACGGCTGAGAGCGCGCGCAACGCCGCCGCCCAGCTCACCGGCGCGCTGCGCCGCCCGATCGAGGCGGTGTACGACGCGCTGCTCGATATTTCGAGCCGCTTTTACGCCGTGGTCGATTATCCGGACGAGGACATCGAGGATCTTTCGCGCGAGCAGACCGAGCGGACGCTCGCGGACGCGGAGCGGCGGCTTTCCGCCCTGCTCGACACCTTTGCGCGCGGCAGGGTGATGAAATCCGGTGTGACGACGGCCATCATCGGCGCGCCGAACGCGGGCAAAAGCTCGCTGCTGAACGCGCTCGTCGGCTTTGACCGCGCCATCGTCACGGACATCGCGGGCACGACGCGCGACACTGTGGAGGAAAAGGCAATGGTCGGCGGCGTGCTGCTGCGGCTCATCGACACGGCGGGCCTGCACGAGACGGCGGACGTCGTCGAGCGGCTCGGCGTGGAGCGGTCGAAAAAGGCGCTCGAGAGGTCGGATCTTATCCTCGCCCTGCTGGACGGCAGCGCGGGACTGCCGGCAGAGAAGGCAGAGGAAATGCTCGCGCCGCTCGCCCTTGCGGCGAAAAGCGGCAAGCCGTGGCTGCTCATTTGTACAAAGTCCGACCTCGGCGGCGGAGTGGGCGTGCTGCCGGATGCGGACTGGCGCGCGCCCGAGGCGGTCATCCCGCTCTCGAGTGTGACGCACGAGGGCTTTCCCGCGCTCGAAGAGACGGTCCGCAGGCTCTATCCCGCGCCGCAAAGCGGCGGCACGCTGCTGACGAACGCCCGGCAGGCCGAAGCCGTGGACCGGGCCGCGCAGAGCGTGCGCGCGGCGAAGGACGCGCTCATCTCCGGCATGACGCCCGACGTGGTGCTCACAGAGGTCGAGCAGGCGCTCGCCGCGCTCGGCGAGCTCACGGGCCGCACCGCGCGCGAGGACATGGTCGCGCGCATTTTCGAGCGCTTCTGCGTCGGAAAATAATGGAGCGGTGTATTTACACGGCGCACAGAGATTTGTTATAATACCGGTACCGGAACCCCATCCGGCACTGAAAGGAGAAATAGCACCATGCGTGATTATATCATCATGACCGACAGCTGCTGCGACCTGAGCCAGCAGGAAGTCGAAGAGCTGGACCTCACGGTCCTGCCGCTCTCGTTCACCATCGAGGGCAAAACGCTTTTGAATACGCCCGACCACGCGGATATGTCCCCGGAGGAATTCTTTCAGAAGATCGCCGACGGCGCGGACTGCACGACCGCCGCGGCCAATGTCGGCCAGTTCACCGACGCGATGGAAAAAGCCCTTGCGGACGGCAGGGACATCCTCTGTATCTGCTTTTCAAGCGCATTGTCCACGACCTATCAGTCCGCCTGCATCGCGGCGAACGACCTGAGAGAGAAGCACCCCGAGGCGAAGATCATCGTCATCGATTCGCTGTCCGCCTCGCGCGGGCAGGGCATGCTCGTTTACCGCGCGGTGCGCGAGCGCCGCGAGAAAAATCTCGATATCGACGCGCTGGCCAAATATGTCGAGAGCATCATCCAAAGCCAGGACCACTGGTTCATCGTCGATGACCTCAACCACTTAAAGCGCGGCGGCCGCGTCAGCGCCGCGGCGGCGCTGGTGGGCACGATGCTCGGCATCAAGCCCGTCATGCACACCGACAGCAGGGGCTGCCTGACTCCCGTGAGCAAGGCGCGCGGCAGCAAGGCCGCGCTCCGCGCGCTCGTGGACAAGGTCGAGGAGCTCGGCATCGAGCCGGACAAGAACCAGCCCATGTTCATCTGCCACGCCAACTGCCCGGACTACGTCGAGTACGTCAAGGGCCTTCTCAAGGAGCGCTTCGGCGTGACCGACGTGCGCGCGGACTTCATCGGCCCCGTCATCGGCGCGCACACCGGCTGCGGCACGCTGGGCCTCTTCTTTGTGGGGACGCAGCGATGAAATGGCTTGAATTACACCTCGACACGCGTCCCGAGGGCATCGAGCCCGCGAGCGAGCTTTTGAGTGAATACGGCATCGACAGCCTGATGATCGACGAGGAGGGCGACTTCAAGGACTTCCTCGAAAACAACCATCAGTACTGGGACTATGTGGACGAGGACCTGATGCAGTCCATGCACGGCAAGAGCCGCATCACCTTTTACCTTGAGGACAGCGAGGAGGGGCTGAACACCCTTGCGCAGTTCCGCATCGGCCTGTCGGCCTTCAAAAAGCAGCATCCCGAGTATGCGCCGCTGATCCTCAGCATGGAAAATGTCGAGGACGCGGACTGGGAGAACAACTGGAAGCAGTTCTACAAGCCCATGGAGATCGGCGAGCGGCTGCTCGTCGTGCCCGAGTGGGAGCAGGCGCAGGAGGACGGGCGCGTCAAGCTCATCCTGAACCCCGGCCTGACCTTCGGCACCGGCAGCCACGCCACCACGCGCCTTTGTCTGCAGGCGCTCGAGAAGCACATCCGCGGCGGGGAAAAGGTGCTGGACCTCGGCTGCGGCAGCGGCATATTGTCCATCGCCGCGCTGCTGCTCGGCGCAAAGGACGCCTTTGCCTGCGACATTGACGACAAATGCGTCGGCGTCGCCTACGAAAACGCCGCGCTCAACGGCGTGGGCAAGGAGCATTACACCGTCCGCGCGGGCGACGTGCTCAGCGACAAGGGCTTACAGAAGGAATTCGGCGGCGATTACGATATCATCGTCGCCAACATCGTGGCGGACGTTATCATCGCGCTCGCCCCGCAGGTGGGAAGGCTCCTCAAACAGGGCGGCGTATTCCTCTGCTCCGGCATCATCGACGACCGCGCCGATGAGGTGCGGGAAAAGCTTATCGAGGCGGGCTGGACCATCGAGGAAACGCGCAGCAGCGAGGGCTGGTTCTCGTTCCTGTGCAGGTAAAAGACGACAAAAAGGACCATTCTCTTTTGTGGAAGAGGATGGTTCTTTTTTGCTGCCGCAAAATGCGGTTGACAATATCGAATATCGATAATATACTCTGCTCAAGATTATCGAATATCGATATAGGGGGGGAGCGCGATGGCACGCGAAAAATTCGGCACGCTGACCGAGCAGATGTTTTATATCCTGCTCGCGCTGCGCGACGAGTGCTGCGGCATGGACGTGATGGCGCGCGTGAGCGAGCTGACGGGCGGACGCGTGGCCGTGGGACCGGGCACGCTCTACAACCTGCTCGAGCAGTTCGCGGCGGCGGGCTACATTGAGGAAACGCGCGCGGAGGGCCGCCGCCGCAGCTACCGGCTCACGGCGGCGGGGAGAACGCTGCTTGAAAACGAGGTGGAGCGCCTGCGCGCGCTCCTGTGCGACTACGAAAGGCTGATGAGAGAGGAGAAATGATATGCGCGGCGTAAAATACGAGTTGAACTCCTATTCTTTTTACGATCGCACCGGCATTGAGCGGCATCTTGAGAAGATGGCGGCAAGGGGCTGGCTCATCGAGCGGCTCGGCAGCATCTGGCGCTACCGGCGCGCGGAACCGAAGAAGCTGCGCTTTTCCGTCGTCTACTATCCTGATTCCTCGGAATTTGCCCCGGAGCAGCCGAGCGAGGGAGAGCTGACGTTCTGGGATTACTGCGCGCAGGCGGGCTGGGTCAGGGCAGCGCACCGCGGGCAGATGAGCGTTTTTTTCAGCGGCGATGAGCGCGCCGTGCCCATCGACACGGATGCAGCGCTTCAGGTGGAAACGCTGCACGAGACGATGAAGCGCGAGCAGATCACAAGCTATCTCATCATCTCGGGGATCGCGCTGTGGCAGCTCGTGCGCGTCTGGCGCGGCTTTGCGAGCGATCTGACCGCTTCGCTCGCGGTGCCGTCGGAGCTGTTCGGGCTTTGCGACTGGCTGCTGCTTATGCTCTTGAGCCTGGGGGAGCTTGGCGGCTACTATCTCTGGCGGCGCAGGGCGAAGCGCGCGGCGGAGGCGGGGCAGTTTTTGCCGACGCGCTCGCATCCCGGCCTGCAAAGGGCAATCCTTGCGCTGGTCCTGCTGGGCTTCGGCGTGACAATCTTTGACAGCAGCCGGACGGAGCGGCCCATGCTTCTTGTGGGCCTTGCGGGCGTGCTGCTGGTCTACGCCGCCGTGCAGGGCACGAAGGCTGTCCTGAAACGGCGCGGCGCGGGCACGGGGAAGAACAAGGCGGTCACCTACGCCGTGTCGTTTGCGCTGTCATTCGCGCTGATGTTCGGCATCCTGCGCGCGGAGCGGGCAGGGGTCCTTCGCCCCGAGCCGGAAAACGCTACGCCCTACGTGGTGGAGTACTCCGGCGGAGACACCGCGCAGTACTACGCCTATCACGACGCGCTGCCGCTTTCCGTGCAGGACCTGAAAAAGACGGATTACGACCGCTATTCCTGCGAGCTGTCGGAAAGCGCTTCGGCGCTGGCGGCTCAGACCGTCGGGAAGCAGTCGATGCGCGAGGGCGACGGGGAGAGCAATGCCCTGGAGCTTTCCTACCGCGTGACGGACGTGAGATTCGCGCCGCTTTTCAGCCTGTGCCTTCGCAGCGAGCTGAGCTATTTTCAAAATTACACGATCACCTTCTACCGCACGCACCACCCCTTCCGGAACCTTGTGTTCCGCGAGACGGACGCCGCGTCCTGGGGCGCGGAGCGGGCATGGCGGCTTTACAATAAAAAGGACGGCGACTGGAACGACACCTGGCTTTTGACGCGCGGGACGCGCATCGTGCGCGTGAGCGGCACGGCACTGAGCGGGCTCGGCGAGGCGCAGATGGCGCTGATCGGCGAAAGGCTGCTCAGTATCTGACGGCGGAGATGAGAGAAAGTGAGGACGGCGATGAACAACACGAAATACGAGTTGAACTCCTATTCTTTTTATGATACTGAGGGCCTTGCGCGCCATTTTGAGCGCATGGCGGCGGAGGGCTGGGCGCCCGACCGCGTGGGGCTGCTGCTCCGCTACCGGCGCATTGAGCCGCAGAAGCTGCGTTTCGCCGTCACCTATTATCCCGATGACAGCGGCGAAAAGGACGGCGAGGAGGTTTTCCTCGACTACTGCGCGCAGGCGGGCTGGCAGCAGGCCGCGGGCGCGGGGGACCTGACCTTCTGGGGCGGTGCCGAGGGAAAGGGCGGCGGCCTTGGCGGGCGGACGCGCCACGTGCTTTGCACGGCGGATGAAAACGCCGTCGATGTGGAAACAGACCCCGTTTTGCAGGTGGACGCAATGCACCGCGCGCTCAGATATTACGAAGGCCTGCTGTTTTTCTGGCTCCTTTACATGCTCCTCCGGGTGTGGGATATCGTGAGCGGGCTGCAGACGGACCCGTTGTACGCGCTGATCTATGAGATGGGCGATCTGCTGCCGTGGATCGCGCCCGCTGCCGCACTGATCTGCGGGACCGACCTTGTCTGCTACCGCCGCTGGTACAGAGAAGCGGTGCGCACGGCGAGAGAGGAGCACCGCTTTTTGCCCGCAAAGCCGCGCCCGTGGCTCTGGATGCTCGAGCGCGCGGCGCTGCTGCTGACGCTTCTGGGGATCTTCGTCAACGCCCTGCTGGGGACTGGCAGCACCGGCACGGGACGGCTCTACCTCGCCGCGCTCCTGTGCGGCATCACGCCCTTCGCCGCGATGTTTTTTGCCTGTTCCGCGATGCAGAATACCGACGCGGGCCGCGCAAAGCGCTGCGCCGTCACCGTCTGCGTGACGGCGGCGGTCGCGTTGGTCTCGGCGGGCATGCTGCTCGTCATGCAGCAGAACGGACTTTTCGAGAGCGATGAGACACCGCCCGAGCTGTATGACGAGGACTTCCGGGCGACCATCTACCACGATGCGCTGCCGCTTTATCTCGCCGACCTCGGCGTGGAGGATGAGAACGCGCGCTGGTCGTGCATGAGCTGGGGGCGCTCCTCGCCCTTTGCCGCTCAGTACGGCGGGCAGCAGGATGATGTGCTCGCGCGCTTCGACGATCCCGAGCATCCGGAGACGGCGCGCGGCAATCCCGCGCAGATCTACTATACGATCAGCGATGTGCGCCTTGCGGGCATTTTTGAGCGCTGCCTTGCCGCCGAGCTTGACTATCACCAAACGGTCCGCGGCGCGGACGGCGCGCGCCATGAGCTGCCCTACGCCTACCGCGAAACGGACGCCGCGCCCTGGGGCGCGGAGCGTGCCTGGCGGCTCTACAACGAGTATGCCGGGGAGTGGCTCGACGAGTGGATGCTCGTGCGCGGCACGCGCATCGTGGATTTCATATCCATCGATGTGGAGATGGGCGGCGCGCAGATGGCGGCGGTCGGCGAAAAGCTGCTGAGAGAAGAATAAAAGAAGGCCTTCTCCCGTTGGGAGAAGGCCTTCTTCCTTTAGTGAAATCACTGCTTTGCTGCGCGCTCCGCCGCTTCGACCACGTGGCTTGCAAGGATCGTGCTCGTCACGGTGCCGACGCCGCCGGGAACGGGGGTGACGGCCGCGACGATGGGCTCGACCTCGGCAAAGCGGGTGTCGCCGCAGAGGTTGCCGTCCGCGCCGACGTGGATGCCAACGTCCAGCACGATCTGGCCCTCGCGCACGCTCTCCGCGCCGACCATACCGGCCTTACCGGCGGCGACGACGAGAATGTCGGCCTCGCGGCAGATGGCGGGCAGATTTTCACTGCGGCTGTGGCAGATGGTCACGGTCGCGTGCTCGGCGAGCAGCAACAGGGAAACGGGCTTGCCGATGACAAGGCTGCGGCCGATGACGACCACGCGCTTGCCCTTGATGGGGATGTTGTAGTGCTTGAGCAGCGCCACGCAGGCCGCGGCGGTGCAGGGGGGGTAGCCGCCCTTCGTGCCGGCGTACACAGCGGTCATCGAGCCGTCGGTGATGCCGTCCATGTCCTTTTTCGGGTCGAGTGCCGCGCGCGCGGCCTCGTCGTCAAGGTGTTTGGGAAGCGGACGGAACATCAGCACGCCGTGGACCTTCTCGTCCGCGTTGAGCGCGTGGATGTTCTCCATCAGCACTTCCTGCGTCACGTCCTCCGGCAGGATGACCTGACGGACCGCGACGCCGACCTTCTCGCAGCGCTTGAGCGCGCCGCGCTCGTAGGCAAGGTCATCCTCGCGCGCGCCCACGCGCAGGATGGCGAGACAGGGCTCGGCGCCGTTTTTCTTCAGTTCTTCGGTTTTCGCGTGGAGCTCCTCGGTCAGCGCTTTGGCAACCTCGGCTCCCTTGAGCAGCATAGCCATTGCAGTGTTCCTCCTCAATTGCACGGCGGGGCCGCGCATACATTCTGTATTCAGGATAACAAAATAAAAAAATGCTGTCAATTTCTTTTCCAAAGCGACAAAAGGGAAATGATTTACTTTCTTCGCCGCCTTGCCTTTTGCGCCGCTTTTTGCTACGATAGGGACAGAAATTTTACGGATCGGGAGGATCACCCATGTCTGTCATCGAAGAAAAGAAGGCGCTGCGCACCTTCATCCGCAAGAAGGAGCGCACGCTCGACCCCGCCTACAAGGCGGAGAGCTCTGCGGCCATCTGCCGCCACATCCTCGCGCTGGAGGAATACCGGCGCGCGAAGGTCGTTTTCGCCTTCGCGGGTACGGAGAAGGAGATCGACACCTCGCTTCTCATGAACGAGACGATCGCCGCGGGCAAGACGCTCGTCCTGCCGCGCTGCGCGGCGGAGCACGCGATCGACCTGTGCGTCGTGCGCTCGATGGACGATCTTGAGGCGGGCGCTTACGGCATTCTCGAGCCGAAGCAGAGCTGCCCGCTCGTCACGGCGGCGGAGATCGACTTTGCCGTTGTGCCCTGCCTGTCGTTCGACCGCAGGGGCCGCCGTCTCGGTCAGGGCGGCGGGTATTACGACCGTCTGCTGCCGCAGCTGCGCTGCCCGACGGCGCTCATCTGCCGCGAGCAGCTCCTCTCGCCCGAGGTGCCGGTCGAGGAGCACGACATGCGCTGCACGATGCTCGTCACGGAAAAGGGGGTCCTCACGCCGGAGGTGTGATGGGGGCTTCCGCAGCCTGCGGAAGTGCGCAGTAAAATGGGATACTCTCTTTTCGAAGAGAGTATCCCATTTTGAACCCCCGAGAGAAAGACGCGGGGACACCCCGCGGCCCCGTGCATTGCGGGATTGGAGCTTGAAGAGCTGCGCAGCCTGCGGAATCGGGTGCGGTGTACATGGCTTCGCCATGAGTCCCTGCGATTCGATACCGCTTGCAACCGCGCCCTACTCCGTGGGGCGCGAGTGACGGAAGTCCGGCGGCAGACTGCCTGCGGGGCGCGCGGCATTGCTTCGCTCGCCGCGCTGGGGAAGTGCGTTGGCGGCGGCATTGCTTCGCTCGCCGCCGTTTTGGGGGGCGGTTTTGCGGGTGCTCGCCGCGGAGATATGCGAAAACCGGCCGCTGGTGCGGTCGGTTTTACAGGAATAATTCGTCGTAGCTCTTTCCGAGCGCCTCGTGCAGCGCTTTCATCTCGTCGGGATAAACGTGGCGCTGGCCGACCTCGATCTTGGCGAGGGCGCTGCGGGTCAGGTCGCAGCCGAGCACCTGAAGCTTTGCGGAAAGCTGCTCCTGCGTCAAATGCGCCGCTTTCCGCAGCTGCGCAAGGTGCGCACCCAGACGCTTTGAATACTCGTAGTCCACGCGCAACACCTCCTGCACCAATTTCGCACATTTTGGTATTGAGTTTATCCGTGAATCACGTTATAATTGCACTATATCAGTGCAATTATAAAATTTATTACTACGGAGGGACCAATTATGGTGGATTACAAGACCCTGTACGCGCTGCTGTTCAATGCCATGACCGACGCGCTGGAGCAGATCGACGCGCAGAATTACGGCGCAGCCAGCGAAACCCTCATCGCCGCCCAGCAGAAAGCGGAAGAGATCTACATCAACTCCGAAGATTAAGCCCCACACGACGGCGAGCGCAGCAATGCCGCCCAACAGCACCCATCCGCGCGACGAGCGAAGCAATGCCGCTTTGGCAGGCAAAAGCAAGACAGCAAAAATCCAAAGTAGACGGAAATTGCATAAGGCTGCCGATACGCAGGCAGAGCGACAGCGAAGATAGAAGCAATCCAAATCGTTTAGATACAGAAAACCGCAGGCGTCCGATTCCGCAGGCTGCGCAGCTCTTCGAGCTGCAAACCCGCAATGTAAATTTTCTCTGGGAGGGTTTAAGGGAGGGATATCTCTTTTTCAAAAAGAGATATCCCTCCCTTTCTCCGTACCCGCACGCAGTGCGCCCCCTCCGCGCCCCGTGCGGAAAAGCAGCTCCCCTTTCGGGGAAAAGAAAGCAGCACCCCTTCGCAGAGTACGAAAAAAGGGAGCACCCATTCGGGTGCTCCCTTTTCAATTACGCAACAGCAGCAATTACTGCTTGTCGTACAGATCGATGAGCTTGGTGAGGTGCTCGTAACGCTCCTTGGCCGCATCCTCGTTGCGCTCGAAGAGGCCTTCGGCACGCTCGGGGAACTCGCGGGTCAGGCGGCTGTAGCGCGCCTCGTTCATCAGGAATTCACGGTAACCGCCGGCAGGAGCCTTGGAGTCGAGCGTGAACTTCTTGTCAGCCGCGGGATTGAAGCGGAACAGGTTCCAGTAACCGCACTCGACGGCCTTCTTCATTTCCTTCTGGCAGTTCATCATGCCGCCCTTGATGGAGTGCATCTCGCAGGGGCTGTAGCCGATGATGAGGGACGGGCCGTGATAGGCCTCGGCCTCGGTGATGGCCTTGATGGTCTGAGCCGGGTTGGCGCCCATGGCGACCTGCGCCACGTAGACGTAGCCATACTGCATCGCGATCTCGGAGAGGCTCTTCTTCTTGGTCTCCTTACCGGCAGCCGCAAACTGAGCAACCTGACCGATGTTGGAAGCCTTGGAGGCCTGACCGCCGGTGTTGGAGTAGACCTCGGTATCAAAGACGAAGATGTTGACGTCCTTGTTCTGCGCGATGACATGGTCGAGACCGCCGTAACCGATATCGTAAGCCCAGCCGTCGCCGCCGAAGATCCACACGGACTTCTTGGCGAGGTAATCCTTCTTGTCGAGGATCTCGGCAGCGAGCTTGCAGGCGTCGCAGTCGCAGAACTTCTCGCCCTTGGCCTTGAGCTCGGCGGCGTGCTCAGCGAACTGAGGAACAGCGGCGAGTTCATCGACGGTGGCGATGCTGGCCTGCAGGGCCGCAACGTATTCCTTGGTGGCGGCGGCGTTGGCCTTGCCGTCATCCTTGGTGTCGAGCCACTTCTGAGCGGCTTCCTTCAGAGAAGCCTGCGCCCACTCGACAGCGACGAGCTGCTCGGTCTTGGCGACGAGGTCCTCGCGGATCTTCTCCTGGCCGACGTACATGCCGAAGCCGTGCTCGGCGTTGTCCTCGAACAGGGAGTTGCACCATGCCGGGCCGTGGCCGTTCTTATCGGTGCAGTACGGAGAGGTAGCGCCGGGGCCGCCCCAAATGGACGAGCAGCCGGTGGCGTTGGAGATGTACATACGGTCGCCGAAGAGCTGGGTGACGAGACGGGCATAGCTGGTCTCGGCGCAGCCTGCGCAGGAGCCGGAGAACTCGAGCATGGGCTGCATGAACTGGCTGCCCTTGACGGTGAGATCCTTCATGTCGTCCTTGTCGGAGACCTTGGAGACGCAGTAGTTGAAGGTATCCTGCTGCGGCAGCTCGCCTTCCTGGCCGACCATGGTCAGCGCGCCGACGGGGCACTGGCCAACGCACACGCCGCAGCCCATACAGTCGAGCGGGGAGATGGCCATGGTGTACTTGTAAACGCCCTTGCCCTTACCGGCCTTGATGTCAACGATCTTGGCGCTCGCGGGAGCGTTGCTGGCCTCTTCCTCGGTGAGAGCGAAGGGACGGATCGTGGCGTGCGGGCAGACGTAAGCGCAGTTGTTGCACTGGATGCACTTCTGCGCGTCCCAGGTGGGAACGGAAACGGCAACGCCGCGCTTTTCGTAAGCGGCAGCGCCCAGCTCCCACTGGCCGTCCACGTGAGGCAGGAATGCGGAAACAGGCAGGCTGTCGCCGTCCATCTTGTCCACAGGATCGAGGATGTTCTTGACCTGAGCGACGAGCTCGGGCTTGCCCTCGTAGGTGACGGCCTCGCCGGCATCAACGGCGTTGGCCCAGTCGGCGGGAACGTCGATCTTCTTGTAGGCGGTGGCGCCGAGGTCGATGGCCTTGTGGTTCATATCGACGATGTCCTGGCCCTTCTTCAGGTAGGAGTGCGTCGCGGCGTCCTTCATGTACTGGATGGCCTGCTCCTCGGGCATGACCTTGGCGAGGGAGAAGAACGCGGACTGAAGGATGGTGTTGTTGCGCTTGCCCATGCCGATCTCGATGGCGAGGTCGATGGCGTTGATGGTGTAGAGCTGGATGTTGTTCTTGGCGATGTAGCGCTTGGCGTCCGCCTTGAGGTGGTGGTTCAGCTCATCAAAATCCCACTGGCAGTTGATCATGAACACGCCGCCGGGCTTGACGTCGTTGACCATCTTGAAGCCCTTGGTGATGTAGCTGGGGTTGTGGCAGGCGACGAAGTCGGCCTTGTTGATGTAGTAGGGGCTGCGGATGGGCTTGTCGCCGAAGCGCAGGTGGGAGATCGTCACGCCGCCGGTCTTCTTGGAGTCGTACTGGAAGTAGGCCTGGACGTACTTGTCGGTGTGGTCGCCGATGATCTTGATGGAGTTCTTGTTCGCGCCGACGGTACCGTCGCCGCCGAGACCCCAGAACTTGCACTCGATGGTGCCCTCGGCCGCGGTGTTCGGGCAGTTCTTGTCCTCTTCGAGGGACAGACCCGTCACGTCATCGACGATACCGATGGTGAACTGGTGCTTGGGCTCGTCCTTCTTCAGCTCGTTATAAACAGCGAAGACGGAAGCGGGCGGGGTATCCTTGGAGCCGAGACCGTAGCGGCCGCCGGTGACGGTGATGCCGGTCTTGCCGGCGTTGGCCAGCGCGGTGACAACATCGAGGTACAGAGGCTCGCCCTGTGCGCCGGGCTCCTTGGTACGGTCGAGAACGGCGATCTTTTTGCACGTTGCGGGGATGGCCTCGATCAGGCGCTCAGCCTTGAACGGGCGGTACAGACGGACCTTGATGAGACCGACCTTCTCGCCGTGGGCGTTGAGGTAGTCGATGACTTCCTCGGCCACGTCGCAGATGGAGCCCATCGCGATGATGACGCGGTCAGCGTCGGGCGCGCCGTAGTAGTTGAAGAGCTTGTAGTCGGTGCCGAGCTTCTCGTTGATCTTGCCCATGTACTTCTCAACGACCTCGGGGAGGGCGTCATAGTACTGGTTGCAGGCCTCGCGGTGCTGGAAGAACGTATCGCCGTTCTCGTGAGAGCCGCGCATGTGAGGATGCTCGGGATTGAGGGCGTGCTCGCGGAACGCCTTGACAGCGTCCATGTCGCACATATCGGCGAGATCCTTGTAGTCCCACACGGCGATCTTCTGGATCTCGTGGGAGGTGCGGAAGCCGTCGAAGAAGTTGATGAACGGGACCTTGCCGGACAGGGCGGCCAGATGCGCCACCGGGGACAGATCCATGACCTCCTGCACGTTGCCCTCGCACAGCATGGCAAAGCCGGTCTGACGGCAGGCCATCACGTCGCTGTGGTCGCCGAAGATGTTCAGCGCGTGGGTGGAAACGGTACGCGCGGAAACATGGAACACGCAGGGCAGCTGCTCAGCTGCGATCTTGTACATGTTCGGGATCATCAGCAGCAGGCCCTGAGAGGCCGTGTAGGTGGTGGTCAGCGCGCCGGCGCCCAGGGAGCCGTGCACTGCGCCGGCCGCGCCGGCTTCGGACTGCATCTCGACGACCTTGACCTGGCTGCCGAAGATGTTCTTCTGACCGTTGGCGGACCACTGGTCAACCAGGTCGGCCATCGGGGAGGACGGCGTGATAGGATAGATCGCGGCGACTTCACTGAAAGCATAGCTTACGTGAGCCGCAGCGTTATTGCCGTCCATGGATTTCATTTTTCTTGCCATAAATGAACCTCCTGTTTATTTCACCGTCAAAAGACGGTCCTTCTGCGAGAAATCGCAAAATTCAACGCTGATACTATAACACACTTTTTTCGCCGTGTAAACGGTCCGTGAAGGGAAAAAGATTCATTTTTTTGCAACAACACCTTCAATTTCTTTCATTTTTCAGAAACTTTTGCAAGGTTTCATTTCATTTATGCACTTTGAACAAAAATGCCGCGGAGGGGATTTGCCTGATGGAAAAAATGTGCTATACTGGTCAGCGAAAAACGGTGCCGCGCACAGCGGCGCATGCAAAAAGGAGGATGCGGCGATGGTCACAGCGGTGCGATCACTCGGCCTTCAGGGCATTTCGGGCTATGAGGTCACGGTGGAATGCTTTCTCTCCGGCGGCCTGCCCGCGTTCGACATCGTGGGCCTTGGCGATACGGCGGTCAAGGAGTCGCGCGAGCGCGTGCGCGCGGCGGTGAAGAACTGCGGCGTGAAGTTCCCCGTCTCGCGCATCACGGTGAACCTCGCGCCTGCGGGAAGGAAGAAGGAGGGCACGCTTTACGACCTGCCGATCCTTCTGGGCATCCTCGCCTGCGCGGAGGAGATCAGGCCCCCGGCGAAGGATGCGGCCTTCCTCGGTGAGCTGTCGCTCACGGGGACGCTGCGCGCGGTGAACGGCGTTCTGCCCATGGCGATGGCCGCGGCCCGCGCAGGCGTGAAAACGCTCTACGTTCCCGCCGCGAACGCCGCCGAGGCGACGCTTGCCGACGGGCTGAGCGTCTACGGCGTGGAGGACGTCGTCTCGCTCGTGGAACACTTAAAGGGAAAGCGGCCGCTCACGCCGCAGCCGAAGTGGCGTGCGGAGACGGCGGACGAGCCAGGCCCCGACTTTTCGGACGTCATGGGGCAGGAGAATGTCAAGCGCGCGCTGGAGATCGCCGCCGCGGGCGGGCACAATATCCTGCTCATCGGCTCGCCCGGCGCGGGCAAGTCGATGCTGGCGCGAAGGCTGCCGTCGATCCTGCCGGACATGACGCGGCAGGAGGCGCTGGAGGCCACGGAGATCTGGTCCGTCGCGGGTCTTACCGACAGCGCGCACCCGATGCTGCTGCGCCGCCCCTTCCGCGCCCCGCACCACACGCTCTCTGCCGCGGCGATGACCGGCGGCGGACAGGTGCCGAAGCCCGGCGAGATCTCGCTCGCGCACCACGGCGTTCTGTTCCTTGACGAGCTGCCTGAGTTCCGACGCGACGTGCTCGAGGTGCTGCGCGCGCCCATCGAGGACGGCGAGGTGACCATCACGCGCGCCGCGGGCAGCGTCACGCTGCCGAGCCGGTTTATGCTCGTCGGCGCGATGAACCCCTGCCGCTGCGGCTGGTACGGCCACCCCTCGGGGCGCTGCCGCTGCACGAAGCAGCAGGTGGAAAAGTATGTGGAAAAGATATCCGGTCCGATGCTCGACCGCATGGATCTGCATGTGAACGTGCCGAGCGTCGAGTTTGAGGCCATGCGCCGGCGCGAAAAGGCGGAGTCCTCCGAAGAGATAAAGCTGCGCGTGAACGCCGCGCGCGAAAAACAGAAGGAGCGCTTTGCCGGGACGGGCATTGCCTGCAACGCACACATGACGCCTGCGATGGTCGGCGAATTCTGTAAGCTCGACGCAGCGGGTGAGAAGCTCCTGCGCGGCGCGTTCGACCGCCTTGGCCTTACGGCGAGGAGCCACGACCGGCTCCTGCGCGTGGCGCGCACGATCGCGGATCTGGACGGCAGCGAAGGGATCGAAGCGTCCCACCTGGCCGAGGCCATCCAGTACCGCAACACGGACATTTTACGGGGGTGAGCACGATGAAAAAATATGACTACATCCAGCTTGGCATGATCGCGCTTTTGAGCCATTTCGCGCAGTGCGCGCTGTTTCTTCTGCTGTTTGCGGCCCTTGGGGGCACGGGGACGACCTCGTCCTTTACCTTCGCTTCGCCCGCCGGGCTGGTGATCGGCGCAATTTATCCGGCGCTCGTCTCGTTCCTCTTCGGCTGGGGACTGCGGCCGAAGAGCGGCATCGATAAGAACCGCTGCTGGAACGCGGCGATCGTGCTCTATGTGCTCGACCTTGCGTCGCTTCTTCTGATGCCCGTTCCCTTCAGCCCGGGGAACATACTCGTGA
The DNA here is from genome assembly GCA_934636865.1 of uncultured Oscillospiraceae bacterium. Classification (GTDB taxonomy): domain Bacteria; phylum Bacillota; class Clostridia; order Oscillospirales; family Oscillospiraceae; genus Hominicoprocola. The sequence goes on from CAKUBI010000011.1 coordinate 45,357, forward strand.
TGCTCTGGCAGCTGCCGATGGCGCCCGCCATGGTCGCGGTGAACGAGCTGAGCGGAGATTCTTCGGCACTTAACCATGTGTTTTTTGCCCTGCTGGCGGCCATCGAGCCGATGTGCCTGACGCTGGGACTTTTGTGGAAGGGGAAAAAGCAGCCCGCTTCCCGGAAAAGTGAAAATTCGGACCGGACTTCCGCCGACGCGGGAGCGGCCATTTTAAATGAGGAGAACAAAACCAATGAATGAAATGATCCTGTGCAAGCTCGGCGAAGTCGTGCTCAAGGGCCTGAACCGCCGCAGCTTTGAGGATAAGCTGGTGGCGAACGTGAACCGCCGCGTGGCAAAATGCGGCAGCTTCCGCGTTTACTCCAAGCAGAGCACCATCTATGTCGAGCCGAGAGAAGAGAGCTGCGACGTGGACGCGGCGTTCGAGAGCTGCAAGATGGTGTTCGGCATCATCGCTGTATCGAAGGCCCTGCCGTGCGAGAAGAACGTGCAGAAGATCATCGCCGCGGCGAAGGAATACCTTGCCGGCGACATGCGCGCGGCCAGGAGCTTCAAGGTAGAGAGCAAGCGCGCTGACAAGACCTTCCCCTTAACGTCCATCCAGCTTTCCCAGCAGGTCGGCGGCGCGCTGCATCAGGCGTTCCCGACCTGCGAGGTCAACGTCCACGACCCCGAGCTCGTCGTGCACATCGAAATTCGCGACGACGCGGCCTATGTTCACGGCCCCGCGCAGGAGGGCGCGGGCGGCCTGCCGGTCGGCATGGGCGGCGTGGCGGTGAGCCTTCTTTCCGGCGGCATCGACTCACCCGTTTCGTCCTACATGATCGCAAAGCGCGGCGTGAAGCTCGAGATGGTCCACTTCTTCTCCCCGCCGTACACGTCCGACGCGGCGAAGGAGAAGGTGCTCTCGCTTGCAAAGCTCCTTGTCCCCTGGTGCGGGCGGCTCACTGTGCAGGTGGTCCCCTTTACGGAAATTCAGGAGGAGATCCGCCGAAACTGCCCCGAGGAGTTCTTCACGCTCATTATGCGCCGCTTTATGATGCGCATTGCGCAGCGCGTGGCCGACCAGGTGCAGGCCAAGGCGCTTGTCACGGGCGAAAACCTCGGTCAGGTCGCCTCGCAGACCATGGAGGCCCTGCGCGTGACCGAGGATGTGGTCGAGCTGCCCGTGCTGCGCCCGCTCATCGGCATGGACAAGGAGGAGATCGTGCGCCTGTCGCGAAAGATCGGCACGTTCGATACCTCGATCCTGCCCTATGAGGACTGCTGTACGGTCTTTACCCCGCGCCACCCGCGCACGAAGCCGAACCTTGACGAGGTCCGCGAGGCCGAGGCCGCGCTCGATATCGAGGGGCTGATCGACCGCGCGATGACAAACCGCGAATTTGTGCGCATCAAGTTCTGAAAGGAAGCGTTTTTTATGGCGGAAAATGAAAAGACAGTCGAGCAGCGCTGCTATGAGGCGCTCAAGGCGCGCGGCGTGACCTTCGCCGCGGCGGAGAGCTGCACCGGCGGACTGATCGCCAAGCGCATCACGGATGTGCCGGGCGCGTCGGGCGTTTTCATGGGCGGCGTCGTGAGCTATACGAACCTTGTCAAAAACCGCGTGCTCGGCGTTCCGGCGGAGATGCTGGAGGAGTACGGCCCCGTGTCCGCGCCCGTGGCCCGCGCGATGGCCGAGGGCGCGCGCAGGGCGACGACGGCGGACTTCGCCGTGAGCGTCACGGGTGTTGCGGGTCCCGAGCGCGACGAGCGCGGCAACGCCGTCGGCACGGTGTTCATCGGCTTTTCTTCCCCGGAGGAGACGGTCGCCGAGCGCTTCGACTTCGGCGAAAAGAGCCGCGCGGAGATCCGCGCGCTGTCCGCGGAGGAAGCGTTCAAGCTGCTGGAGGAAAAGCTGAAGGAAGCGTAAAAAACAAAATCAGGGAGGAGACCGATATGAGACGGAAAAATGCGGCGCTGCCGCTTGCGGCACTCTTGGCGGCGCTGACACTTTTGACGTCAGGCTGCGGGGAAAAGCAGGAGGCACCGGACACGGCACCGGACGAGCCCCTGGTGCAGGAGGAAGAGCTGACGGTCGAACCGCAGCCGGACGCCAACTTTACGCTGGAGCTGCCGGATGGATTTTTGAGCCTTGGAACGGACTACGAGCCGAACGGGGAAACGCAGAATACGACCTACGACAGCGACGGGATGCTGCCCTATGACTTTGCGCGCCATTACGACGCAGACGCGCAGCTCGTCGTCGGGACGGACTACTACCCCGAAACGGGGCGCGAGGTCATCAGCTACCTGCGCACCGACGCTGTGGGCGTGGGAACGCCGCGCGGCGTCAAGGTCGGCGACAGCGAGGAAGCACTGCTGACGGAGTATCCGGAGAAGCTCTACTGCATTGAGATCGAGGATACGGAGCTGGATGACCGCTTCATCACCGAGGACGGCTACAGCGAGCCTGCGTATGACTTCGACCGCGCCTATGTCTGGCAGCCGCAGACGCCGCAGGACGGCGGGAACTACGACGTCCGCGACATCGTGTTTTACCTGAAGGACGGCACGGTGACCGCGATCACGATGACAAAGCCGTATGAGTTTCGCTTTGCCTACGGCGTGGACCGCGAGGCGGCGCTGCGCCTTGCGGAAGAAAACCGCAGCGCGCTGTGCGGGCAGTAAAAAAACAAAACAAAAAGCGAGGGACGCTCGATCGTCCCTCGCTTTTTGCTGTATTTGCATGCTGCCGGAATCAAAGCTCGAGCGCGAGCTGCGCGTCATCGACAGAGGAAACATCCAGCCCAAATTCACTCGGCAGATAGCGCGGGCAGACATTTTCGCCCGTCGTGATGACGGACGCGGCAAGGCGCGTGCCGATCTCGCAGGATTCCATCATGCTCTTGCCGTAGGTCTGGCCGATGACGGCCCCGGCAAAGAACGCATCGCCCGCGCCGGTCGTGTCCTTCACATCGACCTTTTTCGCCGGACAGTAGCCCTCCTCACCGTCGAGCGTGGCGAACACCGCGCCCTGAGAACCCATCGTGACGACCATGCGGCGGATCTGCGCGCCGTGGATCTTGTCGCGCAGGATGGGCAGCATCTCGTCGGGGGTGAGGCCGTCGTAATTCTCGGAAAACAGGATGCCCGCCTCCTGCTGGTTGCAGATGAAGCAGTGCACCGAGCGCAGAAAATCGCGCCGCTCGATGGCGATGCTCATGTTGGAAACGACCGCGTAGACCGGCTTGCGGTACTTTTCCGCCAGCGCGAACGTGCGCTTGACGGTCTCCTTCTCCATGTCGATCTCGAGCAGGATGCTGTCGGCCTGCGCGAAGATCTCGTCGCCCTGCTCGTCGAGGATGTCGGCGATGGGGCGGAGGTCCGGCCGCTTGGAGATGGACGCGGTCACGTCGCCCGTGTTGTCGAAGATCGCAAGCCACGTGCCCATGCCGTCGGGCGTCGCGCGCATGTAGCGGGTGTCTACCTTGTGGCTCTGGAGCTTTTTGATCACGTCCGCGCCCGCGCTCGTCTCATCGACAAGGCTCACGAACGTGGGACGCAGCTCGACGTTTGCGATGTCCTCGACGATGTTGCGGCTCACGCCGCCGTGCACCTGCACGACGCGCCCGGCGTTGCGCCCGCCGGGAATGTAGGAAGAGAGGGGATAGCCCTTGATATCAACAAAAACAGCGCCCATGACGACAATGCTCATCGGATGGTCCTCCTGCGGTCAGATTTTACCGTAATATTTTATATAGTATACCACGACAAAGGGCGGAAGGGAAGAAAAACACGAAAAGATGCGAAGCGGACCGGGTCCTGCGACCCGGTCCGCTTCGCTTTATGAGAGATGAGAGAGGAGGAGATCAGTCTGAAATGCGGGCCTTTCTTGCCTCACTGCTGCGGATGGCCATCAGCGTGCCGACGGTCAGCACCGCGCCGATGATCAGGCAGATGACCCAGTTCTGGATAAAGCCCGCGAGCACGAAGCACACAAAGCTCAGGCAGGCGACCGTGATGGCGTAGGGCAGCTGCGTGGCAACGTGGTTGACGAGCTCGACCTGCGCACCGGCGGAGGACATGATCGTGGTATCGGAGATGGGGGAGCAGTGGTCGCCGCACACCGCGCCCGCGCAGCAGGCGGAAATGCCGATGTAGAGCAGCGCGCTGTCGCCGGGGAAGATGGCGGTGACGATGGGGATCAGAATACCGAAGGTGCCCCAGGACGTGCCGGAGGCGAAGGCCAGCACGCACGCGACGAGGAAGATGACCGCCGGGAGCATGTTGTAAAGGCCGGTGGAGGCAGCCTCCATCATATCGTGGACGAAGCCCGCGGCGTCAAGCGCGTTGAGCGTGGTCTTGAGGGAGACGGCCAGCGTGAGGATGATGATGGGGGAGATCATGGCCTGGAAGCCCTTGGGGATGCAGCCCATGGCCTCGCGGAAGCCGACGACGCGGCGGGCGACAAGGTAGATGACCGTGACGATCAAGGCGATGATGCCGCCCCAGGGAAGGCCGACGAACGCGTCGGTGTTGCCGAAGGCACCGATGAAATCACCGGCATAGTCGGTGCAGCCGGAGGTGTCGGCGCCGAAGTAGCCGCCGACATAGAGCATGCCAAGCGTGCACGTGACGATCAGGACGAGGACGGGGATGACAAGGTCGATGACGCGGCCCTTGGGGTTGGCGCTCTCCTCGGCGCTGTCGGAGGCGGCGGAGAGGTCGCCGCTGCTGTGGGCGCGCTCTTCAAAGCCGCGCATCGGGCCGTAGTCGAACTTGAGCAGCGTGAGCGCGATGATGAAAACGAAGGTCAGCAGCGAATAGAAGTTATAGGGAATGGCGCGGATGAAGAGCTGGATGCCGGAAATGCCGGTGTCAAGGTCCTCGGCGGTGGAGGACACGGCGGCGGCCCAGGACGAGATCGGCGCGATCATGCAAACGGGGGCGGCGGTGGCGTCGATGAGGTAGGCGAGCTTGGGGCGGGAGATCTGGTGGCGGTCGGTGACCGGACGCATGACCGAGCCGACCGTCAGGCAGTTGAAATAATCGTCGATGAAGATCAGAATGCCGAGGATGAAGGTGGCGAGCTGCGCGCCCACGCGGGTGTGGATGTTCTTTTCCGCCCAGCGGCCGAACGCCGCGCTGCCGCCGGCAAGGTTGACGAGCGCCACGATAATGCCCAGCAGCACCAGGAAGAGGAAGATGCCGGCGTTATCGGCAATGGCGGCGATGATGCCGTCGTTGACGATCATATCGAGCGTTGCGACGGGGGAGAAGTTGCAGGCGAACAGCGCGCCGATCACAACGCCGATAAAGAGAGACGAATACGCTTCCTTGGTGATCAGCGCCAGCGTAATGGCGATGATCGGGGGCACGAGCGCCCAGAAGGTTCCTACAAAGTTCATGATGTTTCTCCTTCCCTGCGGCTTTCCGCAGATAAAAAAATTAAGCCATGATTTCCATCATGACTTAACACCAAACATCAAAAACCAATGCAGCGCACCGGAGCTTCTGATCGCGTCGATCATGACAGCACTCCGTCCTTGCGGACGACAGTCCGCCGGGTATTTCCCGGCGACCCAGGCATCGATCGGACAGAGCTCCGATGGACCCTTCGGCGGCCTCCCCTTTCGCTCCCCCGGTCTCTGCCGTTTTGTCGGGAGCTACTGTTGTCAGCCGCGCCTCTATCAAGACTTGTGAAATTGTTTACAGCATACACCTTTTTGCGCTTCTGTCAAGAGATAAAGATGCTTTTTGCGCAAAATGCCGGAAGATTATGCGCTTTTGATGAAAAAGACGGAAAATGCGCATGCTTTTTTGCGGAAAACGGAGACGCTTTTTACCGCGCGCAGAACGCCGTTTCCACGCAGCGGCGGAAAAGCTGCCGCCATGTCACGCGAGGAACGTCCTCCCCCGCGAGCAGGGGAAGCGAGGAAACGAGCGTGCCCTCGGTGTCAAACACGTCGAGCGAGCCGAGAGGCTCGCCTGCCGAAACGGGCGCTTCGATGCGATCCGGCAGCGAGAGCGACTGCGTGAGGCTGCCCGCGCGGCTTTTCTCCAGCAGCAGCGCGTTATTTTCCGTCAGGACGGCCTGCACCGTTTTCTGCGTGCCGAGCGTTACGGGAACGGCGGGGAGCGGCGATTCGGGCACGACGGTGACGAGAGCATAGCTTGCAAAGCCGTAGTTCAGCAGGGCCTTGGCGTCGGCAAAGCGCTTGTCGCTCGTGCTGCCGCCGAGGACGACGGCGATGAGCTCGCAGCCGTCCTTTTCCGCCGTGGCACTGATGCAGTATTTGGCGGAGCTGGTCGAGCCGGTCTTGAGCCCCGTCGCGCCGGGGTAGAAGCGCACGAGCTTATTGGTGTTGACGAGCATGGACTGCCCATCGCGCAGCGAATCCATCCAGATCGTCGTAAAGCGGCGGATGTCCGGGTGATGCAGGATGAGCTCGCGCGACATGAGCGCGATGTCGTAGGCGGAGGTGACGTGCCCCTCCGCGGGCAGGCCCGTGCAGTTGACAAAGTGCGTGTCGTTCATGCCGAGCGCCTTTGCCCGCTCGTTCATGCGCGCGACAAAGGCCTCCTCGCTGCCCGCGATGTGCTCGCCGAGCGCGACCGCCGCGTCGTTGCCGGAAACGACGCACACGGCCTTGATGAGCTCTTCCACGCACATCTGCTCGCCCTCCTTGAGCCAGATCTGGCTGCCGCCCATGGACGCGGCGTGCGCGCTGCCGGTCACGCTGTCGTCATACGAGAGCGCGCCGGAGTCGATGGCCTCCATGGTCAAAAGCAGCGTCATCACCTTCGTGACGCTCGCGGGCTCGCGCGGCGTGTGCTCGTCCTTGGCGAAGAGCACCGTGCCGGTCGCCTTTTCCATCAGGATGGCGGAGGGCGCGTCGAGCGCGAGCTCATCGGCGCGCACGGGCACGCACAAAAGCAGGACGGCAATGAGCAAGAGCGGGATCATTCGTTTCATGGGCAAGGCTCCTTTCCTCAGGTACCAAAGAATATGAAAGGATTTTCGCCGACATGAATTTTCGCCTTGAAATGACATGAAAGATATGATATACTCCATACATTCGCAGGGTTGGTATATCGGTATTACAGCGGCTTCCCAAGCCGTTAAGGCGGGTTCGACTCCCGTACCCTGCTCCAAAAAATAAGAGACGCCGAAGGGCGACTCCTCATAAGGACATCTTGAAAACACCAGATTAAACCGATTGAGAGAATCTCTTGGTGTCGA
>CAKUBI010000012.1 GCA_934636865.1 uncultured Oscillospiraceae bacterium
CATCTCGTTGGGGTGGTCAAAAGGCCCTCTTTTTCTACATTTATTCTGAAGAGCTCTTTAGTTTATGTAGAAGGAGAACCGCATGATGGATCAGAAACTGGAGAATACTATCGGTGGAGGCGAAGAAAACCAAATGAGTGAAATAAAACTTGGCGAAGCGACCTATATTGTCCACCGATCCTATTCAGATACCCAATCTGTTCCAGATTTGATTATAAACCGACTGCTGAAAGAGAAGAACGGAAAATCTGCATTTGACGAAGGTACAGACGATGCCGTATAATATCTAATAGTGGGTCGGTTCGTCGAAGGAGGTTAATGTGAGAACCGACATTCGCAGAATCGCATTTGCTTACCTGAGACTATCTAATGAAGAGGCTGCCGAGGGTGAATCCTCCAGCATCAAGAACCAGAGGATGATCATTCAAGACTATTGTGAACGGAATGAGATACTCCTGGTTCGCGTTTTTGTCGATGATGGTTGGTCCGGTGGTAACTTTGACCGTCCGGCATTCCAAGAGATGATTGCGCTTTTAGAGCAAGGCAAAGCAAATATCGTAATCACCAAAGACCTTTCGCGACTTGGCAGAGACATGCGAGAGGCCAGCTATTATGCTGAACAGTACTTTCCTGAGCATGGAATTCGTTATCTGACGGTAGCCGACAACTTCGATACCGAGCAGGAAAACGTTATGGCGCCTTTTCAGTTTGCCATGAATGAAGTCTACCTTCGTGACAGTTCAAGAAAAGTCAAGGAGGTTCTGAAAGCCAAGAGGGAGAAAGGCCTATATTGCGCATGTGCCCCTTACGGCTATGTGAAAGACCCACGAAACAAGAATCGGCTGGTGCCGGACGAGGAAACCGCACCGATCATTCAGCGAATTTTTGAGGCTGCGGCGAACGGGGACTCGAGCCGGAAAATAGCCATGGATCTTAATAGCGACGGTATCATGCCGCCATTAAAGTATAAGGTCCTCTATAAAGGGAACTTCTCGGAAGATGGAGCAGCACGAGCGTCCGATTTATGGAATTATACGACTGTCAAGCGAATTCTTAAAAATCCAGTTTACTTGGGTCACACGCTCCTGGGAAAGTCCAAGAAAGTCAGCGTAAAGTCGAAGAAAAAACTGAACGTGCCAAAGGAACAATGGGCAGTCACAGAGAATACCCATGAACCGATCGTAATGCAGGAAGTATTCGATTTGGCTCAGTTCAATTTGGGCAAGGGCACTTTTGACTTTCGCCAATACGATCGTGTCCGGCGGAGTATCTTCTCAGGGATTGCTTTTTGTGCGCAATGCGGGCACGCTTTGTGCTCGTGCGGAACTGTATATAAAGGTGAGCGAGAAAAGTACTGGTATCTCAGTTGCAATCGTCATCGCCTTGATATTACGGATCCCTGTGCTGGTGTCCGCATCAAGTATAGCGATATACTTGAGGTAGTTCGCCAAGACTTGAATTCGCTCATTTGTTTAAGCTCCGAAGAGAAAGAAATCGTAGCTCGAGAGGCTATGCAGCGTGCTGGTGACGACAATCTAATCAAGGTCAGGCAGCTCCAGCTCCAAAAGGCAAAGGCTCGTCTATCTACGATTGACAAAGTCATTACGAAACTATATACAGACAATGCCGAGGGTAAAATTGATGACAGCCGTCTGGAACGGATGCTCTCTGAACTTCAGCGAGAGTCAGCTGGCCTTGAAAAGACGATTGACGGTCTGAGCGTTGTCGATCCAGTAAATGAAACGCAGGAAAGCTATCGAGCATTCTTTGAATTGACAAATAAGTACACGCATATCAAGGAATTGGATCGGGACACTTTGGTGACATTTGTCAGACGGATAGAAGTTGGCCCCAAAGAATTGCCAGAGGGAACTCAGAAGGCTACGCACCGCAACCAGCCATTTCGGCAGAGTGTGCGAATCTTCTATAAGTTCATTGGTGAGCTGGAGGGCCCTCCAATCCGAGAGTTTCCTGCCACAATTGACCAGTAGAACCACACGTTACGCCAATTGTATCCTCCCTACACAACAGAGTGGAGCCTGTTCCACATTGCGATGTGGACGGCACCATTCCCCCTTTTCGTATTGCAAAGACATGCGCAAATGGGCATTTTAAGATGTTCGGGGTACACCAAGGGAGGTCGGCGTGAACCTCAAGCAGGGCTACAACGGCGATCTGACCTCCCGCGAGGCCGGCTCCGTCGGCGGCCAGATGGTCAAGAAGATGATCGAGAGCTACGAGAAGAGCCTGTAAGCAAACGGGGTTTTCCGCAAAAGAAGGGCGCGGCCAACAGGCCGCGCCTTTTTCGCGCGCCGCGGCGGTAAAAGTGCTTTACAGAAGAAAAGATCTGCGTTATCTTAATACGTAACGAACAGAGCGGCCGCCGGGCGGAAAGCGCCCGGGCGCGGCTCTTTTTTTATGTGCTGTCAGGAAGGAAGAAAGCAAATGATCGGAATTATCGTCAATGTAGCCGCCGTCGTCATCGGCGGCATTTTGGGAACGGTGTTTGGAAAGCATCTCTCCACGCGCTTTACGACGGAGCTCAACAAGGTGTTCGGCGTGTGCGCGATGGGCATGGGCATTTCCTCCATCCCGCTGATGGAGAACATGCCCGCGGTGATCTTAGCGCTGGTGGTGGGCACCGCGCTGGGCCTTGCGTGCCATCTGGGCGAGTGGATCAGCCGCGGCGGCGCGCTGATGGAAAAGCCCATCAGCTGCCTCCTCGGCGCGCGCGGCGGGGAGGATGAAGAGGACGGCGGCCTTCCGCGCGAGGAATACCTCGCCCTGCTCGTCACGGCCATCGTACTCTTCTGCTCGAGCGGCACGGGCATCTACGGCTGTCTGGACGCGGGCATGACAGGCAATGCCGCGGTGCTTTTGAGCAAGTCCGTGCTCGACCTCTTCACGGCGATGGTCTTTGCCTGCAATCTCGGCGCGGTGACGTCGCTCGTGGCCGTGCCGCAGGCGGTCGTATTTTTTATCCTCTTTTTCGCGGCGAAGGCCATCTATCCGCTCACCACGCCCGCGATGATCGGCGATTTCAAGGCCTGCGGCGGCTTTCTGCTCATTGCGACGGGCCTGCGCATCGCGAAAATCGAAAATTTCCCCGTGGCGGACATGATCCCCGCGATGGTGCTTGTGATGCCGCTGAGCGCCCTGTGGACCAACGTGATCGTGCCGCTGCTGTGAGCGGCGGACACCATTCAAAAGCAACAAGCCGGAGCGTTTGATGACGCTCCGGCTTGTTGCCATTTGTCAAAGTACTGTCAAATTTGGCGAATTGCCCTTGTGCCGGGGGAAGAAGTAGTGTATACTCGTCGATGGAACGGCGGTTATCATTTGCAAAATCGATGAATCTGACCGCTGAGGAGGGAACGGCACATGTCTGATCTGGAAGGGATCCGCCTGTCGGTGGAGCGCTTTGTCACGGCGGTGAGCAGCTCGATGCGGCTGGAGGTGGCGGTGTTTGACCAAAACAGCCAGCTTTTTTACTGCACGCCGACCTATGTGAAGAAAAAGGGCCGCGCAGTCCACACGCCCTCGCTCCGCGAGGTCATGGAAAACGGGAGCGTGCTGGTCAATAAGCCGGGCGAGATGGCGTCGTGCATCGGCTGCCGCTTCAAGACCCACTGCCCCTCGACGATCGAGATCCTCTGCTGCATCCGCGCGGAGACGCAGATCGCGGGCGTGCTGGCATTTACGTCGTTCACCAAGGAAGGGCAGAAGCGCATCACCGAGAACACCACCGTTTACCTGAACGCCATCACGGAGCTTGCGAACATGATCGGCAGCCTCCTCATCTCGCACGAGGGCGGGGCGAATCCGATCAATCTGGACGCAAACATGATGGCGGCGATGGAGCTGTGCAACCAGCCGATGCTGCTCACCGACGCGCACGGCGTTATTCTGCAGTACAATCAGCTCGCGGCGAACCTTTTTCGCGTGTGCGACATTTCGACCACGTCGCTTTGGCAGCTGTTCGCGCATTCGGTCGTCAACCGCATCATGGAGGGCAACAACCTCTATGAAAAGAGCGTCAACATCGGCGACGCGGCCACGAAGATCTCCACCCGCGCCATCGTGGTGGACGGGCAGGTGACGGGCTTTTTCATCCGCCTTTCCGATAACCTCTACAAGCCCTCGAAGGACACGAGCTATTTTGAGGGCATCATCGGCTCCAGCCCCGCCATTACGCGCGTGCAGAAGGTCATCAAGCGCATTGCCGACAGCCCCACGCCCGTGCTCATCACCGGCGAGACCGGCACCGGCAAGGAACTCATCGCCCGCGCCATCCACGAGCAGAGCGGGCGCAACAAGTACCCCTTCGTGGCCATCAACTGCTCGAGCATCCCGGACAACCTCTTTGAAAGCGAGCTGTTCGGCTACGAGGAGGGCTCGTTCACGGGCGCGAAAAAGGGCGGCAAGATCGGCAAGATCGAAATGGCGCAGGGCGGCACGCTGTTTTTAGACGAGATCGGCGAGATGCCGCTGTTCGCCCAGCCGAAGCTCCTGCGCATTTTGCAGGAATACGAGCTTGAGCGCATCGGTTCGAGCAAGAAGATCCACCTCGATATCCGTATCATCGCCGCAACGAACCGCGACCTTGCCGACATGGTGCGCGAGGGCACGTTCCGCAGCGACCTCTATTACCGCATCAACGTCATCAATCTCGAGCTGCCGCCGCTGCGCGCCCGCCGGGATGATATCATCCCGCTGGCGGAGAACTATCTCAAAAAGCTCAAGATGAAGCTCAACACGCCGCTCACGTCGATCTCGAAGGAGGCCGGGGAGGTCCTGCTGAACGCCCCGTGGCCGGGCAACATCCGCCAGCTGCAGAACGTGATCGAATACGCGGCGAACCTGTGCGAATCCGACACGCTGATGCCCTCCGACCTGCCGGAGACCATCTGCCGCAGCATGGACGGGCCGGAGCAGCTGCCCGCGCACGTTCCGTCCGGCGGCTCACAGGACGATGAGATTCGCGCCCTGCTGGAAAAATATGGCTACACGCTCGAGGGCAAGAAGAAGATCGCCGAGGAGCTGCACATCAGCCTTCGCACGCTCTACCGGCGCATCAACCACATGCAGGATGAAGTGACCGGCGTATAAATTGTCACAAAGATGGCACGGCTTTATGCAGCCGTGCCATCTTTTGTCATCTGCGCGGCAAGCAGATGCAGGTTTTTGAAGTGGTTATTCAACCGGCAAAAACAGGTAAATTAAAATATTTGAACGCCAAAGAGGATGAGATTTCCTCATGATTCGCCGCAAATCGCAAGATTTTTTCAATATGACCAAAAAAATTCACGAAGTCTAAACTTTTTTGGCACATTGTTTGCTTGTATGGAGGGCAGAAAACCTTGAAGCTCATTTGCGCAGTTTGGGAAGAGCCGGTAAATTCCTTTTCTCCGCGGTGAGGAAAAAGGAAAATTTAGGAGGATATCAAATGGACGTTAATTACGGCCTACTCGCCTTGATCCCGCCTGTCGTTGCGATCACGCTGTGCTTCGTGACCAAACAGGTCCTTGTCTCCATGTTCGCCGGTCTCTTCGCCGGTGCGCTGGTCATCTGTGGTTGGAATCCGCTCAGCGCCGTCGCCTACTCTTTGCAGACGCTCGCCGACAATATGGCGGATAACGTGATCCTGCTGCTGTTCACCATGTTCATGGGTGTCGGCATCTCCTTCATCTGGAAGCTCGGCGGCAGCTTCGCTCTGGCGGAAGCCGCCAAGAGAAGATTCAAAAAGAGACGTTCCGTGTGCCTGGGCACCTGGGGTCTCGGCATGCTGTGCTCCGTGAACGACTGCCTGGTCGCCGCGGTGGACGGCAACGTGTTCCGCGATATCTGCAAGGACTACCGCATCTCCTCTGAAAAGTTCTCCTACGTGCTCGACTCCACCGCGGCTCCCGCGGCGGCGCTGTTCATCTCCGACTGGATCGCCTACCAGATCAGCATGATCGGCCAGGGCATTGACGCCGCCGGTATCGAGGGCGTCTCCGCCGTCAGCGCGTATGTCAACGGCCTGCCGTTCAACATGTACTCCATCCTGACGCTCATCTTCGTCGGCATGATGATGTACACCGGCCGCGACTACGGCCCCATGCTCAAGGCTGAGGTCCGCGCGCTCACCAAGGGCGAGTTCGTCGCCCCCACCGCCAAGCCCATGCTCGACGTCGGTTCCGAGCTCGGCGAGGCCAAGAAGACCAAGCCCATGATCCGCAGCTTCGTGCTCCCCATCGCGGTCGCCTTCATTATCATCATCGGCGGTATCCTGTATACCGGCATCACCAACCCCGACCGCACCGGCTCCGGCCTGATGGCCATTCTCGACGCCTGCGACGCCCAGCTCGCTCTTTACTGGGGCGCGTTCGGCATGGCGATGACCGGCGTTGTCGTCGCTCTCGCTTCCAAGATCATGACCTTTGAAGAGACCATGACCACCATCGTGGACGGCTTCAAGCTCATGAGCATGACCGGCGCGATCCTCGTGCTCGCGTGGTCCCTCGGCGCCGTCACCAAGAGCATGGGCCTCGGCAACTTCGTTGCGACCTATGTCGGCGGCAACGTCCCGACCGGCCTTCTCCCGCTGCTGGTCCTGGTCTGCTCCTCGCTCGTCGCGTTCGCGACCGGCACCTCCTGGGGCACCATGGCCATCATGACCCCGCTCGCCATCCAGCTCGGCTATGCCGTTACCGGCGATGTGCTCTTCTCCACCGGTATGACCGGCGCCGTTCTCTCCGGCGCGATCTTCGGCGACCACTGCTCCCCCGTGTCCGACACCACTGTTATGGCGTCCATCTTCTCCGGCGCGGACCACATCGACCACGTCGGCACGCAGGTGCCCTACGCCATCACCGTCATCTCCGTGATCGCGGTGCTGTATGTGATCTTCGGCTTCACGGAGCTGTCCCCGTTCGTCCTGCTGCTCATCGGCGTTGTCGTGCTGTATTTCCTGCAGATCATCCTGCACAAGTACTCCATGAAGAAATACGGCATCGACCCGAACTACACCAAGTTCATGACCGAGGACCACAAGAAGGCCTAACCCCCTCTCCCGCGCGAAAGCGCACGTTGACCGGAACGTAATAAGCAATCAGGAAGCGCTGCCATTTACGGCAGCGCTTCCTTTGCCTGCAAAAAGCATAAAAACCGCGTGGTTTACGGGTTTTTATCCTGCCTGCCTTTTTAGCGAAATTTGTCGAAAGCTGTAAAATTTGTGTTGCATGTGAGCATAATGCCGTGGTAAAATAATAAAAGCAGCCAATTTTATTGCTTAAAAGTTTTAGGGGGGGGGGGTAACATGAAAAGAGGTCCCTATTCCAAAGGAATTTTAATGAAGCGCAAGATCCTCAGCGCATCGGCGAAGGTATTCCTTGAAAAAGGCTATGCCGGCGCGTCCAGCAAGATGGTTGCAGACCTTGTGGGCGTGTCGAACGGTTCACCGTTTTTCCACTACGGCAACAAGGAAGGCGTGCTGCTCGAGTTTGTCAAGCGGATGTTCTCCGGCCAGTTCCGCACGGTCGAGCATATGATGTGCGGCGATAACGATCCGCTGCTGCTCTACGGCATGGAAACGACGCTTCAGATGCACATCGTAGAGATCTCCGAACCGCTGCGTGAGCTGTATGTCACGGCTTACACGCTGCCGAGCACCTCGGCCTACATAACCGAGGGCATGGAGAAAAAGCTCGCCGTGATCTTCGGCTCGTTCCGGCCGAGAGCAACAGAGCAGGACTGGGCGCTGCTCGAGCTGGCCACCGCGGGCATCACGCGCAGCTTTATGGTGCAGCCCTGCACGGAGGAGCTGACGATGGAGCGCAAGCTCCGCAGCTACCTTTCCTCCTGCTATAAGCTCTTCGACGTGCCGGCGGCACGCTATGAGCCGCTGATCGAGCAGATCCTGCGCATCGACTTTGCGCCCAAGGCGCGCGAGATCATCGCCAAAACGGTCCGCAAGGTGGACGAGGACTACGAGGCCGCGATGGCGGGCATGGACGCACATATAAAGGAATAAATGAAAAAGGAATAAACGACGGAAAGCGATCAAGGAGCCGAAAAACGGCGTCCGGGTCGCTTTTTTATTTGCCGGGGGCACGCTCGCTGCGCGCGGCGCAGCGGTGAGCGCCGCGCGCAGGAGACAAAAGGGCAGGGGAAATGCCGCCCTTACGGCCATTTTGTGCAGCTTTTATGTAAAAAATGCACGATTGATTTTTTCTATCAATGCGGCTATAATATTTTTATCTTCGCGCCCCCTGCTGAAAAGCGGCGGGCGCATCTGCATTGAACGCGGGAGGGGACCGTATGCGCGCCTGGGCACATTTCAAGACCATTACGCATCACCGCCATCTGGTGCGGCAATACTGTTTCCGGCTGGGGCTGTACTGGCAGGGGCTGACGCATGATTTGAGCAAGTACAGCCCGCAGGAATTCTGGCGCGGGGTGAAATATTACCAGGGCTTCCGCAGCCCGAACGACGCCGAGCGCCGCGAAAACGGCGTGAGCCTTGCCTGGCTGCACCACAAGGGCCGCAACCGCCACCACTTTGAATACTGGATTGACTACTGCATCGGCGGCGACGGAAAGGTCTATATGGGCGGGTGCAGAATGCCGCTCAAATACGTGGCGGAAATGTTCTGCGACCGTATCGCCGCCTGCAGGGTCTATCAGGGCGAAAAGTACACCGACGCTTCGGCCTACGACTATTACGCGCGCTCGCGCGGCCACATTATGATCCATCCCGAGACCGGCGCGCAGATCGAAAAGATGCTGCTCGTGCTCAAGGAGGAGGGGGAGGAAAAGGCCTTCGCCTACGTGCGGGAGCTGCTCGCGCAGGAACGAAAAGCAAACGCAAAGTAGAAAACCAGCCCCCTTGACTTGCAATTTGTCACTTTTTAGAGTAAAATACTCTTCACAATTATTGAACAGAGGACGGAAAAGAACCAATGACTCATCCCTACAAAACGCGCGAAGGCGGCGCTACGGTCACGGTTTTCGTGCCGTATGACTGCCGCAATCACTGCCCCTTTTGTGTCAACAAGCAGGAATATGCCCATGCCGAGGGCTTCAGCGTAGAGGCGATCTTAAAGAGCATCGCCGTGATGGACGGCATCACGCCGTACTGCGATTTTGTGTTTACCGGCGGCGAGCCGTTTGCGGACCTTGACGCGCTGCAGCGCATGCTCGACGCGGTGCCCGGGACCCACAAGGTCTATATCAACACGACCTTCCCTGTGCAGCCCGGCTGCAGCGCCGAGGAAATGATCGCTTTCACCGAGCGCAACCGCGACAAGATCACCTGCATCAACGTCTCGCGCCACCTGACGAAGTACGTCGAGGAATCTCCCGACGAGGTCGTGGCGAAGATCGCCACGAAAAAGCGCGTGAACTGCGTGCTCTATATGGATTATCCCGCCGACGAGCTGGAGGAATACGCCGAGCGCTGGCGCAAGTATAACATTCCCGTGCAGTACCGCTACGACTACACCGAGACCACGCCCGAGAACCTTTACAGGGAAGAGGGCGACAGGATCCTCGCAGACCTTAAAAAGCACTTTACCTACAAGGGCCTTGACGGCTGCCGCATGCGCAACGGATACCACTTCGACTACAAGGGCCTGCACATGACCTACCATAAGACCCTGCCGTACTCCACCATCGTGGAGACGGGCGAGGACGGCGTGACCTACGACATCCTCTACGATATCCTCATCAAGCAGAACGGCGACATCCACTCCGACTGGACGGGCGTGAGGCTCGACGTGGACGCCTACCGCAAGGTCGTTTTTGAGCCCTATGACCTGCGCGTGCTGGAGGGCACCATCGATTTCTGAAAAGGGAACGGCTGCGTGAATAACGACCGCGCAGCGAGCGAATCATATAGAATAATAATTACAAAAAGTATAATATCGTCGAAATATAACGAAAAGCGGCGGTTTCGGAAAACTTTCCGGAACCGCCGCTTTGCTTTTCGATAAATGCGCGCTTACAGACGGCCGTAGATGCGGGTCGTCTCGCGGATGTGCTTTGCAAGCTTCTTGTTTGCCTCGCCCGGCAGCATGCGCCACTGCCAGTTGCCGCCGCTCGTGCCGGGGGTGTTCATGCGGCAGCCCTTGCCGAGCTCGAGCCAATCCTGCATCTGCGCGACGAAGAGCCTGCTCTGGCAGCTCATGCCGCCGCGGATGATGCCGGCGTTGAAGCCCTCCTCGTCGTTCAGACCGAGGTACTTCTTCGCGAACGCGATATCCGCCTTGTCGGCCTCCGTACGCCAGAGGGCGAGGGGCGCGTTGTCGTGCGTGCCGGTGTAGCAGATGCTGTTGAAGCCGCAGCTGTGGGGCAGGTAGTCGCTCGGGTCGCGCGAATCGAAGGCGAACTCGAGCACCTTCATGCCCGGAAGGCCGGAATCATGCAGCAGCTGCACGACCTCGGGCGAGGGATAGCCGAGGTCCTCGGCGATGAAATCAAGGTCGCGGAACCAGCCGGTCAGCACGCCCACGAGCGACATGCCGGGGCCTTTGACCCAGCGGCCGTTTTTCGCGGTCGTTTCGCCGTAGGGCACGGCCCAGTAGCTCTCAAAGCCGCGGAAATGGTCGATGCGGATCACGTCGAAGAGCTGCTGCGCACCGCCCACGCGGCGGATCCACCAGCCAAAGCCGTCGCGCGCCATGGCCTCGTAGTTGTAGAGCGGGTTGCCCCAGAGCTGGCCGTCGGCGCTGAAGCAGTCGGGCGGTACGCCCGAGACCTCGACGGGAACATTGTTTTCGCCCATCTGGAACATTTCGGGCTCCGCCCACACGTCGGCGGAGTCCATCGCCACGTAGATGGGCAGATCGCCGATGATGCGGAGACCGAGAGAGTGGATGTAGTCCTTGAGCGCCGTCCACTGGCGGAAGAAGAGGAACTGAATATAGGTGAACAGCTCCACATCCCCGCGCAGCTCTGCACGGCAGCGCTCGACGACCTCCGCGCTCCTGCGGCAGCGGATGTCCTCATCCTCCCACTCTGTCCACGCCTTCATGCCGAAATGGCGCTTGAGCGCCATGAAGAGGGCGTAGTTCGGGAGCCAGCGCTCGTTTTCCTTTTCGAACGCGGCCACGGCCTCGCGGTCGCGCTCAAAGCCGCGCGCCTTGGCCTTTTCAAGCAGCGCAAAGCGGCTTTCGTAAATTTTGCCGTAATCGACCGACCGGGGGTCCGAGCCCCAATCACAGGCATTGACCTCCGCGCGCGTCAGGAGCTTTTCCTTGACAAGCAGGTCAAGGTCGATGAAATACGGGTTGCCGGCAAAGGACGAAAAGCTCTGATACGGCGAATCGCCGTAGCTCGTCGGCCCGAGCGGCAGCAGCTGCCAGTACTTCTGCCCCGCGGCGGCGAGGAAGTCGGCAAAGTCATACGCGGCCTTGCCCATCGTGCCGATGCCGTGCGGCGAGGGCAGAGATGAGATCGGCATCAGGATGCCGGAGGAACGTTCAATCAATGGAACCACTTCTTTCTGGAAAACTAAGGATGGAAGGCGTTAACCCTTTACCGCGCCCGCGGCCACGCCCTTGATGATATATTTCTGGCACAGCAGGTAGAACACGATGACGGGGATGATGCTCAAAAGGATCAGCGCCATGGTCGCGCCGAGATCGACGGTGCCGTAGCTGCCCTTGAGGTACTGGATGTGGATGGGGATGGTCATGTACTTTGTGCGGTCGAGCACGAGATAGGGCAGCAGATAGTCGTTCCACACCCACATGATCTCGAGGATGCCGACAGAGATCATCGTGGGGCGCAGCATCGGCAGCACGACGGAGAAGTACGTGCGCAGCGGGCCGCAGCCGTCGATGGCGGCTGCCTCCTCGATCTCGAGCGGGATCGACTTGACAAAGCCCACGAACATGAAGATCGCAAGCCCCGCGCCGAAGCCCAGGTAGATGATGGGGATGGTCCAGGGGGTGTTGAGGTGGAGCGTATCCGCCGTTTTCGAGAGGGTGAACATCACCATCTGAAACGGCACGACCATCGAGAAAATGCAGAAATAATAGACGATGCGGCAGAAGCGGCTGTCCACGCGCGCGATGTACCACGCGGCCATCGACGTGCACAGCAGGATGAGCGCCGTGGAGGCGACGGTGATGAACAGGCTGTAGCCCGCGGATTTCAGAAACGGGTAGTTGCCGAACGTCAGGCCCTTGATAAAGTTGGCCCAGCCGGCAAAGCTCTCGGCGTTGGGCAGGGCGAAGGTGTCGGTCTTGACGTAGGTGTTGAGCTTGAAGGAGTTGATCACGACCGTCAGCACGGGCAGCACATAGATGATGCAGATGACGCCCAGCACGACCGAGAGGATCGTTTTGCGCCGGTTCTCGGCGGAAAGGGAGTGTTTGTTCATTACTGCTGCACCTCCTTTTTGCGGTTGGAGCGGAGCTGGAGAAGGCCGATGGATGCGACCAGAATGAAGAACAGGACCGCCTTGGCCTGCGCGGTGCCGCGCGAGTTGGCGTTCTGGCCGTAGAACGTGTTGAGGATGTTCAGCGCGAGCATCTCCGTCGTTTTGATGGAGTTGCCGTCGGGCTGGATGAGGTAGGGC
The DNA here is from genome assembly GCA_934636865.1 of uncultured Oscillospiraceae bacterium. Lineage (GTDB taxonomy): Bacteria > Bacillota > Clostridia > Oscillospirales > Oscillospiraceae > Hominicoprocola. The sequence goes on from CAKUBI010000012.1 coordinate 12,566, forward strand.
TGACCGCCCGTGAGGGCGAGGTTCTGGTCAAAGAGCTTGAAGCCGTTGGTCAGCGACAGGAACGTGCAGATGGTGATCGAGGGCATGACGTTCGGGATCGTGACCTTCCAGAGCGTCTGCCAGCGGCTCGCGCCGTCGATCTTCGCAGCTTCGAGCATATCCTCGGGAATGGCCTGCAGCCCGGCAATGTAAATGATCATCATGTAGCCGATCTGCTGCCAGCACATCAGAATGATGAGACCCCAGAAGCCGTACTTCGTCTCCAGAAGGATCGACGTGCCGTAGCGGGAGAGGATGCCGTCGAAGATCATCGACCAGATGTAGCCCAGCACGATGCCGCCGATGAGGTTCGGCATGAAAAACACCGTGCGGTAGAGGTTGCTGCCCCTGATGCCCTGTGTGAGCGCGTAGGCCACAGCAAAGGCCAGCACATTGATGAGCACGAGCGAGACCACGGCGAACAGCGCCGTGAACCAGAACGAGTGCACAAAGCTTGCGTCCTGGAAGGCGCGGCGGTAGTTCTCAAGGCCGATGAAGGCCGCGTCGCTCGTGACCTTGAACTTGCAGAACGAGAGGTAAATGCCCTTAAAGAAGGGGTAGACGAAGCCGATGATGAACGCGCAGACCATCGGGCCCATGAAAAGCGGGAACCAGCGGCGGATGGGGCGGCGGATCATCGAGCTGTTGACGGCGGATGCGCTGTGCCGGTGCTTCAATTGGATCAACTCCCTGCAAAAAAATCGGTCGCGATGGCGGCTTCGTGCGGCCGCCGCCGCGAAATACAGGAGAGGGCGGGCGAAATGCCCGCCCTCTCATTGGTCATGTCAGGTGCGATCGACGAAAATATCAGCCGTTGGCCTCGGCGTACTGGGTGGCCCAGCCGTCCACGAAGGCGGTCTTGACATTCTCCCAGTTGGCGTCGGTCTGGTCGGCATCGTACTGGTTCATCGCAGCGACGAGAGCCGCGCGGTAAGCGTCAACGTTGGGCTGGAAGTTGGTGACCCAGGGCATGATGTAGTTGCCGTTGGTGGCGTAGTCGTTCGCGTCGGCGAGGAAGCCGTTGGTGGACTCGGCAGCCTGCTTGTAGGGCATGGCGGCGAACTCATCGACCAGCATGCGGGAGACCTCGGGATCGGTGACCATCCAGTTCATGAAAGCGAGGGTGGCCTGGATGTCCTCCTCGGAGGCCTTGGCGTTCACAGCCCAGCAGTTCTCGGTGCCGCAGTTGAGGCCCGCGTTCTCTTCGCCATCCACGCCGCAGTAGAACGGGATCATGGAGAGGTTATCAAGGCCGTAGTCGCCGGTGAGCTTGGACCACTCCCAGGAGCCGTTCTGATAGAACACGGCCTGCTCCTTGCCGAACTCGTCCGCCGCGTCAAAGCCGCCGGCAGCAAGGTCCGCAGGATTCACAGCGCTGTTGTTGATGTACAGATCCCAGAGGTTCTTGTAGTTCTGCATGTAGGTGCCCTTGATGGAGGAGGGGCATTCCTTCCAGGCGTCGGGATCGTCAACGGACTCGTAGTAGTACTCGAGGTTGGCGAGATGGCCGGTGAAGCGCCAGCTGGAATCGTCGCTCATGGAAGAGGAGGTGAAGGCGTCGAAGCCGAGCTCGCCCGCGCGGGCGTGGATGTCCTCGGCGACGGCCTTGAGGGAATCGAAGTTGGTGATGTCAGCGAGGGTGTAGCCGGCCTTTTCGAGCAGGTCCTCGTTGACGATGATGCCGTAGCACTCGTAGCAATAGCCGATGGAGCAGAGCTTGCCGTCGGCGTCATAGAGGTTGTAGGCGTCGGTGTTGAGCTCATTGGCAACGTCGGTGCCGGTCAGGTCATAGCAGTAGTCGCCCCAGGTGTCAATGGCGGCCTGGTTGCCAACGACGAACAGCGTCGGCGGAGTGGACTTGTCCATCTCGGCGGTCAGGGTCTCGTTGTAGGTGCCGGAGGCGGCGGTGACCACGGTGACGGGCACGCCGGTCTTTTCGGTGTACATGGAGGCGACCTTCTGGAGGGTAGCGTCGGCCTCGGGCTTGAAGTTCAGCCAGTAGACGCTGCCGGCGGCGGTGGTGTCGCCCTCCTCGTTGGCCTTCTGGTCATCCTTCTGATCACCGCAGGCGACGAGAGAAAGAGACATCACGAGAGCAAGGATCAGTGCAAGATACTTTTTCATTTCATCGATACTCCTTTTCAAATTTATTTTCACGCGATACCGCGGGAAAATCACGCTTGGATATGCCGCACGGACTGCCCCTCGCGCAGCGTGGTCGGCAGGGTGACGTGGCGGTTGCCGCCGCGCCCCTCGATCATGTCGAGCAGGAGCTCGACGCTCGTTTCGCCCATGGCGGTCATGGGCTGGCAGAGGGTGGTGAGCATGGGATGGATGTATTCCGAGACGCTGATGCCGTCGATGGCGATGACGGAGCAGTCCTCGGGGATGGAGCGGCCGCTCTCGCGCAGGGCGCGCATCGCGCCGATGGCCATATCGTCCGCGATGGCAAAAACGGCGGTGAAATCGGCGGGGGAGCGCAGGCGCTCGCGCATGGCGGCGTAGGCCCTGGCGATGGTGAAATCCTCGGCGCAGATCAGATCCTCCGGCCGCTCGGTCAGGCAGAAGTCACGCAGCGCGCGCTGGTAGCCGAGGTAGCGGAGCTGGGAGATCGAGCTGTCGTCGGGATCGGCGGTCAGCACGGCGATGCGGCGGTGGCCGTTCCGGTAAAGCTCGCTGACGGCGCGGTAGGCCTCCTGCTCGTCGGCAATGGAGACGGAGGAGTACTGCGCGGGGTCGAGCGTGCCGTAGGAATTCGTGTAGGAGCAGCAGACATAGGGCACACCCAGCAGCGCGACCTCCTCGGGCGAGTAGTCGCTGCGCCCGCCGAGAAAGATGATGCCCTGCAGGCGCTTTTCCTTTTCCATCATCGCGCCGCACTTGAGCTCGTCGTCGCACGAGGCGATCTGGCGCATGACCATTGTGTAGCCCGAATCGTCGAGCCTGCGCTCGATGGCGTGGATGATGTCAGTGTAGAAGGGGTTCTGCACGCCGCGCACCACAAGGCCAATCGCGTCGGAGCGGATCTTGACAAGGTCGCGCGCGCTGTTGTTGGGCACATATTTGTGCGTTTCGATCACCGCACGCACGCGCTGGCGGCTGTCCTCGCTCACGTCGGGCCGGTCGTTGAGCACGCGCGAAACGGTGCTCACGCTCACACCCGACAGCCTTGCGATATCCTTGATGGTCATATCCGGCGCGCCCCCTTGATCACGTCCAGATTTCGGAAACATTACCGGTAACGTTTCCAATTCTGCTTACAGCATAGCCCCTGCGGCAGGCAAAGTCAAACAAAACTTGTCGTTTCTGGCAAAAATAGGAGAAACAGACAAGAAATACGGACTGCCTATTGGCAAAATAGCCAACGAGCGCGGCGGCTGCGCCCTTAACAGCCAGCTTATGCCGCTTTGAAAGCGCTTTATGAGAGCCTAAACGCCGAAAAACGGGAGAAATATGGGCTGTGTTCCCTGACGGCAAAAAAGATCCCCGCCCTTCGCCGGAAAACGGCGGAGGGCGGGGAAACGATCTGTATGTGCGGACCTTACTTGAGCAGCAGCTCCGCGATCTGGATGGTGTTGGTGGCGGCGCCCTTGCGGACCTGGTCGCCGCAGCACCAGAGGTTCAGGCCGCGCTCGTCGGTCAGATCCTCACGGATGCGGCCGACATAGACGATGTCCTGATCGGAGGTGTCGAGCGGCATGGGGTAGATCTTGTTCTTGAGATCGTCCACGAGCTTGCAGCCGGGGGCGCTGGCGATGAGTTCCTTCGCGCGCTCGACGCTGATCTTCTCCTTTGTGCGCAGCACCACGGAGACGCTGTGGCTGCGCACGACCGGCACGCGCGCGCAGGTGCAGCTGACCTTCATCTCCGGCAGGTGAAGGATCTTGCGGCCCTCGTTCTGCATCTTCATCTCCTCGCTGGTGTAGCCCTCGAAGGCCTCGCCGCCGATCTGGGGGATGATGTTGTATGCGATCTGATACTGGAAGACCTTGGGCTCCAGATGCCTGCCTTCGGCAAGGGCCTTGACTTCGTTGTTCAGTTCGTCGATGCCGCCCTTGCCCGCGCCGCTGACGGCCTGATAGGACGAGGCGATGATCGTTTCGATGGGGCTCTCCTTGGCGAGGGCGTTGATGGCCACGAGCGTGACGATGGTGGTGCAGTTGGGGTTGGAGATGATGCCCTTGTGCCACTTCACGTCCTCGGGGTTGATCTCGGGGATGACGAGCGGCACGTTGGGGTCAAGGCGGAAGGCGCTCGAGTTATCGACAAACACCGCGCCCGCCTTGACGATCGCGGGCGCGAAGCGCTCGGCGATGTCGTTCTCGGCTGCGCCGAGGACGATGTCGAGCCCCTCGAACGCGTCGTCAGACGCTTCGACGATGGTGCATTCCTGCCCCTTGAACATAATCTTGCTGCCCGCGCTTCTGGCGCTCGCGATGGGGCGGAGGGACGCGACGGGGAAATCGCGCTCTTCCAGAATTTTGATCATTTCCTGACCGACGGCGCCCGTGGCGCCGAGAATACCGACATTGACCTGTTTCATTACACTACATTCTCCTTTACAAAACTGTTATACAGGACACGGATGGCCTGTTCAAAGTCCTTTTCCTCCACACCCACGATGATGTTGAGCTCCTCCGGGCCCTGCGTGATCATGCGGATGTTGACACCGTTTTCGCCGAGCTTGGCGAAGATCTTACCGGAAACGCCGGGCCGGTAGGCCATCTTGCGGCCGACGGCGGCGACGATGGCGATGTGCTCCGTTACGGTTATCTTATTCGGCTGCAGCTCCTTTTGCAGCTCGCCCAGCATTTCATAGAGCGAGCGGGACACCTTGTCCGACGAAACGACGAGCGACACATTGTCGATGCCCGACGGCAGGTATTCCACATTGACCTCGTGCTTTGCCAGCACGTTGAGAATTTTCAGGAGCGAGCCCGGCGCGCTCGACATGCCGGTTTTCGCGATCGTGATGATCGAAAAGCCCTTCTTGCCGGCGATGCCCGTAATGAAGCCGCCCTCCTCCATCTCATCCTCAATGGACTCCAGGATCATCGTGCCCGGATGGCCGGGCGCGTTGGTGTTGCGGATGTTGAGAGGAATGTTCTTCTCGCGCACGGGGAAGATCGTGCCCTCGTGCAGGACCTGCGCGCCGATGTAGCTCAGCTCGCGCAGCTCGCTGTAGGTCACGCGGCGGATGGGCTGGGGATCGCTGACGATGCGCGGGTCGGCCATCAGGATGCCGGAAACGTCCGTCCAGTTCTCGTATACGTCCGCGCCGAGCGCTGCCGCCGCGAGCGCGCCGGTGATGTCGCTGCCGCCGCGGGAGAAGGTCTTGATGTGCCCGTCGGGCATTACGCCGTAAAAGCCGGGGATGACGACCCTGCGGCCCTCGGCGGCGGAGCGCAGCGCCTCGTAGGACGCGTCCTGATCGACCGTGCCGTCAAATTTGAACTTGATCCACAGCGCCGCGTCGAGGAAGTCGTAACCAAGGTACCCGGCCATCAGCTTTGCCGAGAAGTATTCGCCGCGCGAGGCGAGCTCGTCCTGGCTGATGCCGCTCTGCATCCTGGCCCACAGCGCGTCGAACTCCTCGTCAAGGCTGATCGAAAGGCCGCACTCGGCGATGATCTCGTTGTAGCGGTCGCGGATCATGCCGAAAATGTCCTCGCAGGTCACGCCGTACTTGATGTGCGCGGCGCAGAGATAGAGAAGATCGGTGATCTTGTGGTCGCCGGAAAAGCGCTTGCCCGGCGCGGAGACGATGACCACGCGGCGGGCGGGATCTGCTTCCACGATGGACTTGACCTTGGCGAACTGGTGCGCGTCGGCGAGCGAGGAGCCGCCGAATTTCAAAACTTTGAGCATGGAAGTTAATCCTTATTGACCGCGAAGCGCGCGATGAGCGCGTGGGGGTCATCCTTTCGGTAAGAGTCGTAGGCGTCGAACGCCTCGCGGGCGCTGCATTCGCGGGTGAAGTACTCGCCCATGCAGCGGAAGAGCCACTTGTCCTGCACGCCGGAGAGATTCACGGAGCAGGGGGTGAAGCGGTCGGCATAAAAGCTCCGGCACCCGGCGGCAATGTCGAGACAGTCGCGCAGCACGTTCGAGCCGGTCGGATAGCCGCCCGCGCCCGCACCGGAAAAGCTCTGCTTGCCGAAGCGGGAGGCGAACAGCGTGACGAGGTTGCCCGTGCCGTCGGTGTGCGCCTCGGGCGCGGAGGAGGGGAAGAGCGTCGGGCAGACGAAGGCGGCCACGGCGCTGCCGGACTTTTCCGCGCGGGCGATGAGCTTATAGGTAAGGCCCTCGGCCTTCGCCTTTGCGATGTCCGCCGCTGTGATGGACGAAATGCCCACGCAGGGGATGTCGTCCTCTTTCACATTCACGCCGAAGGCAAGGTCGGCGGAGAGCACGAGCTTGCGCCGCGCGTCCAGCCCCTCCACGTCGGCGGTGGGGTCGGCTTCGGCGTAGCCGAGCTCCTGCGCGGTTTTGAGCGCGGGGGCATAGTCGGCGCCGGAGTTCGTCATGGCGGAGAGCATGTAGTTCGTCGTGCCGTTCAGAATGCCCTCGACCGCGTCGATCCCGTCGAGCTGCGCCGCGCGGGAAAGGGACGTGAGCCAGGGGATGCCGCCGCCGGCAGCGGCGGTGCAGCGCAGCGCCACGCCATTTTCTTTGGCAAGGCCCGTCAGCTCGTCGAAGTGCGCGCACATGAGCTGCTTGTTTGCGGTGACGACGTGCTTGCCCGCGCGCATGGCCGCGCAGAGATCGCTGTACGCCGGTTCGATGCCGCCCATGACCTCGACAACGATATCAATGGAGGGGTCGCGCACGATCTCGTCGTAGTCTGCGGTGACGGTACAGGTGAGCTCGGGACGCGGACGGCGGGAGAGCACGGCGGCAACGTGCAGGTCGGTCCGCCCTTCGCATAATTTATAGAAGTGGGAACCGACCGTGCCGAAACCCAGCAGTGCGATATTCACGGGAAATGACCTTCTTTCTTTTTCTTCAAGTACTCCGTCAAGTGCGGACGAAATTGTAACAATCAACAAAAATGTCTTTCTCACAAAAACACTTGACTTTTTGATGGAAACAATATAACATAGCGTTTGTGAAAATACAATAGGGAAAACAAAAAAACTTTTCCCGTGGGATATCAGGAGGAATCAACGATGCAGTACCAGAGCACGCGCGATCATAACCTCAGGGCCAGCAGTGCGCAGGCCGTGCTGAACGGTCTTGCGCCCGACGGAGGCCTTTACACCATGCCGTCGTTCGACGAGGTGCGCTTTGACTATCATGAGGTGCTTGACCTCGACACCTTTTCCATGTCCGCGAAGATCCTTGCAAAGCTCCTGCCCGACTTTTCCGAGCAGGAGATGACGAAGCTCGTCCGCGAAGGCTATGCCGGGAAATTCGAGACCGATCATCTCACGCCGACCGTCCCCGTCGGCGGGGACTATGTTCTCGAGCTGTTCCGCGGGCCGACGAGCGCTTTTAAGGATGTGGCGCTTTCGATGCTGCCGCGCCTGATGACGGCGGCGAAGGACAAGTGCGGCTTCACCGACGAGATCATGATCCTCACCGCCACCTCCGGCGACACCGGCAAGGCGGCGATGGAGGGCTTCTGCAACGTGCCGGGCACGCGGATCATCGTATTCTACCCCTACGGCGGCGTGAGCGCCGTGCAGCAGGCGCAGATGGCCACGCAGGCGGGCGACAATGTCTGCGTGTGCGCGGTGCGCGGCAACTTCGACGATGCGCAGACGGGCGTGAAGAAGATCTTCTCCGCCGTCAGCCGCGAGGGGCTGCTTGAAGGCAGGGGCGTGAGCTTGTCTTCCGCCAACTCCATCAACATCGGCCGTCTTGCCCCGCAGGTGGTCTACTATTATAGGGCGTATGCAGACCTTGTGAAGGCCGGGCGCATCCAGGCGGGCGACAAGGTCGATTTCGTCGTGCCGACCGGCAACTTCGGCGATATCCTCGCGGGGTACTTCGCTAAGGAGATGGGCCTGCCCGTCGGCAGGCTCGTGTGCGCGTCCAACGCCAACAACGTGCTGACCGATTTCCTGCGCACGGGCCGCTACGACCGCCGCCGTCCCTTCTACAAAACCGTTTCGCCCTCGATGGACATCCTCGTTTCCAGCAATTTGGAGCGCCTGCTCTATCTCCTCTCCGGCGACGACCGGCTCGTCGCGGGGCTTATGAAGCAGCTTAATGAGCAGGGCGCCTACGAGGTCCCCGCCGGGATGCTTGATAAGCTGCACGAGCTCTTCTGGGCCGGCTGCTGCGACGACGCGGGCGCGAAGGCCGCCATCGGCGGCGTGTGGGCGAAGGAGCACTACCTCTGCGACACGCACACGGCGGTCGCATGGAATGTTGCCCAGCAGTATAAGAAGGAGAACCCGGACCACAACGCAGTGGTCGTGCTCTCCACGGCCTCGCCCTATAAGTTCCCCGCCGCCGTGCTCGAGGGCATCGGCGAGCAGGCCGGGGGCGACGAGTTCGACGTGATGGAGCAGCTCCACGAGGTCACGGGCGTGCCCGTGCCGAAAAACCTTGCCTCGCTTCGCGAGCGCGAGGTGCGCCACCGCGACGTGATCGATCAGGACGAAATGCTCAAATACGTGCTTGGCAAGGCCGCGCGGGAGAATTGATAAAGGAGTATAATCATGTATATTACCTGCCTTGATATGGAGGGCGTGCTCGTCCCCGAGATCTGGATCGAATTTGCCCGCGAGAGCGGCATCCCCGAGCTGACGCGCACCACGCGCGACGAGCCGGACTACGACAAGCTGATGAAATGGCGCATGGACGTGCTGCGCGAGCACGGCCTGGGACTCAAGGAAATTCAGGAAACGATCGCGCGCATCGACCCGCTGCCGGGGGCGAAGGAATTCCTCGACAAGCTCCGCTCCGAGACGCAGGCGATCATCCTGAGCGACACGTTTGAGGAGTTTGCGCAGCCCCTGATGAAAAAACTCGGCTGGCCGACCATTTTCTGCAACTCTCTCGAGATCGACGAAGACGGCTTCCTCTGCGGCATCAGGATGCGCTGCGAGCATTCCAAGCTTACGACCGTGCGCGGCCTTCAATCCATCGGCTTTGAGACCATCGCCAGCGGCGACAGCTACAACGATCTTGAAATGATCCAGGCGTCGAAGGCGGGCTTCCTCTTCCGCACGACGGAAAAGATCAAAAAGGACTATCCGCATTTGCCCGCGTTTGAGACCTACGACGAGCTGCTGGAGGCCATTGAAACCGTCATCAAAAAGCAAAAATGAATAATTAATCGGCAGAAATGAAACAAAACTCGTTCAAAATTTGTTCATTCTGCCGATTGACTTTTTTCGCCAAAAAAATAAGATATTGGCGGCAGTGAGGTGTATGGCAGCTTCACTGTCAAACCATTGTCAAAAAATAGGAGGAGAAGAAAACATGTTAAGCTTCTTGATCTGCCTCGCGTTGCTGATCGGCGGCTACCTCGTTTACGGCAAGGTCGTTGAGAATACCTTCGGCCCCGATGACCGTGAAACGCCGGCCGTTAAGATCAACGACGGCGTGGACTATGTGGTTCTGCCGCAGTGGAAGCTGTTTATGATCCAGCTTCTTAACATCGCAGGCCTTGGCCCGATCTTTGGTGCACTGCAGGGCGCTCTCTGGGGCCCCATCGTGTTCCTGTGGATCACCTTCGGTACCATCTTTGCCGGTGCCGTGCACGACTATTTCTCCGGTATGATGAGCGAGCGTAACGAAGGCGCGTCCATCTCCGAGATCGCCGGTATCTACCTCGGCGGCGCGATGAAGAACGTCATGCGCGTGTTCAGCGTGGTGCTGCTCGTCATGGTCGGCACCGTGTTCGCCGTCGGCCCCGCCGGCCTGATCGTCACCCTGTTCAAGAACGGCGGCCACGAGGGCATCGTCAGCACGACCCTGTTCTGGCTCATCATCGTTCTTGTCTACTACTTCATCGCGACCTTCATTTCCATCGATAAGATCATCGGCAAGATCTACCCCCTGTTCGGTATCTGCCTGATCATCATGGCCATCGGCGTTGCGATCGGCATCTTCACCAAGCCTGAGTACACCATCCCCGAGATCTGGAACAACTTCGGCTCCATGCATCCCTCGGGCACCCCGATCTGGAGCTTCATGTTCATCACCGTTGCGTGCGGCGCCATTTCCGGTTTCCACGCCACGCAGAGCCCCCTGATGGCCCGCTGCATGAAGAGCGAGAAGCAGGGCCACTTCGTCTTCTACGGCGCGATGGTCTCCGAAGGCATCATCGCCCTGATCTGGGCTGCTGCCGGCTGCTCTCTGTATGAAGTCACCGGCGGCCTGAACACCGGCCTTGCCGCGGCGCTTGCCAACGGCCAGTCCGCCGCCATTTACGACGTCTGCGCCAAGACCATGGGCGGCGTGGGCATCGCGCTTGCCATGCTCGGCGTTATCGCCTGCCCCATCACCTCCGGCGATACCGCGTTCCGTTCCGCCCGTCTCGTTCTGGCTGACTGGTTCAAGGTCGATCAGAAGAAGTGGCAGAACCGCCTGATGCTCTGCGTCCCCGTCCTCGGTGTCGGCGCGATCCTCGGCATCGGCAACGCCCTCGGCAAGATCGACTACACCGTCATCTGGCGTTACTTCAGCTGGACCAACCAGACCCTCGCCATGATCGTTCTGTGGGCCGCTTCCATGTACCTCTTCTATGATAAGAAGAACTACTGGATCACCGCCGTTCCCGCGACCTTCATGAGCGCCGTGTCCGTGACCTACTTCCTGCTCGGCAACGAGTGCCTCGGCCAGTTCCTCAACACCAAGACTGCCGACGGCGTCACCGTTTACAACACGGCTGTCGCCTATCCCGTCGGTGTCATTGTTGCGGCCCTCTTCCTCGGTATCTTCCTGTATACCATCAAGAAGCGCCACACTGAGCCTCACTACGAGACGCTGCACAAGTAAACCATCCGCAGAGCGGTGGGAGAGTGCTCTCCCACCGCTTTTTTGAATTTGGGAGGTACCGTTATCATGTTTGCACCTGTGCGCCTTGGCGAGACCGCCATTGAAAAAGAGACCCTCGCAGCGGACAAAAAGTCCTGCAAGCGCTTCGGCCCCTGCGGCGTTGGAAAAGAGGCGCTGTATTTAAACAGCTATTTTATCGACCGGCGCTTCTATGTCGCGCTGTCCTCGGTGCGCCGCGTGTTCAAGCGCGTGGCGATGAGCCAGGGCGGCTTTTCGGGCAAGGGCGCGTTCGGCTCGATCCCCTACCTTGTTGTGCAGTATGACGGCGGGAAGGAGAAGCAGTGCACCTTCAAGCACGAGGAGGACGTTGACGCGCTGCTCGACTACCTTGAAAAGGTGCATCCCGAGATCCCGCGCCTGAGCGCGGGCGGGGAAAAGCGCATGCAGGAGAAGGCGGAGCAGGAGGCCGCGCGCTATCTTGACGAGCTGACGCCGCAGGCGCAGTCCGCCCGCGAAACGCTTGAAAAGGCGGAGCAGTTTCTCAGCGGTTACCCCGAGATGACCAAAAAGCTCGCCTCCGCGGCCAAGGCCAAGCGCATCAACGAGCACACGAACCCCGCCTACCGCTGGGTCGCGCTGGCCATCGTGCTGGCGGGCGCGGCAACGCTGGTGTACGGCATTATCTCCTGGCGCAGAGGCGGCGATTTCGGCGTTTACTTCGCCCTCTTCGGCTTCGCCGCGGTGTTCTTCTTCTCGGGCGCGCACGTGCTGCCCACGGCGAAGAACAACCGCCATGCCGTTAACCGCGCCTGGGAGCAGGCGCTCGAGGCGATGGAAAACGTCCTGCCTGAGAAGTTCCCCCTGCCGGCGCGCTACGCGCACCCCATCGTCGCAAGGCGCATGGTCCGCATCCTGCGCGAGGGCCGCGCCCAGAGCGCGGAGGAAGCGCTCGACGTGCTCAAGGCGGACCTCAAGGCCCTCACGGCCGATGTGCAGGTCGATCAGGAGGAGCACGACGAGGTCGTGGTCATCAAGCCGCTGTTCCTTGTGAGCGATTATCAGTAAAATGAGCGAAAAACGAATGTCAGGCGGGGCTTGACATTCGTTTTTTCTTGTGTTACCGTCCCTTCTGCTCGCTCGGAGGGCGCGCTGATCTCCAGCATCTACGGCATCGCCGATATGGCGATGGTGGGGCAGTATCAGGGCCCCGACGGCACGGCGGCGCTGGCCGTGGTCGCGCCGGTGTGGAACATTATTTACAGCCTGGGCCTTCTCATGGGCATCGGCGGCAGCGTCATTTTCAGCACGAAGCGCGGCAGCGGCGAGCGGGACGGGGACAGCGGGAATGAATATTTCACCGCCGCGGTCATCGGCTCGGTGCTCCTTGCGGCGCTCGCGTGGGGCGGACTGCTCCTTTTCGAACGGCCGCTGCTGGTATTTTTCGGCGCGGACGAGACGCTCCTTGCCCTCGCGCAGCGCTACATGCTCCCGGTCAGGGCCGTGTTCCCACTGTTTCTTTTCAACCAGATGCTCGCGGCATTTTTGCGCAACGACGGCGATCCCGGCCTTGCGACGGTCGGCGTGCTCTCGGGCGGTATTTTCAATGTGTTCGGCGACTGGTTCTTTGTCTTTCCCTGCGATATGGGCGTGTTTGGCGCGGGTCTTGCGACCGCGCTCGGCTCGCTCATCTCGTTCCTCGTGATGCTGACGCATTTTGCCCGTAAAAGAAACACACTGCGTCTTGTCCGCGTGCCGCGGACCGTACGCAGGCTGCGCCTATAGCGTCGGGCAGGCGGCGCAGCCCATCATTTCGACGAACTTCGGCGCGGGCAAGGCCGCGCGCATCCGCGAAACGCTGTGCGCCTTGCCCTGTGGACGACAGCCTTCTTCGGCGTATTCTGGACGGCGCTGAGCATGCTCTGCCGCTCATCGCGGGGCCGGATTCGATCTGGTTTGCCATGCCCATCACGGAGACTGCCGTCATGCTCTACGCAGCCGTGTGCATCAAAAAGGATATGGCGGCCCTGCCGGAAAGAAACTGAGTGCCTTAAAAAAGCTCAGGCGTGTTCATTCATATAATCTTCGATCGCCTTCAGGAAGGCCTCGCCATAGCGCGAGGCCTTTCGCTCGCCTATGCCCGAAACCTCGAGCAGCTCGCTGAAAGAGCGCGGGGCCCTTTCCGCCATGTCGGCAAGCGTTGCGTTGGAAAAGATGACGTAGGCCGGCACGCTCTCGCGCCGGGCGAGGTCCGCGCGCAGGGCGCGCAGGGCCGCAAAAAGGCCGTTCTCCTCGAACCCGTCCCCATACGCGCCGCGCAGGCGCTTTTTCTCCGTCTTTGGCTCTACGCGCTTTTGCATCAGTACGCATTCGCCGTCAAAGAGCACGGCGGACGCTTTTTTCGTGGGCCGGAGCGTCGAATGCTGCTGCTCGGTCTCGAGGTACCCGGCGGCTTCGAGGTATTCGATGTAGCGCTCGATGACGCTCGGCGAGGTCTTGTCCATCAGCCCATAGGTCGATACGGCGGCAAGGCCGAGCGAGAGGAGCCTTTGCTCGCGGCTGCCGCGCAGCACCTGGATGACGAGCGTTTTGCCGACGTAGTACCCCAGCCGCTCGCGGATGCGCATGACACAGGATAAGATCATCTGCGCGGGAATCGTGATGTCCTCGGTCTCATAGCTTGCCCTGCAGTTCGAGCAGTTGCCGCACACGCTTTGGTGCGGCTGGCCGAAGTAGTCAAGGAGCCTGCCGCGCAGGCAGTCAACGCTTTTGCAGTAGTCCGTCATGGCCTGTAAGCGCTTGTAGTCCTGCCTGCGCACGCGCGCGGCGTCCTCCTCCGTGAGCTGGTCCGAGCCGCCGTTTTCGATGAGAAAGCGCGCGGTCTCCACATCGGCGGGGGCGAAGAGCAGGATGCAGTCGGCGTTTCCGCCGTCGCGCCCGGCGCGGCCCGCCTCCTGATAGTAGGCTTCAAGGCTTTTGGGCATATTGTAATGGATGACAAAGCTGACGTTCGACTTGTCGATGCCCATGCCGAAAGCGTTCGTCGCCACCATGACGGTCCTGCGGTCGAACTGGAAATCGTCCTGATTCTGCTGCCGCTCCTCGTCGGTTAGGCCCGCGTGGTAGCGCGTGGCGGCGACGCCGCGGTCACAAAGGCTCTCGCACACGCGCTCGACGGCAGCGCGCGTCGCGCAGTAGACGATGCCGCTCTGGTCCCGCCGCTCGTCGATGAGCGCGGCGAGGGCGGAAAACTTGCTCCTCGGGCGTCGCACGTCGAAGTAGAGATTCGGCCGGTCAAAGCCCGTCACGATGCGGTAGGGACTTTGCAGCGCCAGCAGCCGCGCAATGTCCTTCTGCACCTGCGCCGTGGCCGTTGCGGTGTAGGCCGCGACGATGGGGCGGCGCGGCAGGGCATTGATGAAATCCACAATGCCGAGGTAGCTCGGGCGGAAGTCCTGGCCCCACTGCGAAATGCAGTGCGCCTCGTCCACGGCGAGAAACGACACGCTCATCTCCTGCATGAGCGAGAGAAAGCTTTCCGTCTCCAGCCGCTCGGGCGCGACGTAGATGAGCTTGTAGGCGCCCCTGCGCGTGCGGGCATAAACGGTGCGGATCTGTTCGCCCGTCAGCGAGCTGTTGATGTACGCCGCGGCCACGCCCGCGCTTTTGAGCGCCGCGACCTGATCCTTCATCAGCGAGATGAGCGGCGAAACGACGAGCGTGATCCCCGGCAGGAGCAGCGCCGGGATCTGGTAGCAGAGCGACTTGCCCCCGCCCGTCGGCATGACGCACAGCGCGTCGCGCCCGGAGAGGATCGCGTCGATGAGCGTCTCCTGCCCGGGGCGGAAGGCGCTGTGGCCGTAGTATTGCTTTAAAATGCTGTATTTGTCCATGACAGGCCCCGTTTTCCTTGAATCGTTCCCCATGATGTTACCCCAGAACGGGGAAAAAGTCCACGGGAAATTGCCCAATGGCCCGTTTCCGGGCATACGGCGGCGGAAATGGGGAAACTTCCGTTTGACGAAAGGAAAAAAACATGGTATCATCACGCTGTTCCCGGAAAGATGCGCTCTGACCGGCGGACAGTACAATTCATTCTACCGTTCTGGCGGCAAGGATACGCTCCAAGCCTGAAGAAGAGGGGAACGCGGCGCGGCGAAAGCCGCGGCCTTTATTGCTGTGTCAATCCCTTCTGCCAAGACGGCGGAAGGGATGATCTATTTTTCAGGAGGGGACGCATATGGAAACGCGCGTTGCCGTGCTGGCGGTCATCGTCCGCGAGGGGAGCTCCGTGCAGACGCTCAACGAGCTTCTGCACCAGTACGGGCCGTATATCATCGGACGCATGGGCGTGCCGTACCGCGAAAGGGGCGTGAACATCATCAGCGTAGCGCTCGACGCGCCGGGCGATGTGATCTCGGCGCTCTCGGGCAAGCTCGGCCGGCTCGACGGCATCACGGCGAAGACCGTCTACGCCCCCGAAGGAAGCATTGGAAAGGAAGAAACCAAATGAAAAAGAACCTCAAAAGCATTTTAAGCCTGTGCCTTGCGCTCGCACTCGTCTTTTCCCTTACGGCCTGCGGGCAGAAGAATGACGACGCGCAGGACGGCCAGCAGACCGATGAGACTGAATTCACCCCCGCAAGCTTCTCCATCGCCGCGCTCAAGGGCCCCACGGCCATGGGCCTTGTCAAGCTCATGCAGGAGGGCGAAAACGGCGAGACGAGCGGCAACGACTACACCTTCACCCTCGCCGGCTCTGCCGACGAGGTGACGCCCGCGCTCATCAAGGGCGAGCTCGACATGGCCTGCGTGCCCGCGAACCTCGCCGCCGTGCTCTACAACAAGACCGAGGGCGCGCTCGAGGTGCTGGCCGTCAACACGCTCGGCGTGCTCTACATCGTGGAAAACGGCGAGAGCGTGCAGTCCATCGCGGACTTAAAGGGCCAGACCATCGTGGCCGCGGGCAAGGGCTCCACGCCCGAATACGTCCTGCGCTATCTTCTTGCGCAGAATGGCATCGACCCCGATAACGACGTGACGATCGACTGGAAGAGCGAGCACAGCGAGTGCGTCGCGGCGATGGCTTCCGGTCAGGCCGCGATCGCGCTGCTGCCGCAGCCCTTCGTCACCGTGGCGCAGAGCAAGATCGAGGGCCTGCGCATGGCGCTCGACCTCAATGCCGAGTGGGACGCGCTGGATAACGGCTCGGGCCTTATCACAGGCGTCATCGTCGCCCGCCGCGAGGTCGTGGAGGAGAATCCCGCGGCCGTGAACGAATTCCTCAAGGAATACGCCGCGAGCGTTGACTGGGTCAACGCCAACACCGCGGACGCCGCCGCGCTCATCGGCGAGTACGGCATCGTGGACGCGGCCGTTGCGGAAAAGGCGCTGCCCTACTGCAACATCGTCTGCCTGACGGGGGCGGACCTTCTTGAAGCGCTGCCCGGTTATTTAGAGGTGCTCTACAATGCAGACGCCGCCGCTGTCGGCGGTGAGATGCCGGACAACAGCTTCTATTTCGCATGATCTTTCAGCGGCGGACGCTGTGTCCGCCGCTGATTTTTTGAAAAGGAGGGGAGATGCGTGAAGCGAACGCGGCAGAAATTGAAGCCCTGGGCGATCATCTTCTGGCTGCTCGTCTGGCAGGGGCTTTCCATGCTCCTGCGCGCGCTCTATCCGCACGGCGCGCTGCTGCTCGCGTCCCCTCTTTCGGCGCTGGAGCGGCTTTTCGTGCTCGCGGGGACGGCGGCGTTCTGGCAGGCGGTGCTTGTCTCGTCGGCGCGCATCTTCGGGGGCTTTCTGCTCTCGTGCGTGCTCGCGGTCGTGCTCGCGGCGCTCGCGGCGCGGTTTTCGCGCGTGGAGGAGCTGCTCGCGCCGCTCGTTGCGGTCATCAAGGCCGTGCCGGTCGCGTCGTTCATCATCCTCGCGCTCGTCTGGCTCGACAGCCGGGGCCTTGCCTTTTTCATCTCCGCGCTGATGGTGTTCCCGCCGGTGTATCTGAACGTCTTGGAGGGCGTGCGCTGCACGGACGCTTCGCTTCTGGAGATGGCGCGGGTCTTTCGCGTGCCGTTTTCGCGCACGCTGCGGGGGATCTATCTTCCGCAGGTGCTGCCATACTTCCGCGCGGCGGTCAGCGTGGCGCTGGGCCTTTGCTGGAAGGCGGGCACGGCGGCGGAGGTCATCGGCCTGAGCGGCGGCACGATCGGCGAGCGGCTCTATACCGCGAAGGTCTACTTCGAAACGCCGGACCTCTTCGCGTGGACGGCGGTCATCGTGCTGCTGTCGGCGGGCTTTGAATGGCTTTTCCTCCGCGCGGTGGACAAGATCACAGAAAGGGTGGGCGCGTGATGGAGCTTTGCGTGACGGACCTTCAAAAATCCTATGACGGCAGGGCGGTGCTTCGCGGCCTGACCTTCACCGCGCCCGTGGGGCTCACGCGCGTCGTGGGCGATTCGGGCATCGGCAAAACGACGCTCCTGCGCATTCTGCTGGGCCTGGAGCGGGCGGACGGCGGCACGGTCTCGCCGCAGAACCTCCGCTGGGCGGCGGTCTTTCAGGAGGACCGGCTGCTGCCTCAGCTGGACGCCGCGGGCAACCTCCGCTTCGCGCTCGGCGCGGACTATGATGATGCGCGCGCGTCGGCGCTGCTTTCGCAGCTGGGCCTTGACGGCGTGGGAGAGAAAAGGGTGCGCGGCTATTCCGGCGGCATGAAGCGGCGGCTCGCGCTTGCCCGCGCGCTGCTCGCGCCCTGCGATGCGCTCGCGCTCGACGAGCCGTTCACGGGCCTTGACGAGGGGAACCGCGATGCGGCCCTTCGCTGCATCCTGCGCGCGGCAGAGAAAAAGATCGTCCTCCTCGCCGCGCACGAGGCGCTGGACCTGCCTAAGTGCCATATCGTAAGACTGTAAAGGGAAAACCCTTCTGCATAGCAGAAGGGCTTTTTTATCTGCTTACGCCTGTGCCGCGCCGCCGAGGACCGCGCCGAGCACGGGGAGCATGAAAAGCGACAGCTTTTTCAAAATGCTGCCCTGCGTGAAATCACTGCTGCCGGTCATCGAGCGTGATCCTCCTTTCCGACATGACGGCATAGAGCGCGTCGAGATACTGGATGCAGGCGGGTGTGACGCCCTTCGGCAGCGCCGGGAGCAGCTCGCGGGCGCGCTTGGCCCGGTAGCAGGCGTCGAGCAGCGCCTTGATCATTTTAATGGTCATGGGGTATTCTTCTTTATAATTGCCTTAGATAATTAACGGCGGTAATTATAAGAAGAAAAAGCAGATTTGGCAACAGGAAAATGCACAAAAAACCGGCGGGAAAGAGATCCTTCCCACCGGAAATTTTGTGCAGCTTATTGATTTTGGTCATTGTCCGGCGCGTCCGCCGCTTTTGGCGCGCTCAGGCGCGGCGGGGGGAGCTGCGCGCCGAGCAGGAGCTTGACGAACCAGACGAAAAACACGAGCACCAGCACCGGGATGAGGCAGGACGTGACGAGCATCACCGCGAGCGCCTCTAAAAAGCTGTTGAGCACGTGCTTGAGCTGCTCGACCGCGGTGCTCACGGTCGAGCTCACGCCCTCCGTCACCTTGGAGAAAAAGCCGGAAAGGCCGGCTTTCGCGTCCTCATCCGTGCTCTCGCCGGCTTGGCCGTTGATGGTATCGGTCGCCTGCCTGGCGGATTCGATGGACGCGTTGATGGACGCGCGGTAGGTCGATTCGATGCTGTCGGACACCCAGACGCTCGTCGGGATGACGAGCACGATGGCAAGGGAAAAGAGCAGCAGCTTTTTCGACAGCGCGCGCAGCATGTCGCGGCAGGTGAAAAGGCTGAGCGCGAGCAGTGCGAGCGCGAGGGGAATGAGCACGCGGAACGCCGCGCCCGCCGTGATGGTCAGCAGGTATTTTTCAAGGAAGATCGCGCACAGCACGATGAGAAAGTATCCGCTCAGGTCCGCGAGCTTGTCGGCGATGGGGGTCGCGGTGTCGCCGGGCAGGAGCGTGATGGCGGCGGAGGCGGCGGTGGACGCCGCCGTGAGCTCGAGCACGGTCTCCTGCTTCTCCTGCAGCGATTCGATGGCGGATTGATAGGTCTCGGGCGCGGTCATCTTCCGCGCGAGGGGGAAAAAGGATGTGAGCGCGAGCGCCAGAAGCAGCGCCGCGAGCAGCAGCTTTCGCGATAGTGTCAGTTTCATGGGATGTCTCCTTCAGGGGATAAGATGGCTCCATCATACCCGAGACGCGAAAAATGTCAAGCGGAATCGCGGTTGCGCATTCCGCCGCGGTCTGGTACAATTTACTTAAAAAATAGAAGGAGAGGGTGGAGCGCATGCAGGAGATCCGCTGCCCCAACTGCGGGGAGGTATTTCAGGTCGATGAATCGGGCTACGCGCAGATTGCGCAGCAGGTGCGCGACAGCGAATTTGAAAAGGAACTCGCGCGCCGCGAAAGCGCGCTGCTCGCGCGGCAGGACGAAGCGCTCAAGCTTGCAAAGCTGCAGCAGGAGCGCGCATACGACAAAACGATCGGCGAAAGGGACGCGGCGCTCGCCGAGCGCACGCGCGAGATCGAACGGCTCAAGGAGCAGCTCAAGGGCAGTGAGACGGAGAAAAAGCTCGCCGTGGCCGAGGCTGTGCAGAAAAAGACGCAGGAGCTGGCCGAGGGAGAGAAGAAGATCCTGACGCTTGAAAGCGAGCTGACGGCCCAGCGCAGCGAGAGCCAGCTCAAGCAGAAGGCCCTGCAGGAGCAGTACGAGGAAAAGCTCAAAAGCAAGGACGAGCAGATCGAGTACTACAAGGACTTCAAGGCCCGCCAGTCTACCAAGATGATCGGCGAGAGTCTCGAGCAGCACTGCCTGACGCAGTTCAACACCATCCGCATGACGGCGTTCCCGACGGCGTACTTCGAAAAGGACAACGACGCGCGCACCGGCAGCAAGGGCGACTTCATCTTCCGCGAAGCGGACGAGAACGGCACGGAGTTCATCTCCATCATGTTCGAAATGAAAAACGAGGCCGACCAGACCGCGACAAAGCACAAAAATGAGGATTTTTTCAAGGAGCTCGACAAGGACCGGCGCGAAAAGCACTGCGAGTACGCGGTCCTCGTGTCGCTGCTGGAGATCGACAACGAGCTATATAACAACGGCATCGTGGACGTGTCCTACCGGTACGAAAAGATGTACGTCGTGCGTCCGCAGTTCTTTATCCCCATTATCACGCTTTTGCGCAACGCCGCGCTCAATTCGCTCAAATACCGCCGCGAGCTCGAGATCGTGCGCAATCAGCAGCTCGACATTCTGCACTTTGAGGAGAACATGAACGCCTTCAAGGAGGGCTTTGCGCGCAACTACCGCATCGCGAGCGAGCGCTTCCAGACGGCGATCGACGAGATCGACAAGACCATCACGCACCTGCAGAAGATCAAGGACGCGCTGCTCTCGTCGGAAAATAATCTCCGCCTTGCCAACAACAAGGCCGAGGACCTGAGCATCAAAAAGCTGACGAAAAACGCCCCGTCCGTCAAGGCCATGTTCGACGAGCAGCGGGAAACGCCGCAGGAATAAAAAGGACCCCGGCAGGGAAAAACCCTGCCGGGGTTTTGCTGCTCAGCAGTCGATATAGAAAATAATATCGGCCTTGCCCTCCTGCGCGGTGTGGCGGTAAAGGTCGGTATCCAGCCCGCCGATGCGAAAGCCGCTTTTCAGGTAAAAAAGGCACGCGCCGGGGTTGTTGTCCTGCCCCTGTGTGTACAGGCCGCGGTAGTTCTGCTGCGCGGCGATCTCCTTCGCGCGCTCAATGAGCCTTTGCCCGACGCCCTGTCCGCGGTACGCGCCGCTGACCTTGAGGTCGTAGAGGTACATGTACTTGAAAAAGCCCGGCTGCAAAATGGCAAGGCCGACGCATGTTTCCCCGTCGTAAGCGCCGAGAAAGACGCTCCGTTCCTCGCTCATCGCGGCAAAATCGCAGCTTTCATCCGGAAAGCATATTTCCTTTACAGCGTTTGCGCCCCAGCGCTCGACCGTATAGCTCCACTGCCCGTCACGGTAGGCGGGCAGCATGCGGCCGAAAAGCGGGAACGGCTCGTTGGGGAGGTTAATATCTTCTGATGGGCTTCGTCGATTTTCCTGATCTCGATCATTTTGCATCACTCCTATCGCTTTTTGCTTTTTGCCGCTGCCTTGGGCTTGGCCCAGCCAGCCTTGCGCTTGAAGCTTTTCGGCTTCTCGGCGGACTTTGCGCTCTGCGCGGCGGGACGCTCGTCCGGCCTGCCGCCCTTTTGGGGATGCCCGCCGCTTCTCTGCCGGTCCGGCGCGGCGGGCTTTCTGCCGCTTCCGCCGCGCTGGGGCGTGTGGTCGTCGCCATAGGGGCGGACAAGGCACTTGGGGCCGTAACCGATGAGGTCCTCGCGCCCGGCCTTCTGGAGCGCCTCAATGACGAGCTTTCTCTTGTCAGGGCGGAACCACTGCAGAAGCGCGCGCTGCAATTCCTTGCCGTGCGGCGTCGTTTCGGCAAAGACGGGGGTCATGTCGCGCGGGTCGATGCCGGTATAGTACATGCAGGTCGAGAGCGTGCCGGGCGTGGGGTAAAAGTCCTGCACCTGCTCGGGCTTATGGCCCGTGGAGTGCAGAAACTCCGCCAGCTGCACCGCGTCCTCGAGCGTGCAGCCGGGATGCGAGGACATGAGGTAGGGCACAAGATACTGCTCGCGCTGGTTCTTTTCGTTCACGGCGCGGTACTTGTCCCAGAATTTTTCAAAAACGTCGAAGTGGGGCTTGCCCATGTAGTCCAGCACGCCCGCCACACAATGCTCGGGCGCGACCTTGAGCTGCCCGGAGATGTGGTACTTGACGAGCTCGGAGAGGAAGGGACTGCCCTTGTCCTCGAGCAGATAGTCATAGCGGATGCCCGAGCGGACAAAGACCTTCTTCACGCCGGGGATCGCGCGCAGCCTGCGCAGCAGCTCGACATACTCCGAATGGTCGGGGTCGAGATTTTTGCAGGGGTAGGGGGCAAGGCAGTTCTTATTGCGGCACATGCCGCGCCTGAGCTGATCCTGACACGAGGGGTGGCGGAAGTTTGCGCTCGGGCCGCCGACGTCGTGGACATAGCCCTTGAACTTCGGGTCGCGGGTGAAGCCCTCGACCTCGCGCACGCAGGATTCGATCGAGCGCGAGGTGATCATGCGCCCCTGATGGAACGCCAGCGAGCAGAAGTTGCACCCGCCGAAGCACCCGCGGTTGTGCGCCACGGAAAAGCGCACCTCCTCGATGGCGGCGACGCCGCCGAGGGCGTCGTACATCGGGTGCACCTCGCGCATGTAGGGCAGCTCCGCGACCTCGTCGAGCTCCTCACGCGAAAGCGGCATGGCGGGCGGATTGACCACCAGCGTGTCGCGCCCGTGCGCCTGCCAGAGCGCCTTGCCGCGGATGGGATCGTGCTCCTCGTATTCAAGCTTCGTCGCAAGGGCGTAGGCGCGCTTGTCCGAGGCGGTCTCCTCAAAGGACGGGCACTCCACGTGCGCATAGGCGCAGACCTCGGGCGTGCGCGTCACAAATGCAGTGCCGCGGATATCTGTCAAGGTTTCCGCCTTTTCACCCTTTGCGAGCCGGCGCGCGATCTCGCGCGTGGCATATTCGCCCATGCCGTAGATGAGCAGGTCGGCCTGCGCGTCGAAAATGAGCGCGCGGCGCACCTTATCGTCCCAGTAGTCGTAGTGGGCGAAGCGGCGCAGGCTCGCCTCCAGTCCGCCGACGATGATGGGGATGTCGCCCCAGGCCTCGCGGCAGCGGTTGGCGTAAACGATGGTCGGACGGTCGGGCCGCAGGCCCATTTTGCCGCCGGGGGAGTAGAGATCGGTCGTGCGGCGCTTTTTCGCCGCCGTGTAGTGCGCGACCATCGAATCGATGTTGCCGCCGCCGATCATCACGCCATAGCGCGGTCGGCCCATCGCGCGGAAGGCGTCCGCACTGTGCCAGTCGGGCTGGGCGAGCACCGCCACGCGGTAGCCCTCGTGCTCGAGCACGCGCGCGATGATCGTCGTGCCGAAGCTGGGGTGGTCGATATAGGCGTCCGCCGTGACGACAAGAAAGTCGTAATAGTACCAGCCGCGCTCGAGCATCTCATCCTTCGAGACGGGCAGGAAGGCCTTTTCTATCTTCTTTTTCTTCATTTTCTGATAACATCCTGCAATTTCTGCCAGCAGGATTCCTCATCGTATACAAATTTCTTCTCGAATGTGACGCTTTCCGCGTCCTCGCCGACCGGGGCAAAGCCCCACTTTTCCGCGCAGTGCAGGCCGGCCGTGTTGCTTTTCGGGATGCGTCCGGTCGAGAGCGTGGAGCAGCCGTGCGTGCGCGCGTAGGACAGCGCCTGGCCGACGAGCTTTTCGCCGAGACCCTTTTTCTGCGCGTAGTTCTCAAGCCAGAACTCGCCGATCGTGCCCACGCCGCCGCAGCAGCGATCGACGCTCACCGCGCCGACGACCTCCTCGCCGTGCATCACGTCGAAGCGGCCCTCCGCGCCTGACGCGCGGTAGTAGATGCCGCCCTCGAAGCCGTTCGGGTCGTTGACCCATGCCTGCTTGCGCACGGTCGCGATCGCGTCGCCGAGGTGGGAGGCATCGTCGCGGTAGACGACCCTGAATCTGCCGTCCTCGAATTCGAGCCTGGCGACGGCGGTGTTTTCCGCGTGGCCGGTCCGGTCGATCTCATGGAGCGTCATGCCCTGCAGCGTGCCGACCGCGATGCGCATGGCCATGCCGTGCGAAAAGACGGCGACGGTGCCGCCCGGGTGCGCTTCGGCGATCTCCGTGAGCGCTTTGCACATACGCGCGCGGACCTCGGCAAAGCTCTCACAGCCGTCCACGTGCCACTTTTCCGCATCTGTGCTGAACAGGCGCAGCTGCTCGGGATCGGTGCGCTCAAGCTCGGCCCAGGGCGTATCCTCCCAATAGCCCACGTCGATCTCGCGCAGGGCGCGCACGGTGCGCAGCGGCAGGCCGTGCGTTTTATAGATGGCAAGCGCCGTGATCATCGTGCGGTAGCGGTCGCTCGAGTAAACGGCGTCGAATTTTGTGCCGGCAAAGCGCTTTGCGAGCGCGGCGATCTGGCGGTAGCCGCGGTCGGTGATGGTGCTGTTGTACCAGCCGTGCGCGCGGCGGTAGAGGTTGCCCTCGGCCTCGGCATGGCGGATGAGATAGATGGTGGTCATGTCGGTCTCCTTCACGTGATATTTTTTCACTTTCATTATAGGCCGAAACGCGGTATTCAGCAAGGGCCATTTGCCGCAAAAAAACGCGGCAGAAATTGCCGCGTATCGCGCTTTGCCGGGCGGATAAACTATGCCTGCGAGCAAAGGAGTGATCGAAATGTGTGAGACCGCATTCTGGCGCGGAATGGGAGCCGGCCTGGCCGCCGGCGCGATCATCGGCATGATGGCCGCAGAAAAGCGCAAAGCCATGAAAACCTGCGTGGGCCGCACCATGCAGCAGATGGGTACCGCCGTGGACGGCGCGCTGAGCGACCTGATGCACACGATGCGATAAGCGCAGAGGAAGGGCGGGAGCTATGCTCCCGCCCTTCCTCTTTCTATCCCTGCTGTTTTTAGGATGTGCTTCAGATGACGCCGTACTCCTTGAGGAGCTTTTCAACGTCGGTGCCCTGAATTTTACCAAGGACCTTCTTCACAGCCATCTTTTCCACAAGGCCCATCTCCATGTCGGTGGCCTTCTTGCCGTCGCGCAGCTTGACGGTCGCGTTGAGCAGGTCGCGCACATCATACACGCTGCCCCAGACCTCGGGCACGCCGCGGTCCACGTTCAAAAGCGTGTAGACGGCCTCCATGCCGGTGCGCATGGAATACTCGGTGGTGAAGATCGTGTCGCGCGGGGTCTCGGCAAACTGGCCGAGGAAGGCAAAGTTCACGCTGCCCTCGGGCACGACGTTCGGGCGGTCGCCGTAGGCGCGCGGCATGAAGAACGCGTCGATATACGGCATCATGACGGGCACGGTGTTGGCGCTGTTCGCCGCGAGGTCTTCGATCTGGTCCTCGGGCACGCCGATGTGGTAGAGCCACTCCATGCAGATCTCCTTGCCGGTGCACTCGCGCATGGGCTTTTTGATATAGTCGCCCGGCTTGTCGGTGAAGAGGGAGTAGACCCAGACGAGGCAGTGATCCTTGGGCTGGTCGCGGAACTGCGGCTGGCGGTTGATGGTCCAGCTCATCAGCCACGAGGAATCCTTCACGGTCACGATGCCGCCGGTGACGACATGGCCGGTGAACGGGTCGCGCTTGCAGATGTTTTTGATATAGGGGATGATCTTCTGGTCGAGCGTTTCGACGGTCGCGCTCATCCAGTTGGTCTGCTCGGGGTCGTGGCAGAACTTGTCGGGATGGCCGAAGGAGGGGTCCTGCGCGGCGATCTTGCGCCACATATCCCAGCCGCCGCCCTCCTTGAGCTCGGTGTTGTACTGGGCGGGGGTGTTCTGGCTGCCCATGGAGGAATTTTCGACGCAGCCGCCGTTGGTGATGAAGACGAGGTCGTTTTCCGTGAGGTCGATGGCTTCCTTCTTGCCCTCACGGATGACGTCGATGCGCTTGGCAAGCTTGTGCCTGGGGTCGGAGCAGTCGAACTCGACGTTCGCGACCTGCACGCCGTAGTGGAACTGGACGCTGTGGCTCTCGAGGTACTTGACCATCGGGAGGATCATGGACTCATACTGGTTGTACTTCGTAAAGCGCAGCGCCGTGAAGTCGGGAAGCCCGCCGATGTGGTGGATATAGCGCTGGATATAGAGCTTCATCTCCAGCGCGCTGTGCCAGTTTTCAAAGGCGAACATCGTGCGCCAGTAGAGCCAGAAGTTCGAATTCAGGACCTCGTCGTCGAAAAAGTCAGTGATCTTCTTGTCCTGCAGCTGCTCGTTGGGGGTGAAGAAGAGCTTCATGATCTCCATCGCGCCCTTGTCGGAGATGTCGAACTTTCCGTCGGTGTGCGCGTCCTGACCGCGGTTGACGGTGGCACGGCAGAGAGAGTAGTTGGGGTCCTCCTTGTTGAGCCAGTAGTACTCGTCGAGCACGCTCACGCCCTCGGTTTCGATGGAGGGGATGGAGCGGAACAGGTCCCACATGACCTCGAAATGGTTGTCCATTTCGCGGCCGCCGCGCATCACATAGCCAAGGTTTTCGAACTTGTAGCCGTCGCACGCGCCGCCGGGCAGGCTGCCCTTTTCAAGCACGTGCACGTGCTCGCCCTTCATCTGGCCGTCGCGCACGAGGTAGCAGGCGGCCGTCAGCGCGGCGAGGCCGCTGCCGACGATATAGGCGGACTTGCTGTCAACGCCCTCGGGCTTCTTGGGACGGGCAAATGCTTCATAGTTGCCGCTGGAATAATACATGATCAATTTCTCCTTTCATTTGTCTGCGAGACCGCTTTCTCCGCGAAACACATTCAACCCTGGGGATCAGCGGTAGGTTTTCCTTTCGATGGTGAAAGCATACCGCGCCGCCGGAAAAAGAACAATGAGCAGAAACCGGCGAGTGATCGATTTCTTATCACGGCCCGAAAAGCTGTAAAAAGTTTTATCACCGGACGGGATGTGATAAAAAAGGGGAGACGCGCGGTCCTTCCGCGCATCTCCCCGGTAAAATTATGCCATGTCCGCGCCCTTGTCGATGCGCAGCCGCTCGAGCGCGGCACGCACGCTGCCGTGGATCACAAGCTCGAGCCGGTCCACAAGCTCGCGCGGATCGCCCTTCATGTCGCCCTTGATCCAGTCGAGCATCAGCCCGACGAAGGCGTACTTGTAGACCGACGCGATGAAGGCCTTGTCCTCATCGCGCACGCTCATGCCCTGCGCCTGCTCCTCGACCACGCCCTCAAGCAGGTCATAGGTGACCTTGTAGAGGTAGTTTTCCACCTGCTCGCGGCTGACGGAGTGGTAGACGTTCATGATAAAGGGCTTGTTGTCCTGCACGGCCTTGAAAAGCTGCAAGAGCCCCTGCTGCCACGTTTCGTAGGTCTTGTTGCCGGAGATCGCCTTGCTGGCATCCTCCTCGCACGACCATTCGATGAGATCGTAAATGTCCTTGAAGTGATAGTAAAACGTCATGCGGTTGATGCCGCAGTCCTCGGTGATATCGCTGATGGTGATCTTGCTCAGCGGCTTTTTGAGCAGCAGATTTTTGAGCGACGCTTCAAGCGCCCGCTTGGTCACCTGTGACATGGGTGCGTCTCCTTTCGTCAGGCGGTTTTCCTGTTCACGGCCCATGATATCATGTTTCCGCGCGCGAAGGGCGAAGTTTTTGTAAACTCTTGCGGAGAAGAAAAGGAGCGCCGCTTTTGCGGCGCTCCCTGCGCATTCAGTTGGTCTCGTCCGAAGGAGCGTCCTCCCAGCGGACGGTCAGCAGCGGGTTTTCCGCCGCGCTGTCGCGCAGCACGCGGCGGAAAGCGTCCGCGCGGCGGCCAAGCAGCTCAGAAAGCGACGCTTCGCCGCGCACGATCAGCTCCGACGGCTCGTTCAGGTCCGTCAGGCAGTCGTGCAGCGCGTCGAGATTGCCGCCGTACCACGCGGGGAAGGCGAGACACCGCGCGATCTCGCGGTGCAGCTCCTCCGCGCTCTCGACGGCGGAAAGGTCCAGAACAACGCGCATGGCCTTATCCCTCCTCCCCGTAAAGAAGCTCGAAGGTCGCATAATGGTCCTCCGTGTAGTAAATGAGGCCGTCGTTTGAAAAGACGATGCGCTTGGCGCCGCGCGAATCCGCGCCCAGCGTGTCGATGTCGCACTCGGTATAGGTGCGCCCGTCGGCCTCGGGCAGCAGGCCCTCGTAATTGCCGAAGCGGCTGCCGCCGATGCACATGCCCGGCGCGTAGGGCTCGAGCGAGCCGCCCGGCCAGCCGAGCGCCTGCGCGTCCTTCTTTGTGATGAAGTTGCCCGGTAAGTGCCCGTAGGTGTGGATGTAGAGCGCAACGTCGTCCTTGGTCGTGTAGCTCCCATCCTCGTCGATCGGCGCGGCGGTTTCGTCCGGCGCGGCTGCATCGTCCGGCGCGCTCTGCGCGTTCTGCTGCTCCTGCTGCGCGGGCAGAAGGGTGTCCGACGGCAGGGTGGTCTCGCCGCAGGCAGAGAGCGCAAGCAGCATGAAGAGCGCGAGCAGCAGCGCGGTCAGTTTTTTCATCATGGCGAAATTCCTCCTTTTTTGTCGCCCTCATCATAACATGAAAGCGGCCAAAAATCCAGCCCGCGCGGTTGACTTTGCGCGCCGCCGCGGTTACGATAGAAATATCACAAAGATAGACAGGAGAGCGATCATATGACGATTCAGGAACGGGCGGAGCGCGCGGTCGAGCTCAAGGCTCACTGCAACTGCGCGCAGGCCGTGGCGCTCGCGTTTGCCGACGAGCTGCCGCTTGACGAGGAAACGATCTCAAAGCTCGCCGCGGGCTACGGCGCGGGCATGGGCTGCATGGAGGCGACCTGCGGCGCGCTGGTCGGAGCCGTGATGGCCGCGGGCCTGCTGACAGACGGGCAGGGCACGGCGCGCTGTGCAAAAACCATCCTCGCGGACTTCAAGCAGCGCTGCGGCGCAACGGTCTGCAAGGACTTAAAGGGCGTGGAGACCGGGAAGGTCCTCTGCCCCTGCAATCAGTGCGTTTATCACGCGGTGCTCGCCCTGGGCGCGGCGCTGGGATGGGAATAAGTGCAGAAAACACCGTATTGACAAGCTTTTTCCCACCGCTTTATAATGTGGCTGAACAATGGGAACCGGTCAAAAATCAAAAGGCCGCCGGCGGCGGCCTTTTGCCGGACCGA
Source organism: uncultured Oscillospiraceae bacterium (assembly GCA_934636865.1). Classification (GTDB taxonomy): domain Bacteria; phylum Bacillota; class Clostridia; order Oscillospirales; family Oscillospiraceae; genus Hominicoprocola. Next base: position 41,359 of record CAKUBI010000012.1, read on the forward strand.
TGGTTAGAGGACACTAACCAAAGCACTTCCGCACACAAAGGTTAGAGCTGCTTAACAACAGCCCGAAAGAACAGGGGAGAGAAGAACTTGGAGCGGAAAGAACGGAGGAATCAGGAAAATGAGCGAGAAGATCACCCTCTCCGGCGTGCCGGAGACCATGCTGCAAACTGTTTACGCCCGCGCGAAGGAGACGAAAACGCGCGGCGCGATCAACGACGGCAAGTCGGTCGAGCTGGTGGAAAAGCTCGACTACGACTTTACCCTTGCCGACAAGGATACGGCCATGAGCAGCGGCGTCATCGCCCGCACGATCGTGCTCGACCGGCTCGTGAAGGAGTATCTCGCCGCGCATCCCAGCGCGGTGGTCGTGAACATCGCCTGCGGGCTCGACACGCGCTGCTACCGCATGCGCGGCTATGCGCACTGGTATAACCTCGACCTGCCGGAGACCATCGCCGTGCGCGAAAAGCTCCTGCCCGAGAGCGGCAGCATCTCGCAGATCGCCATGTCCGCCATGGACGACTGGGGCGGCAGGATCGAAGAGCGCGGGGACCACGCGCTCGTGATCATCGAGGGGCTGACGATGTACCTGTCCGAGGCCGACGTGCGGCAGATCTTTTCCGTCATCGCCGGGCGCTTTCGCGGCGCTGAGGTGCTCGTCGAGACGATGAACTCCATGGTCGTGAAGCACTTTAAGGAAAAGTCCATCGAGGGCAGCAAGGCCAAGTTCACCTGGGGCGTGAAGGACGGGCGCGCGCTCGCGGCGCTGCTGCCGGGCTTCCGCTATGCCGGGGAGCACGGACTGACCGAGGGCATGGCGGCGTTCGTGCCGGTCTATAAGCTGCTCGACAAGCTCCCCCTTGTCTGCAATATCTCCAACCGTATCGTCGTATTGGAGCAGGACGCATAAAAAAATATCCTATGAAAAAGCGCCGCCCACGGCTGTGGGCGGCGCTTTTTCCTGCAAAAGATCAAGAGAAGGGCGTGAGGGGCGGGGCTTCATAGGGGTGCGCGCTCATGACGGCGTCTGCCTCCGCGTCACTTATGGAGGTAAAGCCCTCGCCGCCGACATAGTGGTCGGTCGAATCGGAGTAGAGCCAGCCGTCCAGCGACAGGAGCGATTCGATGTGATGCAGCTCGCCGCCGTCATAGCGGTAGTAGGAGACGCTGCGCTCGGACGCGCCGTCGCTGCCCTCATGGGCAAGGCTGCCGTCGGTGCAGAGATACCAGCGGCTGCGGCTCCACCCGCTGTCGGCAATGGGGATGGCGTAGCGCATGCTGTAGAGCCGGTAGAGGTCGAAGAATACAATGCTGCCGCTGCCCCAATCCGCGCCGAAGAGCAGCTCGGGAACGCCGTCGCCGTCAAGGTCGCGCAGCAGCCAGCCGGGCTGCTGATAGTAGTCGTTCTCGCTCGCAAGGTCACTGCTGAACGGCTCGCCGCCGGTAAAGCCGTTTTTTCGCGCGGAAACGACCTGCGCGATCAGAACGTCATAGGCGCCGTAGCCCGTGACGCCGGGGTAGAAGCGCAGCACCGTCCCCGCCGGGCAGCTTTCAAGCGTCGAGACGATCAGTTTGAGCGTCAGCACCGCGCCGTTCGACGTGACCTCCGCCGCAACGGTGCGGCCCTCTTCGTCCTGCCCGGTAAAGCGCAGCGTGTTGTCCGCGCTGTCGTACCGCCCCTCGAGATTTTCAAAGAAGGCGAGCTTGTAGATGCCGAGGTCCACGCGGTACTGCCCGCCATCCGCCCGGACCGTCAGCTCCGAACCCATGTCGTCTGCGTAGCTGCCGGTGGGGTCGAAGGGCCGCTCGGCCCGTATCGTGAAGCTATTCGCCATCGTGCGCAGCTGCATGCCCACGGAGTCGGCACCGGCTTCGTCCGCGCCGTCATAGCTCCAGTGGGTCTCGATGCGGTAATAGCTGTCGTCATCCCAAACGGGATAGAGGTAGACCTCCGTGCGGCTCATGCCCTCCTGCGTGGTGATATGGTAGACCGCGCCGTCGGCTTCCGTCTCGCGGCCGGAAAGGCGCATGGCGGCCAGCTCGCCGGAAAGGTCCGTCTCGCGGGAGAGGCTGAGATAGGCCTCCGCCTGCGCGGCGGAGCGCCAGAGGTACTGCCCCTCCTCGCGCAGCCAGGGGCGGAGAATATAAATGCTCCAACCGTCCCCGGAAAAGCTGTCGGCGGCCGAGCCGTCATCCTGCGGCGGAACATCGGCAGGGTCGCTGACCGGGTCGGTCAGAAAGCACGCGGCCACCGCCGTGCAGGCGATCAGCGCGAGCGCGACCACCCAGAACGCGGGCTTTTTGTAGCGCAAAACGCTTTTGATGCGCGCCTTCACGCCCACCTCGCCGAAGGCCAGCGGGCAGGCGGCGAGCATCCTGCGCGGCACGCTGCACGAGAGCAGCACCGAGGAATAGGCCTTGATACCGTCCGCGTCCATGCCGCGGATGACCCGCTCGTCGCAGGCAAGCTCGATGTCGCGGCAGAGCAGCACATAGGCGAGCCATAAAAGCGGGTGGAACCAGTAGACTGCGAGCAGCACGAAGCCCAGCGGCTTCCACCAGTGGTCGCGGCGGGCGAGGTGCGCCCGCTCGTGCGCGAGCACGTTTTCCCGCCCGACCTCGTCCATGGCGGAGGGCAGGTAGATGCGCGGCCTCACGATGCCGAGGATGAAGGGCGACGCGGCCGCGTCACTGAGATAGACGTTGCCCTCCAGCCGGAGCGACGCGCTCACGCGCCGCCGCAGCCTGCAATAGCTCACGAGCGCGTAGCACAGCATCGCGATAAGCCCGGCGAGCCAGACGATGCCTGCGATCTCCGTCCAGACGAACAGCGGGTTCACGCTCACCGCCCCGTCGGCGGCGAAGGCCGCGCCGAACGACGGGTTCACCGCGTTGTCGATGGCCGTCACGCCGCTCGTGATGGCCGGGCGCGCGGCAAACTGTACCTCGTCGGGGCGGAGCGTTTCCGTGCTGGGGATCAGGCTCAGCGCGCTCTCGATCGAGACGGGCAGCATCAGCCGCAGCGCCACGATGCCCCAGAGCAGGACGCGCGTCCACTTGGGCGCTTTTTTCAGCGCGGCGCGCAGCACCAGCACCGCGAGCACCAGCCATCCGGCGGAAATGCTCAGGTTCAGGAGCTTTAAAAAGATGGCCGACATGCGCTCACTCCTTCCCGTATTCGTCGATCATGCGGCGGATCTCGCTGACGTCCTCTGCGGAGAGCGCCTTGCGCGCGGTGAAGGCCGCGATGAACGCGGGCAGCGAGCCGTCGAACGTGTCCTCTACAAATTTTTCGCTCTGCACGGCGTTGTATTCCTCCTGCGAGAGGAGCGATGTGACCGTACCGTTCTCATTTTGAAAAATGCCGTGCGCGCAGAGCTTTTTGAGCACCGTGTAGGTCGTGGATTTTTTCCACCCTAGCTCCTGCGCGCATTTCTTGACCAGCTCGCCCGAGGGGAGCGGCTCGCTGCGCCAGATGATCTCGGCAAAGCGCGTTTCTACAGCGCCCAGCTTGTATTCCTCCATGCGATGACCTCCTTGGTCTATTTTCAGTAGACCTATTGATAATGGAAGTCTATCATGAATAGACTGAAAATGTCAAGAGGGAAATGAAAAGAGACGCCCCCTCTCCGCTCATGCCCTGTTCGAATCTCTGAATATAAAAAGAAACACCATCCATTCGGATGGTGTTTCCTGGCGCAGCAGGAGAGATTCGAACTCTCGGTACGCTTTTGACGTACACACGATTTCCAGTCGTGCTCGTTATGACCGCTTCGATACTGCTGCGTATCGTAGTGCTCGACAGCAAAAATTATTATACTAAAAATCTGCGCAAAGTCAAGACCCAATTTGCAATTCACGCAATTTTTCGCGTGCCCGGCACGCTTGCAATTTTGCCCGACATCTTTTATACTGACAAAAAAGACCCGCTGGGAGGGGCTATCATGGGCAAGAGCATTTACCGCGCCGTGAACACGACGCTTATCTATATCGAGCGCGGCGGCGCGTATCTCATGCTGCACCGCACGAAAAAGGAAAACGACTGCAACCGCGACAAATGGATCGGCATCGGCGGCAAGTTCGAGCCGGGCGAGAGCCCGGAGGAGTGCATGCTGCGCGAGGCGAAGGAGGAAACAGGCCTGACGCTGACCGATTACCGCTACCGCGGCATCGTGACCTTCGTGTCGGATGAGTGGGAGCCGGAGTATATGCACCTTTTCACGGCGAGCGGCTTTGAGGGTGCGCTGAAAACGTGCGACGAGGGTGAGCTCGCCTGGATCCAAAAGCAGGACCTTCTGGCACTGCCCGCGTGGGAGGGAGATAAGATCTTCCTGCGCCTTCTTGAGAAGGACGGCCCCTTTTTCTCGCTCAAGCTGCGCTATGCGGGCGAGGTGCTCGCCGAGGCAAAGCTGAACGGCCGGCCGCTCGCGCTGGGGCAGAGGGAGAAGCTGCTCGTCTCGGCGTGCCTGCTCGGCGCGCCCTGCCGCTACGACGGGAAGAGCAAGGCGGACGCGCGCGTGCAGGCGCTGGCGGAGGAATATGAGCTGATCCCCGTCTGCCCCGAGGAGCTCGGCGGGCTGCCCACCCCGCGCACGCCCAGCGAGCGGCTGGGAGAGCGCGTCGTCACGGCGGACGGCCGCGACGTGACGGAAAACTACCGCCGCGGCGCGGAAGCGGCGCTCTCGCTGTGCCTTGCACACGGCTGCAGGGCCGCGGTGCTCAAGGAAAAAAGCCCCAGCTGCGGCTGCGGACAGATCTACGACGGCACGTTTTCCCGCCGCCTGATCCCCGGCGACGGCGTGACGGCGGCGCTTCTGCGCTCGCGCGGCGTTGCGGTCTGCGGCGAAAACGGGCTGGATGCGCTGAAAAAGGGCGCAAAGGCGGCGCCAAATAACCACTGAGGCGCAAAGATTTGGGTTGTGTTTTAACGCTCTGAACGGTATAATGTACCAAACCATACAGGATAGGATCTTAATATTTGAACAACCATTGAAGGAGGAGACCCGTTCATGAAATTTTCCAGCAAAGTCGAAAAATGCGGGCTTTCGCCGATGCGCAAGTTCCACCCCTACGCGGTGGCGGC
>CAKUBI010000013.1 GCA_934636865.1 uncultured Oscillospiraceae bacterium
GGTGGAGCTGGTAGACGGATTCGAACCCCCGACCTACTGATTACAAATCAGTTGCTCTACCAGCTGAGCTATACCAGCATCGCAGCAACAGAGTGTATGTTAGCAGACTTTCTTCTGTTTGTCAAGCATCGTTTTTGAAAAAAAGGAGGAAATTTCTTGAATCTTGAAAATCGGCGGCGCACCGCCGCCTGGAGGGACCGCCCGCTCGCGGTCTGCTCGCTCTGCGCGCAGGAGATCCACGCGGGCGAAACGCTCTGGTACCGCAACGGACAGGCCGTCTGCCCGGACTGCTTCCCGCGCTTTGCGCGCGAGGAGCTCAGGGCCTTTGAATACATACTTGGAGAGGAGACCGCCAAATGACGCTCTATCAGATGTCGTTTCTCTACCGCGAGGACGCGCTGCGCCTGCGCATGCGCATCACGGTCCTGCGCGAGCAGGCGCGCACGGCGGACAGCGAGGAACGGCTGCGCCTGACGCGGCGCATCCTGGAGCTCGAACAGCTGCTGCGTCAGTCGCGTGAGCTGGCGGAGCTGACGCAGCATTATTATGAAAGGGGATATCACCGCAGTGAAAAGTACACCCTATAGCATGCGCAACAACGAATTCTACGGCGACATGGCCGCGTGGATCGCCGCGCACGCTTCCGACAACGAAAGCGATCTCAAGCGGCTCAAGCGCAACCTGCGCCTTGCCCGCGAGGAGGAGCTGACCGCGCGCCAGCGCGAGCTGCTGCGCCTTCGCTATGAGGAAAACATGACCGTCACCGAGATCGCCGCGGCCATCGGGCGGGACAAGTCCACCGTCTCGCGCACGCTCTCCCGCGCGCGCAGAAGGCTTTACAAATGCCTGCGCTATGGCATATAATAAAGAAAACACCGAATGACCCCGTGGGCCGTCCGATGCGCCGCGGGATGAAACGAGGAGAGCTGCCATGCTGCACAAGGCCATGCAAAACGAGCGCTCGCGCGTCGCGATCGCGGTGCTCGCCACCTTTCTCTACGCGCTGGGCGTCAACCTCTTCATCGTACCCGCCGGGCTGTATTCCGGCGGTATGGTGGGGCTGAGCCAGGTCATCCGAACCGTCCTTGCGCAGCGCGTGGCGCTGCCTGCGGGCGTGGATATCGCCGGTATTCTCTATTTCCTTTTGAACGTGCCGATGCTCATCATCGGCTGGAAGGAGCTCGGGCGCGGTTTTCTCGTCCGCACGCTCATCTGCGTGGGCGCATCCTCCCTGTTTCTGAGCCTTATCCCCGCGCCGCTCGTGCCGATCCTTGACGAGCGGCTCGCCGCCTGCGTGGTCGGCGGTATCCTGTGCGGCTTCGCCCTCGGCCTTGCGCTCACCTGCGGCTGCTCGACCGGCGGGCTCGATATCATCGGCCTGTGCCTGAGTAAGCGCGGCAGCCGCTTCACGGTCGGGCGCTTCTCGATGAGCTTCAACGTGCTGCTCTATGCGGCCTGTGCGCTGCTGTTCGACATCCAGACCGCCGTTTACTCCGTCATCTACACGGTTTTCTGCTCCCTCTTCATCGACCGCGGCCACCAGCAGAACATCAGCGTGCAGGTGCTCATCTTCACGCGCGACGAGGACCCCGAGCTGCCGCAGAATATCATGACCCGTCTGGGCCGCGGCGTGACGTACTGGCAGGGCAAGGGCGCCTACACGGAGAGCGACATGCGCGTGCTCTGCGTGTGCGTGTCGAAATTCGAGGTCGCCGAGCTGCAGGAGACGGTCCGCGAGCTGGACCCCAACGCCTTTTTCATCGTACAGGAGGGCGTGCGCATCGGCGGGAATTTTTTGCGCAAGGTTTCATAAAATATCCATCGGCGGCGCTTTGCGGCAGCAGGGCGCCGTTTTCCTTATCCCGGCGTGTCCGCCGGGGACGCACAGCGCCGGTTTTGCAAAAGCCCGCCGTGAATTTTATTGCATTTTCAGGCCGGATGTGGTAGCATTTATGCTAATCTTTTTCTTTTGGACCAGTGGAGGGATCCTGCCATGTATGACCCGTATTTTGGAAAATTTGACCTTGCGCCCGAGATCGCCGAGGCGCTGAAAAAATGCAAGTGCATCGCCTATGCCGAAACGAAGGAGGAGCTTGAGGAAATGGCCTACGGTCCGACCCACACCTCCCGCTACGACGTCGTTTACCCCATCGAGGGCAAGGGCACGGTGAAGGAGGCGGAGGTCGTTCGCTGCAAGAACGGCTGCGTTGTGAACTTTATGGAGGATTACATGCGCCGCCGCGACCCGAACAGCATGGCCATCGGCGACGACCTGCCCACCGACAAGCCGCGCTTCAAGGACCGCTTCGGCTACGATTTTGCGTCCCTGCGGCAGGAAACGCTCGACTGGCTCTCGAATCAGCAGATCATCATGCTGCCCTTTTCCGCAGGTCCGAACGGCCACGGCTACCCCAGCCTGATGGTCTGCCCGCTCAACGCCGCGTTTTTCGCGCTGTCGCTTGCCAACATGCAGGGCTTTATGAGCATCAACGACCTGCCCGAGCACTATACGCCGCGTGCCGTCATCTTCGTCGCGCCGCCCTTCCGCCACACGCACTTTGACGGAAAACAGGTCGTGGTGCACAACCGCTCGAAGGACATGCACGAGGTCTGGGCCTATAACCTCTACCCCGGCCCGAGCGCGAAAAAGGGCGTTTTCTCGCTGCTGCTCGACATCGGCGAGCAGGAGGGCTGGGTCTGCTGTCACACGAGCGCGGCGATGGTCGAAACGCCCTATGAGTGCGAGGTCGTGTTCATGCACGAGGGCGCGTCCGGCGGCGGCAAGAGCGAGATGCTTGAGGATTTCCACCGCGAGGACGACGACAGGCTGCTCATCGGCACGCACACGGTCACGGGCGAAAAATACTATATGACGCTCGGCGAGGGGTGCAAGATCCACCCCATCGCCGACGATATGGCCTGCGCCCTCAAAAGCTTTCAGGACAGCGAGAGCGGCAAGCTCCGCATTCTCGACGCCGAGGACGGCTGGTTTCTGCGTATGGACGGCATGAACGCCTACGGCAACAGTCCCCTTTACGAGCGCATCTGCATCCACCCGAGCGAGCCGCTGGTCTTTTTCAACATGGACGGCATTCCGGGCTCGACGTGCCTCATCTGGGAGCACGTGATCGAGTCGAACGGCAAGCCCTGCTCCAACCCGCGCGTCATCCTGCCGCGCCGCATGGTCGATAACATCGTGCCGGACACGGAGCCGGTCGAGGTGGACGTGCGGAGCTTCGGCGTGCGCATGCCGCCTTCGACCGCCAAGGACCCGAACTACGGCGTGATGGGCATGCTCCAGATCGTGCCGCAGTCGATCGCGTGGCTCTGGCGTCTCATTTCCCCGCGCGGATTCAAGAACCCCTCCATCGCCGATACGAACGCCGGCAGCGGCCTCAAGGCCGAGGGCGTGGGCTCCTACTGGCCGTTCGCCACGGGTCTTAAGGTGACGCAGGCAAACCTTCTGCTTGAGCAGATCCTCTCCGCGCCCAAGACGCTCAACGTGCTCATTCCCAACCAGCACATCGGCGCGTATCACGTGGGCTTTATGGGCGAGTGGCTCTCGCGCGAATATCTCGCGCGGCACAGCGGCTTTGTGCGCGCAAGGCACTTGGTCCCCGCGCGCTGTCCGCTCTTTGGCTACGCGCTCGATGAGATGAAGCTCGACGGTCAGTTCATCCGCCAGACCTTCCTGCGGCCCGAGACGCAGTCGAAGCTCGGTCTCGAGGGCTACGACGCGGGCGCGAAGATCCTCACGGACTTCTTTAAGGAACAATTGCAGCAGTTCGTCTCCGGCGATCTCGACCCGCTGGGCCGCGAGATCATCGACTGCTGCCTGCACGACGGCACGCTGGACGATTACCTCGCCCTCACACCGATGAAGCTCAAATAAGCAAAGGACGGAACGCTCATGGAACAGCACAGCATCAAGGTCATCGCCCGCATCCGCAGCGATTTTCCCGAAAAGTTCGGCATCCCGCGCCAGAGCGGCCTTGTGCCGGAGCTGCGCGCAAAGATCGTCTTTGAGCCGGAATTCCGCAATGCCGACGCGCTGCGCGGCATCGAGGGCTTTTCGCACCTGTGGCTCATCTGGCAGTTTTCCGCCGCCGTGCGCGACACCTGGTCGCCCACGGTGCGCCCGCCGCGCCTTGGCGGCAACGAGCGCATGGGCGTTTTCGCCACGCGCTCGCCGTTCCGGCCGAACGCCGTCGGCCTTTCCTGCGTGAAGCTCGAGGGCGTCGCGCAGGAAGATGGACTCGGCAGCGTGCTCATCGTCTCGGGCGCAGACCTGATGGATGGCACGCCCATTTACGACATCAAGCCCTATCTCCCCTATGCCGACGCGCATCCCGAGGCTTTGGGCGGCTTCGCCCCCGCGGCGAAGGAGACGATCCGCGTCGAATGCGCGCCGGAGCTTCTTGAAAGCGTCCCGGAGCGGCAGCGCGCGGCGCTGCTCGGCGTGCTCGCGCAGGACCCGCGTCCGCAGTATCAGGATGATCCCAAGCGCGTTTACGGCATGAGCTTTGGCGGCTGGGACGTCAAATTCCGCGTGCAAAGCGGCACGCTCGAGGTCATGTCCTTAACGGGAAATAAACAAGAATAAAGACGCTGTTAAAGGAAAAAGCGCCCTCGCTAACGCGCTGTTAAGAGGCTCCCAAAGCGGTTGATATGAAAAATCGACGCGCTATAATGGTTCCAGAATACATAAAAGGAGCGTATCCATCAATGGAAGTTTCCAGCGTGTTTGTTGTCGTCATGGGTATGGGCGTCACCTTCGTGGGCCTGACCTGCATCATCTTTCTCACGATGCTCATGGGCAAGATTCTCTCCAGGCCCGAAGCGCCGAAGCCTGCCGCAGCAGCCGCTGCGAGCGCAGCTCCCGCCGTTCCGGCCGACGGTCTGACCGATGAGATCAAGGTTGCCATCATGGCGGCTATCGCCCAGCAGCCCGGCTTCAACATGGCGAATGTGACAAATGTCAGCATCCGCAGAATTTAACTAGGATTTCCACTTCTTCCTTTAACAGCAAAGAGGGCGGCCCGCAGCCGCTCTTTTTGCTACTTCTGACAAAATTCCGCATTTTAGCGCAAATTTAGCAGCCGCTGTGCTATAATGCAGATAAGGCGCGGAAGAGCTCCTTCCCACCGTGCAATGTTCAGGAAAAGGAGAGGACGGCTGCATGAAAATCACCGACCCGCGGCTGCGATGGCTGTACGACTTTCTTCTGACGATCACCTGCCTCGCCCTTGCCACGGTGCTGTGCACGCTGCTGCGCCAGCTTGACGACGGCAGCGGCTATGTGAACCTCATCTTTGTTCTGGCGGTAGCATGCATCTCGCGCTGGACCGAGGGCTACTTCTGGGGCATTTTCAGCGCCGTGTCCGGCGTCCTGTTCGTCAACTACGTATTTACCTATCCCTACTGGGCGTTCAACTTCACCATCACCGGGTATCCGCTCACGTTCCTTGCGATGCTCGCCGTCTCGCTGATGATCAGCACGATGAACACGAAGATCAAAAAGCAGGAAAAGCTCCGCATCGAAACGGAGAAGGAGGCCGTGCGCGCCAATCTTCTGCGCGCGATGTCGCACGACATCCGCACGCCGCTCACGAGCATCGTCGGCAACACGGCCGCAATCCTCGATAACGAAGATTCGTTCTCTTCCGAGCAGAAGCGAAGGCTTCTGCAGGACGTGAACGAGGACGCGCAGTGGCTCATCCGCATGGTGGAAAACCTTTTGTCCATCACCCGCATGAGCGACGGTCAGGCCCGGATCGAAAAGGACTGCGAGGCTGCCGAGGAGATCGTCGCCGTATCGGTGAGCAAGTTCTCCAAGCGCTTTCCGGACATCCGCGTTTCCGTTGAGGTCCCGGACGAGGTGCTGATGGTCCCGATGGATGCGACGCTCATCCGTCAGGTCATCATGAACCTGCTGGAAAACGCCGCCATCCACGGAAACGGCGTGACGGAGATCTGCGTGCGCCTTTCGCGCGTGGACTGCCGCGCCTGCTTTTCCGTGAGCGACAACGGCGTGGGCATTCCGAAGGAAAAGCTTGCCAACATCTTCAAGGGCGGGCTTTCCGATGTGTCGCGCAGCAATTTCGACATGAAAAAGAACATGGGCATCGGCCTTTCCGTGTGCTACACGATCGTCAAGGCGCACGGCGGCACGATGACCGCCGAAAATCAGGAGACAGGCGGCGCCTGCTTCCGCTTCTATCTGCCAATGGAGGAGGGCAAGACAAGTGAAATTGAAGGATAAGGTCCTGGTCGTCGAGGACGAACAGAACATCAGCAATTTTATTTCAACGGTACTCACCGCGAACGATTTCGACGTGCTGGTCGCGCAGACCGGCGCGGAGGCGATCTCGATGATCTCATCGCACTGCCCGGATCTCATCATCCTTGATCTGGGCCTGCCCGATATGGACGGACAGACCATCCTCAAGGAGGTCCGCTCGTGGTCGAACCTGCCGATCATCGTCGTTTCGGCGCGCACGCACGAGCATGATAAGGTCGCCGCGCTCGATCTCGGCGCGGACGATTACATCGAAAAGCCCTTCGGCACGAGCGAGCTGCTCGCGCGCATCCGCACGGCCATCCGCCACACGCGCACCCCGCTTGACAACGGCGAGATCGCCCAGTCCGGCAAGTTCACCGTGCGCGACCTGACGATCGACTACGACAAGCATCACGTGCTCGTCGGCGGCGAGGACGTGCACCTCACGCTCAATGAGTTCAAGATCGTGGCGCTGCTCGGCAAATACGCGGGCAAGGTGCTGACCTACGACTATCTCATCAAGCAGATCTGGGGTCCCAAGGCCAAGGCGGACAACCAGATCCTGCGCGTGAACATGGCCAACATCCGCCGCAAGATCGAAAAGAACCCCGCCTCGCCGGAGTATATCTTCACCGAGATCGGCGTGGGCTACCGCATGCTTGAGAGCAATGAATAAGGTTTTAAGGCCCCCGGCCTTATGATACCAGGGCGCACCGCGCCCCCACACAAATCAGCAGACGGCTCCTGTCATAGGGGATGACAGGGGCTTGTCTGTTTTTTTGCGCAGATTCCGCGCGCGGCATCCTCCTTCGCATGACGGCGGGGACATTTGCATACGCTCTACCAAAACCGATCAAGGAGGATATGCAGATGCTCTTTCCCATGACCCGTTCCAAACGGCAGACTGCAAAGCCCAGGCGCGCGCCGCGCTTTCTCGTGCTCAGGCGCAGGTGGCTGGCGCTGGCCGCGGCAGGGCTCGCGGTCATCGCCGTGTTCGCCGCCGTCAACTATCCCGCCGCCGTCAGCGCCGCGGCGGCATCGCGGCAGCTGCCCATCTACTGCGTGCAGCGTGACCAGAAGGTGTGCTCCATCTCCTTCGACGCCGCCTGGGGCGCGGACAACACGCAGAAAATTCTCGACGTGCTGAAAGAATACGGCGTGACGTGCACGTTTTTCGTCGTGGGCAACTGGGCCGACCAGTACCCCGAGCAGGCCCGTGCCATCGTCGAGAGCGGCAATGAGCTTGAAAACCACTCCAACGCGCACGACCACTTCAATTCTCTCTCCGCCGACGAGATCATCGCAGACGTAAACACCTGCAACGACAAGATCGAAGCGCTGACGGGCGCGCGCCCCACGCTCATCCGCTGCCCCTTCGGCGAGTACGACGACCATGTCATCTCCGCCATCCGCTCGATCGGCATGGAGCCGATCCAGTGGGACGTGGAAGCGCTGGCAGCGGCTGGAAGCGCCCGCGGCGGAAAATTTTCCGCCGCGGCTTGCATTTCCGTCTTTTCCATGCTATATTTTTTCCGTAAAAAGGTTGCAGGTACAACTTAATAGTTGTACCTGCAACGATCAACTTCAGAAAGCGAGGAACACCCATGGAGCATCCTGCAAGAAAGATCACAAAGATCGCCCGCGAGGCGGAGCGGCTCGTCCTGCTGGCCGCGCGGCGCGAGGGCGTCGGCACGGCGGAGATCGACTGCATCCACGCCGTGCGCCATCATCCCGGCATTACGCAGTCGGAGCTGACCGCCGCGCTCAACTCCGACAAGGCGGCCATCGCGCGGCGGACGGCGAGCCTTGAGCGCAAGGGATACCTTCGCCGCGAGCCGAACCCGGAGGACGGGCGCAGCCACCTCCTCTACGCGACCGCGCAGGCCGAGGGGCTGCGCAACGCCAAGGCCGAGGCCGAGAGCGCCTTTTACGACTTTCTTCTGGCGGGCCTTGACGAAGCGGAGAAGGATGCCTTCCTCTCCGCGCTCGACAAGCTCTACCGCCGCTCGAAGGAGGAAAGCCGCGCGGGCTTTCCGCACCTCAGGGCCATTGCAGAGGGGGACGCGCATGAAAAAGACTGACTCCTTCCGCCCCGACCGCATCGGCTCCTATTTCCGCATGGAATGGCTGCCGCTCGCGTTCGTCACGCTCTCCGGTCTTATTTATAATGTAGGCCTGCTGGCCGGGCCGTGGTTCGAGGGCCGGCTCGCCCAGTGCCTTGCCGATATTCTCGGCGGACGGCAGGCGGGCAGCGCGATGACCGTTCTCGTGCTCGCCTATGTCGGCGTGACGCTGAGCGTGCAGGCCGCGCGCTTTGTCAAGCGCTTTTATGTCCGCCGCTTCGCCAACGACATCAACCGCCGCATGAAGGGCGTGCTCTACGCCAATCTCGTCCGCCAGAGCCGCAGCGCGCTCGAGAACGAGGGCGCGGGCGAGCTTATGACCAAGGCCATCTCCGACGTGGACGACTGCGCCGAGGGCATGCGCAAATTCACGACCGAGCTGTTCGACACCGGCGTTGCGCTCGTTGGCTGCGTCGTGATGCTGCTCGTTTACGACTGGCGGCTCGCGCTGCTGTGCCTGATCTTCCCGCCGGTCTCCTGCATCTGTGCCGAAAAGATGAAAAAGACCGTTCAGCGCGCGGGCAGCGCCTACAAAAAATCCGCCGCCGCGCTCAACGCCGCCACGCTCGACCGCGCGAAAAACGCCGTCACCTACCGCGTTTACGGCTGCGAGGACGTGCGCGAGCGCCGCTATGAGGACACGCTGCACGCCTATGAGACTGCGGCGGTGCGCGCGAACGTCTGGCAGTCGGCGCTGCCGCCGCTGTACCTTGCGGTGTCGAACCTGAGCGTGCTGTTCATCCTGTATTTCGGCGCGAGAAACGTGCTCGGCACAGGCTGGCGCGCGTGGGATATCGCCGCGTTCACGACGTTCCTCTCCTGCTTTATGAAAATGTCCATCAAATCGTCCAAGGCGGCGAAGCTTTTCAATGCCGTGCAGCGCGCAGAGGTCTCGTGGAAGCGCATCAAGCCGCTGATGAAGCAGCCCGAGCCGCTCGCCCCGCTTGCCGTTTCCTCTGCGCAGGAGGTCAAGCTGCGCGATGTTTCCTTCACCTACGACGGCGGAAAGCCCATCTTCGAGGGGCTCTCCCTCTCGGCCCGGCCCGGCGACATCATCGGCGTCACCGGGCCCGTCGCCTGCGGAAAATCGACGCTCGGGCGCGTCTTTCTCTGCGAGCGGCCCTACGGCGGCTCCGTGACCGCAGGCTCCCGCGAGCTTTCCTCGCTTGCGCCGCGCGAGATCGCGGCGGTGGTCGGCTACCTCGGCCACGACCCGGAGCTCTGGAACGACACCGTGCGCGCCAACGTCCTCTGCGGCGACGGCGGCGACGCGATGGAGTATCTCAAGCTCACCGCGCTCGATGAAGAGGTGCGCGCCATGGAGCAGGGGCTCGACACCGTGGTCGGCAGCAGCGGCGTGCGCCTTTCCGGCGGTCAGGCGCAGCGCCTGGCGCTCGCGCGCACGCTGGCCCACCCGCGCCCCATCCTCGTGCTGGACGATCCCTTCTCCGCGCTTGACCGCGCGACGGAGGACGCGGTGTTCGCCGCCCTGCGCGCCTATGCGCGCGATAAGGTCGTTTTCCTGATCTCGCACCGGCTGTACCACTTCCCCGAGATGCAGAAGATCGTCTTCATGGAGGATGGCAAAGCCATCGTCGGCACGCACGAAGAGCTCCTTGCGCGCTCTGCGGAATACCGCGCGCTCTATGAAAGCCAGACGGGAGGTGACGGGCATGAAGCATAAGGCAAACGGCGGCGTGTTCGCCGCCGTCCGCGCCGCGGCTGGCAGCCACAAGCTGCTCAGCGCGGGAACGCTGCTCTGCGCGGCGGCGTCGGTGCTCGCCTCCCTTCTGCCGCCGCTGCTGCTCGGCAGCATCATCGACGCGCTGACCGGCGGCGCGCCGCTCAGCTTTACGGCGGCGCTGCTGTACTTCGGCTCCCTCGCGCTCGAGGGCGTGCTGTCCTCGGCGCAGGAGACGCTGCTTGAGGTATTCGGGCAGAAGATGACCCACGCGCTGCGCTCGGTCCTGTCCGTCAAGCTGACGCGTCTGCCCGCTTCCACGCTGGCCGGGCAGGACCCCGGCGAGATCGCCGCGCGCTTTTCCGGCGATGTGGACACGGTCGAGGCGCTGTTCACCTCGGGCGTCATTTCGATGGCGGCGGACGCGTGCCGCATCCTCTCCATTCTGGCCGTCATCGCGGTCAAAAACCCCGGCCTTGCGCTGCTGCTCCTGCTCGCGCTGCCGCTGCTCACGGTCTTTACGCGCCATGTGCAAAAGCGCATGCTCGCAGCCCAGCTCGACAACCGCCGCGCCGTCGCGGCCATCTCCGGCCAGGTGCCGGAGGCCCTGCACAACATCCGCACCATCCACGCCCTCGGCCTTGAGGACTACATGACAGAGCGCTACGACCGCCGCATCGGCGAGAGCTACGCCGCCGTCGAGCGCACGAATTTTTACGACGCGATCTACTCCCCCGTCGTGCTCGTGCTGAGTGCGGCGGTGGTCGGCGCGGTGATGCTGCTCTCCGCCTCGGGCGACGCGCGCGTGCTGGCGCTGTTCGGCATGTCCGTCGGCACGTCCGTCACGATCATCGACTATGTTTCGCGCATCTTCACGCCCATCGAGAGCCTCGGCATGGAGATCCAGACCATCCAGTCCGCCATGGCGGGCGTCAGGCGCATCGACGCGTTCCTCGCCCAGCCGGAGCGGGACATTCCCGCACCGCGCGGCGGCGCAGTCCCCCGCGGGGACGTGATCCTCTCGCACGTGACCTTCGGCTACAGCGAGCGCACGGTGCTCTCGGACCTTTCCTTCACCGTCCGGCAGGGCGAGCAGGTCACGCTCGTCGGCCGCACGGGCGCGGGCAAGAGCACGGTCTTTCGCCTGCTGCTGGGGCTCTACCGCCCGCAGCAGGGCACGCTGACCATCGGCGGCGTGGATGTTTCGGCCATCACGGACGAGGAGCGGCGGCGGTGCATCGGCTGCGTGGAGCAGCATTTTGCCCACGTGCCGGGCACAGTGCTCGACCAGATCACACTGGGCGATACGCGCATCAGCCGCGAAATGGCGGAAAAGGCCGCGCAGCTCGCCGGCCTTGACGAGGTCATCCGCGCCCTGCCCGGCGGCTACGACACGCCCTGCGCGGACGGGCTCTTTTCTCAGGGCGAGTGGCAGCTCCTCTCCATCGCGCGGGCCGCGGCGGCGGACCCCGCCGTGCTGCTGCTCGACGAGATCACCGCAAACCTCGACGCCGAGACCGAAGCGCGCGTGCTCGAAGCGCTGCGCCGCGCGTCCGAAGGCCGCACGGTGCTGTCCATCTCCCACCGCATCTACGAAAGCCTCGGCGGCAGGACGATCAAGATCCGTTCGCCGGAGGAATAACGCATGGCTCGCAGAAAGCGCTCCGAAGGATATCCTTCGGAGCGCTTTTCTTTCAGTTTTGGATCAGCGGAGCTGATCGCGGATGTAGTTATTGATGATGCGCTGCTTCATTTCCTGAATGTGTCGCAGCAGCAGCTCCTTCGCGCGCTGCTCGTCCCGCTGCTCTACCGCGTCGATCAGAGCAAGGTGCTCATCCTGGATCATATCGTCGATCAGCGGCAGCATCTGCCCGGAAACAATCAAATATTTCGCGCGGATATCGTCATAGAGCGAGAGCAGCGGCTTGTTGCCGAGGATCTCCAGCGGGATGCGGTGGAATTCGGCATCATACTTGGAATAACGGTAGCTGTCATTCTCCCGCAGCGCATCCGCCGCCTGCGCGCAGGTCTTTTTCATATCTGCGATATGCGGACCGCTCAGCTTGTCAAAGGCCTTTTCGAGTGCAAAAAGCTCGACGCACTCCCGCACCTGAAATATCTGGAAGAGATCAGTCAGATCAATGTTCTGGATAAAAAATCCAACATTCGGGACCTGCCGGAGGACGCCCTCCTTCTGCAGCTGCAAAAATGCCTCGCGCACGGGGGTATAGCTGATCCCCAGCTCCAGCGCACACTGGCGCGCGGAGAGATAGCTGCCGCTCGGCATGCTGGCAATGCGTTCTTTGATGGCCTTGTAGGCAAGGCTGCTGAGCAGTTTTTTCGACATGACACGCTTCCTTTCCCGCGCTTACGTGCGCGGCAGCGTCCGGTACTGCTTTTTCTGCCGGGAGTCGAGATTCATAATCTCAAGATATTCCTTATCGATCATTTCTGTGAGCAGCTTGGTACGCATATAGTACGGCGACTTCCAGCCAAAGCGCGACGCAAGCTCGGAGAGCGTGCGCGGCTCGCAGCAGTATTCACACACCTGCCGCTCCACTTCGCTCATATCGTCTGCCTGCGCGGCATTCTCTGCCCATGCACCCTCCGCCGGTATGCTGAAGCGCACGTGGCACCAGTCGTCCGCCAGGCGGATCTCAGGCGGCGGCAGCCCCGCGCTGGCCATAGTATCCTGCATGTACTGCATGCCGCTGTGCTCCTGCGGCAGCGCGCCGAGCGTCTCCAGGATCTCCATGATCTTCGGATTTCTCAGGCTGCGAAGCCCTCGGGGGAGCGTCGTAATGTCGGACGCGCCGTAGCAGCCGCCGGGACTGCAAATCTCAATGCTGTCGCTTCTGACCCAGAGATAGACCGGGAGGTCCTCCGCATACTTGCTGTAATCGCGGTGGATCAGCGCATTGAGCAGCGCCTCGCGCACAGCGTCCATCGGATAGCGAGCGGCAAGGGGAAGTTGCTTTCTGATAAATTGTAACGCCTGCTCGCACAGCATGTCAAGCGTTCCGTTCAGTCTGCGGCTTTCCCGCAGCTTCTCGTCATCATAAACCGTCGCCATGATGGAGTACTGCGGATAGAACGACTGCGGATCATAGCTGAACAGCAGGATCGCCGCAAGCGTCGGCTTGCCGTCAATAAGCAGTCCCTCCATTTGAAGGAGCTGCTCGCGCCGGATATTCGCGTGCAGGCGGTTCGCCGTCTCCAGGCGGCGCATGTAGTTCTCCACGCCGTCCGGATTGATATCCTCCCAGCGCGCCTGCTCGCAGGGACGCAGCTCATCGCGGATACGGTTGCGATAAGCGTCGTAATTGTAGATCTCCGCCTCGCTCATCGCGCGGTTTGTTCCGCCGACGCGCTTGAACGCACCGTGCGGCCGTCCGACGGCAAGGTGATAGCAGGGCTTTTGATCCTTGTCGATCTCCGGGATCTGCGCGGCAAGGACCGTCTTGCCGTCAACCGCGGTCTTTGTATAAAGCGGGTGCAGCTCCGGCGACATCTCCGCGCACTGCCAGTCAATGATCTGCATGAGCTTTGCGGCATCCGGGATGCCGCAAAGCTGCGGAGGCTGTGCTGCGGATGCCGGTAAAATGCCGAACAGCAGCATCCCGCCGCCGGAGGAATTGGCCATTGCGGAAAGCACCTCAAAAAGGTCAGGGCATTCCTCCCGCGCATCAAAAACCGCAATATGATCGGGCGGCTGCGGCGCTGACAGGATGTGCTCGCACAGGCCGGCCAATTTCATTTTCAGCATACATGTCCTCCTCTGCTCTATTCATCCGCGTCGCCGCTGTCAGACTTAAACTGCGTCATATGGCGCTTCCAGCGTCCGGAGTAGTAATACGGGACCAGCACCGCAAGTCCCGCCGCCCAGCCGATCGCATAGCACCAGTGCATGTTGTCAGCGCCGAAATAATGCGTCAGCAGGTATGCGCTCGGCACGCGGGCCAGCCACAAGCTCGCAAGCGCCGCGATCGTGGGCACGGTCGATTCGCCCGCGCCACGCAGAAGACCTATGTACATGTATTGCAGCGTGGAGATAACATACAGCGGGATCACACGCACGAGATAGGCGTTGCCCGCCGCCACGACCTCGGGCGTATCGGTAAAGAGATACATCAGCTGGCTTTTCAGCGGTAGAACAAGGCAGCAAAGGACCGCGCACATCGCCACCGAGAGCAGCAGGATCGACTGAACGCCGGACTTCACGCGGTCCATGCGGTTCGCGCCGATATTCTGCCCGACATACGTTGTGATCGACGTTGCAAGGCTCTGCACCGGCATGAACACAAAGCCGTCCACCTTGACCGCGGCATTGTAGCCGGCCACGAACACCATGCCGCACTGGTTAATGAGCGGGGACATGACCATGATGCCGACCGAGTAGAGCGCGTTCTGGATGCCGGAGGGCACGCCAATGCGCAGGATCTCGTGGAAGATTTTTTTGTCGAAGCTGATCTTGAAAACGCGGAACCGATAGGCCGGAAATCTGTGGTTGATGATCCACACGCTGAGGATCCAGCTGAAAAACTGGGAAATGACCGTGGCAAGTCCCACGCCGACCACGCCCAGCGGAATGGGCACGACCAGAACGTAGTCAAGGATCACATGCAGAACGCTCGACAGCGCCAGGATCAAAAGCGGCGAGCGGCTGTCACCCAGTCCCTGCAGGATGCCGGAGTTGGCGTTATAGCCGAACTGCGGCAGAAGGCCCAGATAATACACACACATATAGGTCTTTGCCAGATCAAAATAATCGGGCTGGACTTTCAGCAGATGCAGGAACGGTCCGGCGGTAAAAATGCCGAAGATCATCAGCGGCAGGGAGATGACCATCAGAAACGAGTTCATCGTTGAGATCGTCGTGCGGATATTCCGGTCGTTGTGCTGCCCGAAATACTGGCTGACCAGCACGCTGCCACCAAGGCCGATGCCAAGGAACAGGCTCGTGAGCATATAGGTGACGGAAAACGACGCACCCACCGCCGCCTGCGCGGCATCGCTGACGTTTTTTCCCACCACGATACCGTCCACGACCGTATAAAGCTGCTGGAAAATATTGCCCAGCAGAATGGGAAGCGTAAATTTGATCACGAGCGGCAGGGGCTTGCCCTGCGTCATATCGATCGAATTGGCCGGTCTCGCCATATGATCACCTTTCCTTATTGATCTGTTCAACGGCAAGCAGCGCGCTTTCCAGCTGCACGGAGACAAGACGGCGGATCGAGATCACCTCATAATCCACATGCTCTTCAAGCCAGGTGCACATGCGCTCCAGCTCATCGAAAAATCTCTTGTGGCAGAAGCTCAGAAGCTCGCTCTCATCCAGGCTCAGCCGCTGCGTGTTCTGCAGCTCGTAAGCGCAGGCGCGGACCGCGAGCGCAACGTTGAGGCACTCAAAAAGGCGCGAGCCGTAAAGATTGTCAAACATTTCCGAGACCGTCGCGTTCTTTTCAAACTGCGGTCCCTTTGCCCAGTTCTCCTTCGCCTTGTTCTGCGCATCGTTGCTCTCGATGCAGCTGTCAACAAATTCAAAGAAGGGGTTGTCGTCATGGAAACAGGCATGGACCTGCGACCAGTACTTGCCGAGCACGGCGTAATTCTCCGTGTTCAGGCGGATGTTCTCGAGCACTGCGTCGCGCCGGGTCATTCCCTCGATCTCGGAGGTATCGGCGATGCGTTTGTCGTAGAAGTACGGCAGCTCCGCCATCATGACCATGCACTTGCAGACATTGGCGATATAGTCCGCCGAGCAGCCGCCGCACTTCATGTTGGTGCGGGGCACGCCGCCGCCAAAGCGGATCATGTAGTTGACCATCGCGGTGACGGACATCATGCTGTGCACCGCGGGAGAATACTTGGTGATATACGCAGACTCCGGCTCGCCGAGGTGCAGAGGAACATTCTGCCGGCGGGCAGCATTTTCAAGCCTGGCGCAAAGCTCGGGGATGTTGTCCGTCAGATACCAGTACGCGCCGCCGAACGCACAGTTGTGCAGGGAGAACATGAACTCCGGATGCAGCGCGTCGATCAGCTTCATCAGCGCCTGCGTCTCAGGCAGCGGGTCATCAAATTTCGCACCGCGGATATTGATGGGGAACGTCCACTCCACCTGCTTGTTTCCGGGCGGGCGATAGAAGCCGCGCGCATAATTAAGCAGGCTGTAGGGCCCCTTGAACCACCCTTCGTTCAGCCGCGTGCCGTCGGGGTCGATGCAGGGAATCAGATACCAGGTAAACTGCGTCTGCTCAAGGTACTCCGGGTGCGCGCCGAAGATCTCGCCCAGCGTGATCATCGTCATCGCGCCGATCGGTTCATTCGGATGCGGACAAGCAAAACAGAGCGCCGTTTTCTGCCCGCGGCCCATGATCATGGCCTTGATGGGATGACCCTGCCGGGACGTGCCGATGATCTCGGTGCGGATGGTATCGGGATAGGCCTGTGCCAGGCGGTCGATCTGCCTGTCAAGCTCATCCACGGTGTAGAACGTAGCGTAGTCAGGCACCAGATTCAGAATTTCTTCAATTTGCATGGTTTCACCTCACAATAGAGTCAAATATATTTTCTTGGCAGTAAAGGCAGCGGTGCCGCAGAGAGCCGCGCGGCGCCGCTGCCCGAGGAGGATCAGTGATTGAGCCAGCAGTAGGTATACTCGGCATAGGAGCACTTGCCCACCGCTTCATCAGAGTACGGATGATTCATCACATACTTGTAGGCAGGAGAATAGCCGAGCCATTCGGAGATCAGCACGATCGGCACATCCTTTGCAAGGACCGTCTGCATCTCCTTGTAATACGGCGCGCGCAGCTCCGTCGTCGATTCGCTTGCACCCTTCTGGAGCAGCTCATCGACCTGAGGGTTCGAGTAGCCGCCGAAGTTGAACAGGCCGCCCGTACCGACAAACTCGGCAATCGCCGCAACGTCGGGGCCCTGATAGCCGCCGTAGAGCGTCATGTCATACTCGCGTCTCTGCGCGACCTTTTCATCCCAGGCGGCGTATTCGAGCATGTTGATCTTCACATCGATGCCGATCTCGCCGAGCTGCGCCTTG
The DNA here is from genome assembly GCA_934636865.1 of uncultured Oscillospiraceae bacterium. GTDB lineage: Bacteria > Bacillota > Clostridia > Oscillospirales > Oscillospiraceae > Hominicoprocola. The sequence goes on from CAKUBI010000013.1 coordinate 17,148, forward strand.
ATGACCTGCGCCATATCGGGGAAGGGCTCATAGTTGTAGGTATCGAGCTCCACATGCAGGTAATAGCCGTCGGCATCCTTGCTCAGGCCGGTCTTTTCCATATACTGCTTGGCAAGCTCCAGATCATAGGAGGGGACGGCCGCGTCAGCGTCGGTGTTGCAGGCCCAGCTGTAGAGCGGCGTGATGTAGGTGGTCGCCTTCTGGCCGATGCCGCCCATGGCGCGGTTGACGATATCGTCAGAGTTGGTAGCATGCGCAACGGCAAGGCGGAAGTTCAGATCGCTGTACGGCTCGCGCGTCATATCCATGCAGATATAGAAGCGGGAGGGATAGATCGTCTTGAAGTTGTTGAGCTGATCGTTGGACAGGAGGTTGTTCAGCTCGCTGGACGGCGCAATGATGCCGAGCACATCGAGCTCACCGTTGTAGAACGACTGCATGGCCGTGTTGGCGTCGGAGATGTAGCTGTAGATCACCTTGTCGAGATACGGAAGCTCCGGTCCGCGGAAGAAATCCTCGTTGCGGACAAGCGTGATGCTGACGCCCTTTTTCCACTCGCTGAACTTGAAGGGACCCGTGCCGATCGGCGTCTGCATGGAGTCGTCGTCCATCCAGTCCTGATTCTCATACACATGGCGCGGCAGGATGTGCACGCCGTTGTAGGCAAGGGTGCTGAGGAAGCGGGCGTCCATCTGCTTGAGGTGGAACTCGACTGTGTAGTCGTCGGGACAGGTAACGCTTTCAAGGTTTGAAAGCGAGGTCGCCGCGAAGCACTGCTGCGCGATGATATTTTCAAAGGTGAACTTGACGTCATCGCTCGTGAACGGCTCGCCGTCGTGGAACTTGACGTTTTCCGGCAGCGTGAAGGTATAGGTCAGGCCGTCCTCGCTGACGGTATAGCCGGTGGCAAGGTCCAGGATGATCTCTTCATTGTTGTTGGTCTTGAGCAGGCGGCTGAAGATGTTCTGCGCAACGATATCCATGGCGTTGTCCGTCTTGCCGTCGGGGTTGAGCGTGATGGGCTCGGCCGACTGGCCGATGATGATGGTCCCGCCGGTTTTGATGCCGTCAGCATTGGTTTCGCCGCCGGAAGGCGCCGGGGTGTCGCCGGAACAGCCCGGCAGCAGGGTCAGTACCATGACCAGAGTCAAAATAGCCGTGAGAAAACGTTTCATCTTTATTCCTCCTTATTTCATTACAGTCCAGTCACCTGGCTGCATCTGATGAAATGGCCGCAGCCTGCGTCCACAAGCGTCTGCTCGCGGCGGCAGCATTCTTCTGTCGCCTGCGGGCAGCGGGGGTGGAACGGACAGCCGCTTGGGATCGCAACGGGGGTAGGCGGTTCGCCGGGCAGATGGATGATCTCATGCTCGTCGCGGGGATCGATACTTCCGCAGTTCGAGATCAGCGCCCTGGTATACGGGTGCTGCGGATGCGCGACAACTTCATCGGCGGGTCCCATCTCGACGATCCTGCCGAGATACATGACCGCGATACGGCTGGAGATATAACGGGTGGTGGTGATGTCATGGCTGATGAACACCATGGCCGTATTCTCGCGCTGCGAGGTTTCATAAAGCAGGTTGATGATATCGGCGCGGATGGACACGTCCAGCATGGACACCGGCTCGTCGGCGACGATGACCGCCGGGTGGAGCAGCATGGAGCGCAGGATGGAAATGCGCTGCAGCTGTCCGCCGCTGAGCTCATGTGGAAAGCGGTCGAGGAAGCTTTCCGCCGGGAGGAGCCCCGCAAGGGAGAGCTCGCGGACGGCAAGCTCTCTTCGCGCCTCGTCGCTATCGCCGATATGGTGGAGCTTCATCGCGTCGATCAGCGTCTTTCCGATGCTGTAGTGCGGATCGAAGGTATCGAACGGGTTCTGGAACACCATCTGCGTGCTTCGGCGGAAGGCAAGGCGGTCCGAGCGGTAGAGCTCCTCCATATCCCTGCCGTCCAGGCGGATCGAGCCTGAGGTGCACTTTTCAAGCCGCACGAGCAGGCGGCCAAGGCTGCTCTTTCCGCAGCCCGATTCGCCGATAACGCCGAGCACCTCTCCCTTTTGCAGCGAAAAGCTGACGCCGTCCACAGCCTTGACAACCGCCTTTTTGATCACCGTTCCGTCACTGCTGACATGCTTTTTCTTCTGCGGGTAGTAGCGGCGGACGTCATTGACCTCCAAAACCGGCGTCTGATTCAGGTTGACCTGCTTCATTTCTCTTCACCTCCAGCAAGATGACACGCGACCTGATGGCTGTTTACGCAGCGCAGCTGCGGCTTCTCCCGCATGCAGCGCTCGCAGGCGTATTTGCAGCGCGGCGCAAACACGCATCCTGCCGGCGGGTCGGACAGATCCGGAAGGCTGCCGCCGATGCTGAGCAGCGGCTTGCGCTCGCCCGATTCAAACTTGGGAAAGCTGTCGATCAGCCCCCGCGTATACGGATGAACAGGATCGACCAGGACCTGATCGGTCGGTCCGGACTCGAGAAGGCTTCCGGCATACAGGACGGCAACGTTTCTGCACGTCCGCGCCACGACGGAAATATCGTGCGTGATCATGATGCGCGTGATGCCCATCTGCTCTTCCAGCCGGACGATCTCGTCGAGGATCTGGTTCTGCGTGACGACGTCCAGCGCAGTCGTCGCCTCGTCCATAATGAGAAGTTTGGGGTTAAAAAGAAGGCTCATCGCAATGCTCACGCGCTGCATCATGCCGCCGCTGAGCTCATGCGGATAGAGGTTGAACACTCTGGGCGGCAGGTTGACCATGCCCAGCATTTTCTCCACGACCTCCTTCGCCTCGGTGCGGGAAGCGTCCGGCCGGTGGCGCAGGTAAATGTCCGAGATAAAGGTTCCGATACGGTGCACCGGGCTCAGCGCGTTCATCGCCTTCTGAAAGACAATGGCCATTTCCTCCCAGCGCACGGCGGAAAGCTCCGCCGTGTCCATCCGGAAAAGGTCCCGATCCTCCAGCAGCGCCTGACCGCTTACAGCCGCTCTTCCCGGCGGGAGCAGTCGCAGGACCGCCATGATGAGCGTCGTTTTGCCGGAGCCCGATTCGCCGACGATGCCGAGGGACTCGCCCTTTTCCACATCGAGCGAAACATGGTTGATGGCGTGCACATCCTTGCCGCCAGAATGATAGGTGACGGATACGTCTTTGAGCGATAGCAGTGCCATGGTTTCTTACTCCTTTCCCAAATTACGCAGTTTGGGGCTGAGTACGCGGTTGAGCCCGTCACCGACGAGGTAGAAGGTCACGACGGTATAGATGATGGCAAGACCGCCAAACAGGCAGATCCACCAGCCGTTCGTCAGGTAGCTCTTGCCGCTCTGGATAACCTGCCCCCAGCTGATCACGTTCGGATCGCCGAGACCCAGGAAGGCAAGGCTCGACTCCGTGAGGATGGCGCTTGCAATACCCATGGTCGTGTTGGCGATGATGGGGAAAATGCCGTTCGGGATCACGTGGCGGAAAAGGATCGAAAGGCGGCTTTCACCGATAGCCTCCGCGGATTTAACGAAGGTGCGCTCCCGCAGGCTCATGGCCTGCGCGCGCATCAGCTTTGCGTTGCCGACCCAGCTCGTCAGGCCCATGACCACCATCACGTTGAACAGGCCGCTGCCGAACAGCGCCACAACGATCAGAATGAGGAAAAACGTCGGCATCATCATAAAGACATTGATCAACTCGCCGAGGACGGCGTCCGTTCTGCCGCCGAAGTAGCCGGCAACACCGCCGAGCAGCGTGCCGATGATACCGGCGATGAACGCCGCAGTCACGCCGATGAGCAGCGATGTGCGCGTGCCGAAGATCAGCATGGACAGAACATCGCGGCCAAGGCCGTCCGTACCGAGCAGGTGCAGCCCCGACGGCGCCTCGACCAGCTCATCCGACATAAAATACGGGTTATAGGGCGCCAGCACCGGCGCAAGGAGCGCGACCAGCAAAAGCGCGCACAGCATGATAAGGCCGATCTTCAGCTGCGGATTTTCACGGACCACAGCAAAGCCTTTGGTCAGTTTGTTCTTCATTTCCGTCCTCCTTATTTGCTGTTGTGGCTGATTCTGGGGTCAAGCACGGAGTAAAGGATATCGACAACGATCATCATCACGGCGATGCAGATGCTCATCACCAGATAGATGCCCATCAAAACGGGATAATCGCGGCGGGAGATGGCCGTCATCATATAGCTGCCGAGCCCCGGCCAGGAAAAGACGATCTCAACGATCGCGGCGCCCGTGATGAGATAGGCCAGCTGGATGCCGAACACCGTGACTGTTGGCAGGATGGCATTGCGGAATACATAGCGGTTGAATATCTCGCGCTCGCTGGCGCCGGTCGCGCGAAGCGTCGTGATGAAGTCCTCGTTCATGACCTGAATGACGGAGGATCGTGCAATGCGGAAATAATACGGGATCAGCGTCAGCGACAGCGACATGCCCGGCAGGATCAGGTGCTTTGCAATGTCCAGCACCCGTGCAAAGCCGGTGTAGCCGGCACGCAGGTCCACCATGCCGGATGTCGGCAAAATGTGGAGCGTGGAGGAAAACACCAGAATCAGCATAAGTCCCAGCCAGAAGCTCGGCGTGGAGTCAAAGAGATAGCTGACGCTGCCGAGCGCCATATCGAGCTTTGATCCAACGTGCCGCGCACAGAAGATGCCGAGCATCGTTCCGAGGAACAGTGCGATCAGGCTGGCGCTGAGCGCCAGAACGATCGTCGGGACCAGACGGTCGAGGATCTCCTTCGCCACGGGCTCGTTCGTATAGATGGACTCTCCCATGTCGCCGTGGAGCAGATTGCCGACATAGCGGAAAAACTGAATGTGGAGCGGCTGATCCAGCCCGTACTTCTCCGTCAGCGTCTGGATCATCTCCGGGGACGGAGACTCCGTGCCGGCGAGCAGGCGGATCGGATCGCCCGGCGCCGCGTGGATAATAGCGAAGTTGATGCAAAGGGACAGGGCAATACACAGAAGGCCTGTCAAGGTGCGTTTTCCAATGTATCTTGTCATGGTTTCCTCCTTTGTTTCTGCTGTGCAGCTGTTCCGGCTTCCCGCGCTGTGGTATGATGCAAAATTTTCACGAAATCGACCGTTTTCATCGTTTTTTTGCTTTACCGCGGTTTCACAATACCATCATAGCTGTCCCTTGCCAATAGCATTTTAAAAAATCAGTGATATATCAGAGATATATTTTAAATATTTTAGATATTTTTTGTATTGCCGTTGCGTATTTTTGAAAAATCGTGTAGTTATTTTAATAATAGCGCTGATATTTAACTGTCCTTCACACACCATAATCTTAACAATCTTCACAAAAGCACTTGTTGATCAGGGAGGAAACACCATGGAACAGCAATATGTATCTTACATCCGCGAGCAGCTGCATGCCGTGCTGGGGATCGACAGCCCCTCCGGCTGCACCGAGGAGGTCCAGCAGTACCTGTGCGACACGCTGCGCGCGATGGGCTATGCGCCGCGCCGGCTCGTCAAGGGCGGCGTGCACGTCACGCTCGGCGGCGAGGGCGAACCGCTCACGCTTCTGGCCCACGCCGACACGCTCGGCGCGGTCGTGCAGTACATCAAGCCCAACGGCCGCCTCGCCATCTCGAATATGACGCTGAACGTGCACAACGCAGAGGCTGAAAACGTGAAGGTCATCACCCGCTTCAACGGCGCGTATGAGGGCACGCTCCAGCTGTGCAACGCCTCGGTGCACGTCAATCCCGACCCGAATCAGGCGCGCGACCTGAACAAAAACATGGAGATCGTGCTCGACTACGACGTGAAAACGAAGGAGGATGTCGAAAAAATGGGCATCCTGCCCGGCGACGCGATCGCGCTCGAGCCGCGCCTTCGCATCACGGAGACCGGCTACGTCAAAAGCCGTTATCTTGACGACAAGGCTTCGGTCGTAGCGCTGCTGACGCTCGCCAAATGGGTCAGCGACAACCACATCCGGCTCAAACGCCGCGTGGACATGCTCTTCACCGTGTACGAGGAGATCGGCCACGGCGGCGCGTGCGGCATCGCGGACGACACGGTCGAGCTGCTCGCCGTGGACATGGGCTGCGTGGGCGACAACGTCACCTGCACGGAGCGTCAGGTCTCCATCTGCGCCAAGGACAACAGCGGCCCCTACAACCGCGAGTTCGTCAACAAGCTCATCCGCTGCGCGCAGCAGGAAAAGCTTGACTACGCGGTGGACATCTACTACAGCTACTCCTCCGATGCTTCCGTCGCCATCCGCACGGGCTACGACGTGCGCCACGCGCTGATCGGTCCCGGCGTTTACGCCTCCCACGGCTACGAGCGCACCCATCTTGACGGCATCTACAACACCTTCGCCCTCTTGAAGGCTTACGTTGAACAGGACGGTGGACACGGTGAATGATGTACCGCGCTGGGATCTGACAGTTTTATACCCATCTCTGGACGCGCAGCCGCTCAACGACGCGCTGGCGCAGAGCGAAGCGGAATTCCGCGCGCTCGCGGACCAGTGCGGCACCTGCGCGGAGCCCACGGCGCTGTCGGCGCTTTTAGAGCGCTTTGACCGCGCGGCGCTCGCGTTCAGCAAGCCGCAGAGCTACGTCAGCCTTGCGGCGATGACGCAGTCGATGTCCCCCGCCCTTTCCCGCCGCCAGCAGCAGGTCGGGCGCGTGAAGGATCTGCAGGATCGGCTCTGGGCCCGGCTGCTGGAAGCGCTGGAGCATATCCCCGACGCGCAGGCGGCGCTCGAATCCTGCCCGCAGCTGCGCCCTTACCGCTTTCCGCTTGCTGAGTATCAGCGGCTCCGACCGCACCGCCTCTCGCCCGGAACGACCGCCCTGATGGCAGACATGCGGCAAAACGGCGGCAATGGGTGGATGCAGCTGCGCAACCAGCTCGACGCCGCCGCTGCGACTCCTCTGCACGAGGGCGAGCCGCCAATGCCGCTCGCACAGCTGCGCGGCCTTGCATCCAGCACAGACGCCGCGATCCGCAAAGCGGCCTACGAAGCGGAAATGCGCCTGTATCCCCAATACGAAACGGCCATGGCCGCATGCTTCAGCGGCATCAAGGGAGAAGCCCTGGAGGAGCTGAAATACAAAAAGTATGGCTCCGTATATGAAGAGATGCTGGATATCAACAAGGTCAGCGCGCAGACGCTCGAGAGCATGCTGACGGCGGTTGAGGATTCGCTCGGCCATTTCCGGCGCTATCTTCAGCGCAAGGCGCAGCTTCTGGGGCACAACTCCGGTATGCCGTGGTACGATATGCTTGCGCCCGTCGGCGCGCTTCCCTCCGGCTTTACGTTTGCGCAGGGGGGTGAGATGCTCTGCAATGCGCTTGGCAGCTTCTCCGATGAGATCGGCGCGCTGGCACGCCGCGCCATAAGCGAGGGCTGGATCGACGCCATGCCCGCCGCCGGAAAGCAGGGCGGCGCCATCTGCGTGGACCTGCCCGCGCTGCGGGAAAACCGCGTCATGCTCAGCTATACAGGCTCGTTCCGCTGCGTGCGCACCATGGCGCACGAGCTGGGCCACGCCTACCACGCACGCTGTCTCGACGCAGTCCCGCTGCTGCTGCGCGATGCGCCGACGCCGATCTGCGAGACCGCCTCTTTGATGAACGAGACGGTGTTTCTGCAAAAATCGCTGGAGCGGATGGCTCCGCCGCAGCAGTTCGCCCTGCTGGAAAGCGACCTTCAGGAGAGCACGCAGACGGTGCTTGATATCTACAGCCGCTTTCTCTTTGAAAAGGACGCCTTCGCCGCCCGGCGCGACCATGCGCTGCTGTCCGATGAGCTCTGCGCACTGATGACGGCGGCGCAACGGCGCGTCTATGCCGATGCGCTCGACCCGCAGCAGATGCATCCCTACATGTGGATGTGCAAGGTACACTACTACATTCCGGAGTTTCACTATTATAACTATCCCTATATCTTCGGTCTGCTCTTTTCCAAGGGGCTCTATGCCCGGTATCTGGACACGCCGCGCGGGTTTGCGGAAAAGTACCGCGCCCTGCTCGCGGAAACCTGCTCGGGAAGTCTCGAGCAGATCGCAGCAGCGGCGGACATCGATATCCGGGAGCGCGGCTTCTGGGATGATGCGCTGCGCCTGATCGTGAAAGACATCGATACCTGGCTCCATCTTTCCGCGCAGCAGGCGTAAGGGCAAAGCGTTCCCATATGCTGATAAAAACGCGAAAGGGGCGCGGCACTTTTGTGCCGCGCCCCTTTTTTCATGCCTTCCGTATTGTATTTGCACGCAATTTACAAAAATCTGATCAAAACAGCAGAAAAGGATATGGTCTTTCCACCAAAAACATGATATACTGTGCAATACACTCGGCAGCGGACACGGGGCGGTGGAGAGATAGTTATGGCAGCCCCTGCGGACACGTCGCCGGAATGACGAAGGAGGAAATGCAAATGAGGAAACAGCTGAGGCGCTGGTGTTCTCTGCTGCTCACGCTGGTCATGGTAGTATCCCTGCTGCCGACCGCCGTGTTCGCAGATAGCAGCGGCGCGAAGGCAACACTCGTAACGGATGCATCGACCTTAAAGGTCGGCGACAAAGTCGTGATTGCAGCCAAAGGTTACGACTATGCCTTAGGCACAAATCAGAAGACCAACAACCGCGAGGCTGTTGAGATCACCAAGTCTGACAACGAGTTGATCTTGACGGATCTTGTTCAGGAACTGACCTTAGCAGCAGGTACAAAAGACGGAACATTCGCCTTTTATGCCGACGCGGAAGCCCAGTCCGGCTATTTGTATGCTGCCGGACAGTCCAAGGACCAGGGCGTAAGCAAAAACCAGAATTATTTGAGAACAGAAGCAACGATCACGGATAACTCTTCCTGGAAGATTGAGATTTCCGATGATGGCACTGCCAGTATTGTGGCTCAGGGAGAAAATGGCTGCAATATTCTTCAGTACAATCCGAGCAAGCTGTTCAGCGCGTATGCGTCCAATCAGCAGCCGATCACGCTCTACAAGCTCGATTCCGCCGAGCCGGCGCGTGAAAACGGCGTTGTGGCCGTGAGCGATCTGCAGGACGGCGACACGGTCGTCGTGTTCAACCCCGCCTACGGCAAGACGCTCTCCACCGAGTACAGCGGCTTTTACAACACTGCCGCCGACGTAACGCTCGCGGACGGCAAGCTCACCGGCTGGAGCGAGAGCGATCTCTGGACCGTCGGCATCAATGACGACGGCACCTACACCTTCGCCACCAGCGAGGGCAAAAAGCTCTCCATGCAGGATGATAACTATACCAGCACGCCGCTCGATGGCGCGAACCCGAACTGGAAAATCACCGCTGTGGACGGCAAGGACGCGGTCTATTACATTGACAACGCAGTCCGCACGGATAAATACCGCCTCCAGTATTACGCCAGCAAGGGCACGTGGAGCGCCTACACTGGCACGGGCGACGCGTTCGAGCAGCAGTTCTACCTTGTGGTGGACAAGGGCACCGATCCCACGCCCGACCCGGATCCCGATCCCACGCCGAGCGCGGCGCTGAAGGACGGCAAGTACGTCATCTACAACCCCGGCAGCGGCAAGGCGATGTCCGCCGATGCCACCGGCACGTATTACCGCGCCGGTAAATCCGTCACTGTGACGGATGGTAAGGTGCGCAATCCCGCCGCCGATCTGATCTGGAATGTCAGCTCTGCGGACGGCATCTACACCATCACCACCGCGAGCGGCAGCAAGCTCTCCATGAACGATGAGAAGAACAGCCTGCCGCTGGATGAGAAAAACGACACCTGGACCATCGAAGAAGCCAAAACCGAGGGCTGCTACTACATCATCAACGCCACCCGCAAGGGCAGCAGCGGCGACCCCTACTATGTCGAGTGGTATGCCAATACCAGCAAGGGCTTCGAGGAATTCAGCACCTACTTCTACAATGAAGCGAACGAGAGCATCTACGCGCTCCAGTTCATCCCGGCTGAAACCTCCGATACCCCCTCCACCGACCTGCCCAAGCCCGGCGACAAGTTTGTGATCTACAACCAGAACGCCGGTGCCGTGCTGGCCGCGGAGAATGACCAGAAGTCCATTGAAAAGGCCGCCGCGGTCATCGCCGACGGCAAGGCCACGCCCGAAAACGGCGCGGTCGTGTTCACGGTCGAGCAGAACGGCGAGTACCTGCGCTTCTACAGCGAGGCCTACGGCTATCTCTGCTCCAACGGCACGGGCAACAACGCCTTCTACAGCAAGGACTTCTCCGAGGACGGCGTGAGCACGGACGACGCCGACTGGCTCGTGCGCACCTGCTCCGGCGGCGTGGGCGGCTACGAGATGGAGAGCCGCACCGCCAAGTACAGCGGCCACAGCCAGTGGCTTGAATACTACTCCGACGCGTTCAAGACCTACAGCATGTACAAAGTCACCGACTACACGATCTACTCCTTCTTCTTCTATCCCGTGGCAGAGGGCGTGAACGTGGACGGCGGCCTGGTCGTTCAGCCCACCATCACCTTCCCCGAGACCATGCTCGACGCCTATGTCGGCGCGGACTATGAGTTCACGCTCAGCCTCGACACGCTCTACGCCATCGACGATCCGTGGATCGAGTACAGCGTGAAGAAGGCTGACGGCACCTACATCCCCGGCATCAGCCAGCTTCAGGGCAACACCGATGTGGAGGTCCTCGACGGCTTTACCTCCGGTAAGGGCGAGGCTCACATCACGGTCTTTGCAGACGACATTGCCGAGGCCGCGAAGGCTGGCGACACCATGACCCTGACCTTTGCGTTCAAGGACATCAAGGGCAACGAAGCGAGAGCGTCCTACACGGTCAGGATCGTTGACGCGCCCGTGATCTCCAACATGACGCCCGCGCAGGGCGTGCAGACCGGCGAAAACAAGCGCCCCGTGATCTCCGCGGACGTTGCCAACGCCGGCGAGAACCCGACGGTCGAGCTCAAGCTCAACGACGCGGCGGTGAACGCCTCCTACGCAGACGGCAAGGTCAGCTACACCCCGTCCGCCGACCTCGCGGACGGCAGAGTGAAGGTCACGCTGACGGTCACGCGCACGGACGGCAAGTCCACCTCGGCCAGCTGGAGCTTCACGGTCGGCGCGTCCGCCTTCCAGCTCTACTTCGGCCAGATGCACTCCCACACGCAGTATTCCGACGGCGCGGGCACGCTCGACAGCGCGCTGAGCTACATCCGCAGCCTGCCGGAGAGTGCGAACGTGCAGTTCGTCGCCTTCACCGACCATTCCAACTACTTCGACAGCAAGAATGATCCCAACGTGGAAGCCGCGCTGTACGACGCGTCCCTCGTCAAGGATTCCGACGCGAGCCACAGCTGGGCGACCTATAAAAAGACCGTCGCCGACTTCAACGCCGATCCCGCCAACAGCGACCTCGTCGCCATCGCGGGCTTCGAGATGACCTGGTCCGGCGGTCCCGGCCACATCAACACCTTCAACACCGCAGGCGTCGTCTCCCGCAACAACTCCACGCTCAACAACAAGACCGACGACGCGGGCATGAAGGCCTATTACGCGCTGCTTTCCCAGGAGGAGGGCGCTGACTCCATCAGCCAGTTCAACCACCCCGGCACGACGTTCGGCAACTTCAAGGATTTCGCCTACTGGGATCCCGTGATCGACAGCCGCATGTACACCGTCGAGGTCGGCAACGGCGAGGGCCAGATCGGCGCGGGCGGCTACTATCCCAGCTACGAGCAGTACATCATGGCGCTCGACAAGGGCTGGCACGTTGCCCCCACCAACAACCAGGATAACCACAAGGGCCGCTGGGGCAACGCCAACGACGCCCGCGACGTCATCCTGACCGACGACTTCACCGAGCAGGGCATTTACGAGGCCATCCGCAATTACCGTGTGTACGCCACCGAGGATAAGAACCTCGAGCTCGGCTACACCGTCAACGGCGAGCAGATGGGCACGATCCTCTCCGAGGTGCCCGAGAAGCTCAGCTTCAACATCTCCGTCTACGATCCCGACAAGACCGATTCCATCGCGTCCGTCGAGCTGGTCGTCAACTCCGGCAAGGTTGCCTACAGCTGGAGCAAGGATGAGATTGCGGCGGCCGGCGGCATCCTGACGACGGAGCTCGCCCCCGACTACAGCTACTACTTCGTCCGCGTGACCGAGAGCGACGGCGATATCGCCGTGACCGCGCCCGTGTGGGTCGGCGAGACGCTGCGTCTCGGCATCTCCAACGCCGAGTGCGGCACGTCCATGCCCGTGACCGACGAAGAGCTGACGATCACCACCACCTTCTTCAACAGCGAGGCCACCGCGGCCACCATCAAGTCCATCTCCTACTCCATCGACGGCCAGAGCATCGGCACCGACACGACCGGCTACACCCTCAGCGCGAGCAGCACGCTCCCCGTGGACTTCAAGTACACGCCGACCAAGGCGCGCGTCATCACCATCGATATCGCGGCCACGCTCGAGCAGAACGGCAAGGAGTACACCTTCACCAAGAGCGTGGAGCTGGATGTTTCCAACGCCGCCGACCTTGTCTACATCGGCATCGACGCCTCCCACTACAACGAGTACGTGGCGGGCAACTACAAGGATTCGATGGGCAACTTCGGCAACCTTGCCGCGGAGTACTCCGTGCGCACCGTGGAGCTCAAGACCAGCGATGAGCTGATCGCGGCCTGCGGCAGCGACAAGTTCAAGGCCATCATTTTCACCGCGCCCTCCCGCCGTCTGGCGGCGGCCCAGAGCGACCCGAAGACCTACTCCGCCGACGAGCTGGCCGCCATCAAGGCGTTCAACGACAACGGCGGCACCGTGATCCTCGCCGGCTGGTCCGACAACTACGAGAATTACGACGTTATCCAGAGCAACTCCAGCATCAAGCACATGGCCGCCACGCAGAACGAGATCCTCGAGACGCTCGGCTCTCACCTGCGCATCAGCGACGACGCCACCTATGACGACGTCCGCTCTGCGGCCGACGGCGTGGACAAGTGGAGACTCTACTTCTCGTCCTACAACATGGACAACCCGCTGCTCGCGGGCGTTGAGGTCGATCCCGACCACCCCTATGACAAGCTTTACACCGAGCGCTTCAGCCACTACGGCGGCGCGTCCGTCTACGCTGTGGACGAGAGCGGCAATGCCACCTCCACGCTGCCCGCAACGGTCAGCCCCGTGGTCTACGGCCACGCGACGACCTACTCCGTGGACGTCGATAACGACGGTCTCGGCGGCGCGGGCATCCCGAAGTACGCCTATGCCGACGGCGACAGCCGCCTGATGGTGATGGCGACCGAGCAGCTTGCGGGCAAGGGCCAGATCATCGTCTCCGGCGCGGCCTTCATGTCCAACTTTGAGGTGCAGGCGCAGGTCGATAACGCAGCGGAGAAGAACTACTCCAACTACAAGATCTGCGAGAACCTCGTCTCCCAGTTCAATCAGGCCAAGATCACCGACATCGACACCGTGCGCAGGCAGACCGAGAGCGGCTACAAGTTCACCGTCGAGGGCATCGTGACCTCCAACGCCTCGGGCTACGACAAGAACACCGCGTTCTTCGACTGCATCTACGTGCAGGATGAGACCGGCGGCATCAACGCCTTCCCCGTCGCGGGCGACTTCAAGGTCGGCGACAAGGTCCGCATCACCGGCAAGACTGACTTCTATCAGGGCGAGATCGAGCTGCAGGTCACGACGATCACCAGGATCGGCGAGGGCTTCACCGTAACGCCGAAGGACGTCACCGCCGCGCAGGTCAACGACGGCTCCGTGCTCGGCGAGCTCGTGAAGATCAAGGGCACGATCACCAGGGTCGAAAGCGCCGAGGGCAAGATCCAGACCATCATGGTCAAGGACAGCGCCGGCAATGAGACGCGCATCTTCATCGACGGCTACATCACGCCCGACACCGAGGTCGTTGACGCGAAGGTCGGCTACACGGTCGAGGCCGTGGGTCTTGCCTCCTACGACAACACCTTCGTCCTGAACGACGGCACGCCCGTCTACCCGCGCATCCGTATCCGCGACCGCGCGGACATCGTCTGCACCAAGGGTGCCGACCAGCCCGTCGGTCCTGTCACGCCGGTGAATCCCGGCAAGCCCTCCACGCCCACGACGCCTGACAAGCCCACGGACGGCTTCAAGTTCACGGATGTGAGCAGGAACGACTGGTTCTACGGCGACGTGTCCTACGTCTACGAAAACGGTATCATGGACGGAGTGAGCGCCGAGACCTTCGCACCGAACGCGACGCTCACGCGCGGCATGATCGTCACGATCCTCTACCGCATGGAGAACAAGCCCGCCGTCACCGGCGCGTCCAAGTTCACGGATGTGGACGCGAACGAGTGGTACGGCGCGCCGGTCGCCTGGGCGGCCGAGAACGGCATCGTCACGGGCTACAGCGAGACCACCTTCGGTCCCAACGATCCTGTGACGCGCGAGCAGCTCGCGGCCATCCTGTACCGCTACGCGGTCTACAAGGGCATGTCCGCGGTGACGCTCGAGCAGAACCCCTCCCGCTTCACCGACGCCGATCAGATCTCCGCCTATGCGGTCCCGGCAATGAACTGGGCCGTCGGCAAGGGTCTCATCAACGGCGCTGACGGCAAGCTCTCGCCGAAGGCGAGCGCGACCCGCGCACAGGTCGCGGCGATCATCCACCGCTATCTGGAAGGCTAAACCCTTTTGAGCGCGCCCCGCCGGTATTTTGCCGGCGGGGCGTCCTTTTCCCCCCCACACGATACCGCAAAGGAGAACGCATGAAGAGAATGGAATTCAAGCTGACGCGTCAGCGCGCGATGGAGATCGGCATTGCACTGGGGCTGGTCCTTGTGATGGTGCTCTGGGCCGCTGTTTTGCAGTGGACCGACACCGAGCGCGACGAAACGGCGGCGCGCAAGCGCATGTTCGCCATCGCACGCGTGACAGACGTTCTGGAGGACGACGCCGAGGTGCAGGACTGGACCGAGGGCCGCCGCATCGGCCAGCAGTACCTCGAGGTCGAGCTGCTGAACGGCGAATGGAAGGGCCTGGTGCTGGAAACGGTCAACTACCTCACGATCTACACCAACGTGGACGCGCACGTGGGCACGAAGATCGTCGTCCGACTCGATCTTGACGACAACGGCGAGCCGTACATCATCTCCGTGCCGAACTACGACCGCGCCACCATGCTGATGGGCATGCTGCTCGTTTTTGCGGCGGTGCTTGTCATCATCGGGCGAAAAAAGGGCCTCATGGCGCTGCTGGGCCTTGCCTACACGCTCGCAAGCCTCTGGTTCATTCAGGTGCCGATGATCCTGCGCGGCGCAGACCCAGTGCTGACGGCCATTCTGATCGTGGCGCTCACGACCGTTTCCTCCCTCTTCCTGCTGACGGGCTGGAGCAAAAAAACGCTGTGCGCGAGCCTCGGCTGCATCGGGGGCGTCGCGGCAGCGGGCCTTTTTGCCGCGCTGGCTGGAACGATCTCACCGCTCAACGGCTTCAACCTATCCGAGGCCGAGGAGCTGGTGCTGCGCGCGACGGAGTACGACCTGCACGTCAGCGGGCTGTTCGTCAGCGGCATTCTGATTGCGTCGCTCGGCGCGGTGATGGACGTGGCGATGTCGATTGCCTCCTCCTGCTGGGAGCTTCGCGAGCTGAACCCGGCGCTGCCGCGCGCGGCGCTGTTCCGCTCGGGCATGAACATCGGGCGCGACGCGATGGGCACGATGGCCAACACGCTCATTCTGGCCTTTGCCGGTTCGTCGCTCAACGTTCTGCTGCTTCTGCAGATCTACGACTATCCGTTCATCCAGATCTTCAACACCGACGCCATCGCGACGGAGATGATCCGCGGTGTGGCCGGTTCGATCGGCATCATCCTCACGGTACCGCTCGTCGCGCTGCTGAGCGCGCAGCTGATGAAGCCGAGCGCCGCGTCAGCAAAGAAATGATCCTGAGAAAAAGCCTGACCGCTTCGCGCATTCGCGTAAGGCGGTCAGGCTTTCCATATGACGTTCGCGCTCTCGCCCTCAAGCTCGATGCGCTCGATGAGCTCCGCGGCGGCGAGCTTTTTTTCTTCGAACGGGAGCGCGGCAAAATCGAGCCGGGGCGGCGCGGCATGCGGCGCGTGCGAAAGCAGCCTCTCGCGCTCTATGTGCAGCGCGCCGATCCGCCCGGTGATGTACGGCGCTGCGTCTTCGCCGCTCTCCGCGAGCGCGTCCACAAGGCGCGCGATCTTCTGCTCGATATCCAGCACCGCTTCCGCCCGCGCGCCGTCCTCCGGCAGCGCATCCCCGTCGGGGCAGGCGTCGAACAGGCGCTGAATTTCCGGCGCAAGATGCGCTTCCAGCTCGCGCGGGTCGATACCGATCTCCGCATCGCAGGCGGAGAGGTTCGACCGCCCCGAGCAGACAAGGCGGCAGCGCCCCTCGCGCTTTAAGTAGTTGACCTTTACAGCGTAGCCGCACCTCGCGCACTTCATCAGCCCCGTCAGCCACGAATATTTGCCCGCGTTCGCACGCGGCAGCTGCGGCTGCCCCACGAGCTTATCCTGCGCGCGCAGCCAGACGTCCGACGAGACAATCCCTTCGTGCGCGGCAACGCTGAGGACGCGCTCCGATGCGTGCGCGCCGCCGCGGTCCCGCTTTCCGGTCAGAAGGCAGGCGTGCGCGCCGTCAAATCGCTCCGGCGGCTGCGCGATCTGCACGCCCCGCGCACTCTTCACGAGGGCGAAGCCGTAGGGCGCAGGACCGCCCGGCCATGCGCCGAGCGAAACGCGGTGGCGGTAATTGTCGCGCACGCGTGCGGCGGTCGTCTCGCGCTCGAGCTGGGCGAAGGTCATGACGATGTGGAGCATCGCGCGGCCCATGGGGCCCGAGGTGTCGAACTGCTCCGTGACCGACTGAAAGGCGACGCCGTTTTTTTGCAGCGTCTCCCACAATGCGCTGAAATCGGCGAGCGAGCGGCTGAACCGGTCGAGCCGGTAGACGACGATCCTGCCGACCCGCCCATCCTCCACGGCGCGCATCAGCTCGGTGAAGGCCGGGCGCTTCGTATTTTTGCCCGAAAAGCCCCGGTCCTCAAAGATGAGCGCGTCGGGGGCGGCATAGCGGCGGCACAGGGCGATCTGCCCCTCGATGGACAGACTGTCCTTTTTGTCAACGGACTGGCGCGCGTAGATGGCGTCCATCACCGCTGCCCCCGCGCGCGGCGGGCGCGCAGCAGCAGGATGCAGCGGCGGCAGAGCGTCTGAAAGCGCGATGCGCGGGAAGCCTCATCCTGCGAAGTATACGTGTTGATGACGGTCATAGCTCTCCCCTCCTGCGAGAGCATATGCGCATCGCAGCGCGTTTATGCCGCGCCGTGCGGGCGTTTCCAGCCGCTGCCGGCGGGGAGCGATCCCATACAGCTTAAACCCTTGCAGCGCAAGGCTTTGCTGCGTATTGCGGCTTTTGCCAGCCTTATAAGAGTTGACCCTAATTGGGTCGTTACACATGAGGAAAGCGAGAATTGCAGAAAAATAAGGTCAATAAGAGAAGCGTGTGTGCAGCAATCAAAAGATGTTTTTTGGAAATTGAAAAGCTGAGGCCTTATTTGAAAGACTGAAAAGAAGAAAAAACGTGATATCACCTACTGTGCGGCAATGAACTGGCGATCCGCCGTGCTTCGGAGCACAGTGGCAGCGAGTTCGCCGAGACTCTCCTTTTAAACGTTTATCAACAGATAAATGCGTGCCGCAAGGGCGAGCTGCTCATAGTCGCTCATCTTGCGGTAATTCAGGTTTGTCAGCGCAGCGATCTTATCAAGACGATAGCGGAGCGTATTTTCATGCTGCCCGGAACGTGCGGACAGCTTATGCAGATTGCCGCCGCATTGGACAAACTCCAACAGTGTTTCCAACAAGCTGCCCCTGTTCTCTGCATCGAACTCGAGAACGGGATCAAGAAGACCGAGAGAGTATTGCTGAAGCTCCTCATTGTCGATCAGCGGAAGGAGCACGCGATAAATCCCAATGCTGGAATAAGATTGATACAGCGATGGGTCATTCAGTGTTTTCCGGTTGAGGTTGTGAACACGTGCGGCATATATCGCTTCATGCAGTGCCTTGTCAGCATCCTCCATCCGGAAGTGGACGCCGCTCGCGCCGACGCTGCTCTCCGGAAAACGCTCACCCAGCGGAGCGATGCAGGCATTCAGCTCATCTGCCTTGATCGACGCACCGGATAAAAACAGAAAAAATCCCTTGTCATAGCGCAAGATGCTTTTTGCAAGGCTGTTTGACGGAATATTTTTCAGCACGGCTGACGCCTGCGAAGGATAGTCCTCGGTAACAGTGGAATGCTCGGTGTTAAAGCGAGCGATCGCATACTGGTCGTAGAAAATCGGAAAAATTCGGTGAATACGCGCTTTCTTCTCACCGGCATTCAAATTTTGATACAAAAGTGCGTTGATCTCCCGCGAGGCCATTTCCGTACTTTCCGCGATCTCAACACAGCGGCCGACCTGCATAATGAAATCCTCAAAAAACATATGCGTATCGTCCATCAGAAAAATCGGGAAATTCTTAGAATCGGCATAACGGAGAATGGACTCGTGGATTGGCAGGCGGAACACATTTTTGATGACCAGCGCGCTTACGTCCTTGGAAACGAGATATTTTACGGCATCGCGGATCATAAACGGCGCATTCTTGGCGAACAGCAACGATGTCACGACCATCTGCCCCGGCAGGAAGTTCAAGTTAGCGTATTTCTGATTCACGCTGCGGTCCATCTCGTAGTCCAAAATGCTGCAATTGAGAACCTGCCGGGAACAGCCATTTGCCCCTGCGATCAGCTCAAGACTTTTAAAATAGTCGTAGTGCAGCAGTTCATTTAGGGATATCGACACAAAAACACCTCGCCATTTGTAAAATTCAATAATATAGTTCACATTTTGTTGTGATTTTTTACACTCAATCGAAAAAGTGAAACCGTGCAAGAAAAACCGTCATGTCCCGTTCAAAAAGTGATTCTCGGCAACTATCGAGAATTTTCTTTTATTATATCAGCACTATTTACAAAAATGCAAGATTTTTTATTTGTTCATTCATAATGCAATGTGACTTTTTGCGTGTTTGAAAAAACAATTTTTTTTGCTTGCTTTGTGACAAAAAAACGGTTAAAAATAAGCCATAGGCAGCCTATACAAAAAACAGAGTACAAACGCAGAACATCCGCAGCGCTTTAAACTACATAATTGGAGGAGAGATTTCATGTCAGCATTTGTTAACACGCTCAACGGTTACCTATGGGGTCCAATCATGATCGTACTGTGTCTCGGCGTTGCGATCATTTACTCTGTCGTTCTGAAATTTCCGCAGATCCGTTTATTCAAAAGCATGGTCCGCTACCTGACAAAGGGCAGTTCGTCCGAAAACGGCATTTCTTCGTTCCAGGGCTTTGCCATGGCGCTCGGCGGCCGCGTCGGCGTCGGCAATATCGCAGGCGTTGCCACCGCGATCTTCTACGGCGGCCCCGGTGCGCTGTTCTGGATGTGGATCTACGCTCTGCTGGGCGCGGCGAGTGCCTTTGCTGAGTCCACTGCCGGCCAGATCTGGAAAACCGAAGATAACGGTGAATATTGCGGCGGCCCTGCGCAGTACATCGCGCGCGGCCTGCGCTGCAAACCGCTCGCCATTTTATACGCTCTCGCCGCGGTGCTGGCTTTTGGTCTGACCGGCCCCACCGTCCAGTCCTATAACATCGCCGACTCCATGCGCAACGCTTTCAACGTTCCGCCGCTGGTCACCGGCATCATCGTCGCAATCCTCTTCGCCGTCATCGTCGCCGGCGGTGCCAAGCGTATCGGCTCGTTCGCCAGCTACGTCGTTCCGTTCATGGCCGGCGTGTACATCGTCCTGATGATCGTCATTCTGGGCGCAAACATCACAAGAGTTCCCGCCATGTTCGGTCTCATCTTCCGCTGCGCGTTTAACAAGGAAGCGGCGTTCGGCGCGATCTTCGGCTCGACCATTATGTGGGGCGTCAAGCGCGGCGTCTACTCGTCCGAAGCCGGTCAGGGCTCCGGTGCACAGGCTTCCTCCGCAGCTGAGGTCTCCCACCCCGTCAAGCAGGGTCTCGCTCAGGCGTTCTCCGTTTATATCGACACGCTCGTCGTCTGCACCGCCACCGGTCTGATGATCCTCTGCACCGGCTGCTACAATATCGTTGACGGCGCGGGCAACGCGCTTGTGGAAGCCCTCCCCAGCATTGAAGCCGGCACCGGCTACACTCAGGCTGCGATCGACACAGTCTTCCCCGGCTTTGGCTCTGCCTTCATCGCCATCGCCGTTCTGTTCTTTGCGTTCACCACGCTCCTTTCTTTCGGTTACTATGCCAAGCCCAACGTTATCTTCCTGACGGGCGATGAGAAGAAGGCCAAGATCATCTGCGCCATCGTCGTTGGCGTCCAGGTCATCATGACCGTCTACGGCAGCGTCAACAGCTCCGCACTCGTCTGGAACATCGCCGACGTCGGCGTCGGTCTCATCGCATGGTTCAACCTGCTGGGCCTTCTGTTCCTGGTCAAGCCCATTGCAGCCTTGCTCAAAGACTTTGAAAAGCAGAAGAAGCTCGGGCTCGATCCCGTGTTCGTTCCCGAGGACTGCGGCATCAAGAACGCTGAGCTCTGGCACGAGATCGCTAAGGAGCACTACAGCGACCTGATCGCAGAAAAGGATCGCGTCATGGGTGCTGCCGAAAGCAAGAAGGATTAAGTATCTCAAATTTTTAGGAAAGGCCCTTTATGAACAACAAAGAAAGACGCAGCGCACGGATCGAAGAGATCACCCGTCAGCTGACAAGCTGCTTCAGCGTGAGCGAAACAGCGGGCGAAGCCCAAATGGGTGATATTCTCTACGCAATGCTTGCGGAAAACCCCTATTTTCAAGCGCATCCCGAAAACCTGCGCCGCCTTCCGATCGAGGGCGACCCATGGGGACGCATCAGTATCCTTGCCTTAATGCGCGGAGAAAAACGTCCCAGCAGCAAGACCGTTGTGACCATCGGCCACTTTGATACGGTCGGCATCTCCGACTACGGCTCCCTTGCCCCTTATGCCAACCAGCCCGATCTGCTGCGTGAAAAGCTCCGCGCACTGGAACTTCCCGAAAATGTCCGCGCCGACCTTGAATCGGGCGACTACCTCTTTGGCCGCGGCGCTTTCGACATGAAATCCGGCGACGCCGTGCTCATCGAGCTGCTGGAAGAACTTGCCGGTCAGGTGTCCGAGCTTGAAGGCAATATCCTCTTCGGCACCGTGTGTGACGAGGAGTGCAACTCCCGCGGAATGCTCCGTTTTGTACCCGAGCTCGAGCACCTGCAGGGCGAGGAGGGTCTTGACTTCCTCGCCCTGCTGGACACCGACTGCATGACGGCGGAATATGAGGGCGACCCCAACCGCTATCTTTACATCGGCACCGTTGGCAAGATCATGCCGACATTCTACGTCGTTGGTAAAGAGACACATGCGGGCGAGGCCTTCAAGGGGCTCGATCCAAACCTGCTCGCCGCCGCGCTGACGCAAAAAATCGATATGAACCCCGAATTCTGCGACGTGACGGGCGATGAAGCAACGCTCCCCCCCGTGAGTCTCCAGCTGCGTGATCAGAAGACGGAGTATTCCACGCAGATTGCCAAGTCGAGCATCGTATTTTTCAACTATGTCACGCATTACAGCGAGCCGAATGCCATCCTCGCGCGCATGGTCACGGCCGCGCAGGAATGTTTTGAGGCCACGCTTGTCACGCTTAACGAACGCTACAAGGCGTTCTGCGCACACATCGGCCGCACCTTCGAACCGCTGCCCTGGAAGGCAAGAGTACTCCCCTACCAGGCCCTTTACGAAGCCGTGCGCGCCGAGCAGGGCGAGGCGTTTGACCGCCTGATTCAGGAAAAATGCGCTGAATGGCTCGCCGACAGCTCGCTCGACACCTGCGCGCGGACGACAAAGCTCGTCGAATTCGTCCACGGCCTGTGGAGCGACCAGAATCCCGTCATCATCGTTTACTTCACGCCACCGTACTATCCGCACATCCACGCGACTGGGGCAAACGAAAAGGAGCGTAGGCTCCTCTCCGCGGTGGAACACGCCATGGAAAGAGAAGGCGGCAGTTACCAGATGAAGCGGCGGAATTTCTTCCCCTGCATCTCTGATCTGAGCTACGCCGCGGCGCCCGACGATCCCGAAGCGCTCAGCGCTGTTTCGCAGAATACGCCCGGCTTTGGAACGCTGTATCAGCTTCCGCTGGATGCGCTCAAAAAGCTCAAGATCCCTGTCTCGATGATCGGTACCTACGGCTACGATGCGCACAAGTACACCGAGCGTCTTGAAAAAGCATACAGCTTTGAGACCATGCCCGATATCCTGCGCAGCGTCATCCGCGACCTGCTCGCCTGATGGTCTCCAGCTGTCCCGTGTGAATCTGTCAAACATTCTCTTTCCCTTACTCTTCCCGGGCAGCCGGATCGGACAGTCCGGCTGCCCGGGCTCCCCCTATCTTTCATCACCGCGGGCGGCAGCTACCATCATGGCAAGATTTTTCGTCAAAAACACCCGCCGCTATCAAAAGCGGCGGGTATTTTTTCTATTCAGTCCTCCTCCGGCAGGATGCCTCGGGCAATGTGTATTTTCACGGCCAGCGAAAGCTGCTCTGCGTCCGCGCTTGAGCGGTAGTTGAGATCACAGACCGTTCCGATCTTTTCGAGCCGGTAACGGATGGTATTTTCGTGCTGAGAGAGAAGCTGTGCCGTCGCTTTCAGGCTGGCGTCGTTTTCCACATACGCAAGCAGCGTCTCAAAGAGCACGGTGCCGTTTTCCGTGTCGTAGTCGCGGATTGGGTCGAGGATGAGGTCACTGAAACGGGAAAATTCCTTGGTGTGGCAAAACCGCAGCAGAAGCTTATAAACGCCGAGATCATCGTAACAGGTAAAAGTCTCCCCTTCGGGGCGGCGGCAGCTCGCCGCGTAGCGGCTCTCCAGAATGGCATCGCGGAATTCCATGCGGTAATAGTGCAGCGCGCTGATCCCAAGCCGCACCTTGCGCCTTCTGCCGTCGCTCAGCAGATCGAATATCTCGAAAAAGAGGCGCTTTCCATAGCTTTGCGACAGTGCGTCCGAAGAGTAAACGAAGAGCACCTGCCCGTCAAATTCAATGAGCTTATTGGTCACGCTGAACAAACCGCTCTGCCGGTATGCCGCCGAAAGCTGCGCCGACTCGTCCTCCCTCAGAGGTTCATCCGAGATCGCACAGACGACGAAATACGACGGTCCCAATGACGGCACTATGACCTTCGTCCGGTGGACGATCTCCTCCGGCGACAGTTCTCCGCCAAGCAGTTCGTTCAGCGCATCTTCATAGAAGTCAGCTCGTTCCATCTGCTCGCGCCGATGCCTGACCTCGTAAACAAAGTCCTCAAAGTAAACGCCGCTGCCGTTGACCAGCAGGATGGGGAAATCCTTGGAATCGGCATATTTCAGCACGGTCTCCGGGATCTGCAGATTGAAGACGTTGCGGATCAGCAGCGCGCTGCACCCTTTTTTAACGAGGTGGCGCACCGCGTCGCCGATGAGATAGGGATTCTTTTTGGCATAGAGGAACGTCGAAACGACGAGCATCCCCTCGCGAAAGTTATCACAGATGTAGCGGTCCTTGACCGATGGGTCGAGCTCATAGTCCAGAATGCCGACGCTGTTCACATTGCGGGAAAGACCGCCCTTTCCCGCCAGCAGCACGAACTTTTCCTCAAACACGTGGTAAAAATCCGAAACGGTATAGTCCATCCGCACGCCTCCTGAATTGTGATTTTTACAAATCTAATGTTCTGATTTTAAATCTTCCGCACAAATTGGTTTCTTGGTTTTTAGTATTTGGCAGTGTATCACGCTTTTTAGTAAAGTGCAACAAAGAAAATCACAGTTATATTGCCGGTGAATTGTGATATTCACAAAATTGAATCATTGAAAGGATGATATCGCTTCGATACAATAGAAACAGAGATCAGGAGTTCCCTCCAAGGGAAATCCGAAAAACCAGTGTCACGACCGTTATGTTCTCCCACCGGAGAAAATTCTTTCATGGAGGTTTTGTGATGAAAGTCAGTTTCTTTGACCGCGCTACGCTGGAGCAGCGTTTAAAAATGGCCGACGTGCTCGAAGTTGTCGAGGGCGTCTACAAGTCCAAGGCCGAGGGCAAAACCGTCGTTTGGCCGACCGTCACGCACAATTTTGAGGACCGCGGCGCAGTGATGGACATCCGCTCCGGTTATGACCGCGGCAGCGAGGTCTACGGTGCCAAGCTCCTCGCCACCTTCCCCCAAAATGAAAAGCGCGGGCTTCCGCCGTTCAGCGGTATTCTCGTCGCAATGGACGGCACGACCGGCCTTCCCAAGGGCATCATGGACGCCTCGTTCATCACCTCGATGCGCACCGGCGCGGCGGCAGCGATCAGTGCCCGCGCGCTGGCCCGTCCGGAGTCCGACACGCTGCTTGTGCTCGGCACGGGGCGTCAGTCCCTCTTTATGATCGGTGCGGCGCTAACCGCGATGCCGAATATCAAAACCGTCTACTGTGCCGAGCCGATGAATCTCGATGCCGCCAAGCCCTATGCTGCCGCCTGCCCGCAGCGGATGCAGGAGATGTTCGGCCTTGACGCAAGCGGCGTGCAGTTCATCCCAGTCTCTGACCTTGCTGAAAGCGTCGGCACGGCGGATATCATCATCACCATCACCCGCGCGACGAAACCTCTCATCTCGCGCGACTGGGTCAAGCCCGGCACGCATTTAAGCTGCATCGGCGCGGATATGCCAGGCAAGGAAGAGGTCGATCCCGCGATCCTGCGCGACGCGGTCGTCTATGTCGACGATGTCGATCAGTGCGTGAACGCGGGCGAATGTGAGCTCGCCGTCAAGGGCGGCTACATGACGTGTGAGCACATCTCCGGCCAGATCGGCGAGGTGCTGCTCGGCACAAAGAAGGGCCGCACGAACACCGACGAGATCACCGTCTTCGACGCGACTGGCCTTGCGCTGCTCGACCTCGCCGTTGCGAAAAAGATCGTGGAAGAGGCCGGCGACGATCCCACGCACACCATCGAATTATAAGGAGAATTGCGATGAGAATTGACGATTTTACGCTGGAAAACTGGCTGAACCCCGCCTGTGACAGTGAGAAAAACAAATACTATCTCGGCGGAAGCTGCGTACTGCCGATGACGGTCGAAGAGCTTTTCGACCTCACGGGTGAGAGCATGGAGAGCTTCTTTGAAGAGCTCAAGCACATGAACCTTGGCTATCCCCGTTTTGAGGGCACACCCCGCACGCGCAAGGCGCTCTCCAAGCTCTATAAAACCGTTGATCCCGATGAAATCATCCTCTGCCACGGCGGCACCGGCGCAAACGCGACCGTCTGCTACGCACTTATTGAAAACACGGACAACATCATCTCCATCATGCCGAACTACCAGCAGTTCTATTCCATCCCTCGCTCCATCGGCGCAGAGCTACGCGAGGTCGACTTGAAGATCAAGGACGGCTACAAGCTCGATTTGTCCGAAGTCCGCGCGGCAGTGGACAAGAACACCAAGGCGATCCTCTTCACCAACCCCAACAACCCCACCGGCAGCGTGCTGTCTCTGGCGGAAATGCAGGAGCTGGTGGAAATCGCCAGGAGCGTGGACGCTTGGATCATCTGCGATGAGATGTACCGCGGCCTGGACGAGGCGTATATGCCCTCGTTCGCCGACCTCTACGACAAGGCCATCGTCACGGCCAGCTCGTCCAAGGTCTACTCCATGGCCGGCACGCGTGTGGGCTGGATCGTCTGCCATGACGCAGAGACGCGCAAGCGGCTTTTCAACTGGCGCTCTTACGACTCCATCTGTGGCGGTGTGTTTGACGAGTGGATCTTTGCCATTGCGCTCGAGCACGTTGACAAGATCTTCGAGCGTTCCCGCAAGATCGTAAACGCCAACAAGGCCGTCATCGACAAGTGGATAGAGAAAAATCCGTACCTCCACCAGTACGCCGACGCACACGGCACCACGTATCTTGTCCACTATGATCTCGACGTGCCTGCCGAGAAATTCTGCGACGATCTGCTCGACCAGAAGGGCGTGCTCGTCTGCCACGGCGACTGTTTCTACATCCCCCACACCTTCCGCATCACGCTCTCCCACGCCCACGAGCTCGAAGAGGGCCTGCGCCGCATCGACGAGTATATTGACGAGCTCGTCGCACAGGGCAAGGCCATCAAACAATAGCTTGTGAAGTTTCCATATTCAACTTAGGGCGGTCAAATCAAAATGGTTTAGCCGTCCTAAGGCCATCTTTCTACACAGTGCGCGCCGCAGAGTTTTCGCGGTGTCCGCGCCGGATACAGGATTGATGCGATCAGCGAATGCGGTAAAACGTAATTTACCGTTAGATCATCCAAGAGAGACTGTGTATTCCGTATTAGTGGAAGGAAGTTTCAGGAACGTTGACCAATTCTTCCTGCTATTATCCTTAAGCAAACGGCCTTCCTTCGGTCAAGGAAAGCGCGTCCAAAATCAGAAAATTGTCTGTTGCTTTGACAGTCGAATCCGCCTGTCAACCTGACTATAAATATTTCTTATCAGATAGGAGCCCACTATGGATAATTGGAACCAATTCTCTCTGGAGGGAATCGGTGAAGAGATCAAAGAAATTCTTTATTCTTATGTAAAAGCAGAGAGCATCACCTATTCCTCCGGAGAAAAGCAGGCGGAATCATTTTTCCTGTCCTACTTCAAAAACCTGCCCTACTGGCAGGAGCACCCCGAATGCGTCGGCACAAAGCCGGTCAAGGACGACCCCTTCGGCCGTGCAGCCGCCTTTGCCATGGTGCGCGGCAAGGGGGACAGAACCATCGTATTTGTCCACCATAACGATGTGGTCACGGTGGAGGACTATGACCGTCTTCGCCCGCTGGCCTTCAGTCCCGATGAGCTGGAGATTGAGCTCAAAAAGAGAGCCGCCAGCTTCTCGGAGGAGATTCGAAACGATCTGGCGTCCGATGCGTACCTCTACGGCCGCGGCGTCTGTGACATGAAGGGCGGCGGCTCGATCCAGATGGCGCTGCTGCGCCGCTACAGCGAGCTGGTCCGCCGTTCGCCTGAGGTGCTTCCGGGCAACCTCATCGTGCTGGCTGTGCCGGATGAGGAAAATCTCTCCGCCGGTATGCGCGCCGCCGTAACGCTTCTGGCCGAGCTCAAGGCGCAGTACGGCTTTACCTATCAGCTCATGATCAACTCTGAGCCCCATCAACGCAAAGACCCCGAAACGGGCGTGTTCTCGATGGGGTCTGTCGGTAAGCTGATGCCGTTTTTCTACATCCGCGGCTATCTCGCCCACGTCGGCAAGGTGTTCGAGGGCTTCAACCCGATGAACCTGCTCAGTGCGATCGTTCAGAAAACCGAGGTCAATATGGATCTCTCGGATATTGTCGGCAACGAAGCGGCGCCGCCGCCCACCTGGCTCTTTTGCCGCGACCGTAAGATCAAGTACGACGTGTCCATGCCGCTCTCCGCGGCAGGCTGCCTGAGCGTGCTGACGCTGAATCAGACGCCCGTTACACTGATGGAAAAGGTCAAGGGCATCTGCGAGGAGGCGTTTGATGAAGTTCTTGACAAGATGAACCGAAACTACGCCAGATTTCTCGAAGCCACGCACCAGCCTGTTCACAAGCTGCCCTGGAGCCGGAAGGTCGTCGACTTTATGACGCTCTACGAGGAGGCCAAGGCCGCCGGTGGCGAAGCGTTTGAACGCGAATATCAATCGGAACTCAAAACTCTCCAGCAAAAGCTCGAGAACAATGAAATGACACTGCTCGACTGCAACTTTGCCTTGCTCGACTTTGTCTACGGCTACATCACCGACCTTTCCCCGCGCGTGGTCTACGGTCTGATCCCGCCGTACTATCCCAATGTTTCCAACCGCTTTATCACCGGCCTTGCTCCGCAGATCTGCAGCCTTGACGTTGATCTGGATTGCTTCACCCGCGAGCAGTTTGGCCAGCACTATGTTTCGGAGGAGTTCTACACCGGCATCTCTGACTTAAGCTACACGAGTCTTTCCAACAGCGAAGAGATTTCCGCTGCACTGTCCAAGTCCATGCCGTTCTACGGCACGCTGTACGATATCGCCATTTCGGATATCGAAACGATCTCCATGCCGTGCATCAACATCGGCCCCTGGGGCAAGGACTTCCACAAGCTCACCGAGCGCGTTTTGAAGCAGGATCTCTATGAGCGTACGCCCGCAATTATACAGCACGCCATCGGATTAGTTCTGGCCGATGGCGACCGTCAGTAGACATTTGGGACCACCCGGATAGCGGGTGGTCCGCTTTGCCTGTGAAAATCTATGCTGGGAAAATCTTATGTGCCAGCATTTACGTCGACAAAGAACTTATCGGCGTGATTCAATCCTGCAAGGTGCAAAAATGCTGGCTTGAAATCTATGCAACGGGCGAGCAGGGCTTTTGTACGCCCCACATGAAAAGGTTATATTGACGATATGTATGTTTCCCTCTTTGAAAAAATGCACTTATTGAGCTAGGATGCAAACAGGAAGTGAACAGCTATGAGTCCACGAAAGCGATTTTTCTACAATATGAACACCTGCATCGGCTGCGGCTCATGTCAGGTGGCCTGCAAGG
>CAKUBI010000014.1 GCA_934636865.1 uncultured Oscillospiraceae bacterium
AAGAAGCGTGAGGGCATCAAGACACCCAGCCCGGAAACCGCTGATCCGTACCATTGGAACACCAACACGGTCGTTCACATTCTGGAACGGCGGGAATACACGGGATGCACCGTCAATTTCAAGACCTACACCAATTCCATCTGGGACAAGAAGCAGAGGGAAACGCCCATTGAAAAACAGGCGGTTTTCTACAACACCCACCCGGCGATCATTGAGCAGGAGGTCTTTGACAAGGTGCAGGAGATTCGCCAACAGCGTCACCGCAGGACAAAGACGGGCAAGAGCAGTCTGTTTTCCGGTATGGTCTACTGCGCTGATTGTGGAGCAAAAATGCGCTACTGCACCACCAACTACTTTGAAAAGCGGCAGGATCATTTTGTATGCGCCAACTACCGCAGCAATACGGGAAGCTGTTCGGCACACTTTATCCGTGCGGTTGTTCTGGAAGAATTGGTCTGGATGCACATGAGAACTGTGATTTCCTATGTCAGTCGGTATGAGGATCATTTCCGTGCCGTCATGGAGCAGAAGCTCCGGCTGTCCAGCGAAGCCGCGATCCGTGGACATAAGAAGCGGTTGGCACAGGCTGAAAAGCGGCTGGGAGAGCTTGACCGTCTGTTTATCCGCATTTATGAGGACAATGTGGCGGGGCGTATCACAGATGAAAAGTTCTCTATGATGAGCAAGACCTACGAGGACGAACAGGCACAGCTTAAAGAGGAAATTCAGACTTTGCAGCAGGAAATCGAAGTACAGGAACGACAGATTGAAAATTTGGAGCAGTTTATCCAGCGGGTACGCAAATATGAGGACTTGGATGAGCTTACCCCGTATGCGCTGCGGGAACTTGTCAAGGCGATCTACATTGAAGCCCCGGACAAGTCCAGCGGCAAGCGGCATCAGGGCATCCGCATTTCCTATGACCTTGTGGGCTTTATCCCCGTGGAAGAACTGCTGAAACAGGAAACGGCGTGACCGAAGCCACGCCGTTCCTGAGAAAATACGATATTACTTTCTTATGACCCCCGCCTATTCGCAGAGAGCTTTGTAAAATTCCAACGGTTCGATTAACGCTTGGAGAACTGTCGGGGCGTTAAGAAAATGTGCCTGCGGCACATTTTCAGCCGCCGACCGCAGCGGCTGCGCCGCGAGGACGCCTCAGTTGCAAAAAACAAAGCCCCCTGCTTTCGCAGAGAGCTTTGTAAAATCCCAAGGGTTCGATTAACGCTTGGAGAACTGAGGCGCGCGGCGTGCGGCCTTGAGACCGTACTTCTTGCGCTCCTTCATACGAGGATCGCGGGTCAGGAAACCGGCCTTCTTCAGGACGGTGCGATACTCGGGGTTGACCAGCAGCAGGGCGCGGGCAACGCCGTGGCGCAGAGCGCCGGCCTGACCGGAAACGCCGCCGCCCTCAACGGTGGCAACGATATCGACCTTGCCGAGCTCCTCGGTCGCGGCGAGGGGCTGACGGACGACCATCTTCAGGGTCTCGAGGCCGAAATATTCATCGATGTCGCGGCCGTTGATGGTGATGGAGCCGGTGCCGTTCTGGAAGAGGTGAACGCGGGCGACGGAGGACTTTCTACGGCCGGTGCCGTACAGATAAGGCTTCTTGGACTGATACATTCTTCTCTTCCTCCTTAGACTTCGTAAGCTTCGGGCTTCTGGGCCTGCTGCTCGTGGGTATCGCCAGCGTAGATGTGCAGACGCTTCAGGGAGTCCTTGGTCACGGTGTTGCGGGGCATCATGCCGCGCACGGCCACGCGCATCGCAAGCTCGGGCTTCTCCTGCATGAGGATGCGGTACTTGGTCTCCTTCAGGCCGCCGACCCAGCCGGAGTGGGTACGATAGTACTTCTGCTCCATCTTGTTGCCGGTGAGGATCGCCTTGGAAGCGTTGATGATGATGACGTTGTCGCCGCAGTCGGCGTGCGGGGTGTAGGTAACTTTGCGCTTGCCGCGAAGCAGGTCAGCCGCAGCAACGGCCGTCTTGCCCATGGGCTTGCCGGCGGCATCGATGACGTACCACTTACGCTCGATGTTGCCCTTGTTCGCCATAAAAGTGGACATGGTGTGTTTCCTCCATATTGATCTATGAATGAAAGCTTGTGCTTTACATTTTTCTTGTCCCTTGGTAAAATCGGAACGAGTTTATTTATAGCATCCCCGCGCGGGAATGTCAACACCATTTTGATTTAGCGCAGGCAACGCTCGCAAATACTTCATTTTTCTTTGATTATCTCCCGAATTCTTAAATCGCAAAATCAAATTCTTTTTGTCTTTCTAAGGAGCAGGACTTATGCAGAAATTTTAGGGCTCGTGCGCCGCTGCGCCGCGGCGCGCTCTTGGCGGCGATGAACGCGCCGGCAGGAGGTCAAGGCGCTCATCGAGTCGCTCTCCGAGCGCTACCCCGACCTCAAGCAGAAGCTCTTCGGCGCGATGCAGCGCTGCCCGCTCTACGGATGGGCCATAAATTCAGGGAAGCGACGTCGTCACTTCCCTGAGAATATCCCGCTGCGCGGGCCTATGTACATTAAATAAAGATCAGCCGCAGCAGGATCAGAAGCGCTATGCCCGGCACGCCGAGGACCGCGATGACGAGCGCGTTGAAGAGGTTCCATCCCAGCGCAAGGCGGGATAAAAGGCCCGTCACGTTCAAAAGCCCCAACAGCGCAAAGCCCAGCAGCGTGTTGATGAGCAGCTTGCCCGCAATTTTCAGCGGCGCTGAAAAGAGCCTGAGCACCGCGATCAGCGCGAACGCCGCGAGCAGCACAAGGAGCGTCTTGTCCGCTATCTCCATGTGGCCACCCCCTCCGTGCACGCCCTGCACTGCGCTTCGCCGCCGCGCGCCTTGATCTGCCGCAGCAGGTAGTTATAGCGCGAGAGGACCGCGTTGATCTCATACACACAGGAGTCCACGAGCTCCGGCTCGCAGACGGCGTTGAAGCGGTCGTAGGCCTGCGAGAGCGCAAAGCGCGTCTCGCTCAGCTCGCTGAACAGTTCCTGCATCGACGCATCGCGCGCGACCTCGCGGCGCAGCAGATCAGCCTTTCGCATGTTGTCGCCCTCCTCATACGGTTACGGTTCAAGTGTATGGAAATTATGGGCAATTATTCCGTCTTTCAAACAAGGAGATCAGCGATGGACCATGAAGATTATATGCGTGAAGCGCTCGCGCTGGCGCGCGAAGCGGCGAGGGAGGGTGAGGTCCCCGTCGGCTGCGTCATCGTCAGGGACGGCAAGATCGTCGGCCGCGGGCGCAACCGGCGCGAGGCGCTGCAGCGCACCTCGTCCCACGCCGAGATGGAGGCCATCGCACAGGCGAACGAGCATCTGCACTCCTGGCGGCTGGACGGCTGCACGCTTTATGTGACGCTCGAGCCCTGCCCCATGTGCGCGGGCGCGATCGTCAACGCGCGCATCCCGCGCGTCTATTACGGCGCGCGCGACGAGGCGATGGGCGCCTGCGGCGGCGTGCTGAATCTTTTCATGGAGCGCTTCCCCTTCCGCCCCGCGCTCGTGGGCGGCATTTTAAAGGAGGAGTGCAGCGCCGTGCTGGCGGATTTTTTCCGCACGCTGCGGTGATCACAAATTGTTCACATAATATCCGGTTCATTTAATACTTTTGTAACACTTTCCCCCGAACTTTGTTAACATGCGTCCTTTATCTTAATACTTGCAAGAGACAATAGCTTCTTTTCATCCAATCTTCCATCTTATAAGAAAAAGGACGCCGTGAGGCGTCCTTTTTCCATTCTGTGCAATTTTCAGGGATCGAAATCCGCCGCCGCGCCGATGCCCGCCGCAAGGCAGACGCCTCCCGCGTAGAAGAGGATGCTCCCCAGCGCGGGACGAGCCGCGATGGCCGCGGCGCAGAGGATGATGCTCATCGCGCTGACCGGCATGAGAATGCGCGGCGCGCCGCCGCGGAACGCGAAGGCCGCGAACTCAAGCAGAAGCACCGTCAGCGCCGCGAGCGCCAGCGTCTCGACGTAGTAATGGCGCAGGACGGGGTCCGCCGCGTGCTCGCGGTAAAAGAGGATCAGCGTCAGCACCATCGCGCACACCGGCACGAGCAGGATGACGCCGGGGAACTCCGTCCCGCGGCGCAGCGCCGCCGTCGTCCAGATCAGGCACACCGCCCCCGCCGCGAGAAACACCGGCAGGATCAGCTCCGCTGCCGAGCGCTGCGAGAAAACGAGCGAATACACCGCCGAGGCGATGAGCGCAAAGCTGCCGGCCACCATCAGCATCACTGAAAAGACGGACCGGTCAAAGTCAAAATAGAGGTCCATCCCCGCGCACAGCTCGCGCTGGGCGGGGAGTCTGCGCGCAAGCAGGACCATCACCACCGCCGCAAGCACCAGAAACGCCGGCAGCGCCAGCGTATCGATATCCATGGCCGTGGGCAGGCCGTTTTCGTCAAATCCGGTGGCGATCAGGCGGATGCGCAGCAGCGCCGCCGCCGCAGAAAACAGCGCCGCCAAAACCCATTGAACGATCTTCACAACATCGAACCCTTTCTTCTTCCATAGCATACCGCGCCTTCCCCGGCGCGGTCGAAACTGATAATAGTTAATGATAGCACACCTCGCTCCGTTTGTCCATTCATCATTTTGCGGACAGGGCGCGCATACACTCTCGATACCACACTTTCTGACATAGGCCTTTGGCCGTAAGGAGGGACACGCTTTGAAACACCTGCTTCGCATCACCGTTCTGCTCATCGGCCTGATCTGGATCCTCGCCTGGGCGGCGGCCGGACGCTTTGACGACGCGCCCGGGCCGTCCGATGACGGCTCTCCCCAACCCACGGGCGAGACCGTATCCCCCGGTGAGCGCGACAGCGCGCGCACGCTGCGCGTCCTCATTCAGGGCGAGGTGCAGGAGATGGACATGGGCACGTATCTTCTCGGCGTGCTGCGCGCGGAGATGCCCGCCTCGTTTGAGGAGGAAGCGCTCAAGGCGCAGGCCATCGCCGCGCGGACCTACACGCTCTACCGCATCCGCGGCGGCGGAAGCGCCAACCACCCTGACGCCGACGCCTGCGACGACCACACCTGCTGCAAGGCGTATCTGAGCGCCGAACAGGCCGCGGCAAACTGGGGCGGCATGGCCGTTTACTATGAAGAAAAGCTTGAGCGCGCCGTGAGCGAAACCGACGGCGAGGTCATCCTCTACGACGGCGCGCCCATCCTCGCGGTGTTCTTCTCGTCCGCGGGCGGCAGCACGCAGGGCGCGGGCGACGTGTGGATGAACGACCTCCCCTACCTCAAAAAGGTCGATAGCCCCGAAAACGAAGCGCTCGTGCCGAATTACTACTCGACCGCGACGTTTTCCGCCGAGGAGTTCAAATCGCTCGTACAGAGCGCCTATCCCGCCGCCGACCTCTCCGGCGACGTAAGCGCCTGGGTGCGCGATATCGTGCGGAACGAGTCGGACTACGTCGCCTCCGTGACGGTCGGCGGCGTCAAAATGCGCGGCAACGACCTGCGCACGGTGCTCTCGCTGCGCTCGCCGTCGTTTACCGTGGAGACGAGCGGCAGCACCCTCACCTTCCACGTTACGGGCTACGGCCACGGCGTCGGTATGAGCCAGTACGGCGCGAACGCGCTCGCAAAAGAAGGGTACAGCGCCGAGGAGATCGTGCAGCATTATTTTTCCGGCACGAGCGTCGGCTATGACGGCGCGGCATAGCCGAGAGATATTGCAAAGCGCGCAGAAAATTGCTATAATGACACGATAAAGCAAGGGAGGTGACGGAGATGAAGTGCAAGCGGCTTTTCTGCCTGCTGCTGACGGCTTTGCTGCTCGGCGCGCTCGCCTCGCAGCCGACGCTTGCGGACACGACGGTGTATTTCACCGCCGTCAACGACCAGCTGCTGAGCCTGAGCGACGACACGATGCCCTTCTGGTCCGGCGGGCGGCTCTATTTTTCAAGCACAGCCATCTCCGGCAGCGATCTCGGCGTGTTCTACTCCCGCAGCCGCGACAAGCAGACCGTGGTCGTCTACCGCCAGGGCAGCGCGCTCACCTTCGACCTCTCCACCGGCACGGTGAGCGATCAGGACGGGCAGCGCTACGGCAGCTCCGCCATACTGCGCGGGGACGCGGTATTCCTGCCCGTTGATCTCGTGACGCAGTTTTTCTCGCTTGACTACAGCTACACGCGCATTTCCTACGGCTACCTCGTGCGCATCAAGAGCGACGCTGTCGTGCTTTCGGACGCGAAATTCATCGAAGCGGCCGCAGCGCCCATGGCCCAGCGCTACAATGAATATATCAAGGCGCACACCGACGCGCTCGAGCCGGACGATACCCCCGCGCCCAGCGCCGACCCGGAGACCGACCGCGTGTCCCTCGCCGTCTCCGTGACGGATGCGGACACCTCGCTCGCGCTGCTCTCCTCGCTTGAAAGCGTCGGCGGC
Source organism: uncultured Oscillospiraceae bacterium (assembly GCA_934636865.1). Taxonomy (GTDB): domain Bacteria; phylum Bacillota; class Clostridia; order Oscillospirales; family Oscillospiraceae; genus Hominicoprocola. The sequence continues at coordinate 6,428 of CAKUBI010000014.1, forward strand.
AGGGCGACCTTCCTTTTCACCGAGCAGCAGATCGCCGCTTCGGGCGACCTCCTGCGCCGCCTGACGGTCGGCGGCAGCGCCGTCGCGCTCCGGATCGACGCCTCCGGCGGCGGGCGGACCGTCAGCGCCATCGAGCGCGCAAACGACGCGCTCTGGGCCGCGTGCAACTACAAAACGCGTCTCGTCGTGCTGGAAAACGCTTCGGACGAGGCCCTGCGCGCCGCGAAGAACGCGGGCTACTGCCCCATCGTCTTTGACCTTGATCTGAGCGGCAGCGAGCTTTCCGCCTCGCAGACCGTGAGCAGCATCCTGCGCCAGACGCACGGCGGCGGATGCGCCGTGCTGCTCGGCAGCGACACCGCCGCACAGGACAGCTGGAGCGCGCTGCTCACCCGCCTGCATGCTTCCGGCAGTCCCATCGCCGCGCTCAACGAGCTCACGGCCTCCGGCGTATCTTAACAAAAAGTTCAGGAAAAGCGCGCGATATCGCGTATAATAACGATAAACAACGAATCACGGAAGAAAGGCGCACGCTTGTGCGAAAAGGAAAACGGCATGGCACGCAATATTCTTGTTGTGGAAGACGATAACAACATCTCGAACCTCATCAAAATGTATCTCGACAAGGAAGGCTTCGATGTCCGCATCGCCGCCGACGGCGGCAAGGCGGTCGAGGAATTCAAGGCGCAGGAGCCGGACCTTGTGCTGCTCGACGTGATGCTCCCCGTGCTCGACGGCTGGGGCGTGTGCGCAAAGATCCGCGAAACGTCGAAGTGCCCCATCATCATGCTCACCGCCAAGGGCGAGGTCAACGACCGCATCCACGGCCTTGAAATGGGCGCGGACGACTATGTCGTCAAACCCTTTGAGATGAAGGAGCTGCTCGCGCGCATCAACGCCGTGCTGCGCCGCAGCGAGATCCCCGAGGATACGCGCAAGCGCCTTGTTTTCGACAAGCTCGTCATCGACCTCGATTCCTACGAGCTGATCGTGGACGGCAAGAAGATCGACACGCCGCCCAAGGAGCTGGAGCTTCTCTACCATCTGGCCGCGACGCCCAACCGCGTTTACACGCGCAACCAGCTGCTCGACGAGGTGTGGGGCTTCGACTACTTCGGCGACTCGCGCACGGTGGACGTGCACGTCAAGCGTCTGCGCGAAAAGGTCGAAAATGTCAGCGATCAGTGGGCGCTCAAGACCGTTTGGGGCGTCGGATACAAATTTGAAGTGAAGTAATTTCCCATGGCAGAAGAAAAGAAAGAAAAAAAGCAGAAAAAGGGCTGGTCCGGAAAGCTCAAGACCCACTGCCTGACGATCTACTGGCAGAACTTCATGCTCACGGCGAGCGTCGTGATGCTGACGCTCGCGCTGCTCGGCAGCGCCTTCTTCGCCCTGACGTATTCCTACGCCATCGACGACCGCAGCGAGCAGATGCAGAGCAAGGCGACGGTCGTTTCGCACATGATCTCATCCTATATGGAAAGCGGCTCGCTCACGGGGCTTCGCGAGCTTGCCGATTTTGCCTCAAACGTGACGGACGCGCAGTTTCTCATCTGCAACGCGGACGGAGACCTGCTGCTTACGACCGACACCACGCTTGCTAACCGCGTGCTCACGCTGCCGCAGGACGTGGTCCAGGGCGCGATGAGCGGCGATTCCTATGCCGCGCGCACGACGCTCGGCGGCATCTATGAGGAAACGCATTTTGCCGTCGGCGTGCCTATTGAATCGAACGGCGCGGTCGTCGGGTTCGTGCTGGCCGTGACCGGCGCGCGGGCGCTGACGACCATGTGGCGCACATTCATCGGCATGTTCTTCATGACGGCGGTGACGGTGCTGCTGCTCTCGTTCGTCGTGAGCGCGTGGGTCAGCATGCGCCAGTCGCGCCCCATTCACGAAATGGCGGAGGCCACGCGCCGCTTTGCCGACGGCAATTTCGACGTGCGCATGCACAACTACGAGGGCGTGACCGAGATCGCCGAGCTTGCCGAGTCGTTCAACAACATGGCCGACTCCCTGCAGGAGACCGAGCGGCAGCGCCGCGAGTTCATTGCGAACGTCTCCCACGAGCTCAAGACCCCGATGACGACCATCGCCGGCTATACCGACGGCATCCTCGACGGCACGATCCCGCCCGAGCAGGAAAAGGAATATCTGCGCATCATCTCCGATGAAGCGCGGCGGCTCTCGCGCCTCGTGCGCCGGATGCTCGAGGTCTCGCAGCTCCAGTCGCGCGACCTGACGCGCAGCAAGGCGCCCTTCGACGTGTGCGAGAGCATGCGCCGCGTGCTCATCTCGATGGAAAAGAAGATCACCGACCGCGGGCTCGACGTGGACGCCGACATTCCCGACGGCAGCATCATGGTCCTTGGCGACAATGACCTCATCACGCAGGTCATCTACAACCTGCTCGAAAACGCGACGAAGTTCGCCCGCGCGGGCTCGGCGCTCTATCTTGGCGTGACGACGCTCAACGGCAAGGCGCTCGTCTCCGTGCGCAACGAGGGCAGCACCATCCCCGCCGAGGAGATCCCGCTGCTGTTCGAGCGCTTCCACAAGAGCGACAAGTCCCGCTCGGAGGATAAGGACGGCGTGGGCCTCGGGCTCTACGTGGTCAAGACCATCCTCGACCAGCACAAAGAGCACATTGCCGTGACCAGCGAAAACGGCGTGACCACCTTCACCTTCACCGTCACGCTGGCGGGCGGTCTGACCCCACAGTAAGCAGGAGAACAAGCATCATGGACCAGTCTAACGAAACCCTTGACCTTCAGCCCGCCGCGCCGCAGGAGGTCGTGCTGCGCTACGAAGCGAGCGTCACGCCCATCGTGGAGCGCTACGTGCAGCCGACGCCCCTTCCGGGCAGGCGGCGCGCCGGCGCGCCCCCGGTCCGCAGGAAGAAGCGGCGGGGCATTACGATCTTCCTCGTCTGCATGCTCGTGCTCGCCGTGCTCAGCGGCGCGGTCACCGCGCTGTGGTACAACGGCGTGTTTGACCGCTACGATTCCTACGGCGACGACCGCTTTGAGCACCGGGACGATCCCGGCTACTACGAAAGCGATTCTCACGGCGAAACGACCATCAAGCGCCTGCCCAACACCGACCAGGTAAAGCTCCGCTACAACGAGGGCCACGGCGAGGTGCTGACCATTCAGGAGATCTACCAGAAGGTCAACCCCTCCACCGTCACAGTGCTCACCGGCATGGACGACGGCAGCGCCATGGTCGGCACCGGCGTCATCTTCACCGCGGACGGCTACGTGCTCACCAACGCCCACGTCATCGCGGGCGGCTCGGAGTGCTATGTCGTGCTCGACACGGGCGAGGATTACCGCGCGCGGCTTTTAGGCCTTGACGAGGAAAAGGATCTTGCCGTCATCAAGATCGACGCGAGCGGCCTTCCTGCCGCGGAGTTCGGCGATTCCGACGCGCTGAGCGTCGGCGACCCCGTCTATGCCATCGGCAACCCGCTGGGCGTTGAGCTGCGCGGCACGCTGACCGACGGCATCGTCTCCGCCATCAACCGCGACGTGGCCGTGGACGGCGTGACAATGACGCTCATCCAGACCAACGCCGCGCTCAACAACGGCAACTCCGGCGGCCCGCTCATCAACGTTTACGGGCAGGTCGTGGGCATCAACACGATGAAGATGGGCTCGTCCTCCACCACGAGCGTGGAGGGCCTCGGCTTCGCCATCCCCATCTCCTCCACCGCCTACATGATCAACGACCTCATTGCCTACGGCGAGATCCGCGGCGAGGTGATGATCGGCATCTCGGTGCAGACCACGCCCGTCACGCTTGACAGCGGCGAGACCGCGCTGCGCGTGGTCGAGGTCACACCCGGCAGTCCGGGCGACGAGGCTGGCATCCAGAAGGAGGACCTCCTTCTGACGGCGGACGGCGAAACGCTGACCAAATCCACTGACCTTCTGCGGGTGCGCCGCCGCCATGAGGCGGGCGAAACACTGACGCTCACCTATGAGCGCGGCGGCAAGCGCTACACGGCGGAGGTCGTCCTGCGCGAAAGCGACACGTAAAAGGAGCCTGCAATGAAAAAGAAACAGGGATATGCGGCCGGTTCGCTGCTGCTCGCTGCCGTTTCCTGGCTGTGCCTGCTCGGCCTGCGCAGCATCGAGCGCCGCATGAAGAAAAAAGAGAAAAAATGAAAAAGCCGCCCCGCAGGCTTCTGCGGGGCGGTCCTTTTTATGCTTTTCTGATCTTACGTTGTAAACGGATGCGGTCTGCGATCATGGCGATGAACTCGCTGTTGGTCGGCTTGCCCTTCGTGTTCGACACCGTGTAGCCGAAGTAGCGCTGGAGCGTTTCCAGGTCCCCGCGGTCCCACGCGACCTCGATCGCATGGCGCACGGCGCGCTCCACGCGCGAGGGCGTGGTGCTGTAGCGGCGCGCGACCTCCGGATAGAGGACCTTCGTCACGGCGTTGATCACGTCCATATCCTGCACCGCGATGACGATCGCCTCGCGCACGTACTGGTAGCCCTTGATGTGCGCGGGCACGCCGACCTCGTGGATCACAGCGGTCACTTCCCTCTCGAGCCACTGAAAGTCATCCTCCGTGTTTTCTGCGCCGCCGTTCACCGCCTGACGCATCCGCTCGAGCAGCGAGTTCATTTCGCAGGGCTTGGGCATAAAGAAGGAAACGCCCTTGTTCATCGCCTGCGCCACGATCTGATCGCGGTAAAGCGCCGAGACGATGATCGTCTTCATCTGCAGCTTTGCCTTGGCCGCCTGCTCGAGCAGGCCGAACCCGTCCAGCCCCGGCAGCAGCAGGTCCATCACGAGCAGCTGCGGATCGTGCGTTTCCAGCAGCTGCAGCGCTGACGGTCCGTCGCCCGTGCAGCCCACTACGTTAAACTCGCCCGCAGACCTGATCGCCTGCTCCATGGCAGCGCGAAGCTCCTCATTCGCATCTGCCAACACCACTGTGATCCTGTTCTCCATGTCATCCCGTCCTTTTCACTCAATAATTACCGCTCCGTGCGGCGCACAGCAAAATATGACGTCTTCGTTCTGCTATGGCTTTAAGCTAACATAATCGGACATCGTTTTCAAGCAGACTTTGTCGAAAAGAAACAGGAATTTATCACTTTATTTCAACTTTTTGGTCAATTTAACATCATTTTAACAGGCCATAGATAGTCCCGCCGCAGAGAGCATATTTTCAATGAAAATGCCGTATCCTCTTGTTGGATCGTCCACGAGCACATGCGTCACCGCGCCGACGAGCTTTCCGTCCTGCAAAATGGCGCTGCCGCTCATGCCCTGCACCACGCCGCCCGTCTGCGCAAGCAGCGCCTCGTCCGTCACGCGCAGCAGGAGATTGCGCGAGCTTGCGGAAGCGGAATACACCTTTTCGATCTCAATGGCGTATTCCTTTGTCTCGTTCCCGCTCACCGTCGTGAGGATCGCGGCGGGTCCTTCCCTGACCTCGCTTCGCTGCGCGAGCGGATAGGCCCTGCCGGTGAGCTTTGCGGCATCCTCCGCGTTCAGCGTGCCAAAAATGCCGCAGTCGGTGTTGGCATAGAGCGTGCCGCTGTCGCGCGTGAGGTCAAAATCGCCCTTGAGCTCGCCCGGCGCGGCGCGCTCGCCCTTTTTCACAGCCTTGACGGATGCGTCCATGATGCTGCCGTGGTCGAGCGGCAGCAGCTGCCCGGTGTCCACGTCGGTCACGCCGTGGCCCAGCGCGCCGAACACACCGCTTTGCGGGTCGTAAAAGGTCATCGTGCCGATGCCCGCCATGCTGTCGCGCACCCATGCGCCGAGGCGGTATTCCCCGCTCTCATCCCGCTGCGGCGAGGCCTTCAGCGTGAGGGTGCGGCTGCCGCGCTTGACGGTCAGCGCTGCTTCGGCCGCGCCGTTTGCGTTCAGGCAGGCGCGCAGCTGCTCGATGGTGTCCAGGCTCTCGCCGCCGACCGCCGTGATGATGTCACCCTCTTTCAGGCCGCACTGCTTTGCGGCGTTTTCGCCGTCGGACAGGCCGATGACGAGCACGCCATCAGAAAAGAGCTTCACGCCGATCGGCTGGCCCACGGGGACCAGCTCGCGCACGGGCGCCGCAGCCGCCCGCGCGGGAACGGCGGAGAGCATCGCCGCGGCAAAAAATCCCAGCAGAAGCGCGGCGGCACGTCGTTTTGTGCGATGCGTTCCATTCATTCTCTCACCCCTTCTGAATGTTCGCGGAGCGGCGGACGGATCGTGCGCGCCCGGTCCGCCCGCGCCCCGCGTTTTGCCGGATTTTTCTTTTTTCTCGTCCGGCGCATTTACTTTCTGCGCTTCGGGCAAAATTAAAAGGTGCAAAATTTTGATACGCTGGCATCGCGCTTTTCAAAACGCCGCGGCTGTGGGGATAAAAAAATTCCGCAGACCAAAGTCTGCGGAATTTTACCATATTTTTCTCAATGCTCGCGGTTGAAGATCTTGAAGATATCCTCGAACGGGTCGGGCTCGTCCTCGTGCTTGGCGGCTTCCTCAGCCTTTTCCTTGTCGAAGTCGAGCGGGGACAGTCCGCTCTCGGGCACGCCGGTCTTGGCAGCGGCCTTTTCCTTGTCAAAATCGATCGCACCGGGGGCCTTGTCGAAGCCCGTGGCGATAACGGTGACGCGGATCTCATCGTCGAGCGTTTCGTCGAACGTGGCACCGAAGATGGTGAGCGCGTCGGGATGCACGGCCTCCTGCACGAGGGACGCCGCCTGCTCGACCTCGTCGAGCCCGATGTCCATCGAGCCGGTGACGTTGATGAGCACGCCGTGCGCGCCGTTGATGGACGTTTCCAGCAGCGGGGAAGAGATGGCCATGCGTGCGGCCTCCTCGGCCTTGTTCTTGCCGGCGGCGCGGCCGACACCCATGTGGGCAAGGCCCGCGTCCTTCATGATGGCGGTCACGTCGGCAAAGTCGAGGTTGATGAAGCCCGTGTCGCGGATGAGGTCGGAAATGCTCTGCACTGCCTGACGCAGCACGTCGTCTGCGATCTCGAAGGCGTTGGCAAAGGTGATCTTCTGGTCGGTCGCGTGCTTGAGACGCTCGTTCGGGATGATAACAAGCGAATCGACCTTGGTCTTGAGCTCCTCGATGCCCGCCTCCGCCTGCGTCATGCGGCGGCGGCCTTCAAAGCCGAAGGGCTTCGTCACGACGCCGACGGTCAGAATGCCCGCCTCGCGCGCGATCTCGGCAACGATGGGCGCGCCGCCCGTGCCGGTGCCGCCGCCCATACCGGCGGTGATAAAGACCATGTCGGTATCCTCGAGCGCCTTGGCGATCTGGTTGCGGCTCTCCTCGGCGCTCTTGCGGCCGACCTCGGGGTCGGAGCCCGCGCCCTGACCGTGCGTCAGCTTCTCGCCGATCTGAATCTTATAGGTAGCGGCGGATACGTTGAGCGCCTGCTTATCCGTGTTCACTGCGACAAAATCCACGCCGCGCGCACCGGTGCGCACCATGCGGTTGACCACGTTGTTGCCGCCGCCGCCAACGCCGATGACCTTGATCTTCACTACGTTTTCGGGGCCGGTTTCCAATCCGAATGCCATGTCGGTTCCTCCTGCAAATCTGTTGTATGGGCAAGCGCCCGACGCCGCGGACGCTGTAATATCAGGGTATCTGCTATCTTAGTCATTGTATTACGGTTTGCGCGCGGGGTCAATAGCTATCCGCCATTTCGGAGAAACTTTTTTATGTATACCCGCGCCCGCTCAGTCGGGGATGAAACTCGCCTTGCCGTCGGTCATCAGGTTGATCGTGCCCGTCTCGTTGTTTTCGAGCACATCCACCACCGTGCGCAGATTTTCGAGCTTGTAGGCAAGGTCCGCGTCCCACGGCATGCGGACCGTGAAGCGGTCCAGATACGTGAGCGTGATGGCCGTGCCGTCGCCCAGCTCGACCGAGCCGATCATGGAGAGCAGCTGCTTATCCTCCGCCGCACGCAGCAGCGCAAGCAGGCGGTCGAATTTATAGGAATCCTCGTCGGAGAACGCCGCCTGCGCGCCCACCGCGGGCTCGACGAGCTCGCAGCCCGTCACCTTGACGCAGCCCTGCGGGATCTGCGCTGTGCGCTCAAGGAGCTTGCCCTCGCTGCTCATGAGCCATGTCGTTCCCGAACCGGGGAGCGCGGCAGACGCCGTGCACTCCGTCACCGTTAAAATGAGCGTATCCGGGTACCTGCGGTTTACGACCACCGTCTCCACATACGGGAGCTGGTCGAAGATCGCCTGCTTGACGTTGTATTTGTTCATCAGCACAAGGTTCTGCCCCTTCTGCACCCCGGCCGCTTCGATGATCTGCTGTTCGGTATAGCGCTCGCTGCCCTCCACCACGATCGTGTCGATGCGGAAGAACATCGTCAGCGCGCCGACGATCGCCGCGGCCACGACCACAAGGCCCAAAAGCCGGAGCGGGAAAGGCGCTCTTCCCCGCCTGCGCCGTCTGTTTCTTCGCTTTGCTGCCATAATTGTCCTGCCTTTATTGTCCTTATGTAGCCGCTTCCCGCCGGATGTGCGCGCCCAGCGCGCAGAGATCGCGCTCGATGCTCTCATAGCCCCGGTCGATGTGCTCCACGCGCCCGATGCGCGTCAGCCCGCTCGCCTGCAGCCCCGCGATCACAAGCGCCGCGCCCGCGCGCAGGTCCGTGCACTTGACGCGCGCGCCGTGCAGGCGTTCGCGCCCCGTCACCACGGCCACGCGGCCCGCGACGCGGATCTCCGCGCCCATGCGTGCAAGCTCATCGACATGGCGGTATCGGTTTTCGAATATGTTCTCTACAAAAACGGTGCTGCCCTCGCTTTGCAGCAGCGCCGCCATCAGCACGGGCTGCGCGTCCGTCGGAAAGCCCGGATAGGGCGCGGTGCGCACGGGCCTGATGGATCGAAGTCTGCCGCCGCTCTGGAGGAAAACGTCGTCCGCCCCGCTTTTTACGGTACACCCCGCCTCGCTCAGCGCGCCGGAAACTGTCGAAAGCGGACGCGGGTCCACGCCGCGCAGCCGCACCTCGCCCCCGCAGCAGGCGGCGGCGCAGAGATACGTCGCACCCACGATGCGGTCGGCGATGACGCGGTAGGTCCCGCCGTGCAGCGCGCGCTTTCCCTCGACCGTGATGATCGAGCCGCCTGCGCCGCGGATATTGCCGCCCATGGCGTTGATAAAATTCTGAAGATCGACGATCTCCGGCTCGCGCGCGGCGTTGTAGACCGTCGTCACGCCGTCCGCGCCGCAGGCGCAGAGGATGGCGTTCTCCGTCGCCCCCACGCTCGGCATGGGAAGGTAAATGTCGCTGCCGAGGAGCGCTTTGCCCCGGCACCTGAGCTCTCCGCCGCGCTCGGCGATCTCCGCGCCCAGCGCGCGCAGCGCGCCGAGGTGCAGGTCGATGGGCCGTGGCCCCAGCTCGCATCCGCCGGGATAGCAGATGACCGCTTCCTGACAGCGCGCCAAAATCGCGCCGAGGAAGATGACCGACGAGCGCATCTCGCGCATCAGCGCGTCCGGCACGGCGCAGCGGTCCATGTGCGCCGTATCCACCACGAGCGCGCCGCCCTCCCAGTGCGTGCAGCAGCCCAGGTGCCGCAAAATAGCGACGGACGCGTCCACGTCCCGCAGCCGGGGGCAGTTTTCGATCACGCAGGTGTCGGCGCACAAAAGCGTCGCCGCCAGAATCGGCAGCACGCTGTTTTTCGAGCCTTGTATCTCAAGTTCTCCGTACAGGCGCTCTCCGCCCTCCACATAGAGCTCACACATCGCGTTCCCTCCCACAAAGCACATTTCTGCTTCATCGTATGCACGATGGGGGAAGCGTGGTGACAGCGGCAGGGTGCGGAGCAATATTACTGCATTTTCAGTATAGCCGCTTTGCTCCAACGCGTCAACTTCTTTTTACCTTGCTTTCCCCGGCAGTTTGTGGCAGAATGAGGGCAATATCACCTGCCCCGGAAAGGAGACTTTTCATGAAAAAACCGCTCAAGCTCGCGCTCTATGTTCTGCTGGCGCTCGTTCTGATCGTGCTCGCCTATGTCATCTATGTCTTTGCCGCCTACTACCGCGTGGAGGATATGCAGACGCTCAGCATAGCGCACTGCGATGCCGCATCTGCTGCACCGATGGAGGATGCGCCGCAAACAGATGTGACCTATCGCGTCTCATCCGCGAACGTAGGCTTCGGCGCTTACAGCGACGATTACAGCTTCTTCATGGACGGCGGCAAGGAGAGCCGCGCCCGCAGCAGGCAGGCCGTTGATGAGAATATGCGCGGCGAGGTCTCGCTCGTCAAGGACCTTTTGCCCGATTTTGCTTTCTTTCAGGAGGTCGATATCGACGGAACACGCAGCTGGCACATCTCTGAGGACGCTTATCTCAGTGATGTGATGGAAAGCAGTGAATTTGACGAAGTATTCGCGCAGAATTACGACAGCCCGTATCTTTTCTATCCTCTTATCAACCCCCACGGGGCGAACCGGTCCGGCATCGTGACGCTCTCGCGCCATCCGATCTCGTCCGCCGTGCGCCGCTCGCTGCCCATCGAAACGAGCGTCATGAAGCTCGTCGATCTGGACCGCTGCTACTCCGTCAGCCGCGTGCCGATGGCCAACGGCAGGGAGCTCGTGCTCTATAACCTGCATCTTTCTGCCTACACGTCCGACGGCACGATCGCGACCGAGCAGCTTCAAATGCTCTGCGCCGACATGCTCGCGGAATACGAAAGCGGCAGCTACTGCGTCGCGGGCGGCGATTTCAACAAGGACCTGCTCGGTTCCTCCGCCGAAATTTTCGGCGTCGCGGGCGGCGAGAACGACACCTGGGCCCAGCCCATCCCCGAGGGGACGATCCCGGAGGGGCTCTCGCTCGTCGTGCCGTTCGATCCCGGCCACCCCGTCGCCACCTGCCGCACGGCCAACGAGCCGTACAACGAGGAGACGACCTTCCGCGTGACGGTCGATGGCTTCCTCGTCTCGGACAACGTCGAAGCCGTGAAGGCCGACGTAGTCGATGCGGGCTACCGCTATTCCGACCACAACCCCGTCTATATGGACTTCATCCTGAAAGCTGAATAAAGAAAAAGGAAGCAGGCAGTGCCTGCTTCCTTTTTTGTTTCTCTTCACTTGACCAGCGCCATGACCGTGTTGTAAATGCGCTCGGTCGCGTCGCGGATGCCAAGCTGCGACATGCTTTCTGCCATCTTCGTCAGGCGGTCGTCGTCCTTCAGAAGGCCCGCCGCGGCGGCGAAGAGCTTTTTGCCGTCGAGCCCCTCCTCGGCAAGGACCAGCGCCGCGCCGTGATCGCCGAGCAGCGCCGCGTTCTTTTCCTGATGGTGGTTCGTCACGTTCGGCGACGGCACCAAAATGGCCGGAACGCCGAGCGCCGTCAGCTCGCTGAGCGTGGACGCGCCCGCGCGGCAGATGACAAGGTCCGCCGCGCGCATGACCGCCGCCATGTCGTAGATATACTCGCGCACCTCGAGCGCGGGATGGGCGGAAAGGTCCACGCCGTCGTCGCTGAGCCACTGCTGCATGGACTGCCAGCAGATCTCGCCGACGCCGTGGATGTGGTGGAATGGCTCTTTCGCGCTCTCGAGCGCGAGGAAGTCGGCCATCGCGCGGTTCATCGCGCCTGAGCCGAGACTGCCCCAGAACGAGACGATGAGCTTGCGTCCGTCGTTCACGCCGAGCTTCTCCTTCGCCTGCTGTTTGGTCAGCGTGAAAAAGTCGCCGCGCACGGGCGTACCGGTCACGACCACCTTTTCCGGGTGCCTGTAGTGCGCGCGGCAGTCCTCAAAGCCGACCATGATGCGGTCGCAGTGCGGCTCGAGCTGGCGCGTCGTCAGCCCCGGCACGATATTCGACTCGTGCACCGCCGTCGGGATGCCCGCCTTCGCGCCGTAGCGCACGATGGGATAGCTCGCATAGCCGCCCGTGCCGACGATGAGGTCGGGACGGAAACCGTTGAGGATGGCGTTCGCCTCACGCTCGGCGTGGGCAAGGTTTTTGAGCGTAACGAGGTTGTGTTTGATCTCCGCGGGCCTGAACGAGCGGTGGAACGAGGAAATGTTCACCGTGCGGAAGGGGTAGTCCGTGTGCGCGATGAGATCGCGCTCCAGCCCGCGCTCCGCACCGACAAAGAGGATCTGCGTATCCGCGTCCTTCTGCTTCATATAGCCCGCGAGCGCGAGCGCGGGGTTCACGTGCCCCGCCGTGCCGCCGCAGGTAAAGATGACTTTCATGCGTGTGCTCCTTTCCGCGCTAACGCATCTGGCGCGAAACGCTCAGCACAAGGCCGACCTCGGCGAGCTGAATGACAAGCGCCGTGCCGCCGTAGCTGAAAAACGGCAGTGAAATACCCGTGTTCGGGATGAGGTTCGATACGACTGCGATGTTTAAAAACACCTGCAGGGCGATCTGCGTCGTCACGCCCACGGCAAGGAGGCTGCCGAAACGGTCGCGCGCGTGCAGGGCGATCCAGTAGCCGCGGATGATGAGCAGCGCGAACATGACCATGATGATCGTCGCGCCGACAAGGCCCAACTCCTCGCAGATGATGGCGAAGATGAAGTCGTTGTGCTCCTCGGGCAGGAACAGAAACTTCTGCCGGCTTTTGCCAAGGCCCACGCCGAACAGGCCGCCCGAGCCGATGGAAAGCAGGCTCTGGCGGATCTGATAGCCCTTGTCGCGCATCCATTCTTCGTTGAACGGGTCGAGCCATATGTCGATGCGGCTCGAGTTATAGGTGATGATCCCCGTGGCAAAGGCGTAGATCACCGCCAGCACGAGTATCACGCCGATGCCGACCCAGTAATTCCGGATACCGCCGACGTACATCATCACCGCTCCGATGCCCAGCAGCAGCACCATGCCGGAAAAATGCGGTTCCTTATACATCAGCGCCGCGATCACGCCGAGGATGGCCGCGTAGGGGATAACGCCGTCGCGCAGGGTGGCCATTTTGTCCTTTTTCTTTGAGATGCTGTCGGCAAAGTAGAGGATGATGCCGACCTTCGCGATCTCGGAGGGCTGGAACTGGATGGGACCCAGACGGATCCAGCGCTGCGCGCCGTGCGTCAGACGGCCCGTGCCGACGCCGGGGATCAGGACCATGACCAGCAGGATGATCGAGCCGATGAGCGCGATCTTCGCAAGGGCACGGTAGCGCTCATAGTTGAGCTTGCCGATGACGAACATCGCGGCTATGCCCAGCAGCGCGAACGCCCCCTGACGGATGAGATAGTGCGCAGGGCTGCCCTCTTCATAGTAGGCCGAGGGAAAGCTTGCGGAAAACAGCATGATGAGACCCACGCCGACAAGCGTGAGCACCAGCAGCAGATACGGAAGGTCCAGCGGCCCGCGGCCCGCTTCGCGCGCCGCCGCCTCGATGGCCTTCGCGCGCTCGCGCTGCTCCTGCCGCAGCAGACGCTCTTCCTTCGTCATGCGATCTTCCCCCCTTCCCACTGTCAAATTTCAGTATACCCTATTTGCCGCCCGCAGGCGGCAAACTATTTTGATCCGTCGCGGAGGACGACATGTGCGTCCGCAGCGACACCTTACAGTGTGCGGCACGGTGAGTGCCGTGCACTGCAGCCCGCTCAAAATCGTGCTTCGCGCGATTTTGAATATTTTAAAAGTGAAATCTATTGAGCACTCCGAACATCGCCGCAAGGCAGCACAGGGCGCTCACGCTCGTGAACACGGCCACGAGCTTCACCTCGCTCCAGCCGCACAGCTCAAAGTGGTGGTGCAGCGGCGCCATCTTGAAAAGGCGCTTGCCGTGCGTTGCCTTGAAGTAGATGACCTGCAGAATGTCGGACAGCGTCTCGCAGATGTAGACGAAGCCGACGGGGATGAGCACGAGCGGCATATCATAGGCAAAGGCCAGCGCCGCTACCGTGCCGCCGAGGAAGAGCGAGCCGGTGTCGCCCATAAAGACCTTGGCCGGGTGAAAATTGTAGATAAGGAAGCCCAGAAGGCCTCCGACGAGGGCTGCGGAATAGATGCCGAGCTGCTCATAGCCCGCCCACCAGAACGCGAGCACCGCGAAGAACAGGCCCACCGGCACCGTCACGCTGCCGGCAAGGCCGTCGATGCCGTCGGTGATGTTCACGGCGTTGACCGTGCCGACGATGACGAAGGCCGCGAACACCATGTACACCGGCCAGCTGAAGATGATATGCGTGTTGAAAAACGGCACATAGAGGTTCGGCGTCAGCATGCCCTCAAAGCGCATCAGGCAGAGGAACGCCACCGCCGCGACGAGCTGGAGCAGGAACTTCTGGATGGCCGTCAGGCCGAGGTTCTGCTGGTGCTTCACCTTCTCAAAGTCGTCAAGAAAGCCGATCACGCCGAAGATCAGCGCGAAAAAGAAGATATAAAAGTGCTTGAAGTCGCCTTCGAGCATGCCCTGCCAGCCGCAGATGACGATGGAGACAAAGATGCCGAGGATGAACATCAGTCCGCCCATCGTGGGCGTGCCAGCCTTTCCGGCGTGCCAGGTCGGGCCGTCCTCGCGGATGCTCTGCCCCGCCTTGAGCTTGCGCAGCTCAGGGACGAGGAACTTCCCCGTGATCGCGGACACCGCGAAGCTCAGTATGCAGGCAATGATGATCTTCATGTTCGTTTTCCTTCGCCGCCGGGGCGGCTTCCTTCCTTTGTACTTGCGCGAACCGCTCGCGCACGATCTCCCTCTCGTCGAGGTGGTATTTCGTTGTTCCGATCTCCTGATACGTCTCGTGTCCCTTGCCGCACAGGACGACCACATCGCCGCTTCGCGCCTCCTCGAGCGCAAAGCCGATGGCCCTGCGCCGGTCCTCGATGACGGCGAAGGGCGTTCTGCTCTCCAGAAGGCCCGGCAGCGCATCGCGCAGGATAGCATAGGGGTCCTCGGTGCGCGGGTTGTCGCTCGTGAGGACGACGAAGTCCGCAAGCGCCGCGGCGATCCTCGCCATGCGGGGGCGCTTGCTTTTGTCCCGGTCGCCGCCGCAGCCGCAAAGCGCGATCACGCGCCCGTCGGCAAAGCCGCAGACCGTGGATAGGATATTCTTGAGCCCGTCTGGCGTGTGGGCATAGTCGATGATGACGGTAAAGGGCGCGCCGAGCGGCACGACCTCGCAGCGGCCCTTGACGCCGGTGCATTCCGTGAGCGAGCGCGCCGCGTCATGCAGCGGCACGCCGAGCGAGACCGCGGCGGAGAGCGCCGCAAGGGCATTGTAGAGCGAAAAGCCGCCGGGGATGCCGATTCTCGTCTCCTCGTGGTCCGTATCCGTGCAGGCGGTGAAGCGGACGCAGTCGTTTTCATAGCGCGCCCGCCAGCCGACAAGGTCGTTCGTCAGCCCCTGGCCGAAGGTCATGCGCTCGCCCAAAAAGCGCGCGAGCACGCGCGGCGTCCAGGGATCGTCGCCGTTGACGCAGGCGATATCGCTATTTTCGAACAGCCGCGCCTTCGCGTCGCAGTAGGCCTCCATCGTGCCGTGGTAGTCGAGGTGGTCCTGCGTCAGGTTCGTAAAAACGCCGGCGCAAAAGCGGATGCCCTCCACCCTTTTCTGCATCAGTGCGTGGGACGAGACCTCCATCACGGCATAGGTGCAGCCGCTGTCCACCATTTCGGCAAGCAATCGCTGCACGGTCAGCGCGTCGGGCGTGGTGCGGTCCGCTTCAAGGGCGGCTCTGCCGGTCAGGTTCCGGTTCGTGCCGATGAGCCCGACTCTGACATGCAGCGTCTTTTCCAGCAGCTGCTTGAGCAAATACGTCGTGGTCGTTTTGCCGTTCGTGCCGGTCACGCCCACGATCTTCAGTTTTCCCGCCGGAGTACCATACCACACCGCCGCGCAAAGCGCAAGCGCTTTGTGCGCGTCCGGCACAAGAACATGGGGAAGCTTCCCTTCCGGCGGCCGCTCGCACACGGCGCAGACCGCGCCGCGCGCCATGGCGTCGGCGATATAATCGCCGCCGTCCTCCCTTTCGCCCGGCAGGGCGAAAAAGAGCGTTCCCTCCTCCGCCCGGCGCGAGTCGAGCGCAAGGCTCTTCACGTCAAGGTCCAGAGGAGCGTTGACGGTCTTTTCTTCAAGTACGGAAATGACATCCTTGAGAAGCGTTTGAAAAATTCCCTTCGGAATTGGGTCTTGCTGTCTTTAGTCGCGCACCGAGCTGTCGCTGAACTGGACGCGCACGACCGTACCGGCCTCCACCTCCGTGCCGGGATCGATGCTCTGCGAGATCGCGCGCACGGTAGAAGAGCTCGAGCTCTTCGCGCCGGAAACGCCCATGATGAGCCCCGCGTTCACGATCTTCTGGTTGGCCGTCGCGGCGCTGTCGCCCACGACGTTCGGCACGATGCACTTTTCCGTGGACTTCTCCGCGCCGAGGTAGAGGATGATCTCCGCGCTGTTCGGCACGATCGCGCCGCCGGCGGGGGTCTGGTCGGTGACGGTGTCGCCGTCGCCGACGGTACGGCAGGCAAAGCCGCTGGCCGCGAGCTTTTCCGCCGCCGCGTCCCTGCTGAGACCCACGACGTTCGGCACGGTCTTATCCGCGCCGACGAGCTCTTCTGCGGTGTAGCTCGGCTCGATGCCGAGATAGGGCAGGATCTCCGCCATGACGGAGCTTGCGACCGGCGCGACCATGTTGCCGCCGGAAACGTAGGTGCCGGTGTTTCTGCTCGGCTCGTCGAGTGTAAGGAGCATCATGATCTGCGGGTCGTCCGCGGGCGCCATGCACACGAACGAGACGATGACGCCGCCGCCGACCTTATCGGCCGTGCCGGTCTTGCCGCCGATGCGGTAGCCCGCGACCTGGCCGTTCTTGCCCGTGCCGCTTGTGACCTCCTGCTCCATGATCTGACGCACGAGCGCGGAGGTCTCCTCGGAGATCACCTGACGGATGGGCGTCGCTTCATGCTTGGAAACGACGTTGCCGTCCTGATCGGTGATCTGCTCGACGAGGTAGGGCGTGTAAAGGTAGCCGCCGTTGACGCAGGCGCACTGCGCCGCGAGCAGCGCGATGGGCGTGACGTTGAAGTTCTGGCCGAAGGCATAGCACGCAAGGGCGAGCGTGGAATATTCGATCTCCTTGTTGACAAAGCCGCTGGCCTCGCCGTTGATATCGAGCCCCGTCTGCTCGACAAGGCCGAAGTCCTTCATATACTGGTAGAACTTGGCGTTGCCGATGCGAAGGCCGATGTTGATGAACGCAGGGTTGCAGGAGTTGGCGAACGCCGTCGCAAGGTCCTGCTGGCCGTGGCCTGTGCGCTTGGAGCACCAGATCTTCTGGCCCTCGACGGTGATATTGCCGCCGCAGTAGAAGCCCGTGCTCAGGTCCACGACGTTTTCCTCCAGCGCCATGGCGAGCGTGAGCGTTTTGAACGTGGAGCCCGGCTCGTAGGTGTCGTTGAACACCTTG
The DNA here is from genome assembly GCA_934636865.1 of uncultured Oscillospiraceae bacterium. Taxonomy (GTDB): domain Bacteria; phylum Bacillota; class Clostridia; order Oscillospirales; family Oscillospiraceae; genus Hominicoprocola. The sequence goes on from CAKUBI010000014.1 coordinate 23,809, forward strand.
CTGCGCCACTGCTTGTTGCGAAGGTCCGTCGCATTTTCGATGATCTGCTCCTCCGTCATGCCGGCGGTGAGAAAATCGTTGTAGATCGTGCTGGGAGAATTGAGGTCATAGGTCGGCAGCGAGGCCATGGCGAGCACCGCGCCGGTGTTCACATCCATGACGATGCCCGTCGCGCCCTTGCCGGTGCCGAAGCGCGCCTCCAGCTCCTGCACGCCCTTCTCAAGGTAATACTGGATGGTGGTGTCGAGCGTGGTCTGCAAATCGCAGCCGTTTTCCGCGTCGAAGTACTGGTCGTACTGGTAGAGCACGGCGCGGCCGTCGCGGTCGCGCGCGGTCACGACCATGCCGCTCTCGCCGGTCAGCACGTCGTTATAGGCGGACTCAAGGCCCATCGCGCCGCCGTTATCGTTGGCAAAGCCGATGACCTGCGCGGCGAGCGAGCCCTTGGGATAGCTGCGCTTGCTCGTGGGACGGATGAAAACGCCCTTGAGGTTATTCTCGTTGATGAACTCGCGTACCTTGTCTGCAAGCTCGTCGTCCGCCTTTTTCTTGAGGACCTCGTACTGCGAGCTGGTCTTTTCCATCATCTTGAGGATATCGTCCTTGTCGAGTTCGAGGATCCCGGCAAGGCCCTCGGCGATGAGGTCCTGATCCTGCTCGTTTTCGATGATCTCCTTGGGCGAGATAAAAATATCCTCCGCCGAGGCGGACATGGCGAGGATCGTGCCGTTTCGGTCGTAGATCGTGCCGCGGCTCGCCTCCACGGTGGTGCGCAGCGTCTGCTGGCGCACGGCGGCGGACTGGAGCTCCTCGTGCTCTGTGATCTGCCAGTGGTAGAGCTTGGTGAACAGCACCACGAACGTCAGCACGCCGAACACGCCCAGAAGCAGCAGCGTCCTGGACTGAATGATGCGGTTGGCGCGGCGCGCGGATTCGGGGCGCCTTCTCTTCCGGGGATCTGCCACGGTCGTTCATCCTCCTTAAAGATGGAAAAGGAGTAAGGAAGCTCCTTACTCCTTATGTATAGCTTCGCTCATTTGAAATATTCCACCACGGCGCACACGCCCTTGCCCAGCGAGGAAAGCACCTTACTGAGCACGCTGGCGCTCTGCTGCTGGTAGACGACCACGCCGTCCGGCTCGGACAGGTCGATGTAGTAGACCTGCGAGGAGCTGGGCTTGGACATTCCGGCGGCGGCCGCCGCCTCCTTGATGGTGGTAAGATCAAAGGTCTTTTCATAGCGCGTGAGCAGCGCGACGTGCTCGTCCTCGAGCGCGGTGAGCTCCTTCTGCATCGACACGACGTTCGAGGAGATCTCCGTGAGCTGCGCGCGGCACATGATCATCAGCGCGACCAGCCCGGCCAGCGCCGCGAAGCCGCACAGCGAGCCGAGCGAGACCTTTTCGCGTCTGCGCCGGACGGGGGCGGCGCGGCGCTCGGGCTTTTTCTGCGGCGGACGGATAAATTCCTCCCGCTCGCGCTCGCGGCCGTATTCCTGCTCGCGGCGCAGCCTGCGCTGCCGCTCCTCATAGGCGGGATCGTAGGCAAGGTTCCCAACGACACGGCCGCCGGTATATCCTGTATGTTGATGTCTGCGGCTGGCCATGTGCGATCTTCCTTTCCGGTCAAATTCTGATTCTGTTCAACGTCAGCACTTTTCCGCGACGCGCAGCTTGGCGCTGCGGGCGCGGGGATTTTCTTCAAGCTCTTCCTCTCCCGAGACGACGGGCTTTCTCGTGAGGATCTTTACCTTCGGCGTTCTGCCGCACACGCACACCGGGAATTCCGGCGGGCAGATGCAGCCCTGCGCCAGCTCCTGAAATTTTTTCTTGACGATGCGGTCCTCAAGCGAGTGGAACGTGATGACGGCAAGCCGCCCGCCGCTCCTGAGGTTCTCCTCCGCCGCGTCGAGCATCGGCGGAAGCTCGCCCAGCTCGTCGTTCACGGCGATGCGGATGGCCTGAAAGCTCCGCTTGGCGGGGTGCTGCTTTTCGCGCAGCGCGCTCGCGGGCATGGCCGAGCGGATGATATCGGCAAGCTCGAGCGTCGTCTCGACGGGCTTTTCCTCGCGCTGCCGGCAGATCTTTTTGGCAATGGCGGGCGCGTAGCGCTCCTCGCCGTATTCAAAGAGGATGCGGCGCAGCTCCTCATAGGGCCACGCGTTCACGACCTCACGCGCCGTCAGCGCGGCGGACTCGTCCATGCGCATGTCGAGCGGCGCGTCCTGTTTGTAGGAAAAGCCGCGCTGCGCCTCGTCGAGCTGCGGAGAGGAAACGCCCAGGTCGAAGAGCATCCCGTCCACGCCGTGCACGTTCAGCTCGCGAAGCACGCTCCCCAGCGCGCTGAAGTTGCTGTGCACCAGCGTGACCTTATCCATATAGTCGCCCAGACGGCGGTTTGCGGCCCCGATGGCCGTTTCGTCGCGGTCGAGCGCGATGAGCCGCCCCGTCGTCAGGCGGCGGACGATCTCAAGCGAGTGCCCGGCGCGGCCGAGCGTGCCGTCCACATAAATGCCGTCGGGCCTGATATTGAGCGCGTCAAGGCACTCGTGCAGCAGCACCGGCTTATGCCCGTAGTTCTCTTCCATCTCAGAACCCCAGCTCTTCCATCACGGCGGCCAGATTCTCGGGATTGAGTTCCTCGGCCTCGATCTGCGCCCACTTCTCCGCGTTCCAGATCTCGGCGCGGTTGGAAACGCCGATCACGACCACGTCCTTTTCAAGCCCCGCGTAGGCTCTGAGCTTCTGCGGGATCAGGATGCGTCCCTGCGCGTCGGGCTCGCACTTGGCGGCGTTGGCAAACAGCGGGCGCATGGCCTTGGTCCGGGTGTAGGGCAGGCTTTCAAACTTTTCGGTGAAGCGCGCCCAGGACGCATCGGAATAAACGCTCAGGCAGGCGTCCATGCCCATGGTGACATAAAACGTCTCGCCCAGCTCCTCGCGCAGCTTCGCGGGAATAAACAGCCGCCCCTTGGCGTCGATCGTGTGCTGATACTGACCCGTCACGGCGGCATTTCCCCCCTTTTTATGGCGATCTCGGCGGCAGAAGAGGGCGAAAATCCCGGCCCTCCCGGATTTCCGGAGGGTCGAGCCGTTCCATTGATCTGCCGCAGTGTGGGAAAATGAACCATTTTCATGCAATGGCACGCCACTTTTCCCCACCCGCGGTTTGAGTATACGAGATTCACATAAAAAATGCAAGCAGAAATTTTCCTGTGTTTTCAAGCCTTTCGGCGCTTTTTCCGTGAAAACGCCGCCGCTTTTCCACAGGCTTGCGAACGCATGTTCCATTCGTTTTGAAAAGAAAGCAGGAGCGCCACAATATCTTGTGGTGCTCCTGCAAGTCAGGTCCAAATATAGATTATGTCTACCAAACGCGTCGGTTTTTGTCGATTTTGACAAATTTTATAGTTGCTAATACTTATTTTTCAGCAGACTGTGCCAGTTCCTCGCGCTTTTTCTGCATCTGCTCGGCGGAGGCGGCGCGGAAGCGCACGCGGGACTGCTTGACCTCCTCGAGCGCCATCTGGATGGCCTCCTCGGTGCGGCGCAGCGCGTCCTCGGTGTACTCGTTGGCCACGCGGTACATCTCGCGCGAGCGGTCCTCTGCCTTTTTGATGATCTCATGGCTGCGCTCGCGGGCCGCGCCGAGCACCTCGGTCTCGGAGATCTTGTTCTTCGCGTCCTGCTCGGCCTGCTGCATCATGCGCTCCACATCGCGCTTGGCGGCCTTGACATAGTCCTCCTTGGCGCGGATGAGCTCCTGCGCACGCGACAGCTCCACCGGGAGCTGGGCGCGGATCTCGTCGAGAAGATCGAGCGCCTCGTCGCGGTTCAGCAGGCATTTTTCGCTCGACAGCGGCGCGTTCTTCGCCCCGTCGATCATCTCATAAAGCATATCAAGAAGATGCTGTACATCGTTATTCGCCATGGTTTCTCCATCCTTTCACAAGCTCCGCCGCGCGCCGCGGCATGTATTTTTCAAGGGGCTGGCCGTATTTGATCATCTCGCGCACCATCGTGGAGCTGATGTGCTGATACCTCGGCTCGGCGATGAGCAGGACCGTTTCAAGCGCGCCCTCCGATACGTCGCGGTAGATGAGCGAGAGCTGCTGCTCTGCGTCAAAGTCCACGCTGTTGCGCACGCCGCGCACCAGAAACTGCGCGTTTCTGCGCAGCGCGTAATCGGTCAGAAGGCCGCCGAGCTCCGCCTCCACGTTGGGAAACGCCTCAACGCTCGCGCGCATGAGCGCGAGCTTCTGCTCGTCGGTGAACATCGGGTGCGTTTTCATCCCGTTCGGCACGATGGACACATACACGCGGTCGAAGAGCTTCGACGCGCGCGCGATGATATCCTGATGCCCAATCGTCACGGGATCGAACGAGCCGGGAAAGACTGCGATCCTCATGCCTCGTCCTCCCCTGCGCGGTGGTAGATGCTCACCTTGATCTTGCCGTAGCGGTACTCGCGGTACAGGCGGTACGGCGCGGGAAGCTCGGGCAGGATCTGGTTCTGCGGGCTTTCCGCGACCATTATACCATGGGGCGATAAAATGTCAAACGAGGCAATCTTCTCCATCGCCTGCTCCAAAAGGCCGCTTTCATACGGCGGGTCGAGGAAGATGATGTCGAACCGGCCGCGCTGCGTGCCGAGCGCCGCGAGCGAATCGCCGCAGATGACCTGCGCGTTTTCCTCAAGGCGGCACAGCGCGAGGTTTTCGCGCACGAGCTTCACCGCGTCCGCGCGCTTATCCACAAACAGCGCGCTTTTCGCCCCGCGCGAGAGCGCCTCGATGCCCAGCTGCCCCGTGCCCGCAAAAAGGTCGAGCACGCGCGCATCCTCCACGTCGAATTGGATACAATTAAAAATACTTTCCTTGACCTTGTCGGTCGTGGGGCGGGTCTCCATCCCCTTCAGTTCGCCCAGCCGCCGTCCGCGCGCCGAGCCTGTGATCACTCTCATAATCCGCTTCCTTCCCTGCGCCGCGAGCGGGCGCAAGCTCTCTTAGGTTTCCATAATACGTGAATTTCCGTTCATTTTCAATAGACTTCGCTGACATTTTCCCGCTTTTTACGCAAAATATTTTCTCTTGTTATTCCCGCGCTCTTCGTATATAATGATACGGAATAGTGATATGGTCATATCTTATCGACATTGACCAGGGAGAAAGGAGTATCTTCCATGATCAGGCTACAGACCGAAAAGGGCGAGATCAGCATTTCTGATGCCGCTCTGTCCAATATTACCGGCGCCGCGGCCACAAGCTGCTTCGGCGTCAAGGGCATGGCCTACCGTTCGATGACGGACGGCCTTGTCCACCTGCTGCGCCGCGAAGCGATGAGCAAGGGCGTACGCATCATCCCCCACGAGGAGGGAGACATTTCCATCGAGCTGCACATCATCGTCGAGCACGGCGTGAACATTGCCGCCGTTTGCCGCTCGATCATCAATCAGGTGCGCTATATGGTCAGCGAAAACACAGGCGCAAGCATCCGAAGCATCGATGTCTGCGTCGACAGCATGAATATGTAAAACCGAGGAGGACGTCATCCCATGCACGATACCATCAATGGTGCCATGTTCAAGGAGATGCTGCTCTTCGGCACCGTCTCCATCACGCAGGCACAGCAAGCCATCAACGATCTCAATGTTTTCCCCGTGCCCGACGGCGATACGGGCACGAACATGAGCCTTACCATCCAGACCGCGGCGCAGGAGCTCAAAAAGCTCGAGCCCGCCACGGTCGATCAGGCCGCCTCCGTCACCGCCTCCGCGCTGCTGCGCGGCGCGCGCGGCAATTCGGGCGTCATTCTGTCGCTCCTCTTCCGCGGCATCTCCAAGGAGCTCAAGGGCTGCAGGGAGGCCGACGGCTGCGCGTTCGCAGCCGCGCTGCGCGAGGGCGTCGCCGCGGCGTACAACGCCGTGATGAAGCCCGCCGAAGGCACGATCCTGACCGTCTCGCGCCTTGCCGCCGAGCGGGCCGTGACCGCCGCCGAGGAGCACAACAGCGTTGAATACGTCATCGAGCAGGCCATCGCCCAGGGCGAGGTCACGCTCTCACAGACGACCGACATGAACCCCGTTCTGAAAAAGGCCGGCGTGGTCGATGCCGGCGGCAAGGGCTTCCTGCTCATTCTCGGCGGCATGCTCAGCGCGCTGCGCGGCGAGCAGCGCCCCGAGCTCACGGCGGAGGACACGCAGGAGAAGGCGGATTTCGCCATGCTCTCCGAGGAGGACATCACCTTCACGTTCGACACCGTGTTCATCGTCCGCAAGAGCGGGCGCAGCATCGAGCCGTTCCGCAGATTTCTCGACGGCATCGGCGATTCGCTCGTCATCGGCGAGGACGACGAGGCCTTCAAGGTCCACGTCCACACCGACATTCCCGGCGAAGCGCTGACTGAAGCACAGAAGTACGGCACGCTCGAGCTTGCCAAGATCGAAAACATGCGCACGCAGGCCCAGCAGCTTGCCGCGGGCGTCAAGGCCCAGTCCACCGACGATCTCGAGGCCGTCGAGCAGGAGCTTGAAGCCGCCGGGCAGGAGGAAGGCTGCGAAGAAGCGGAGCCCGAGAAGGACTTCGGCTTTCTCGCCGTCTGCGCGGGCGACGGCCTTGCGGGCGTTTTCACCGACCTTGGCGCGGACGGCGTCATCAGCGGCGGGCAGACCATGAACCCCTCGACCGAGAGCATCCTCAAGGAGATCAAGAAGGTCCGTGCGCACACGGTCTTTGTCCTGCCCAACAACAAAAACATCATCATGGCCGCGCAGCAGTGCGAGGGCCTGACGGACAAGAAGGTCGTCGTTATCCCCACGGCCTCGATCCCGCAGGGCGTGAGCGCGATGATGGCCGTCGATCCCGACGCGGAGAGCGCCGAGGCGATCGAGCAGGCCATGACGGCCGCCGCGCAGTGCGTCTCCACCGCGCAGATCACCTACGCCGCGCGCAATTCCGACTTCGACGGCTTCGACATCCATGAGGGCGACTATCTTGCGCTGCTGGACGGCAAGCTCCTCGGCACCGACCGCGAGGTCGCAAACCTTCTCGAGCACCTCTCCGAGGAGGCTTCCTCCCGCGAGGCGGAATTCGTCACCGTGTTCTACGGCGAGGATGTGAGCGAGGAGGACGCGAAAAAGGCGGGCGATATCTTCTCACGCCGCTGCCCGGACGCCGAGGTCAGCCTGATCCGCGGCGGTCAGCCGGTCTACTACTATATCATCTCGATCGAATAAGTCAAAAAACGGAAAAAGCCGGAGCGGCACGCCGCTCCGGCTTTTTTATGGACTCACAGGCAGCGCATCCGCCGTCCCAGCAGCTGCATGAGAAGGTCCGCGTGGCGGTATTCGTCCGCGCTCATGGCCGCGAAGAGCCTGCCCAGGCAGAGATCGACCGTCTCCTCCCCCGCGCGGGCGTAGTTGAAGCCGTTGCAGGCCTCGGCGTGGTAGAGGTTCCGCAGCAGCGCGCAGAGGTCGCACATGTCGGGCTGCTCCACGCACACGCGCGGACAGTAGGGCGTGCCGGTGATGAGGTAGATCGCGGCGGCGAGGTCGCGCGCATGTCGCTTTTCATCCTCGCCCATCGCGCGCAGCGTGCGCGCCATCTCGCGCGGCACGCGGGAAGCAAGATACGCGTAGACCTGCGCGTCGCCCAGCTCCTCGCGCAGAAAGCCTTGCAGGACCTCCACCGAGCCCGCCGCGCCGCTGCCCATGCAGCAGGGGTCCGCCTGTGCGCCGGGGAGCGACAGCTCCCCGCTCTGTGTGCCGCTCTCCGCCCCCGTTACGGGATACGGGTCCTCCGCCGGGGCCACGCGCTTCCACACCTCGCGGCAGTGTGCGGCGTCATATGCACTGTTCCTTTCGGGACTTGTCATCTTCCATTCTCCTTTCCAAGCGAAGCTTTCGCTCCCATTCTATGCACCGCAGGGCAAAGCTGCCGCTCCCTCCCGCGCTTTTTTCCGCCGGACGACATATTTTCCCTATTTCCCGGCGGAAAAAAGAAAAATTCAAAAATCACACGCCGTGCGTTGATTTTTCCGGTCTTTTCTGGTAAACTATTATTGTTTTGTGATTTTCTGCAAAATTGTTGCATTTGCAACTTTCAATTTTCACCCCGGCAGGCTATCCTAAGCTTACCCGGTTCGATCAGGAGGTCAACGTTTCATGCTGGAACTGAAACACATCTCTTACACCGTCTCCTCGCCCGAAGGCGAGCAGACGATCCTCAAGGACATTTCCATCACCATCCCCGACCGCAGGCTCATCGTCTTTACCGGCCCCAACGGCGGCGGCAAGACGACGCTTGCCAAGGTCATCATGGGTCTTGTCATGCCCAGCGGCGGACAGATTCTCTACAACGGACAGGATATCACGCACCTCGGCATCACCGAGCGCGCGCGTCTCGGCATCAGCTACGGCTTTCAGCAGCCGCCGCGCTTCAAGGGCATTACCGTGCGCGACCTTCTGACCATCGCCTCGGGCGACGACAGGCTCAGCAAGGACAAGTGCTGCAAGTATCTCACGCAGGTGGGCCTGTGCGCCAACGACTATCTTGACCGCGAGGTGGACGTATCCCTCTCCGGCGGCGAGGTCAAGCGCATCGAGATAGCGACGCTCCTGGCCCGCGGCAGCGAGACGATGATCTTCGACGAGCCCGAGGCCGGCATCGACCTCTGGAGCTTCGCCCGCCTGACCGAGACGTTCGAGCAGCTGCGCCGGCAGGAGCTGGCCACGATGATCATCATCTCCCATCAGGAGCGCATCATCCAGCTGGCCGACGAGATCGTGGTCGTCAGCGGCGGCGAGCTGAAGCACCGCGGCACCACGGAAGAAATTTTCCCGCTCATCATGGCGGACACGCTGGGCTCCTGCCCGGTGCTGAACAAGTAAGGAGGACACCAATATGATCACCGAAATCGACGCTTCCCTGCTTGAAAAGATCGCCGACCTGACCGGCAAGCCCGTGGGCGCCTTCAACATCCGCAAGGACAGCGGCTGCGAGGCCCGCCAGTCCACCGAACACATCAAGATTGACCCGCAGAGCGATGGAAAAAGCGGCATCATCATCCGCATCAAGCCCGGCACGAAGGGCGAGCAGTGCCACATCCCCGTCATCATCAGCAAGAGCGGCGTGACCGAAATGGTCTACAACGACTTTTACGTCGGCGAGGACTGCGACGTGGAGATCGTCGCGGGCTGCGGCATCCACAACTCCGGCTGCAACGAGAGCCGCCACGACGGCGTTCACACCTTCTATGTTTCCAAAAATTCCCACGTGCGCTATATTGAAAAGCATTACGGCGAGGGCGACGGCAGCGGCGCGCGCGTGATGAACCCCACCACGATCGTCTACCTTGACGAGGGCGCGAGCATCCAGATGGAGACGGTCCAGATCCGCGGCATCGACTCCACCGTGCGCAAGACGAAGATCGTCTGCGGCAAGGACGCCGAGGCCGTCGTCACCGAGCGTCTGCTGACCCACGGCAGTCAGCACGCCGAGAGCGACATGGAGATCGAGCTGCGCGGCGAGAATTCCCGCGGCCGCGTCATCTCCCGCTCCGTTGCGCAGGACGATTCCCGGCAGGTCTTTCACCCCGTCGTCGTCGGCAACGACAAGTGCTTCGGCCATGTGCAGTGCGACTCGATCATCATGGGCAGGGCGCACATCGAATCCATCCCCGCCATCACGGCGAACTCGACCGAGGCACAGCTCATCCACGAGGCCGCCATCGGCAAGATCGCGGGCGATCAGCTCTTAAAGCTCCAGACCCTCGGGCTGACCGAGGAGGAGGCCGAGGACCGCATCCTCAAGGGCTTCCTCGCGTAAAAAAGCAGCAAAAAGCGCGATACCTTCTCAGGTATCGCGCTTTTTTCATCACTACCGCTTTGCTCAGTCGGTAAAATCGGGGTAGCCGTCCTTGAGCGACTCGTCGTAGATGGCACGCTCGCCGCCGATGAACTTGGGACGCACGCGCGCGGCCAGCAAAATGGCCTGACCGATGTGGTTCTGCGCAAGGCGAACGGGCACGGCGACCTTCTTGAGGTGCATGCCGATCAGCGTTCCGCCGATGTCAAGCCCCGCGTCGGCGCGGATCTCCTCGAGCGCCACGGGATGACGGAAGGCCTGATACGCCGCCGTTGCGAACGAGCTGCCCGCCTTGGGCTGGGGCAGAACGTTGACGATCTCGGCGTTCGGCACGGCCTCGTGCTCCACGATGAGCGCGCGGTTCAGGTGCTCGCAGCACTGGGCCGCGATGTAAACGCCCATCGGCGTAAATACGCTCGAAAGCCCGCGGAAGATGCCCTCGGCCACCTCGGGCGTGGACCAGCTGCCGACCTGATGGCCGACGACCTCGCTCGTGCTGCACCCGACCACGACGATCTGTCCGCGGCGCAGATGCGCGGCCTGCACAAGCTCCTGTGCCGCGCGGGCGGCTTCCTGCTCCACCTGCTCTACGAGCTGGTGATTTTCCACTTCATGTACGACTCCTGCCATACGGTATCCCTTTCCTTTCGAAATGAGATCAGGCAGCCAGCTTCTCCGTCACCTTGGCGCGCTCGAGCACCGTCACGAGGATCACGCCGACCACAAGGCCGACCGCGCCCTGGAAGATGTTGCCGGGAATGCTCGCCGCGGCGGCAAGGCCCTTGCCCAGCAGCAGCGACGCATAGCCGAAGTAACCGAGCACCATAACGATCTCGCTCACAACGCCGCCGGCGATGCGGGAGGTCGTGCTGCGGCCCAGCTTTTCATACATCAGCGCGGCCACCAGCGCCATCAGGCCCTTGATGACCAGCGTGCCCGGGGCATAGTGGGCATAGCCGAGGAAGAGGTCGGCAAGCATCGAGCCGATGCCGCCCGCCGCAAAGCCATACCAGGGGCCAAGCAGCCAGCCGGACAGCAGCACGAAGCAGTCGCCGAGATTCACATAGCCCTGCATCGGGGAGGGGATCTGCACGACCATCGTCGCTACGCACACGAGCGCCGCAAGAAGAGCGGTAAGAACAAGCTTTCTGATCTTCTTATCATTCATGATTTTCTGCTCCTTTGCCTTGTTGGATTGAGCGTATTATATCGCGTTCTGGTACTATTCCTATAGCCAAAACAGAATAAAATATGCAGACCAGATTTTTACAAAGGAACAAGGGAAGCGGCACAGCCACGCTGCGCCGCTTTTCCGTTTGCGCGAGAATTATTCCTTGGGTTCTTCCTCACCGGCGGAGCAGGGGCACTCCCCGCTCTCCTCGGCGGGCGCTTCGGCAGGCGTCTCTTCGGCTGCAGGCGCGGCTTCGGGTTCCTTCTCGATCGTCACCTGGATGAAAGGCTCCTCCGCCTTCTTCGCGGCGGCAGCTTCAGCCTTGGCGGCCTCATAGGCGGCAAGCTTCTCCTGCGAAGCCTTGATCGCCGCGACGATGTCGGCGACCGCCTCGGGCGCGTCGCCGTCGAGCGTGGAAACGTACCACTCGCCGATGGCGCGGTAGTTCTTGTCCATGCTGCGGCGCTCCGCCGCCATTTCGTACTCGGTCTTGGCCTTATCGGCAACGGCATTTGCCTTTTCACCGGCGACTGCCGCGACCTGCTGCGCCTTTTCGGTGGCCGCAAAGGCGACGTCCTGGACCTTCTTGCTGAAGTTATCGAAAAATGCCATAGTATCTTCTCCTTTCAAACCGCTTCACTTTGGTTTGTTACCGTAAGTATAAGCTACCGGAGCTGTCATTTCAATGGATAATTTCTTATAAAAGTATAAATTTTTTGTGACAGCGGTCATTTTTTCTCGATCCAGCCCTGCGAGCAGCCCACCGCGCGCTTCCACCCGCGGTACATCTCCTCACACTCGTACTGCGCCCGCTCGGGCGTGAAGAGCCGCTCGCTGCGGCGCAGAGAAGAAAGCTCATTGAGGTCCTTCCACACGCCCGCGGCCAGTCCCGCGAGCGAGGCCGCGCCGAAGGCCGTCGTCTCGACCATCGCGGGCCGGTCCACAGGGATGCGCAGAAGGTCCGCCTGGAACTGCATCATGATGTCGCTGACGCTCGCGCCGCCGTCCACGCGCAGGACCGAGATCTCGCAGCCCGCGTCCTGCCGCATGGCGGTCATCAGGTCCGTGACCTGATAGGCGATGGACTCGAGCACCGCGCGGGCGATGTGCGCTCTCGCCGTGCCGCGCGTGATGCCCACGACGCAGCCGCGCGCGTACATATCCCAGTACGGCGCGCCAAGGCCCGTAAACGCCGGCACGAGGTACACGCCCCCCGTATCGGGGACGCTTTCGGCCAGCGTGTCGCACTCGTGCGAGGTCGAAATGATCCCCAGCTCGTCGCGCAGCCACTGGATCGCCGAGCCCGCGTTAAAAACGCTGCCCTCGAGGGCGTAGGTCGTCTCGCCGCCGATGCTCCAGCCCACGGTCGTCACCAGTCCCGCGCGCGAGCGCACCGGCTGCGCGCCCACGTTCATCAGCGTGAAGCAGCCCGTGCCGTAGGTGTTTTTCGCCTGTCCGCGCGCAAAGCAGCCCTGGCCGAACAGCGCCGCCTGCTGGTCGCCCGCCGCGCCGCAGATCGGCACGCCCGCGAGCGCCTCGAGCCCCTCGATGCCCTCGGCCACCGTGCCGTAGACCTCGGAATTCGACACTGGGCGCGGCAGGATGCCCATCGGGATATCGAGCAGCGCGCAGAGCTCTTCATCCCACGAGAGCGTGTGGATGTTGAAGAGCATCGTGCGGCTGGCGTTGGAATAGTCCGTCACGTGGACCTTCCCGCCCGTGAGCTTCCAGATGAGCCATGTTTCCACCGTGCCGAACAGAAGCTCGCCGCGCTCCGCCTTTTCCCGCGCGCCGGGGACCTTATCAAGAAGCCACTTGATCTTCGTGGCGGAAAAGTAGGCGTCGATCTGCAGCCCCGTCTTTTCCGCCACCAGCTCGCTCACGCCGCGCCTTTCACGAAGGCCATCGGCAATGTCCGCCGTGCGGCGGCACTGCCAGACGATCGCGTTATGGATGGGCTCGCCGCTCGCGCGGTCCCACAAAATCGTCGTTTCGCGCTGGTTCGTGATGCCGATGGCCGCGACCTCGTGCGCGTGGCCCGACCGGCGCAGCGCCTGCGCGGCAACGCTGCGCTCGCTCTCCCAGATCTCGAGCGGGTCGTGCTCGACCCAGCCGGGCTGCGGATAGTGCTGCCGGAAGCCCTGCTGGGCATGGCCCGCAACGCTGCCGTCGCGCCCGAACAAAATGGCGCGCGAGCTGGTCGTGCCCTGGTCGAGCGCCAAAATATACCTCTGCATGAAGATACCCCCTTGTTCATCCGGAACGTCTTATGCTATACTAACGAATAAGATTATACCATGCAGGAGGATTTTGCGCTATGGCGAATTGCAAGGAATTTTACTATCCCTCGTCCGACGGCTCTTCCCGCATCCACGCGGCGGAATGGACCCCCGAGGGGGAGATCACCGGCGTTTTGCAGATCGCGCACGGCGTGGCGGAGTACGCCATGCGCTACGCGCCATTTGCCGAATTCATGACCGAGCACGGCTTTGCCGTCGTCGCGAACGACCACCTCGGCCACGGTCTTTCCGCGGAAGCGGGCGCGGACACGCTCTACTTCGGCCCGCGCGACGGCTGGAAGCACGTCGTGGACGACATGTACGCCCTGCGCTGCCGCACGAAGGAAAAATATCCCGATGTTCCCTATTTTCTCATGGGACACTCGATGGGCTCGTTTCTGACGCGCACCTACCTCATCCGCTATCCCGGCACGGTGGACGCCGCCATCATCATGGGCACGGGGCAGCAGCCGGCGGCGGTTGTGTCCGCCGGGCGCGCCATCGCGAAGGCCGCGGGCAGACGCCATGGCTTCAAGGCGCACTCGGCGCGCGTGGAGGCGCTGGCCTTCGGCGCTTACAACAAGGCCTTCGCGCCCAACCGCACGGAGGTCGATTGGCTCAGCATGAGCGAAAATAACGTCGATTCCTATATCGCCGACCCCCTCTGCGGGCAGAAAACGAGCATCGGCCTTTTCTATGAGATGCTTGGCGGCATCCGCTTCATCAGTGCGCAGAAGAACGTCAACTCTATGAACCTCAACACCCCCATTCTCTTCATCTCCGGCGACAAGGACCCCGTCGGCGAGATGGGAAAAGGCGTGAAGCGCGCGTATGAGGCCTTCCGCCGCGCGGGCGTGCGCGACGTGGAGTGCAGGCTCTACCACGACCTGCGCCACGAGATCCTGAACGAGGACTGCCGCGCGGTGGTGTACAACGACCTCTGGGCGTGGATCAAAAAGCACATGTGATACGGAAACGGCGGACCGCTATGCGGCCCGCCGTTTCATTGTCTGCAAAAGCCTGCGCGGCGTCAGCGCGTCGATGTCGCGCGTCGTGAGCAGGACGCGGCAGGTGAAAATGCCGTCGAGCGTGACGGCAAAGAGCGCTATCGCCGCCGCTTCCTCGGGAATGCGCGCGGCAAGGCCCTCGAGCACCGGCTGCACATACCGCAGCGCGAGCGCTGAGAGCACGCCCCAGCAAAGCGAAAACGGCAGGCACACGCGCCCGTTCACGTCGCATTTGGTCTGCGAGTAATCCCAGAACTGCACGGCGAAAAGCCTTTCATAGCCCCAATGCACCGCGTATTCCACCGTCGTCGCGGCAAACGCGCCGAGGATCATCCGCTCCCAGAGGCGCGGCAGGTCCTGCGTCCCCAGCGCCAGCACCGCGAGCATCGCAAGGCCGTACACCGGGCACAGCGGCAGGAAAACGAAGCACCGCCGCAGCCGGTGCTTCGCCCCCGCCGCCGCGGCGAAGAGCTTTTCAAGACAATAGCCCAGAAAGCTGTAGAAGATCCCGTACCAAAGATAAGCCATGTTCCCTCCGCGCCCGTTTTTTTCAGTATGGCCGCGCGGCGCGGAAAAATGCGCGGCGCGTGCGTTGCAATGCGCGGGGAAACATGGTAAAATGGCAAAAAACCGGCAGGAGAATTTGTACTATGCCTGATACCTGGGAAGCACTTGAACACGACTGCAAAAACTGCCATGAATGCTCGCTTTGCGAAACGCGCACGAACGTTGTTTTCGGCGTGGGCAGCCGCACTGCCGAGGTCTTATTCATCGGCGAAGGCCCCGGCGCGAACGAGGACGCGCAGGGCATCCCCTTCGTCGGCCGGGCCGGTCATCTGCTCGACGATATGCTTGAGATCATCGGGCTCAGGCGCGAGGACGTGTACATCGCGAACATCGTCAAGTGCCGCCCGCCCGAAAACCGCGACCCGCTGGGCGTGGAGCAGGACGCCTGCATCGGGTATCTGCGCCGTCAGGCGGCGCTGCTGCGGCCGAAGATCATCGTCTGCCTTGGCCGTATCGCGGCGATGCGCATCATCAAGCCTGATTTCAAGATCACGCGCGAGCACGGGCAGTGGTTCGAGAAAAGCGGCGTGCAGATGATGGCCGTCTACCACCCCGCGGCGCTTCTGCGCGACCCGCGCAGAAGGCCGGAGACGTTCGACGATTTCAAGGCCCTGCAGCAGAAGATCAATGAGCTTTGCGAACACACCCATGCCATTTCCTAATGGAAATCTCATAGTTTCAGCGCTGTGACCGTCTCCGCGCGTTTATCCCTGTCATTTTTTGGATAAAAATGCTATTGACGTGTATTTTCCTGTGTGCTATATTAATCTCATCCTTTTTGAAAGGCTTTGGAGCGAAACGATGAAGACTGTTTGCTGCAACATTGCATATCGCTATTACTACTCTTACTTTTACTTTAAGAACAAGGTAAGAGCGATTTGTGATGCCCGTAGCAGAACGGAATGAACCGACAGAACTTAAATCATTTCAAAAAGAGTTGTGTCAGGGAACCCGCCGTATGGACCACAAGTCCTTACAGCGGGTTTTGTTGTTATCTGCACAAATTTTTATTGGAGGAAAAAAGCATGAATACCAAACGCATCATCTCTCTTGCCGCCTCTCTCGCCCTTGTTCTCAGCCTGAGCGTGGGCCTGACCGGCTGCGGCGACAAGACCGCACAGGACGACAATCAGGGCGAGCCCGCTGCCGACAGCGCCAAATACACCGTCGGTGTCTGCCAGCTCGTGCAGCACGACGCGCTTGACGCCGCCACTCAGGGCTTCATCGACGCGCTGAACGAGGCCCTGCCCGGTCAGGTCGAGATCGTGACCAAAAACGCCTCCGGCGACAGCGCCAACTGCTCCACCATCGTCAACGGCTTCGTCTCCGACAATGTTGACCTCATCATGGCGAACGCCACCCCGGCGCTGACCGCCGCGGCCGCCGCCACGAAGGATATCCCCATCCTCGGCACCTCCATCACGGCCTACGGCGTCGCCCTTGATATCGACGACTTCAATGGCACCGTCGGCGGCAACATCTCCGGCACGTCCGACCTTGCCGACCTTGAGGCGCAGGCCGATATGATCACCGAATGGTTCCCCGAGGCTAAGAAGGTCGGCCTTCTGTTCTGCTCCGCCGAGCCCAACTCCCTCTATCAGGTCGAGGAGGTCGCCAAGTACCTCTCCGCCAAGGGCATTGAGTCCCAGCAGTTCGCCTTCACCGACACGAACGACGTTGCTTCCGTGACGCAGTCCGCCGCCGACTATGCCGACGTCATCTACGCCCCCACCGATAACACCGCCGCCTCCAACACCGAGGCCATCGCGAACGTGCTCGTCCCCGCAGGCGTGCCCGTTATCGCCGGCGAAGAGGGCATCTGCAAGGGCTGCGGCGTTGCGACCCTTTCCATCAGCTACTATGACCTCGGCGCGACCACCGGCAAGATGGCCGCCAAGATCCTCACCGGTGAGGCCGACATCTCCGAGATGCCCATCGAATTCACCGACGCCACCCCGAAGTACAACGCCTCCATGTGCGAGACGCTCGGCATCACCCCGCTGGACGGCTACACCGCCATCGAGGACTA
Source organism: uncultured Oscillospiraceae bacterium (assembly GCA_934636865.1). Taxonomy (GTDB): domain Bacteria; phylum Bacillota; class Clostridia; order Oscillospirales; family Oscillospiraceae; genus Hominicoprocola. The sequence goes on from CAKUBI010000014.1 coordinate 40,724, forward strand.
AAGCATCCCCCCGCAGGCAGGGACGGCACGCCGTCCCTGCCCCAACTTGAGATAGGAGGAGAGAACCCATGAGTTTTCTTTCGTCGCTGATGAACGCCCTGCCGGGCGCGGCCGCACAGGGCCTCGCCTGGGGCATTATGGCCATCGGCGTTTACATCACCTTCCGTATCCTGGACGTGGCGGACCTGACGGTGGACGGCTCGCTCGCCACCGGCGGCGCGGTGTGCGTCATGCTGATCCGCGGCGGCGTGAATCCCTGGCTCGCGCTTTTGTGCGCGATGCTCGCCGGTATGCTCGCAGGCCTTGTCACGGGCCTTTTCCACACGCGCTGCGGAATCCCCGCGATCCTTGCCGGTATCCTGACGCAGCTTGCGCTCTACTCGATCAACCTGCGCATCATGGACAGCAAGGCCAACCAGGCGCTCAGCGTGGACAAGTATCCCCTGCTGCTCTCGCAGCGCTACGTGCGCGAGCTGTCGCTCAATAATCCCCTGCCGCTGCTGCTGATCTTCACCGCTGCCGTCATCGCGGCGCTCTACTGGTTCTTCGGCACAGAGAAGGGCAGCTCCCTGCGCGCCACCGGCGCGAACCCCAACATGGCGCGCGCACAGGGCATCAACACGAACTCGAACATCGTGCTTGGCCTGATGCTCTCCAACGGCCTTGTCGCCCTCTCGGGCGCGCTGCTCGCGCAGTATCAGGGCTCGAGCGACATCAACATGGGCCGCGGCGCGATCGTCATCGGCCTTGCCGCCGTCATCATCGGCGAGGTGATCTTCGGCAAGGTCTTTGCAAACTTCGGTCTCAAGCTCTTCGCCGTGTCCATCGGCGCGATCATCTACTATATCGTGCTGCAGGTCGTGCTCCAGCTGGGTCTGAACACCAACGACCTGAAGCTCATCACCGCGCTGATCGTGGCCGTTTTCCTCGCCATCCCCTACTGGAAGAGCAAAATGTTCCGCCACACGGCACAGGCCAAGAAGGGAGGCAGCAAGAATGCTTGAACTCAAGGAGCTCTACAAGACCTTTAACCCCGGCACCATCAATGCAAAGACCGCGCTCAACGGTCTGAGCCTCACGCTGCGCGACGGCGACTTCGTCACCGTCATCGGCGGCAACGGCGCAGGCAAGTCCACGATGCTCAACGCGACCGCCGGTACGTTCTTCGTCGATTCCGGCAAGGTCGCCATTGACGGCACGGACGTAACAAACCTGCCCGAGCACAAGCGCGCCGCCTTCATCGGCCGCGTATTCCAGGACCCTATGATGGGCACCGCTCCCTCGATGCAGATCGAAGAGAACCTCGCCCTTGCCGCCCGCCGCGGCCAGAAGCGCGGCCTTGCCTGGGGCGTAACGAAGGCGGAAAAGGAGCGCTACCGCAAGCTGCTCGGCGACCTTGGGCTGGGGCTTGAATCCCGCCTGACCACCAAGGTCTCGACGCTCTCCGGCGGCCAGCGTCAGGCGCTGACACTCCTGATGGCGACGCTCAAGCGCCCCAAGCTTCTCCTTCTTGACGAGCACACCGCCGCCCTTGACCCCAAGACCGCCGCCAAGGTCATGGAGCTCACCGACCGCATCGTGCGCGAAGGGCAGCTCACCACGCTGATGATCACGCACAACATGCGCGACGCCATCCAGTACGGCAACCGCCTCATCATGCTGCACGAGGGCCGCATCATCCTCGACATTACCGGTGAGGAAAAGGAAAAGCTCACCGTGCCCGACCTCCTCGAGCAGTTCACCAAGGCAAGCGGCGACGAGTTCGCCAACGACCGCGCGATCCTCTCCTGACCGCGCCCCTCTCCCCCATCCGAACGATAAAACGCGGAGTGGACTTGCGTCCGCTCCGCGTTTTTGTATTCCGTTTTCTTTACGGCTGCGCGCCGCCCGGCATGATCTGCGCGTCCTGCCCTTCCTGCGCGTCGGGGCGCAGGACGACCTCAACGATGCCGACATCGTCGGTATCGGGGTAGAAGTTCACCTGCCAGGGCTGCGTGCTGCCCGGCTCAAGCTCGCTCTGCACCGCGCTCACCATCTCGCGCAGGCCGTCGCGGTCCACCGTAAAATAGCCGAAGCGGACCGCGATGCGCTTCACCGCGCCCTCCGCCGCCGTCAGGCGCAGCAGGTCGGGCAGCGCCTCGGTGCTGGTGGCGGTAACGATGGCCGCCTGCTCCTCCGCCGTGCGGCGGTAGCCAAGGCGCACGCGCATCTCGTAGTAGCCATGCTCCTGCGCGTCGGTATAGCTGATGTATTCGAGAAGGTACGCGCCGAGCGCCGTCTCCTCCTGCACCTCGCGGCAGGCCTGCTCGGCCATTGTCGCGGCGGTCTCGTCGTTTCCGTAGATGCGGACCGTCCCCTCCTCGCTGTGCTCGCCCAGAAGCAGCAGCAGCGCGTTGACAAGGTCCGGATAGCTGTCGGCCCGCAGGGTATCGGCATTTTCGTTCTCCCAGTAGACCTCGCTGTGCGGCGCGGAGACACTGTAGCTGCGCTCGAGCACGATGTTGCCGCAGCCCGAGAGCGTCAGGCAGAGCGCGAGCGCGAACGGTATGAACTTTCTGCGCACGGCGCTTCGCCCCCTCTCCGGTCCTGCTTTTTAGTAGCCGAGCGGCTCGTCGATGAGCACGACCTCCGTCTCGCAGCTTCTGATGGCCTCCCACATCACGACAAGACCGCGGCAGATGCGCTGCGGGCTCTTGCAGTCGTAGCAGCGCTCGCCGTTGACGGCGCAGGGCGTCTTGACGCCGAGACGCTGGGCGTTTTTCGGTGCGGAGATGTTGCGGGCGCGCCAGAGCGCTTCCTCATACGTCGGCGCGAGCTTGTTGCTGCCCACGACGAACCAGACCTTCTTATGCCCGTAGAGCGACGACGATACGCGGTTGCCCGTGCCGTCGATATTGATGATCTCGCCGGTCTCGGCAAGGCCGTTGGCCGAGAGCAGATAGTTGTCGCAGGTTGAGGCGTTTCTGAGCACCTCGGCGGCGTTCATGCCGTCGGGCACGTTCCAGTGGCTGTAGATCGTGTTGTGCGCGCCGAGACTGTCGAAAAGTCCCATCTGCGCAAGCGTCATGCTGCCGCCGAACGACACGCTCGAGCCGTCGATCTGCCGGTTCAGGTACTCCGCCGCTTCCTTCGCCGTCGCGAAGGCGGACACCTTGAAGCCACGCTCCTCGAGATTCTTTTTTACCGCTGTAAAATCCATATCCTTAACCTCCTGCTTGCCAAAGCATTTTTAAAGTCCCTTGGGGTTATAAACGCCGAAGCCCTCGCCCAGCACCTCGCTCGCATCGCACACGATGAAAAAGGCGTCGGGGTCCAGCTCCTTGATAAAGCGCTTGATCGACACGGCCTCCTTGTTGCGCACCGCGCACAGCAGCAGCGGACGGTCCGCGCCCGTATAGCCGCCCTTGCCGTGGATGAGCGTCGCGCCCATATCGCGAGCGATCATCTCCTGCATGATCTGCTCGTATTTGTCGCTGATGATATAGGCGAGCTTCGCCGTGTTCTGCCCGTACACGACAAGGTCGAGCACCTTGGTCGTGATGTAGAGCGCGAGCGCGCCGTAGAGGGCGTTGTTCAGGCTGCGGAACACCGCCGCGTAGATGAGGATGATCGTCAGATCGATGCCAAGGCAGATGTTGCCGATCGAGAGCCGCTCGACATGCGACCTCACGATCCACGCGCCGAGCTCCGAGCCGCCGGTGGTCGCCTCCTCGCGAAACAGCAGTCCCGAGGCGATGCCGAGCGTCACGCCGCCGTACAGGCAGGCAAGCAGCGGGTCCATGGGCGCAAACTCGTGGATAACGGCGATCACGTCGATAAGCACGGAGCTCAAGGCCATCGTGTAGATGGACTTGACGAGAAACGCAAAGCCGAATTTTTTAAGCCCCAGAGCGAACAGCGGCACATTGAGCACGATGATCATCACGCCGACCGGCAGCACGGGGATAAAGAAATTGATGATCTGCGAAATGCCCGTAAAGCCGCCGACGGTAAAGTCGTTGGGCGCGTAAAACCAGTCGAACGACAGCGCGTACAGCACGCACGCCAGCGTGACGATCGTATAACTGCGCGCCTGAGCGCGCACGGTCTCCTTTTTCATAATTCTCTCTCCTTCTTTCCTCTCATCGGTCATTTTTTGACTGCCGCGCTCCCGCCTTAAATGAGCGAGAGCTGCTTATCGTCGCTGTCCTCCGTTTTGAGCAGCGCGCCGGCAGCCGGGATGCTGCGCCCGCGGTAGCGGGCAAGGTCGGTGATGCCGGTCTCCTCCGGCAGGCGCACAAAGTCGAGCGTATATTTTTTCTTGAGCGTCAGAAGCGCGACGCCCTGCGTCGTGCGCGTCGATTTCACACCCAACAGCGCGGTGTTGACGATCAGCACGCGCGGCTCGGTCGAATAGACGGCGATCTCGCGGTCCTCTTTGATGTGCAGCATGCCGCGCAGCGGGCTCTTGTCGCTGTAGGCGCCCGTCAGGCGGCGGCGGTTCGAGGTCGTTTTGTAGGCTGAAAGCTCGATCTTCGCGGCCTTGCCGTTTTCAAAGAAGAAGATCATATAGCCGCTGTAGTCGCCCGGCAGCACCATGCCCATGACGTTCTCGCCCTCGTCCATGCCGAGCTTTGCGGGCAGGTAATCGCCCAGCTGGCTCGCCTTGCCGTCGGCAAAGTCGCTCGCGCGGGTCTTGTAGACCTGCGCGCGGTCGGTAAAGAACATGAGCTCTGCTGCGTTCGAGCTCTCTACGCTCACGCGCAGCGCGTCGTCCTCCTTGAACTTCTGCTCGCCGGACATGCGCAGCGACTGCGGCGTGATCTTTTTGAAGTACCCGTGCTGCGACAAAAACAGCGTCACGGG
>CAKUBI010000015.1 GCA_934636865.1 uncultured Oscillospiraceae bacterium
CAGTCCTGCATGCGCATCTCGACCGGCATGCTCAACAACATCCTGGCCGACGCGCAGACGCGCGTGCAGCCGCCGACGGACCGCGGCCGCCGCCTGAAGATCTACTACATGACGCAGGTCGGCGTATGCCCGCCGCACTTCGTCGTGTTCTGCAACGAGCGCAAGCTCTTCCACTTCTCCTACCAGCGCTACCTTGAAAACTGCATCCGCAACGTCTTCGGACTCGAGGGTACGCCGGTCATCATGTCCATTCGTGAAAAGGGCGATAAAGAGGAGTAAGAATATCATGTTTATAGCCATCTATTCCTTCCTTCTCAGCCGTATTGAGTACCTGCTTGCGGCAATTGTTGCTTATTTCTGCGGCTGCTTCAATGGCGCCATTCTTGCCTCGAAGCTCTTTTTTCATGATGATGTACGCACGCATGGCAGCGGAAATGCGGGCTTGACGAACTTCTATCGTACCTATGGCGCGCGCTACGCGCTGATGGTGATCGGGTGCGATATGCTCAAAGCTGTGATCGCTGTCTGCTTTGCGGCATGGCTTGGCATGCGGTTTGACCCGCGTATTATGCCGGATGCGGCGCTGACAGCGGCACAGCAGGCTGAATATGTGCTGCACTTCAAATACTGGGCAGGGCTGTTCTGCGTCATCGGGCACATGTTCCCGTGCACGGCAAAATTCAAGGGCGGCAAGGGCATTCTGTGCAGCGGAACGCTCCTGCTGCTGCTTGACTGGCGCATTGCGCTTGTGGGCTGGGGCGCGTTCGTCGTGCTGTGGCTCGTGACGCGTTATGTGTCGCTCGGCTCAGTCGCCGCGGCGGTCAGCCTGCCGTTTACCACGTATTTTGTATTCCATAACGCGTTCTGCACCGTGCTCGGCACCTGCATTTCGCTGCTCGTGCTGTGGGCGCACCGCGGCAACATCAAGCGGCTGCTGAACGGCACGGAGAGCAAGTTCCATTTTCACGTGAACGCACCGAAACCGGGGGAGGACGAATGAACATTGTAGTGCTTGGCTCGGGCGGCTGGGGCACCGCCGCGGCGATGCTGCTTTCAGACAACGGCCACGCCGTTACGCTGTGGTCGCACGACGCGAAAAAGGCCGCCGAGCTTGAAAAGACAAGGGAAAATCCTTTACTCAAGGGTGTGCGCATTCCCGAGCGCATCGCCGTGACGAACGACCTGTCCGTGCTCGAGCGCGCGGAGATGGCGGTGTTCGCTTCGCCGTCGTTCGCGCTGCGCGCTGTCGCGCACGAAGCAGCGCCGCACCTCAGGGCGGAGACGCTGCTCGTGTCGCTCACGAAGGGCATTGAGCGCGGCACGCACCTGCGCATGAGCGAGATCATCGCGCAGGAATGCGGGGGAGAGCAGCGTATCGCGGTGCTCTCCGGTCCCTCGCACGCAGAGGAGGTCGCGCGCCGGCTGCCGACGGGCTGCGTGGCCGCGTCCGTCCGCCAGGAAACGGCGGAGAGTGTGCAGCGCGCGTTCATGAACGAGGTGTTCCGCGTCTACACGCATGACGATGTGGTCGGTGTGGAGCTCGCGGGCGCGCTCAAGAATGTTGCAGCGCTCTGCTGCGGCATCAGCGACGGCTGCGGCATGGGAGACAACACGCGCGCGCTGCTCATCACGCGCGCGCTGAGTGAGATCTCGCGCCTTGCCGAGCGCATGGGCGGGCGGAAGGAAACGCTCGCGGGCCTTGCCGGTATGGGCGATCTGATCGTCACGTGCACGTCGATGCACTCGCGCAACCACCGCGCGGGCATCCTGATCGCGCACGGCAAGAGCGCGCAGGAGGCCATGGACGAGGTCGGCGCAGTGGTCGAGGGCTACTATGCCGCGCGCAGCGCGCACGAGCTTGCACAGCGATACGGCGTGGAGATGCCGATCTCGACGGCGGTGTACGAGGTCCTCTACGAGGGCAAGAGCGCCGCGCCGCTCATCGGCGTTCTGATGAGCCGCACGCCGAAGAAGGAAAGCGACTGCAACTGGATATGATACCTCAAAAGCGAGCGGCTTTGCCGCTCGCTTTTGAAAAGGATGCAGCCCGCGGCAGCGCACGCGCCAAAGGCGCGCACGTTTGCGGGCTGAGAAGTGTTTTCCGCCACGCGCATGTCGCGGCGGAAAACGGATCAAAATTATTTGCGCCGTGCGCGGCGCAAACTCTGCGAGACTTTTTATTGCGCTGTGCGGGGCGAAAATCTGCGATGCTTTTTGGCGCAAATGAGATTGGTGGGGAACGATGGATATTTTGACGCAAATTGATGGGTACCGGCCTTATAACGAGCAGGAGGAGCGGGACAGGGGGATCATTTTGGACTGTCTGCGCGCGTTTTCGGATGTGTTTACGCGGGAAAACGCCCTGGCGCACATGACGGCGTCGGCATGGGTGGTGAACGAGCGCTTTGACCGCGTGCTGATGGCCTACCATAACATCTATGACTCCTGGTCGTGGCTCGGCGGGCACGCCGATGGGGACGAGGACCTGCTCGCCGTCGCGCTCCGCGAGGTCCGCGAGGAGAGCGGCGTTCAGAATGTCCGGCCGGCGAGCGAGGATATTTTTTCGCTCGAGGTGCTGACCGTGGACGGCCATGAAAAGCACGGGCAGTATGTTTCCTCGCACCTGCATCTGAACGTGACGTATCTTCTCATCGCAGACGATGCGGACGCGCTCGCGGTCAAGCCCGACGAGAACAGCGGCGTGAAGTGGTTCACGCCGGACGGCGCGGTGGAGGCCAGCAGTGAGCCGTGGTTCCGCGAGCATATTTACAATAAGCTCAACGAGAAGATGCAGCAGTTTCACGCAGAAAAGAAATAAAAGGAAAAGCCGCCCTGGGGCGGCTTTTTTCGAAAAGGATTCTCTGCGCTCTGTACTCTGGTTGTCCGCTAATAGCGGACAATTCGACTTTGTACTGCTACGACACGATTGGGCAGCCGTTAACAGCTTTGCTACTTTGTATCTATTACAGATAAAAACGCTGTGAGGCTTTTTGCAAAAGGCTATGCTCTCTTTTTCGTAAAAGCTGATCTCAACAGGATGATGACGACCGCCATTATAGCGAGCTGAAACAGAGTTGCCAAGATCATCAGACCGCGCGATTCATAATAGGTAAAATTTCTCCAATTGACGAGCAGTTCGACAAGCACGGTCAACGGGATGCTGAGCCAGACATATTTGCGGCTGATGAGGAAGAATAGAATTGGTGTAATAAAAGTTAGGAGAAAGGGAATTGGCGTGAGCAGGTATTGGACAATTATTTTTATCAAAATAACACCCCCCATCGCTTCCGGCTCGGTGAATCCCTGCCATATGATTCATTATATTGAAAGAGAGATAAGAACACAAGTATTTTAGCGGTTATCTGGGCAAAAAAAGAAGCACTGCAAAAGCAGTGCTTCCATTTTTGTTTGTCGCTTAGATCGCGCGGGTAACCTTACCGGAACGCAGACAGCGGGTACAAACATAGACATGGCGGGGCGTACCATTGACGATAGCCTTCACGCGCTTGACGTTGGGCTTCCAGGGACGATTGGAACGACGGTGAGAGTGGGAAACTCTGATACCGAACGAAACACCCTTGTCGCAAAACTCGCACTTTGCCATCCGTTGCACCTCCTTGCTGTAGTCAAATCAAAGGCTTGCTCTTTCACAAGCATCTGATACTATAGCAGATAAAAGGATAAAATGCAAGTACTATTTTCAAAAAAGATGAAAAAATCGGAAGATTTTCTGTGAGAGCTCCGGCGCGGAAAAAAGCGGCGCGGCGGAGGGCGTTTCCGCTTGTCAAAAGCGGGGGGAACGGCTATAATAAAACTGTATATCTTTCGGCTTTGCCCGCATGGAGGAACACTATGAATACGAATCGCTCCGTCCGCGTAAAGGACATTGTAGAAAAGTTCCAGATGGAGGTCATCAACCGTGGCACGGATTACGATACCGAGATCCTGACCATCACGGACGTCAACCGTCCGGGCCTGCAGTTCATCGGCTTTTTTGATTATTTTGACCCGCGCCGGTTGCAGATCATCGGCAAGAGCGAGGTGACGTTCCTGCGCGGCTATTCGTCCGAGGAGCGGCGTAAACGCTTTGAGGACCTTTTCTGCTACGAGATCCCAGCGCTGGTCATTTCGCGCAATCTGGATATTTTCCCGGAGTGCCTGGAAATGGCGCAGAAGTACGGCCGCACGCTGCTGCGCACGAGTCACACGTCCGTCGAGTTCACCGCCATGACCATCGACTATCTGAACCACGCGCTCGCGCCCGTCATCACGCGCCACGGCGTGCTGGTGGACGTTTACGGCGAGGGCGTGCTCATCTTCGGCGACAGCGGCATCGGCAAGAGCGAGACGGCCATCGAGCTTATCAAGCGCGGACACCGGCTGGTGGCCGACGACGCGGTGGAGATCACGCGCATCGGCTCGGTCCTCTCCGGCACGGCGCCCGAGCTCATCCGCAACTATCTTGAGGTGCGCGGCGTGGGCGTGATCGATGTGGAAAAGCTCTTCGGCGTTGGCTCGGTGCAGGATTCGACGGAGATCGACCTTGTCATTCAGTTCGAAAAGTGGGCGGACGACAAGTTCTACGACCGCCTGGGGCTTGACGAGAATCACACGATGATCCTCGACGTGCCCGTGCCGCAGGTCACGATCCCGGTCAGCGCGGGACGAAACCTTGCCGCGATCGTGGAGCTGGCGGCGATGAACAACCGCCAGAAGAAGCACGGCTTCAACTCCGCACGCGAATTTGCCGCGCAGATCGACGGGCACATTGACCGCGTGACACGCGAGAACAAAGCAAAGCAGCAAAATCCGTAACGGAGGACTGAAAGCTATGGCGTGGTATACGGCGCTGGACAAAACAATAAACGACTATCTTCCGGACCTTGCGTGGCTTCAGGATGAGTCGATGGCGAAGCACACGTCGTTTCGCATCGGCGGACCGGCAAGGCGCATGGCCCTTCCCGAAACGCGCGAGCAGCTCGTCGTGCTGATGGGCTTTTTGCAGGACGCGGGCGTCAGGCCACTGCTCATCGGCAACGGCACGAACCTGCTTATCGCCGACGAGGGGCTCGACACCGTGGTGATCGATACCTCGGCAAGGCTCTCGCAGCTCGCGCTGACGGGCGAGGGCGAGATCACGGCCGACGCGGGCGTATCGCTTGCAAAGCTCGCGGTGTTTGCGTGGAAAAACGGCCTTACAGGCCTTGAATTTGCCCACGGCATTCCCGGCACGCTCGGCGGCGGCGTTGTGATGAACGCGGGCGCCTACGGCGGTGAGCTCAAGGACGTCGTCACCGAGGTGACGGCGCTCTACCCGGACGGCGTGAAAACGCTCGCGCCGGAGGAGCTGGATTTTTCCTACCGCCACAGCGTCTTTTCCGCGGGCGAGGGCGTGGTGCTCGGCGCGAAGCTCCGCCTTGCGCCCGGCGACGCAGATGCGGTCAAGGCGAAGATGGATGAGCTGATGGCGCGGCGCAGGGCAAGCCAGCCGCTCGATCTGCCGAGCGCGGGCAGCACCTTCAAGCGCCCGGCGGGCTACTTCGCGGGCCCGCTCATTGAGGGCTGCGGCCTCAAGGGCTGCCGCATCGGCGGGGCGGAGGTATCGCCAAAGCATGCGGGGTTTGTTGTGAACGTGGGCGGCGCGACCTGCGCGGATGTGCTCGCGCTCATTGAAAAGGTGCAGAAAACCGTTTACGATGCGCATGGCGTTGCGCTGGAGCCGGAAGTGAAGATCATCCGGTAAGAGGGAGAGACGAGCATGGAATTTGTGATCATATCCGGTCTGTCCGGCGCTGGAAAGTCCAGCGCCGCGACCTATTTGGAGGATATGGGATATTTTACGATGGATAATGTCCCGGCGGACATCATCCTCAAATTCGCGGCCTTCAGCTCGCAGAGCGACGGGCGCTACGACCGCGTCGCGCTCGTGAGCGACATCCGTTCGGGCGGCGGGGATTTTTCCGGCCTGCTCGACGCGATGGACCGGCTCAAGCAGGGCGGCGACGTGTGCCGGCTGCTGTTCGTCACGGCAGACCTTGAAACGATCATCAAGCGCTATAAGGAAACGCGCCGCCGTCATCCGCTCATGGCGGACGGCATGACCATCGAGCAGGCCATGCACCGCGAGGAGGAGCTGCTGCGCCCGCTGCGCGAGCGCGCGGACGTGGTGATCGACACGACGCAGATGCCGTCGGCCAAGCTGCGAAACGAGCTGTACCGCCTGTTTGGCGACAAGAGTACGCGCAGCAAGCTGAGTGTGAACGTGATGTCGTTCGGCTACAAGTACGGCATCCCGCTCGAGGCCGACCTTGTCTTCGACGTGCGCTTCCTGCCCAATCCCTTCTACGTGCCCGAGCTCAAGCACAAGACGGGCATGGACAGCGAGGTCTACGACTATGTTTTTTCCTTCCCACAGACGAAAACGTTTGTGGAGAAGCTCGAAGGGCTTTTATCCTTCCTGCTGCCGCTTTACGCGGAGGAGGGAAAGAGCACGCTCGTCATCGCCGTCGGCTGTACGGGCGGACACCACCGCAGCGTATCCGTTGCGCGCTGCCTTACGGCGTACTTATCAGGCCTGGGCTACCCGGCCTTTGAAAATCACCGCGATATGACGCGCGGTTAACACGAAAACACGGGAAAGAGAGAAGGTGAGCGCGTGTCATACGCCTATGACGTGAAGGCGGAGCTGTGCAAAGCGCCGCTCAGCCGCGGCTGCTGCGCGGTGGCGGAGGGCTGCGGCGTGCTGCTGTACGCCAGCGCCTTCAGCGCGGCAGAGGTGCGTATCGTGACGGAAAACGACGAGTTCATCGCAAGACTGCCGAAGCTTTTCCAGAGGGCCTTCGGCATCAAATTCGACGAGCTGCCGGAGAGCGGCAAAAGCGGCAAGCGCGTGCTGCGCATTACGCGCGAGGACAAGCTGGATGCGATCTGGCACGCGCTCGGCTATGACCGCCGGGCGCATTTTGCGTTGCACCTGAACTTTGCGCTGCTCGAGGAGGAGTGCTGCCGCGCGTCGTTCCTGCGAGGGGCGTTTCTTTCCGGCGGCAGCGTGACCGACCCGCAGAAGCGCTATCATCTGGAGCTTGCGACCTCGCATGTGCAGGCGGGGCGCGAGGTCGAGGCGCTGCTGCGCGACATGGGCTTTGAGCCGAAAAACGTCATGCGGCAGGGCAGTCTCATCACCTATTTTAAGAGCAGCGAGCACATCGCAGACCTGCTGACACTCATCGGCGCGCCGGGCCGCGCGCTCGAGATCGTGTCGGCAAAGATCGAAAAGGAAATGCGCAACACCGTCAACCGCCGCGTGAACTGCGACGCGGCAAACCTCGACAAGACTGTAACAGCGGCGATTGAACAGGTGGAAGCCTTTACACGCCTGACCGAGTCCGGCGTCATCAACGAGCTGCCGGTCAAACTGCAGGAGGTCGCCGTTGCGCGGTTACTTCAGCCCGAGCTGACGCTCTCCGAGCTTGCGGCGACGTTTGACCCGCCGCTGACGAAGTCGTGCCTCAACCACCGCATCCGCAAGCTCATGGACATTGCAAAGGAAAACAAAGCTTAAAAGGAGGGAGCGCGCCATGTCGTTTGCCCATCTTCACGTACATACCGAATACAGTCTGCTCGACGGCGCGTGCCGCATCCGCGACCTTCCAAAGCTCGTCAAGTCGATGGGGCAGACCGCCTGCGCCATCACCGACCATGGCGTGATGTACGGCGCGATCGACTTTTACCGCGCCTGCAAGGCCGAGGGCGTCAAGCCCATCATCGGCTGCGAGGTGTACGTCGCCCCGCGCACGCGCTTTGACAAGCAGCATGAATTCGACAGCGAGGCCCGCCATCTGGTGCTGCTGTGCGAGAATGAGGAGGGCTACCGCAACCTTTCCTACCTCGTCTCCATGGCGCATGTGGAGGGCTTTTATATCAAGCCGCGCATCGACCTCGACCTTCTGCGCGAGCACGCGAAGGGCCTGATCGCGCTTTCGGCGTGCCTTGCCGGTGAGATTCCGCGCAGACTGCGCAATGGCGATTATAACGGCGCAAAGGACTATGCCTTGACACTATCTGATATCTTTGGCCCGGAGCATTTTTATTTGGAGCTTCAGGACCACGGCATCCGCGAGCAGGCCATCGTCAACAAGGGCATCCTGCGCCTGCACGAGGAGACGGGGCTGCCGCTCGTCGTGACGAACGACGCGCACTACCTCCGCAAGGAGGACGCCTACGCGCACGACGTGCTCCTCTGCATCCAGACGGGCAAGACCGTGGACGACGAGAACCGCATGCGCTACGAGCCGCAGCGCTTTTACCTTCGCTCGACGGAGGAGATGGCGGCGCTGTTTCCGGACTATCCCGAGGCGGTCGAAAACACCGGGAAGATCGCCGAGCGCTGCAATCTGGAGTTCATCTTCGGCAAGTATCACCTGCCGGAGTTCAAGGTGCCCGAGGGCTATACCTCGCTGACCTACTTTAAAAAGCTCTGTGCGGACGGCTTTGCCGCCCGCTACGGCGAAGGGACCGACAAGCAGCGCGCGCAGCTTGAATACGAGCAGAACATGATCGAGCGCATGGGCTTTGTCGATTACTTCCTCATCGTCTCGGACTTTGTGCGCTACGCCAAGAGCGTCGGCATCCCGGTCGGTCCGGGGCGCGGCAGCGCGGCGGGCAGCATCGTATCCTACTGCCTGTCCATCACGGACATTGAGCCGATGAAATACGGCCTCTTTTTCGAGCGCTTTTTGAACCCCGAGCGCGTGTCCATGCCGGATATCGACATGGACTTTGGCGATACGCGGCGCGGCGAGGTTGTGGACTATGTGCGCCGCAAGTACGGCGACGATCACGTCGCGCAGATCGTGACCTTCGGCACGATGGCCGCGCGCGGCGTCATCCGCGACGTGGGCCGTGTGCTCAACATGAGCTATGCCGACTGCGACGTGATCGCAAAGCTCATCCCCGCCGGGCCGCATGTCACGCTCGACGATGCGATGCGTATCTCGCGCGAGCTTCGCGAAAAGTACGAGAGCGACGAGCAGGTGAAAAAGCTCATCGACACCGCCCGCGCGCTCGAGGGCATGCCGCGCCACGCCTCCACGCACGCCGCGGGCGTGGTCATCACGAAGCGGCCGGTCGTTGACTATGTGCCGCTCGCGCGCAACGACGACACCATTGTCTGCCAGTACGTGATGACGACGCTTGAGGAGCTGGGCCTTCTTAAAATGGACTTCCTCGGACTGCGAAATTTGACCATTCTGGACGACGCAGTCAAGATGATCCGTGAAAAGGATAAAGACTTTACGCTACAGAATATTCCGGAGGATGACGCCGCCACCTATGAGATGCTGGCCGCGGGGCGGACCTCGGGCGTCTTTCAGCTCGAATCGAGCGGCATGACGGGCGTGTGCGTCAGCCTGAAGCCGCAGAACATCGAGGACATCACGGCCCTGATCGCGCTCTACCGCCCCGGCCCGATGGAATCCATCCCGAAATTCATCGCCTGCAAGCACGACCCGAAGAAGGTGAGCTACCTCATCCCGCAGCTCGAGCCGATCCTGTCGATCACCTACGGCTGCATCGTCTATCAGGAGCAGGTCATAAAGATCTTCCAGCAGCTTGCGGGCTACTCGCTCGGCCAGGCGGACATGCTCCGCCGCGCGATGAGCAAGAAGAAGGTCAAGGATATCGAGCGCGAGCGCGAGGCCTTCCTGCACGGCGACAGCGCGCGCAATATCGCGGGCTGCGTTGCAAACGGCATTGACGAAAAGGCTGCGCAGGAGATCTACGAGGAGATCTACGCCTTCGCGAACTACGCGTTCAATAAGGCGCACGCCGCGGCCTACGCGGTCGTCGCGTACCAGACGGCCTACTTCAAGTGCCACTATACGAAGGAGTATATGGCGGCGCTTTTATCCAGCGTGCTCGATTCGTCCGACAAGGTGGGCGAGTACTTCAACGAGTGCCGCGAGTGCGGCATCAAGCTTCTGCCGCCGGATGTGAACCACTCGGCGGACCGCTTCACGGTCGAGCCCGAGGGCATCCGCTTCGGCCTGGTCGCCATCAAGAACATCGGCCGCGGGCTCATCCTGCGCATGATGCAGGAGCGCGAGCTCAACGGCCCGTTCACAGATTTTCAGGACTTCTGCCGCCGCATGGACGGCATGGAGATCAACAAGCGCGCGGTCGAGAACCTCATCCGCGCGGGTGCGTTCGATTCGACGGGCGCGAAGCGCTCGCAGCTCATCGCCGTCTATGAGAAGGTGATGGACGGCATCGCGGCGGGCAACCGCGCGAACATCGAAGGGCAGATCGACTTTTTCGGCATGGGCGCGGAGACCGCGCAGCAGGCCGCGCTCGTCCTGCCG
The DNA here is from genome assembly GCA_934636865.1 of uncultured Oscillospiraceae bacterium. Classification (GTDB taxonomy): domain Bacteria; phylum Bacillota; class Clostridia; order Oscillospirales; family Oscillospiraceae; genus Hominicoprocola. The sequence continues at coordinate 10,359 of CAKUBI010000015.1, forward strand.
GACATTCCGGAGTTCACGCCGCAGGAGCTGATGGCCATGGAGAAGGCCACGACGGGGCTGTATCTCTCGGGGCACCCGATGGACACGTTCCGTTCGCTCGCGCGCGCGAGCGGCGCGGCGGCGATCGGACGGGTGATGGAGGACTTCGCGCAGGAGACGGGGCCGACCGTCTTTTCCGACGGGCAGAAGCTTTCACTCGCGGGCGTTGTCACCGCGAGCAAGACCAAGATGACGAAGAAAAACACCCTCATGGCCTATGTGACGCTCGAGGACGGTACGGGCGCGATCGAAATGCTCTGCTTCACGCGCGCGCTCGAGCAGTACGGCAGCTATTTGCAGGAGGGGCAGGTCATCTACGTGACGGGCACGCTCAGCGTCCGCGACGAAAAAGCACCGCAGCTGATGTGCGACTTTGCCCGCCCGCTGAACGCGGAGCTTTCAACGCCCGCGCCGCAGCAGGCATCGGAGCAGACGCAGAAAAAGACCGCGCAGACGCTTTACCTGCGTCTCCCGTCGGCCGGCGGACCGGAGATGGACATCCTCAAAAAAATCCTCTACATGTTCGAGGGCCGGGGCAACAACGTCCGCATCCGCGTGCTGGATACGGGCAAGCTCATCGGCACGACGTGCGATCTGCACACCTCGCTCGTGCGCGACCTCGAGCAGCGCTTCGGCAAGGAAAACGTGGTGGTGAAGTAAGAGAAAGGAGCGTGCGGTGATGAGATTGCGTTTGACCATGATCTGAAAAATAATGATCATGGAGGAATTTATGGAGATTACCGAATATCAGACCTATCGCGAGGAAGAGATCCTGCCGCTGTACGCGTCCGTCGGCTGGACGGCGTACACGGAGGATCCGGATGCGCTGCGCGAGGGCTTTGCCCGCTCGCTCCTGACGCTTGCGGCCTATGAAGGAAAAACACTTGCCGGCATCGTCCGCGCCGTGGGCGACGGGGCAACGGTCGTGCTCGTGCAGGACCTGTTGGTTTTCCCACAGTTCCAGCGCCGCGGCATCGGCACGGCGCTGATGCGCGCGATGATGGAGCGCTTTGCCAATGTCCGCCAGCTTCAGCTCTTGACGGACGATACCGGGAAAACGCTCGCATTCTACCGCTCGCTGGGACTGCGCGAGCTTTCGGCCTTTGGCTGCCGGGGCTTCATGCGGTAACGGCTTTTTACCCTGCTGCGGGAGAAACAGTAAGGGCAGAGACTGACAACGAAAAAGAGACAGGCTATAAGCCTGTCTCTTTTTTATGTATAGCTTTATTTATCTCCGTCGGGCTCGGCGAAGAGCGTGTTGAGGATGCCGGAGTAGAGCTGCTCGGGATTTTTCTGGAAGCGCTCGGCGAGGTCCTTTGCCATGACCTCCTTGGGCACCATCATCTCCATTTTAAGAAGCGGCTGTTCGTCATCGTCGTTGAAGGCAAGGGTGACGGTGTAGGTTCCGTTGCGGCGGGGCTCGATATCCGACTTGATCTGCGCGCGGCGCTTGAGCTTCTGGTTATAGATGGTGATGTTCTTGTCGGCGCGCAGGCGCACGGAGTAGGGAAGGCTCGACTCACAGATCGCGCCGTTGTGCGCGCCCTTTTCCGTGATGGCGTACAGCCCGTCGTCCGACAGCGTCAGGTGCTGCGACTCGACCAGACTGCTGAGACACTCGGAAAAGTCGAAAAAGTCGATGCCGTCGTCGCACATCGTCAGCTCCTGCATGGCCTCGAACGGCACCGGCTCGATGAGCCGCGCGGCCACGTAAAGAATGAGAAATTTGATCTCCAGCTTGTCCTGAATAAAACCGACGCGCCCCATAGCGCACCTCCTCGGATCGATGTATTGCCAGCAGAATACCACAAAACAAGCGCCGATACCACAAAAACTTGTCGATAACGGCAGGCGGTAAACTATATTTAGTATACCACGGCTTTTTCGTTTTGTATAGGGCTTTTTCAAAAACTGCGCCGCACCCATCCTGCCGCGCGGCATAGACTGGGGTGAAAGAAACCGGCGCGGCCGGACTTTCGCAGTACTTAAAATAGGAGGTATTCTTGCTTTATGGCTGATAAAGTTGCTGCAGGACCGGTCAGCGGCGCGAACGGCGTGCGCGAGGCGGTCTGTGTCCATACGAAAAAGATCTACTCCTCATGCAGAGACAAGGACTGCATCGAAGATCTGCGCTTTTACCCCACGGCCAGCGCGCAGAGCGTGCTGAGCACGAGCCAGTGCATCCGCGGCGGCAGCGCCGAGCTTCTCTACACCTTCGTTGACGTGGAGCCGGTGAACTTCAACCGCGGGTACTACACGGTGGATATGCGCTTTTTCTACCGTGTGATCTTACAGGCGATGATGAACGGCAGCTCGCGCTATACGGAGATCGAGGGCCTTGCGGCCTTTGACAAGCGCGTGGTGCTCTTTGGCAGCGAGGGCGGCGCGAAGATCTACTCCTCCAGGCCCGCGGCGAACGCGCCCGATGTGCCGCTCGATTTGACGGCGAACCTGCCGACGGCGGTCGTGGAGGTCGTGGACCCGATGCTCCTCTGCGCGCACTTTGCCGACAACTGCAACTGCCGCTGCGGCTGCGGCTGCGGTTCGATCGGCGGCGTGCCGGCGGGCATCCTCGAAGCGTTCGACGAGCCCATCGTCTTTGACGAGTCGGCCATCCGCCGCGTGTGCGTCTCGCTCGGCCAGTTTTCGACCGTGCGCCTGGAGCGCGACACGCAGCTGCTGATCCCCGTGTACGACTACTGCATCCCGTCCAACGAGTGCACGCTCGCCGGCGGCGACTGCGGCAGCGAGGACCCCTGCAAGGTATTCGATGCGGTGGAATTCCCGCTCGACGATTTCTTCCCGCCGAACGTTCTGCCCGGCGGCGACAAGGGCTGCGCTTGCGGCTGCAGCGCGGCAAATTAAGAAAAAACGGGGAGATTCCCCGTTTTTTCTTTTTGCGCTCACGGGACAAACCGTGCATAAGCCCGTCCGCGCGCTCATAGAGTGTAGCATCACAGAAGAAGGGAAGTGCTGTACCAATGGAACGGCTCAGCCGCATTTACCGTTACGAGCAGGCCTGTGAATTCCTGCCCCACCGATTGAAACGGCTCGCGCTCGCCCTGCCGGACAAGCAGAAGGAGCGCACCGAGGAGTTTCGCCTGCGCGTGCTGCGCCCGATGACGGTGCTCACGCCCGAGGGCGAGCTGAACGCCGCGCCCGAGGGGAGCGCGTCGCTCGTGACGGCGGAGGACCTTGAGCAGATGCTCGGCGCGGTGACGGAATATTCGCGCTACGCCTGCATCGAAACGCTGCGCCAGGGCTTTCTGCCGCTGCGCGGCGGGTTCCGCCTCGGCGTGTGCGGCAGCGCGGTCGTGCGCGAGGGCGAGGTGAGCAACCTAAAGGACATCTCCTCGCTCGCACTGCGCATCGTGTGCGAAAGGATCGGTCTGGGGAGCGGTATCGCCCCGCAGCTCTTTGCCCCGGACGGGCGGTTTCTGAGCACGCTGATCCTCTCGCCGCCGGGCGGGGGAAAGACGACGCTTCTGCGCGACCTCATCCGCGTGCTGTCGCTCGGCGACAGCGAGCACCGCGCGCTGCGCGCCGCGGTCATCGACGAGCGCTGCGAAATCGCCGTCTGCTGCAAGGGCAGGCCGCAGATGGAGCTCGGCAACCACACGGACGTGCTCTCGCTCTGCCCGAAGGCCGTGGGCATGGAGATGGTGCTGCGCGGCATGAACCCGCAGCTCATCGCGGTGGACGAGATCACGGCATCGGAGGACATCCGAGCGATGTGCCTTGCCGCGAACTGCGGCGTGGGGCTGCTCGCGAGCATCCACGCGTCGAATGCGGAGGAGCTCGCGCAAAAGCCGCTTTTTGAAGAGCTTCTGCACGCAAGGGTGTTCCGCCGCTGCGTGACCATCGGCTTTGACGGCGGAGAGCGCACCTACACCGTGGGAGAGCTGCCGTGCTGCACATAGCGGGCGCCGGGCTGGTGCTGTGCGCGTCGCTCCTCCTAAGACAGTCGATCCTGCATCGCGCGCGGCTGCGGCGCAGGACGCTGCGCGCCCTTTCGGAGAGCTTTGACGCGCTTTCGCTTGCCGTGCGGGCGACGCTTGCGCCGCTGCCCGCGCTGCTGCGGGACTTATCGTGCGCGGAGGAGGCCACGGCGTTCTTCCGCGCGGTGTGCGAGGGGCTTGCGGACGGAAAACCGCTGGAGCGCTGCTGGCGGGAGGCGGCGCTCACGCTGCCGCTTTCCGAGCGGGAACGGGAGCTGACCGCGGCGCTTGGCAGCGCCCTCGGCGGGGAGGAGGAGAGCGTCTGCGACGCGCTCTCGCGGACGGCACGGGAGCTTTCGCGCTCTGAGCGTACGCTCGGCGCGCAGGAGCGCGAGGAGATGCGCGTGACGACCGCGCTCTGCCTTGGCGGCGGGACGCTGCTCGGCATTTTGCTGCTGTAGCATGGATGCAGAAAAGGATAAACACTTTACAGAAGGAAGAGGCTATGGACATTGACCTTGTATTCAAGATCGCGGCGGTGGGCATCATCGTGGCGGTGCTCAACCAGCTGCTCGTGCGCTCGGACCGGCCCGATCAGGCCATGCTCGTGAGCCTTGCGGGCCTGATTACGACGATGATGCTGCTCGTGCGCGAGATCAGCTCGCTTTTCGATCTCGTCAAGAGCCTGTTCGGGTTCTGACGATGGAGGTACTTATCAGGCTTGCGGCGCTGTGCCTGTGCGTTTCGGCGCTGGCGGAGGTGCTGAAAAAGCGCGAGGAGGTCTTTTCGCTTCTGCTGCTTCTAACCGCCGTGCTCGTGGGCTGCGCGATGCTGCTGCCCGCGCTTGCAGACCTTGCGGATTTCTGCGCGCGGACGCTTGCGCTCACGGGACTGCCCGAAGCGCTGTTCGCGCCGCTTTGCAAGGTGCTGGCCATCGCGCTCGTGGTGCGCTTTTCCTGCGCGCTGTGCGCCGACGCGGGGCAGAGCGCGCTCGCGTCGCTCCTGAACACGGCGGGGGCGGTGTGCGCGCTCGTGTGCGCGCTGCCGCTGCTGGAGACGCTGCTTGCGCTGCTGGAGGGCTTTTTATGAGAAAACTGCTGGCGCTTCTCTTTGCGCTGATCGCGCTGATGCTGCCCGCCTCCGCCCTGGACCTGCCGGACGGGCTGGACGGGCTGGACGGCGCCGTGCCGGGGGAGCTTCTTGAAAGCGCGGAGAAGGGCGACGATCTCATGGTGCGCGGCGCGGCCTTTTTGTGGGAGACGCTGCGCACCGCGCTGGGGGAGACGCTCGCCTCCTCACTGCGCGCGGCGGTGGCGCTGATGCTGCTCGCGCTTTTGTGCGGCCTTGCCGACGGTACGGCGGAGGGCGCGGGCGAGACCGCCGTGCGCTTCGTGCCCTATGCGGGCGTGCTCGGCGCGGCGGGGCTCGCGGCGGGCGATATGCACTCGCTCATCGGTCTTGGCCTTGAAACGCTGGACGAGCTTGCCGCGATGGCAAAGCTCCTGCTGCCGACAATGGCCGCCGCCATGGCGGGCGGCGGAATGGTCGGTACGGCAAGCGTCTGGCAGGTCGGCGCGCTGATGCTGAGCGACCTTTTTCTCTCGCTGATCCGCGACCTTCTCGTGCCGGTGCTCTGCTGCGTGATCGCCGCGGCCGCGGCAGGGGCACTGCTGCCGGAAAGCGGGCTTACGCCGCTGGCAGAGGGGGCGAAAAAGCTTCTCGGCTGGGCGCTCGGCGCGGTGCTGACGGCGTTTGTCGCGTTTCTCTCGCTCAGTGGGATCCTCGCGGGCTCTGCCGACCGCGTGGCGGTGCGCGTGGGAAAAACGGTCGTCTCCGGCGCGGTGCCGGTCGTCGGCGGGATCTTGTCCGAAGCGACGGAGGCGATGCTCGCGGCGGCGGGCGCGCTTCGCAGCACGCTCGGCGTGCTGGGCGTTTTCGCGGTGCTCGCGCTCTGCCTTGCGCCGCTGGTGCAGCTGGGAGTCCAGTATCTTCTCTACCGTGCGGCGGCGTTTTTCTGCGGCGTGGTGGGGCCGAAAACGCTGAGCGATTTTTTGCAGCAGCTCTCCTCAGCCTTTTCGCTGATGTTCGCGATGACGGCGGGCGGGGCGTTTCTGCTGCTCGCGTCGCTGCTCGTGGCGCTTATGATGGTGGTGGGCGTATGAGCATTCTCAAAACCTGGCTTCTTCGCGTGACGGCCTGCGCGGTGCTCGTGAGCCTTGCCGATCAGCTCGCGCCTGGCGGCACGATGAAAAAGATCACGCGTTTCACCGGCGGCATCCTCCTGATGCTCTCGATGCTCTCGCCGCTGCTGCACCTCGACCCCGCCGCGCTGGAGCTGGACGTTTCCGCCTACCGCGAGGCCGTCGCGCAGCTTGAGACGGAGCTTTCACAGCAGCGAAGCGGCGCGCTCGCGGCGCGCATAGCGGAGGAAACGGGCGCATATATTGAGAGCAAAGCAGACGGGCTGGGGCTGCACGTCCGTGCTGAGGTCACGGTGCAGGAGCGGGACGGTACGCTTATCCCCGTGTCCGCCGTGCTGTACGGAACGGAAAACGCCGCGCTCGGGGAGCTGATCGAGCGCGAGCTCGGCATTGCAAAGGAGGAGCAGCGATGGATCACGACGGAGGAAGGCGGCTGAGGGCCGGGGGCGCACTCTCTGCGCTCGGGCAGTACAAATACGTCATCCTGACGGCGGCGCTCGGCGTTTTTCTCCTGCTGCTGCCGCCCGGCGGAGAAAAAACGGCGGACATCGCGGGCACGCCCTCTGCGGCGGAGCGCTTCGACCGCGCGGCGCTGCAAAGCGAGATGGAGGAGATCCTCTCCTCGCTCGACGGCGTCGGCAGGCTCTCGCTGATGCTGACGGTGGACGGCGGAGGTAAGTACGAGCTGGCGCAGGACGAGGACAGCACGCAAAAGCAGCGGGACGGGACGGACGAGGAACAGTCGCGGAAAACGGAAACGGTCGTGCTCGGCAGCGGGACGAATGCCGCGGTCGTGGTCACGCGCAGCAGCTATCCGGAGTTTGTCGGCGCGCTCGTCGTCTGCGAGGGGGCCGGGCGCGCCGATGTGCGCCTTGCGGTGACGCAGGCCGTCAGCGCGCTGACGGGGCTCCCGTCGGATAAGATCACGGTGGTCAGGGGAACGCCATGAACATATTGATCTTCTATCAAACCAAACACAGGGAGGAATCAGGCATGAAGCAACTATGGAAACGGAACGCAGTGGTGGGGACGATCCTCGTGTTCGTCTGCGCGGCGATCTTCCTGAACGGCAAGTACGCCGAGAAGGTCGAGCAGCCCACGAAGGTATTGGGCCAGGCGCAGCAGGTGGACGGCGCGGAGGAAAACGCGGCGGAGGTCTCCGCGGACGCCTCGGGCTCGGACTACTTCGCCTCGGCCCGGCTCACGCGCCAGCAGGCGCGCGACAGCGCGCTCTCACTTTTGAAGGAGACGAGCGAGAACGGCAGTGTGGACGAGGAGACGGTGAACGAGGCGGCAAAGAGCATCCAGACCCTCGCGGCCTACACGCTCAGCGAAGCGCAGATCGAAAATATGATCACGGCCAAGGGCTATGACGACTGCGTCGTGTTCCTCTCCGAGGACGGCGTGAGCGTGGTCGTTTCGGCGGGGGAAGAGGGGCTGCAGACGGAGGATGTGGCCCGCATCACGGACATCGTCAAACAGGAGACGGGCATGAGCGCCGAGTGCATCAAGATCATGGAAGTAAATTGACTGTTGTATTTTGCAGAAGATGATGGTAAAATACTCTTGATATAAGCATTCAAGCAAGGAGAGGATGTCAGAATGGCTGAAAATCGAGAGTATCTGACCCGTGCCGAGGAAAACGGCAGCATCAACATCTCGGAGGACGTGGTGGCCGCCATCGCGGCGGACGCGATCGGTGAGATCGAGGGCGTCGGCTCCATGTGCCAGAACATGACCGAGCAGATCACCGAGCAGTTCACGGGCAAAAAGGGCCTGCGCGGCGTGCGCGCCGAGGTGCAGGACGGCGAGATCGTGGTGGACGTTTACCTGATGGTGCGCTATGGCTACGCCATCCCCGAAACCGCCCGCAAGGTGCAGGACAGCGTGTCCGCCGCGGTGAGCGGCATGACGGGCTACAACGTGCACGCCGTCAACGTCCATGTGGGCGGGATCAGCTTCAACTAAAGAAAGAGATAAGGGATTAGACGAGAATGATTCGTAATACAGCGCGAGAGATCGCCGTGCATCTTGCATACGAACTGAGCTTTACGGACAAAACGCCGCAGGAGCTGCTCGACGAGCGCCTGACGGATGAATATTTTGAGACCCTCAGGGGCGAGGACGAGATCTACGAAAAGGTCCCCGGCGCCGCCCAGGCGGACTACATCCGCTCCATCGTTTCGGGCGTTGCCGAGCACGCCCCGGAGCTGGACGGCTACATTGCCAAATATGCCCGCGGCTGGAGCTTTGACCGCATCCCGCTCGTCGCCTCGGCGATCATGCGCGTTGCGATGTACGAGGTCCTCTACCGCAGCGACATCCCCAACGGCGTCGCCATCAACGAGGCCGTGGAGATCGCCAAGAAGTACGAGACGCCGGAGACGGTCAAGTTCATCAACGGCATCCTCGGCAGCTTCGTGCGCGGCGAAGTGAGCGCAGAATAATCAAAAAAGCAGAGTACCGCCTTTCGCGGCGCTCTGCTTTTCTTCCATTTGAAAAAGAGGTGAGGGCATGGCAGGAGAGCAGATGGTTTTCAGCGTGTCGGAGGCGAACAACTTCATCAAGGCGCTGCTCGACGGCGTGCCGCAGCTGCAGACCATCTTCGTGCGCGGCGAGATCTCAAACTATAAGTGCTACCCCTCGGGCCACCACTATTTTACGCTCAAGGACGAGGGGAGCGCGCTTCGCTGCGTGATGTTCCGCGGCATGGCGGCAAGGCTCCGCTTCCGCCCGGAAAACGGCATGAAGGTCGTGGCCTTCGGGCGCATCGGCGTGTTCCCGCGCGACGGCGCGTACCAGCTCTACTGCTCGGAGCTGAGCGCGCAGGGCGCGGGCGACCTGCACGTTGCCTTCGAGCAGCTCAAGGTAAAGCTCGAAAAGGAGGGGCTTTTCGACCCTGCGCACAAAAAGCCGCTGCCGCGCTATCCGAAGCGCATCGCCGTCATCACCTCGTCCGCGGGCGCGGCGGTGCACGACATGCTGCGCATCCTGAACGCCCGCTGGCCGATGAGCGAGGTGGTGCTGCTTCCCGTGCGCGTGCAGGGAACGGAGGCACCGGGCGAGATCGCCGGGGCGCTGCGCTATGCGAACAAATGGCAGGTCGCGGACCTTATCATCACGGGCCGCGGCGGCGGGTCGATCGAGGACCTCTGGGCCTTCAACGACGAGCGCGTGGCGCGCGCGATCTACTTATCCGACATTCCGGTCATCTCCGCCGTCGGGCACGAGCCGGACGTGACCATCGCGGACTATGTCGCCGACGTGCGGGCGGCCACGCCGTCGAACGCGGCGGAGCTTGCCGTGCCGGACCGGCAGGAGCTTGCACGGCGGCTTAAGATGCTGCAAACGCGCATGGTGCGCAGTGAGCAGAAGCGCGTGCGCGCGCTTTCCGAGCGGTATGAAAAGCTTGCGCGCAGCCGCGTGCTGCGCGACCCCATGGCGTTTATCGACGACAAGCGGCTGCTGCTCGACTATACGCAGAAAAATCTTGCGTCGCTCGCGCAAAACCAGATGGCGCAGCGTGAGCAGCGCTACGCGGCCCTTGCGGCAAAGCTCGACGCGCTGAGCCCGCTCAAGGTGCTCGGCCGCGGCTACGCGGTGGCCAAGAGCGCGGACGGGACGATCCTGCGCGCGGCGGAGGACGCGGCGGTCGGCGAGACGATCGAGGTCCTGCTGGGGCGCGGGAGCCTTGCGTGTACGGTGAATGAAAAACGGGAGGAATGACCGATGGCAAAAACGTTTGAAGAGAATCTCGCGCGGCTCGAGGAGATTGTGGCGGCGCTGGAAAAGGGCGACGCGAAGCTCGCCGAGTCGCTCAAGCTCTTTGAAGAGGGCACGAAGCTTGTGAACGACTGCGGCGCGATGCTCGACAAGGCCGAGCAGAGGGTCGTGAAGCTTTCCAAAGGCGCGGACGGCGCGCCGGTCGAGAGCGCGTTTGTTTCGGAGGAATAAGGATGGACGAAAAGCTGTTTTCCGCCCGCATGGCGGAGGATAAGAAGAAGGTGGACGACTACCTCACCGCGTGCCTGAACGGCGCGCTGGACGCGCGCTATCATAAGCTCGTTGAGTCGATGCGCTACAGCCTGACCGCGGGCGGCAAGCGGCTGCGCGGCATTTTGGTGCTCGAATTCTGCCGCATGTGCGGCGGGGACGCGGACGCCGCGCTTCCCGTGGCCTGCGGCGTTGAGATGCTGCACACGTACTCGCTCATCCACGACGATCTTCCCGTGATGGACAACGACGACCTGCGCCGCGGCAAGCCCTCGAACCACAAGGTGTTCGGCGAGTGCACGGCGACGCTCGCGGGCGACGCGCTGCAGGCCTTCGCCTTTGAAACGGTGCTGGGCGCGCCGCTGCCGGCCGAGCGTGCGCTCGCGTGCGGGAAGATCCTTGCAAAAGCTGCGGGACACGAGGGCATCTGCGGCGGTCAGCAGCTCGACCTTGAGTGGGAGGGCCGCGCGCTCACGGAGGACGAGCTGCACGAGATCCACCTGCGTAAGACGAGCGCGCTCATCCGCGCGGCATGCCTGATGGGCGTGGCCGCGGCGGGCGGCACGCAGGCGCAGAGGGACGCGGCCGCGCGCTATGCCGACCACTTCGGCTATGCCTTCCAGATCCGCGACGATATGCTCGACGTGATCGGCGACGAAAAGACCTTCGGCAAGCCCATCGGCTCGGACAGGGAGGAGGGGAAAACGACCTTCGTTGACCTGCTGGGCCTTGAGAAGAGCCAGCAGCTCGTGCGCGAGCACAGCGCGCTGGCGGCGGACGCCCTTTCCGTCATGGCAGCCGCCGGTTTTCTCATCCATCTTGTCCACGCGCTCGAGGAACGGGACAAATAACCAAAAACTGCCTGGTCTTTGCAAAATAATCGACTATTTTCGCAAAAATATGAATTTCCTGTTGACAAGCGGCGGCGATGGTGCTACGATATCGCACGTTGAAACGGAATCCCCAATCTTGCGTATGCTTGAAGGAAAGGAAGCCACGGCATGAAGAACTATTCTGCCAACAGCATGATGATGACCATGATGCGCATGTGCAACATGTGCATGCTTCGTCATGAAGAAAATGGTCATTTCCTTTCAAAAACTGTCTGAGAGTTCAGCGTGAGTGAACGACAGCGGAAGGTCAAATGACCTCCCGCTGTTTTTTGTTTTCCGGCAAAGCCATACCCCGGCCTGGTAAGAATTCGTTCCAATCAGCAACATCAAAAATAAGAAGGAGATCAAAACGATGAAAAAGCATTCCATCAAACTGACTGCACTTGTCCTTGCGCTGGTCCTGGTCGCCGCGCTCGCCCTGACCGGCTGCGGCTCCAAGACCGACGACTCCGGCGACAACGCCGCCGCCATCCAGATCGCCGTCCCCAACGACACCACCAACGAAGCCCGCGCGCTGCTCCTGCTGCAGGACAACGGCATCATCAAGCTCGCTGACGGCGCCGGCATCACCGCCACCAAGAACGACATTGTCGAAAATCCGTACAACGTTGAGATCGTTGAGACCGAAGCGGCCCAGATCCCCAACATCCTGCAGGATGTGGACTACGCCGTCATCAACTCCAACTACGCCATCAACGCAGGCCTCAACCCCGTGGCCGACTCTCTCGTGATCGAGGGCTCCTCCTCCGCTTACGCCAACATCCTTGCTGTGAAGGAGGGCAACGAGAGCAGCGATAAGATCAAGGCGCTGGTCGCGGCGCTTGAGAGCCAGCAGGTCGTTGACTACATCAACGAGAAGTATGACGGCGCTGTCGTCAGCACCGTGGAGAACCCGACGGACGGCTATGACGAAGCGGTTGACTATGACGCGCTTTCCGGCGAGACCATCTCCGTCGCCGCTTCCCCGACCCCGCACGCTGAGATCCTCGAGGTCGTGAAGACCATTCTCGCCGAGAAGAACATCACCCTCGATATCCAGGTCTACAACGACTACGTCGTGCCCAACACCGTCGTTGAGGACGGCACCGCCGACGCAAACTACTTCCAGCACTTCCCGTACCTCGATGACTTCAACAGCGAGAACGGCACCCACATCGTCTCCGTCGGCGCGATCCATGTCGAGCCCATGGGCCTCTACGGCGGCAAGCAGACCACGCTCGACGCGCTGAGCGCCAAGTAAAGAAAGAAAAGGAAAGGAGGGAGCGTCCTTGATCGAACTGAAACATTTAAGCAAGACCTTTGAGACCGCAGGCGGAAGGGTAGACGCGCTCAAGGACGTCTCCCTGACCATCCCGGATGGGGACGTTTACGGCATCATCGGCATGAGCGGCGCGGGCAAGTCCACGCTCGTGCGCTGCATCAACATGCTCGAGCGCCCCACGTCCGGCGAGGTCATCGTGAACGGGCAGCGGCTCGACACGATGTCTCCCGCGCAGCTGCGCGCGGCGCGGCACGATATCACGATGATCTTCCAGCGCTTCAACCTGCTGATGCAGCGGAACTGTCTCGCCAATGTCTGCTTCCCGATGGAACTTTCCGGATTGCGGGGAGAAAAGAAGTGGCGTGAGCAGCGGGCGCTTGAGCTGCTCGATATTGTGGGACTCAAGGATAAGGCCAAGGCCTATCCCGCGCAGCTCTCCGGCGGCCAGCAGCAGCGCGTGGCCATTGCCCGCGCGCTTGCGACGAACCCGAAGGTCCTGCTGTGCGACGAGGCGACGAGCGCGCTGGACCCCAAGACCACGCGCCAGATCCTCGAGCTGATCGGCGACATCAACAAAAAGCTCGGCATCACCGTCGTCATCATCACGCACCAGATGAGCGTCGTGAAGGAGGTCTGCAACCACGTTGCGATCCTCGATGACGGCGAGGTCGTGGAGGAGGGGCTCGTTTCGACCGTATTCTCCGCGCCTAAGTCCGCCGCGGCGCGCCATCTTGTTTTTCCGCGCGGCGCAGACATCGACGTGTCCGACCCGCAGCAGCAGCGCCGCATCCGCCTGATCTTCCGCAGCGCGAAAACGACCTCCATCCCGCTGGTGGCCCGCCTTGCGACGGAGGAAAATGTCACCGCGACTGTCATTTCTGCTACGACCCAGAAGCTCTCTGAGGAGGTCTACGGCGGGATGCTGCTCGGTGTGCCGAACGCGCAGTTCGAACAGGCGATGGACTTTTTCAAGGGCATCGAAAATTTGCAGGTAGAGGAGGCGAGCGTCGATGTACAGTAATCTCTTTTCCCCTGAGTCCATGGCGGAGCTTTCCGTCGCCATGCAGACCCAGTTCCCCAAAGCGATCTGGGAGACATTTTATGTGACGCTCCTTTCTACGGCGCTGGCCATCGTCATCGGCCTTCCGCTGGGTGTTTTGCTCGTGGCGGGGGAGAAGGACGGCGTGCTGCCGCTGCCGAAGGCATTGATGAGCGTGCTGAACGTCATCATCAACCTTCTGCGCTCCATTCCGTTCCTTATTTTAATGATCATGGTCTTTCCGCTCTCGCGCCTGATCATCGGCACGACCGTCGGCACGACCGCGACCATCGTGCCGCTCGTGGTGGCGGCGTTCCCGTTTGTCGCAAGATTGGTTGAAAGCAGTCTGCGCGAGGTGGACCCCAACATCATCGAAGCGGCGCAGAGCATGGGCGCGACGCCCATGCAGATCATCTGCAAGGTGATGATCCCCGAGAGCGTGCCCTCGCTCCTGCAGAACTTCACCATCGCGCTCACGACCATTCTCGGCTACTCCGCGATGAGCGGTATCATCGGCGGCGGCGGCCTCGGCAAGATCGCCATCGACTATGGCTACTACCGCTACAAGTACCTTGTGATGTTTGCGGCCGTCGTGCTGCTCATCATCCTGGTGCAGATCTTCCAGTCGCTCGGCACGCATCTTTCCATCAAGAGCGACAAGCGGCTCAAAAAGTAAAGATGAAAGAAAGAAAGAGCGTCCCCGTCAAACGGCGAGAGCGCTCTTTTTTTGATCTTTGTGCAATTTCTTTGAACATGCATATTGCAATTTTAAAACAAAAATGCAGCAAAAATTGCAAAACGTCTTGTCATGCGCAGAGGAGACTGCTATAATAAGAACAGAATGCAGTGTAAGTCCATCGGATTTGCATATTTTTTGTGGAGAAGTTGCGTGGATAGCTTTCAGGAACTTGTCCAGTCGATCGACTGGAGCGCGCTAACCAATGCGCTTTTGCGTGTGCTCGGCGTCTTTTTATGTCTGACGGTGCATGAGACCTGCCACGGCCTTGCGGCCTACGCCCTCGGCGACCCGACGGCCAAGCGCGAGCACCGGCTGAGCCTGAACCCGCTGCACCATATCGACTGGTTCGGCTTGGCGGCGATGCTGCTGGTGGGCTTCGGCTGGGCCAAGCCCGTGCCGGTGGACATGCGGTATTTTAAAAAGCCCAAACAGGGCATGGCGCTCACGGCGCTTGCGGGCCCGGTATCGAACCTTTTGCTGGCGGTCGTGCTGATGTTTCTGGCGCGGCTCGTGCTCACGCATTATACCGATACCGCGCTGTGCGCCGCGGTGCTCAGATTTCTTGCGGCAACGGCGTCCATGAGCATCGGACTGGGGCTTTTCAACCTCATCCCCATCTCGCCGCTCGACGGATCGAAGGTGCTTTTTGCCTTCCTGCCCGACCGCGCGTATCTGACGCTGATGCGCTATGAAAAGTACGGCATGGCGGTGCTCTTCGTGCTCGTGTGGCTCGGCGTAGGGGACAATATCCTCAGCACGGCCATCTCCCGCGTGTACTCCTTTTTAGTAAATCTGATCGTATTGAGATGAAGTGAATGGACAGTCCCGTTTTCAAGCTGGAAGGCGTGGTCCACGAGCGCAGCGCGGAGACGCTGCAGGACTTTGAAGGTCCGCTGGACCTTATCCTCTTCCTGCTTTCAAAAAATAAAATAGAGATCCAGGATATTCCCATCGCGCTCATTCTGGACCAGTACCTCGCCTATCTCGAGCAGCGCAAGCAGCTCGACCTCGAGGTCGCGAGCGAGTTCATCACGATGGCGGCGCACCTGATGTATATCAAAACGCGCATGCTTTTGTCGCTCGAGGACGAGCAGGCGCAGAGCGAGATGGACGAGCTGATCGCGTCTCTCAAGGAGCGGCAGCAGAAGGACACCTATCTTCGCATCAAGGCGCTGACGCAGGCGCTCGGCCCCATGGGCGAGTTCGGATGCAGCATCACAACGCGCGACCCCGAGCCGGTGCAGCACGGCAAGGTCTACGAATACAGCCACGAAAAGGCGGACCTCGTGCTTGCGATGCAGGCGGTCTTTGACCGCGGGGAAAAGCTTTCAGCGCCGCCGGGCGCGGCGCTGAGCGAGATTGTGCGCCGCGAGCCGTACCCCGTCAAGGGCAAGGCCGAGGAGATCCTGCGCCGGCTGAAGGAATTCGGTATGACGCGCTTTCGGCTTCTGTTCCGCGGCAGCCGCAGCCGCAGCGAGATCGTGGCGACGTTTATCGCCGTTCTGGAGCTCTGCCGCGAGAAGGTCATCCATCTTGCCGGGTCCGACACCGACTGCACGGTGGAGTGCGGCGAGGATGCGGAAAAGTCCATCAATTTATAAAGAAAATCGAGGAATACTATGTCTCTGGAATCTTTGGACCTGCACGAGGTCGAGGCGGCTATGGAGGCCATTTTGTTCGCCAGCGGCGAACCGCTCCCAATCGAGCGCATCTGCCTTGCGCTTGACCTCGACCGCCCGACGGCGGAGCAGATCCTGCAAAAGCTCGGCGATTCCTATGCCTTTGACCGCCGCGGCATCCGTCTTGTGCGCATGGAGGAGAGTTATCAGCTCTGCTCCTCGCCCGACTATGCGGACGTGATCCGAAAGGCCTTCGAGATCCGTAAGACCGCACGCCTTTCTCAGCCCGCGCTGGAGGTGCTGACGATCGTCGCCTACTACCAACCCACGACCCGCGCCTATATCGATCAGGTGCGCGGCGTGGACAGCGCGTACACGGTGGGCCTTCTTTTGGAGCGCGGCTTCATCGAAGAGTGCGGAAGATTGCAGGTGCCGGGACGGCCGAGACTGTACCGCACGACGAAAAGATTCCTGCGCGACTTCCATTTAAGCTCTCTCGACGAGCTGCCTGAGATGCCGGGCATCGAGACCGATGGCCAGCTCCGCATGGCCGAGGACGGCACCATTTTCGACCCGCACGCGGCGAGCGTGCAGGAGGATGACGCGCAGGAGCAGTAAAAGCGGCAATACGGAAAGGGAGGTGGTCGCGTGACCGCGCTGAAGGTGATCGGCATCATCGTGCTGATCTTCATCCTGATCGGGCTCATCCGCGCGGGCGCGGTGGTCCGCTTCGGCGAAGCGCTGGAGCTGAAGATCCTCATCGGCCCGTTCCGCATAACGCTGCTGCCCGCGAAGGAGCGGAAGGCAAAGCCGCCCGAAGAAAAGAAGCTGGAGGAACCGGCAGAGAAAAAGAAGAAGGAAAAGACCCATACGCTGCCGAAGCTCACGAAAGACGAGCTGCGCGAGCTCATCGAAACGGCCTTCGCGGCGCTGAAAGAAACGGCAAGGCGCGCCTGCAGGCGCCTTCGCATCGACCCGCTGGAGGTGCTCGTCGTTTTCGGCGGGGAGGATCCGGCGGACATTGCGCAGACCTACGGCTATGCGAGCGCCGCCATGTGGGGCGTAATGCCGCACCTTGAGGATCTTTTCAACATCCCGGACCCCTCGCTGCACCTGCGCATGGACTACGGCGCGAAGAAAACGCGCGCGGAGGGGACGGCGGGCGTCTCGTTTCGCATCTGGGATGGGCTCGTGATCGCGTTTGCGCTGCTCGTGCCGATGCTTAAATGGTACCGCCGCTTCCGCAGGGCGCACAAAAACGACGAGAGTGCGGAAATGAAGGCGGAATCAACGGAAAACCGTGAAACACAGGATGAAAAACTGACTGCATAAAGAAGAAAGGACGTATCTTATGGAAAACATCGAAAAAAAGACACCGCTCAACGACCTGATGAACACGACGATGGATAAGATTCGTGACATGGTCGACTCCAACACCATTATTGGAGAACCCATCACCACGCCCGACGGCGTGACCGTCATTCCTGTTTCGCGCGTGAGCTTCGGCTTCGGCGCGGGCGGCGGCGACTACGGCAAGAGCGAGCCCAGCCACTTCGGCGGCGGCGCGGGCGCGGGCGTCAAGGTCGATCCCGTGGCGTTCCTTGTCGTCAAGGACGGGCTGACGCGCGTGATGCCCGTCGCCATCCCGGCGGCGGCCACGGTGGACCGCGTGCTCGACCTCGTGCCCGAGGTGCTGGACCGCGTGCAGAATTTCGTGGATAAAAAGCGCGAGGAGAAAGATATCTATTGATCCGGGGCATAATAGGAGCATTCTTTTTAAGGGAGTGATCCTATGGCGCGGATGCTGCGCGGCTGTTTCTCATTTTTCCTTGCGGTGGTTTGCGTGACAGGCAGTATTGCTTGTCACGCTTCCGCGCCCGGGACCTCTGCCGCCGCCTTTGTTCTGATGGAGGCGGAGAGCGGGCGGGTGCTCGCGGCGGGGAACGAAACGCAGGAGCGCAGCATCGCGAGCACGACGAAGATCATGACCTGCCTTGTCGCGCTGGAGCACAGCGAGCTTACGGACAAGGTCACGGTCAGGCGCGAGCATCTGCGCGAGGGCTCGTCGATGTACCTTGCCGAGGGGGAAACGCTCACGATGGAGGAGCTTCTCTACGGGCTGATGCTGCCCTCCGGCAACGACGCGGCGGAGTGCATCGCCGCCTACTGCGGCGGCGACGGCGGCAGCAAACAGTTCATCCGGTGGATGAACGAGAAGGCCGCCGCGCTCGGCATGACGCACACGTCGTTCGCAAACCCCAGCGGACTTGATGAAAACGGGCACCATTCCTGTGCCCTCGATATGGCGCGCCTTGCGGCCTGTGCGATGCGCGATCCGACCTTCACGCGCATCGTCTCGACGCGCACGGCGAGCGTCGGCACGCGCACGATGACCAACCACAATAAGCTGCTCGGAAATTACTCCGGCTGCATCGGCCTCAAGACGGGCTACACCGGCGAC
This sequence comes from uncultured Oscillospiraceae bacterium, assembly GCA_934636865.1. Lineage (GTDB taxonomy): Bacteria > Bacillota > Clostridia > Oscillospirales > Oscillospiraceae > Hominicoprocola. The sequence goes on from CAKUBI010000015.1 coordinate 28,542, forward strand.
GCCGGGCGGACGCTCGTCACCTGCGCCGAACGCGGCGGGATGCGCCTGATCGCCGTCACGCTGCACGACGGCAGCGACTGGGCGGATCACGCTGCGCTGTATGACTACGGCTTTGCCGCCTTCCACCGCGAATGCGGCGCGAAAAAGGGCGAAGCGTACCGGACGGTCGAAGTGAGCGGCGCCGCCGTGACGGCGGTCGCGAAGGAGAGCTTTTTCTACCCCGTGTCCGAGGGGGAGACGCTTACCGTGCGCACGGAGCTTTCATCTCTGCCGGCGCTGCCCGTGAAGAAGGGGCAGGCGCTCGGCGAGCTGGTCGTCTCCTGCAATGGGACCGAGGTCGGGCGCGCGGCGCTCGTGAGCGCGGGGAACGTCTCCGCGCCGCAGACGGGCGAAAAGCAGGAGAAAAACGAAAAAACACCGCTTGCGAAGAGGCTTTGGGATCTCTTCGCGGCATAGGGAGGGGTCGTTCTGGCAGAGGAACGCATACAAAAACTCATCGCTGCGGCGGGGCTGTGCTCCCGCCGCACGGCGGAGCAGTGGATGGCTGAGGGCCGCGTGCGCGTGAACGGCGGGACCGCCGTGATCGGACAGCGGGCGGACCCCGAGCGGGATGAGATCACGGTGGACGGCAGACCCATCGCGCGCGTGGAGCAAAAGCGCTATCTGATGCTCAACAAGCCGCGCGGCTATGTCTGCACGCTGTCGGACGAAAAGGGGCGGCCCACGGTCGCTTCGCTTGTCGCGGACTGCGGCGCGCGCGTCTATCCCGTGGGGCGGCTGGACCTCGACTCCGAGGGGCTGCTGCTTTTGACGAACGACGGCGAGTGGATGCAGCATTTGCTCCACCCGCGCTACGAGGTGAACAAGACCTACCGCGTCACCGTCGCGGGCGAGGTCGGCGGCTGCGAGAAAAGGCTTGCCGCGGTGACGGAGCTGGACGGCGAGCCCATCCGCCGCGCGCAGGTGCGCGCGCTGTCGAAGGGGAAGGACACCGCCGTTCTTTCCATCACCATCCACGAGGGGAAAAACCGCCAGATCCGGCGCATGTGCGCCTCCTGCGGCCTTTTCGTCAAGCGGTTGCAGCGCGTGCGCGAGCACACGCTCGCACTCGGCGACCTTCCGAGCGGCAAGTGGCGCGACCTGACGGAGCAGGAAGTCCTTGCAACAAAATCAAACTGACAGAGGCGATCATATGACGAAGAATATTTTACATAATATTGAAAAGAACATGAGCAGCTTTTCCAAGGGGCAGAAGCTCATTGCGCGCTTCATCCTGGAAAACTACGACAAGGCGGCGTTCATGACCGCGAGCAAGCTCGGCAAGACCGTGCAGGTCAGCGAATCGACCGTGGTGCGCTTCGCCACCCAGCTCGGCTACGACGGGTATCCCAGCATGCAGCGCGCCTTACAGGAGATGATCCGCGGCAAGCTCACGAGCATCCAGCGCATCCAGGCGTCCGACGGCGAGCTCGCGGGCTCGGATCTGATGACGAACGTTTTGCAGCGCGACATGGAGAAGATCCGCATGGCCATCGACCAGACCGAGGGCGCAGAGTTCGAGCGCGTGGTCGATACGATTATCAGCGCGAAGAAGATCTACATCGTGGGCTTCCGCTCCTCGTCGTTCCTCGCGGGGTACTTAAACTTCTACTTCCGCCTGATCTTTGAAAACGTCGTGCTCGTGCAGGGCGGCGCGGCCGGTACGTTCGACCAGCTCTTCCGCGTGTCGCCGGGCGATGTGGTCATCGGCATCTGCTTCCCGCGCTACAGCGAGCTGGCGCTCAAGACCATCCATTTTGCGAGCGACCGCGGCGCGACCGTCGTCGGCATCACCGACAGCGAGATGTCGCCGATCAATCAGGAATCGTCCTGCTCGCTGCTCGTGCGCAACGAGATGATCTCGTTCGTGGACTCTCTCGCCGCGCCGATGAGCATGCTCAACGCGCTCATCCTCGCCGTTGCGAACAAGAAGGGCGCGGACATTGCCGCCACGTTCACCGAGCTCGACCACATCTGGGATCGCTTCGGCATTTTCGGAAAGGTCGAAGATGAATAAGACGCTTGTGGTCATCGGCGGCGGCGCGGGCGGCATGATGGCCGCCATCTGCGCCGCGCGCAGGGGCGCGGCGGTCACGCTGCTCGACCCAAACGAGCGCCTCGGCAAGAAGGTGAACATCACCGGCAAGGGCCGCTGCAACGTGACGAACGAGAGCAATTGCGAGGAGCTTCTTGCCCACGTGCCGCAGAACCCGCGCTTTCTCTACTCTGCCTTTTCCCGCTTCGACGGGCACGACGCCATCGACTTTTTTGAAGGTCTCGGCGTGCCGCTCAAGGTCGAGCGCGGAAAGCGCGTGTTCCCGGTGTCGGACCGCTCGTTCGACATCACCGCCGCGCTCGAGCGCGAGCTCAGGCGGCTGCGCGTGAAGCTTGTGCGCGACCGCGCGCTCGATATCCTGCTTACGGACGGGCGTGTTTCGGCGGTGAAGGGCGAAAAGGGGGAGTACCCCGCTTCCGCCACCGTGCTGGCGACGGGCGGGCTTTCCTATCCCGCGACCGGCTCGACGGGCGACGGCTTCCGCATGGCGGAAGCGCTCGGCCACACGGTCACGCCGCTGCGCGGCTCGCTCGTGCCGCTGCGGGCCTACGACTGCGCGCCGTTGCAGGGGCTGAGCCTTCGCAACGTCGCGCTCACGGTGTGTGAAAACAACAAAAAGATCCATTCGGACTTCGGCGAGATGCTCTTCACGCACTTCGGTGTGAGCGGGCCGCTCATCCTGTCGGCCAGCGCGCACATGCGGCATTTCGACAAAAAGACATACCGGCTGGAGATCGACTTAAAGCCCGCGCTCGATGAAAAGGCACTCGACAAGCGCCTGCTGTCGGACTTTGAAAAGCGCGCGAACAGCGACTACCGCAACGCGCTTGGCGCGCTTTTGCCGCAGAAGCTCATCGACGATTTCATCGGCCGCTCCGGCATCCCGCCGCACGAGAAAGTGCACGATATCACGCGCGCCCAGCGCGAGACGATCCGCACGCTCTTAAAGCGCTGGACGGTGGACGTTGCCGCGCCCATGCCGGTGGAGAACGCGATCATCACCTCCGGCGGCGTGAAGGTCGGGGAGATCGATCCTAAGACCATGGCGTCGAAAAAGATCGAAGGGCTGTATTTTGCGGGCGAGATGATCGACGTGGACGCTTACACGGGCGGCTACAACCTCCAGATCGCCTGGGCAACGGGCAAGGCTGCGGGCGAAGCGGCCGCGGACGCACTTTTGGCATAACGAAGAGAAGGAAGCAGACAAAAAATGAAAGAGCATTTTACCATTGCACTCGACGGCCCCGGCGGCGCGGGAAAGAGCACGCTTGCCAAGGCCATCGCAAAAAAGCTGAATATTCTGCATGTGGACACGGGCGCGATCTACCGCACGATCGGCTACGCGGCGTTCGCGCGCTCGCTGGACGCGAAGGACGAAGCGCAGATCGCCCCGCTGCTGGAAAAGATCCATATCGACATGGCCTTTGACGAAGCGGGCGGGCAGAAGATGCTGCTCGACGGCAAGGACGTGAGTAAAGAGATCCGTCTGCCGGAGATCTCCATGTACGCTTCAAACGTTTCGGCGCTGCCGTGCGTGCGCGCGTATCTTCTCGATATGCAGCGCGGCATCGCCAAAAAGCGCAGCGTCATTATGGACGGACGCGACATCGGCACCGTGGTGCTGCCGGATGCGGACCTCAAAATTTATCTGACGGCTTCGTCCGAGGCGCGCGCGAACCGTCGCTGCCTGGAGCTTGCGCAGCGCGGCACGCCCGAGCCTTATGACAAGGTGCTGCGCGAGATCAACGAGCGCGATGAGCAGGACATGCACCGCGCCATCGCCCCGCTGCGCGAGGCGGCGGACGCCGTGCGCGTGGACACATCAAGCCTCGACTTTGCGCAGAGCGAGCAGGCGCTGCTGGACCTCATTGAGGAGAAGCTGAAATGATGCAGCGTATCTTTTTTGCCTTCATTTGGCTCATTGGCAGGGTGCTGCTGTGGATCTACCGCGTGGATGTGAAGGGGCTTGAGCATCTGCCGAAAAACAGCGTGCTGCTGTGCCCCAACCATTCGACGGACTTAGACCCCGTGCTCATCGGGCTGTGTCTGCCGCTTGATTATCACCTGCACTTTATGGCCAAGGCCGAGCTTTTCGATAACCGCGCGCTCGCCTGGCTCATCCGCACGCTCGGCGCGTTCCCCGTCCAGCGCGACGGCAAGGACATCCAGTCCGTCAAGACCGCCATGCAGGTGCTGCACAGGGGCGAGAACCTTCTTATTTTCCCCGAGGGGACGACCATCCGGGGCGGCGTGGGATATCACGACGGACTGCCCGCGCACGCACACGCGGGCATCGCGATGATCGGCGTGCGCACGGGCGCGGCGCTTGTGCCGGTGTTTTGCGACGGACAGAAAAAGCCCTTCCATAAAACGCGCATCATCTTTGGCGAGCCGTATGTGCCCGAGGTCACGGGCCGCCGCGGCACGTCGGAGGAGCTGCAGGCCATCGCCGACGAAATGCTGCGCCGGGCCTACGCCCTCGGCGGGCAGCAGGTGGGAGGCGCGCCGCTGTGAAGGTCATTTTAGCGGAGAGCGCGGGCTTCTGCTACGGGGTGGAGCGCGCGGTGAAGCTTGCGCGTCAGACGGCAGGCGAGCGAGGCGGCGCGATGCTCGGCAGCATCGTGCACAACGCGGGCGTCGTGCAGGAGATCGAAGCGCTCGGCATGCGCCTGATCACCGACCCGCAGGAAGCGCGGGCGGGGGAGACGGTCCTCATCCGCGCCCACGGCGAGCCGAAAGAGACGCTCGACGCGCTGCGCGCGCGGGGCGCGGAGATCGTGAGCGCCGTGTGCCCGCACGTAGACCGCATCCGAAGGCTCGCTCTTGAAGCAGAGCAGGAGGGGCGGCGCGTCATCATCATCGGCGAGCACCGGCACCCCGAGGTGCAGGGCATCGCGGGCTGGTGCAAAGCCCCCGTGATCTTCGAAAATGCAGGAGAAGCTGCATCCTACCTGCAAGATCACCCCGAATTTGCCGAATTACCCAGCATTTTACTGGCGCAAACGACCTGCATTCGTGCGGTTTGGGAAAGTTGCGTTAATTTTCTAAAAAAACAGTGTACAAATCTGAAAATCAATGATACAATATGCAATGCTACGCAGAAACGTCAAACTGAGGCAGCAGAGCTTTCCGCCAAGGTGGACGCGATGGTAGTTGCAGGCGACCGAAGAAGCGCCAACACAAGGCATTTGACCGAGATTTGCAGAGAGAACTGCGGCAGGGTCCTCCAGATCGAATCCGCAGACGAGCTCTCACCGGAATTCTTTTCCGGATGCCGTGTTGCGGGACTGACAGCCGGCGCATCTACTCCTGCGAGTATCATTATGGAGGTATTAACAACAATGACGGAAGAAAACATCAACACCACTGCCCCTGAAAGCGAATCCTTTGAAGAAATGCTTGAAAAGTCTTTCAAGACTTTAAATACAGGCGATAAGGTGACCGGTATTGTCACGGCCATCGGCACGACCGAGGTTCAGGTCGATGTCGGCTGCAAGCAGGCGGGTTACATCCCTGTTTCCGAGCTGAGCAGCGACCCCGACGTGAAGCCCGAGGACGTCGTCAAGGTCGGCGACGAGATCGAAGCCTATGTCGTCCGCGTCAACGACGTGGAAGGCTACGCCACCCTCTCCAAGAAGCGTCTCGACGCTGTCAAGCTTTGGGAGGACATTGAGACCGCCGTTGAGGACAAGACCGTTCTCGAAGGCACCGTGACCGAAGTGAACAAGGGCGGCGTTGTCGTCTCTGTCAAGGGCGTGCGCGTTTTTGTGCCCGCTTCCCAGAGCGGCCTGCCCAAGGACTCCGACCTTGGCCAGATGGTCAAGCAGAAGGTCAAGCTTCGCGTGACCGAGGTCAACCGTGCCCGCCGCCGCGTCGTCGGCTCCATCAAGTCCGTCCTGAACGAGGAGCGTCAGGCCGCGCAGGCTGCCATCTGGGCGAACATTGAAGTCGGCAAGCACTATGACGGCGTTGTCAAGTCCATGACCTCCTACGGTGTGTTCGTCGATATCGGCGGCGTGGACGGCATGGTCCACATCTCCGAGCTGAGCTGGAGCCGCATCAAGAACCCCGCCGAGGTCGTTTCCATCGGCGATCATCTCGACGTTTACGTCATCTCCTTCGACCCCGAGAAGCGCAAGATCTCCCTGGGCGTCAAGGACCGCACCCAGAACCCCTGGGATGTGTTCATGAACACCTACAAGGTCGGCGACGTTGCCAATGTCCGCATCGTCAAGCTGATGACCTTCGGCGCCTTCGCTGAGGTCGTTCCCGGCGTGGACGGCCTGATCCATATCTCCCAGATCGCTGACCGCCGCATCGACAAGCCCTCCGACGTTCTGTCCGAAGGCCAGATGGTCGATGCGAAGATCACCGCCATCGACGAGGAAAAGAAGAAGATCTCCCTCAGCATCCGCGCGCTGCTGAATGAGGAAGAGACTCCCGTCGAGGAGTAATTTCCGCTGAACCGAAAAGGACAGGCTTCGGCCTGTCCTTTTTTATGGGCTTTTTGAAAGATGGGGCTTTGCAAACGCAAAGCGGTATGCTATAATTGTTAAAGTTTCGACATACAAAAGCTTTCAATCATTGACATACAGGAGGAAGTTAGCATGGATTACGCAGAGCTTTATCAGAAAAAGCTGACCTCTGCCGCCGAGGCCGTCAAGGTCATCAAGAGCGGCGACTGGGTCGATTACGGCTGGTGCACCAACCACCCCTATACGCTGGACAAGGCGCTCGCCGCCCGCCAGAACGAGCTCAAGGACGTCAAGGTCCGCGGCGGCGTGACGATGTGGATGCCCGAGATCTGCAAGGCGGAGGATGCGGGCGAGCACTTCACCTGGCATTCCTGGCACTGCAGCGGCATCGACCGCAAGATCATCGGGAAGGGCATGGGCTACTTCATCCCCATGCGCTACAGCGAGCTGCCGCGCTTCTACCGCGATGGCAACGTCCGCGTGGACGTTGCGATGATCCAGGTCACGCCGATGGACAAGCACGGCAACTTCAGCTACGCGGTCGCGTGCTCGCACCTTGCCGATATGCTCGATTCCGCCAAGACGGTCATCGTCGAGGTCAACGAGAACCTTCCCTGGGTCTATGGCCTGAACGGCTGCGAGATCAACATCAAGGGCGTTGACATGGTCGTAGAAGGGGAGAATCCCCCCGTGGCCCAACTCGGCGCGGGCGGTGCGCCGACCGAGGTCGATACCGCGGTCGCGAACCTCGTCGTGCCCCAGATCCCGAACGGCGCGTGTCTGCAGCTCGGCATCGGCGGTATGCCCAACACCATCGGCTCGATGATCGCACAGTCTGATCTGAAGGACCTGTCCGTTCACACCGAGATGTACGTGGACGGCTTCGTCGATATGGCGCTTGCCGGCAAGATCACCGGCAAGCACAAGCAGCTTGACAAGGGCCGTCAGGTCTTTGCCTTCGCCGCCGGCACGCAGAAGCTCTACGATTACATGGACCGCAACCCCGATGTGATGGGCGCGCCGGTCGATTACACGAACGACGTGCACGTCATCTCCCAGATCGACAACTTCATTTCCATCAACAACGCCATCGACTGCGATCTCTTCGGCCAGGTGAACGCCGAGTCCGCGGGCATCAAGCACATCTCCGGCACCGGCGGCCAGCTCGACTTTGCCATGGGCGCGTACCTCTCCAGGGGCGGCAAGAGCTTCATCTGCATGTCCTCGACCGTCACGGGCAAGGACGGCACGGTCAAGAGCCGCATCGTCCCCACGCTGACACCCGGCTCCATCTGCACCGATCCGCGCTCCTGCACGCACTACATCGTCACCGAGTACGGCATGGTCAACCTCAAGGGCTTGTCCACCTGGGAGCGCGCCGAGGCGCTCATCGGCATCGCGCATCCCGACTTCCGCGAGCAGCTCATCGCCGACGCGGAGAAGATGCACATTTGGCGCCGCAGCAGCAAGTAAAAATCGTCTTCCGTCCGGGGGCTCTCCTTTTTCGGGGGAGTCCCCATTTTTATGCGTAAATGCGTTAAGATTTAATAATATTCACGAGAAAATGCTTGAAAATCGACCGAAAGCACGTTATACTATGTATGGGGAATTATTCCCATTGTGTGTTTTACTGTATTTTCCCCGATTGGACGGGGATCATGGACGAATGCCGTGACCGACATTCTGTCAGAGAGGAGGTGGGCATAGGATGTTTCAGGTCGGAGACAAGGTTGTGCATCCGATGCATGGCGCGGGTGTGATCGACAGCATCGTGCGCGAAAAGATCAGCGGAAAGGCAACGGAGTTTTACGTCTTTAAAATGCCCATTTCCGGGCTGACGCTCAAGATCCCGACGGAGAATTCTGCATCGATCGGCGTGCGCCCGATCAAGGGCATCGAGGAGATCGAGGACGTGATCGCGCGCATCCCAAAGCTCGGCGTCGATATGACGTCGAACTGGAACCATCGCTACCGCGAGAATATGGACCGGCTCAAGAGCGGCGATCTCAACGAGGTCAGCGCCGTTATCAAGGCCCTGATGCACCGCGACAGCGAGCGCGGCCTTTCCAACGGCGAGCGCAAGATGCTGCACATCGCCAAGCAGATCCTCGTATCGGAGATCGTGCTGGCGGAGGATGTGGAGTACCCGGCGGCGGAGAGCCGCGTGAACGCCGCAATGCTTTCAAAGGAGAGCGAATAAAGCCCATGAGCCTGCTGAATAAGATCTTCCGCCGTGAGAAAAAGCGCACGCACCCCTACTGCACCGCGCTCATCGCGGCGGCGGGCAGCTCCACCCGCTACGGCGGGGAGAACAAGCTGCTGCAGCCGCTCGACGGCATTCCCGTGCTGGCGCGTACGCTCCTTGCAATCGACAGCGCGCAGAGCATCGACGAGATCATCATTGCCGCGCGGGAGGATGAGCTGCTCGCCTATGCGGAGCTGTGCCGGACATTCGGCATCCGCAAGCGCGTGAAGGTCGTGCCCGGCGGAAAAACGCGGACGGAATCCGTGCTGCGCGCCGCGCTCGAAGCGCCGCCGGAGACGGAGCTTCTTGCCGTGCAGGACGGCGCGCGCCCGCTCGTCACGCCGGAGCTGATCGACAAGGTCGTTTCCGCGGCGCAGCTGTATCATGCCGCCGCGCCCGCCGTCCCCGTGACGGATACGATCAAGATCGCGCGGGACGGCGTTGTAGAGAGCACGCCCGACCGCAGCACGCTTTTTGCCGTGCAGACGCCGCAGGTGTTCGACTGCGAGCTTTTGAAGGCGGCGCTTCAGGACGCGCTGCGCGCAGACGCCGCACTGACGGACGACTGCTCTGCGGTGGAGCGCTTTGGCAAGGAAGTCCACCTGACAGCGGGCGATCGCGAGAATATCAAGATCACCACGCCGATCGACCTGTCAATCGCGGAATCGATTTTACAGCGCAGAGGGGAATGACCCATTTCCCTCTGCTTTTTCTTTGGGAAAGGATGGTATCTTATGACGAATTTACGCATCGGGCACGGCTACGACGTGCACCGCCTGACTGAGGGGCGGCGGCTGATCCTCGGCGGCGTGGAGATCCCGTATGAAAAGGGCCTGCTCGGCCATTCGGACGCGGATGTGCTGACCCATGCCGTGATGGACGCACTGCTCGGCGCGGCGGCGCTGGGCGACATCGGCAAGCTCTTCCCGGATTCCAGCGCGGAATTCAAGGGCATTTCGAGCATCGAGCTGCTGCGGCGCGTGAAGGAGCGGCTGGACGGCGCGGGCTTTGCGGTCGTCAACCTCGACGCGACGGTGCTCGCGCAGGCGCCGAAGCTCGCGCCCTACCGCGAGCAGATGCGCGAAAATATCGCGCGGGCGCTGGGCATCCCCGTCTCGCGCGTGAGCGTCAAGGCCACGACCGAGGAGGGCCTCGGCTTCACCGGCAGCGGAGAGGGCATGGCGGCCCACGCCGTCGCGCTGCTCGAGCAGACGGACAACTGAATCATGCCGACCGGACGGACGCTTTTTGGGCGGTCCGTCCCTTTTTGCCCGCACGCCGCCGAAAGGCGCGCATATCATGCGGTGAGGGGGGAAGGGTATGGACTATTATCTGTTCGCTGCCCGCTCGGTTACTCACGCGCAGCAGATGGCAAAGGTGCTGAGCGACGCGGGCGTTTCCGCAAAGATCCGCCGCGCCGGGGCCGGGATGACCGGGCGCGGCTGCGGCTACACGCTGGAGGTCTCGCGCAGAAGCTATGCGCGCGCACTGGACGCCTGCCGCGCATCGGGCGTGCAGCCAGTCAGGGTGCTGCTCGTTTCCGGGGAGACGCGGCAGGAGGTATCGACATGATCTACCTTGACAGCGCGGCCACGACCTTTCAAAAGCCCGCCGCGGTGCAGCGGGCGGTCGTGCAGGCCATGCGCACGATGAGCTCGCCCGGACGGGGCGGCTACGCGAGCGCGCAGCTCGCCGAGGAGACGCTGTTCCGCTGCCGCAGTTCGGCGGCGGAGCTGTTCTCCGTCCCGTCGGCGGAGCAGGTGGTCTTTACGATGAATGCCACGCACGCGCTGAACATCGCCGTCAAGAGCCTTGTGCGCCCCGGCGGTCGCGCCGTTGTGTCCGGATACGAGCACAACGCGGTCACGCGGCCGCTGCACGCGCTGGGGGCGGAGGTCATCGTCGCCGCCGCGCCGCTGTTCCATCCGAAAGAGACGGCCGAGGCCTTTGAGCGCGCGCTCGCGTTGGGCGCGGACGCGGCGGTGTGCACGCACGTATCCAATGTGTTCGGCGATATTCTGCCCATCGCGGAGATTGCGCGGCTCTGCCGCGCAGCGGGCGTGCCGCTCATCATCGACGCGTCGCAGTCGGCGGGCGTGCTGCCGGTCGATTTCTCGGCGCTCGGCGCGGCGTTCATCGCCATGCCGGGGCACAAGGGCCTTTACGGCCCGCAGGGAACGGGGCTTCTTCTGTGCGGACACGAGGCGCTGCCGCTGCTCGAGGGCGGCACGGGCAGCGAGTCGCTGCGCCAGGAGATGCCGGATTTCCTGCCCGACCGGCTGGAGGCCGGGACGCACAACGTTCCCGGTATCGCGGGCCTTGCCGCGGGGATCGACTTTGTGCGCGCGCAGCGCACCGAGCGCATTTTCCTGCACGAGCAGCAGCTGCTGCGCCGGGCGGTGCAGGGCATGCGGGGCATCCCGCGCGTAACGTGCTATGCCCCGCAGGATGCGCGGATGCAGGCGGGCGTGCTGTCGTTCACGGTGGAAGGTATTGACCCGGAGGAGACCGCCGCGCAGCTCGCGCAGCGCGGCATCGCGCTGCGTGCGGGGCTGCACTGTGCGCCGTTCGCGCACAGGACCGCCGGGACCCTGCCGGACGGCACCGTGCGCATGAGCGTTTCGGCCTTCAGCCGCACGTTTGAGATCGACGCGCTGCTCATTGCGCTGCGCGAGGTGGCCGCGCGCTGAGAAAAACGGAGATTTCATAGAAAATTCATGGCTCGACCGTTGCAATTCTCGGCTTTGTATATTAGAATAAGTACTAACTATTGCTTAGTAAGTTTGAACGATCACTGGGGAGGAGCGTGCCGATGGATTTTGTCATGCCCGTACTGGAGGGCGCGTGGCGCTATGTGCTCACGCTCAAAATTTCAGATTACCTTGATATCGCGCTGATGACCTACGGCATCTACTGGCTTTTGAAGATCGTCGGCACGTCCAAGGTCGAGAGCGTGGGCAAGGTCGTGCTGCTGTTCCTGCTGGCGCTGATGCTCTCCGACGCGCTGCAGCTGGGCGGGATCTACTTCATTTTGAGCCACGTGCTCTCGCTGGGCGCGCTGGCGCTGATCGTGCTGTTCCAGCCGGAGATCCGCCGCCTCATCGACCAGCTGGGCTCGAGCAGGCTGCGCTCGTTCAACCCCTTTGCCCGCACGCAGCAGGTCTCGGCCATCGAAAGCGCCATCGCGCAGACGGTGCTCGCCTGCACGGAGATGTCGAAGTCCCGCACGGGCGTGCTCATCGTCTTTGAGCGCGAGATGGCGCTTGACGATATCGCCCGCACGGGCACGATCGTTGATGCGCGCGTGAGCAGCGAGCTTTTGAAGAACATCTTCTTCGTCAAGGCCGCCATGCACGACGGCGCGGTCATCATGCGCGACGGGCGGCTGCTCGCGGGCGGCTGCATGCTCCCGCTTTCCAAAAACGTGAACCTGAGCCGCGACCTTGGCATGCGCCACCGCGCCGGCATCGGCATGAGCGAGAATTCCGACGCGGTCGTGGTCATCGTCTCCGAAGAGACGGGCACGATCTCCGTCGCCATCGGCGGGCTCTTAAAGCGCCACCTAATGCCCGAAACGCTCGAAAAGCTCCTCATGAACGAGCTCATCCCGCAGACGCCGGACGAGCAGCAGGAGGAGAAGCTCCATATACGGCTGTGGCGCATGCTCACATCCGGAAAGGGGGACAAGCACGATGAAGTCTAAACGCCGCAAGATCTTTTACGTCTTTCTTTCGCTGCTGATCGCCTCGATGGTGTGGTTCTACGTCAGCAACGGCGACGAGGTCAATATCAGCGTGCACAATGTGCCCGTGGAATTTCTCAACGAGGATACGACGCTTGCCGACAAGGGCCTCATGCGCGTGAGCGGGGAGGAGGACGTGACCGTCGATCTCAGGCTCAAGGTGGCGCGCGGGCTTGTGTTCCGCTTTGACCCGAGCGAGATCCGCCTTGTGAGCGACCTTTCCACCGTCACCTACGCGGGCAAGCAGTCCGTGAGCTATAATATTCTTCTTCCGAGCGGTATTTCCTCGCGCGACGTGTCCGTGGAGTCGCCGTCCGTGCGCACCGTGCAGGTCGAGATCGGCGAGCTGAACAAGAAGGACGTCGAGGTCCGCTGCAATGTGGTGGGCAATGTGGCCGAGGGCTATATCGCCGGTACGGTCGAGCTTCTGCCCGACACGCTCGAGGTGCGCGGCCAGCAGTCCGATATCATGCAGATCAGTTATGCGCAGGTTACGCTCAACATTGAAAATGCGACCTCGACGGTCGTGGAGCTGCTCGACTACGAGCTCTACGACTTCAACGATCAGGTGATCGACAACAAGAACATCCATCCCATGAGCGAGAGCGTACAGGTCACGATGCCGGTGCTCAAGGTCAAGGAGGTGCCGCTGACGGTGGACTTTGTCGAGTCTGCGGGCGCGCGGCTGGACAACTTCTCCTGGTCGCTCAGCTACAGCAGCATCACCCTCTCGGGCGACGCTTCGCTGATGGCGTCGATCGATGAGATCTCGCTCGGTACGCTCGCGCTCGAGGACCTGCGCGGGCAGGAGACCTTCTCCTATGAGATCCCCGTTCCCAATGGGGCGAATAACCTCAGCGGCATTACGAGCGTTGCGCTGACGATCAGCGCAACGGACACGGAGACGAAGGAGATCGAAACGACCAGCTTCAGCTATGAAAACTTCAGCGGCGACGCGCCCGTGAGCGTGCTGACCTCGTCGCTCACCGTGACGCTGCGCGGCACGGCGGAGGATATCGCCGCCGTAACGGGCAACGATGTGCAGGTGATCGCGAACCTGTCCGGCATTGAGGCCGACAGCGGCAGCTACACCGTTCCCGCCCGCATCTCCGTGGCCGGCTACGATCTGGGCGCGGTCGGCACCTACGAGGTCACGGTCCATATCGGATGATTTTTCCCGGCAATACCAAAAGGAGACATTATGACGCAAATCGCAACTGTCGAAAAAATACTGCCCGGCGGCATGGCGGAGATCTCCGTGCCGCGCAAGTCGGCCTGCGGGCATGACTGCGAGGAGTGCGCGGGCTGCGGCGTTTCGGGCGCTTCCGTCCGGGCCGCGGCGCGCAACACCGTCGGTGCGGAGGTGGGACAAAAGGTCGTGGTGGAGAGCAGCACGAAGAGACTTCTCGGCGTGATGCTGCTCGTGTACCTGCTGCCGGTCCTGTGCTTTTTCGTTGGCTATTTTGCGACCGGCGCGCTTTCGAGCGAGGGGCTGCGCTACGCGATCGCCATCGCGGCGTTCCTGCTCGGGCTCGTTCCCGCGGTCGTCTGCGACCGGCGCATGAAGCGGACCGGCGCGCTGACGTTCACCATCGTGCGCCTGTTCTGAGCGAATGTTCGGATACATCCGCCCCGCGAAAGAGCGGCTGAGCGAGCACGACGAGCAGCTCTTTCAGGCCGCCTACTGCGGCCTTTGCCACGAGCTTGGCCGAAAGTATGGCTTTGCCGCGCGCTTCGTGCTGAACTTTGACTTTACCTTTCTCGCCATCCTGCTTTCTGAAACGCGGGAGCCGGAGTGCACTTCGTGCCGCTGCGCGGCGCACCCGTGCAAAGTGCGGCGTGTGATGGCGCACACGGGCGCGCTCGAGATCGCGGCGGACCACAGCATCGTTCTTGCCTGGTGGCAGCTCAAAGACCACATCGCCGACCACGGCTTTTTAAAGTCCGTCCCGTACCGGCTCACGGCGCTTTTCCTGCGCCGCGCCTACCGTAAGGCGAGCGTATGCGTGCCGGAATTCGACGCATCGGTGCAGCGGCACCTTGGCGAGCTTGCCGTGCGCGAAAAGGCGTGCTGCAATTCCCTCGATCAGGCGGCGGAGCCCTTTGCCGCGCTGATGGCGGACATTGCCGCCGTCGCGCCGGACGAACTCCACCGCCGCGTGATGGCCGAGATCTTCTATCACCTGGGCCGCTGGATCTACCTTGTCGATGCGGCGGACGACCTCAAAAAGGACTTTGCAAGCGGCTGCTATAACCCGCTCCGCTACCGCTACGGGTTGAAAAGCGGCACGCTGGACGAAGCGGCACGAAACGAGGTCGCGCTTTCGCTCGACCTTTCCGTGCGCCGCATGGCGAGCGCCTACGCGCTGCTTGAGCGCGGCGCGTGGTCCGACATATTGGACAGCATCTTTTATGAGAGCCTGTACGGGATCGGCAGTGCCGTTCTCAAGGGCACTTACCATAAACCTCCGCGACGGACCCATTTCCGCACGAAACCAGAGAAAAACGAGGAAACCGTATGAACGACCCCTATCAGATCCTGAATATCCCGCCGACGGCGACTGACGAGGAGGTCAAGCGCGCTTACCGCAATCTTGCCCGCAAGTACCATCCGGACAATTACCACGATAACCCGCTTGCAGATCTCGCGCAGGAAAAAATGAAGGAGATCAACGAAGCCTACGACCAGATCCAGAAGCAGCGCAAGGCGGCCTCCGCCGCTTCGCAGAGCTACTCCTACGGCGCGGGCGACTATGGCGACGGATACGGCGGCAGCACCTACGGCGCGGGCCGGCTGCAGCAGGTGCGCATGGCCATCAACCGGGGTGATGTATCGCTTGCCGAAAGGCTCCTTGCCGGCGTGAGCGAGCACGATGCGGAGTGGAACTTCCTTATGGGCGTTGTGTGCTCGCGGCGCGGCTGGATGGACGAGGCGAAGCGCTACCTCGAGACCGCTGTGCAGATGGATCCGAATAATTCCGAGTACCGCAGCGCGCTCGCCGCGCTGACCGGCGCGGGCTACCGGCCCGAGGGCTTCCGCACATTCCACACAGGAAGCTTTGACGAAAACGCCTGCATGCGCTGCTGCGCGGCGTGGTCCTGCTGCACGCTTTTCAGCGGCGGCGGATGCTATTTCCTGCCCTGTTTCTACTACTAAGCCTTGTGTTTTTACTATATATTTGATGGAGGAGAATGATCGTGGTCAAAAGCATGACTGGCTACGGAAGAGCCAAAAAGACATTATCCAATCGTGATATCACCGTCGAGGTCCGCAGCGTCAACAACCGCTACCTCGACTGCACGATAAAGCTGCCGCGCGCCTATATTTTCGCCGAGGATGCCATCAAGGGCCGCGTGCAGAAGGCCATCTCGCGCGGCAAGGTCGATGTGTTCGTCACCATCGACTCGACCGGCGCGGACGAAGAGGTCGTCGTGGTTAACGAGGGCCTTGCGCGCAGCTACTTGGAGGCCTTCCGCAGGCTTTATGAGCTTGACGGCGGGAACTGCCTTGAAAAGCAGTCCTGCGTATCGGACTTTGCCCGCATTCCGGACGTGCTGACCGTCACGAAGGCCGAGGAGGACCTTGAGTCCGTCGGCGCAGAGATCTGCGAGGTGCTTGACGAGGCGCTCGCGTCCTACAACCAGATGCGCGCGACCGAGGGCCGCAAGCTCGCCGAGGACATCGGCGGCAGGCTCACGACGATCGAAACGCTCACCGGCAAGGTCGAGGAGCGCTCGCCCGAAACGGTGCGCGAGTACCGCGAAAAGCTGACCGCGCGCATGCAGGAGGTGCTGCAGAGCACCACAATCGACGAAGCGCGCATCCTGACCGAGGCCGCCATCTACGCCGACAAGGTCGCCGTGGACGAGGAGACCGTGCGCCTGCGCTCGCACGTTTCGCAGCTGCGCGACATGCTGCTGTCCGACGAGCCCATGGGCCGCAAGATGGACTTCCTCATCCAGGAGGTCAACCGCGAGAGCAACACCATCGGCTCGAAGTGCAACGACGTTGCCATCGCGCGCGACGTGGTCGCGCTCAAGGCGGAGGTCGAGAAGATCCGCGAGCAGGTGCAGAACATCGAATAAGGAGCTTTGGCATGAAACTGCTGAACATTGGCTTTGGCAATATGGTGTCCGCCGAACGCCTGATCGCCGTCGTCAGTCCCGACAGCGCGCCGATCAAGCGTCTCATCCAGGAGTCGCGCGAGCGCGGCATGCTGATCGATGCGACCTACGGGCGCAAGACGGCGTCGGTCTTTATCATGGACAGCGACCATGTGGTGCTCTCGGCCATCGCAGCCGACAAGCTGATCGCGCGCCTCGGTGTGGAGACGCTCGG
>CAKUBI010000016.1 GCA_934636865.1 uncultured Oscillospiraceae bacterium
CGCACAGTTTTTCATCTGGTGCTTGTCAAAGTTTCGTTGTTTAATTTACAAGGTGCACGCTCCGTTTCGCGGAACAGTACGTTACTATACACGCACTTAAGGGAATTGTCAAGCATTTCCTGAAACTTTTTTTCGCTTTGACGTTTTGCACATCCAAGCAACCGTTTACCCGCGTTTCAGATGTTCATAACGCGCATATATATTGGCTTCAGGCAGGCATCCGCTCTCCAAAACGCCTCATTATAATAATTGGGCCCGTTTTTTGCGTTTTATACACCTATACTTATATCGCGCTCCGGATCTGCTTTTTACCCCTTTCCGCAGCGCTCTCCGCTATGAGCAGATCCCGATAGGTGCCGCGGCTTCTCTTCGCCGCTTCGGTCCCCAGCACAATACAGCGATCCAGATTTTCAATGTCCGGCAGAATGTAGCCCGGCTCCAGCAGCTGATGATTGTGCTGCTCGATCTGATAGCCGATGAGCACTGACCGCGCCGAGATCACGCGCTGCGCCATGGGCGAGCAGACGTGCTCGAGCATCATCTCCAACACCGCCATCCAGTTGGAGCCGTGCGGCGCCGTGGTCACATAGAAGAGCTTTCGCAGCTCCGAGCTGCCGCAGGCGGACAGATATGCAACCACATCGCCGCGGCGCTTTTCGTCGCTCTCGTGGAACGTGAGCCGCTCCGCCGGGTAAAACATGCAGTGGATATAGGTCCACGCGGGCATGTTCAGCACGCGGAACCACTTGCACAATTCCAAAAAGGACGGGTTGTACCCCGTTTCCCATTTCTGGATCGTCTGCTGCGTTTTGCCGAGCGCCTTGGCAAGCTCCTTCTGCGTCGCGCCGGAGTCGATGCGTGCCTTTGCCAGCAGCGCGGAGATATTCTCGCTGTTGCGCCCGACCACGTAGCCGTTCTTGCAGGAGACGACAGCCGCCTCCTTTGCCTCGTTGATCGCGTTGAGCAGCAGCGGACGGTCCACCCGAAAGCCCGGCGGCGTCAGGCAGCGGCCGTTGGCCGCGCTCATCTCATAGGAGGTCTGGATGATCTCCGCCACGCGGTAGCGGCTGTTCAGGCTGGTGTGCGTATGCGTGCAGGCCATGTCCAGAAGGCCCGGCCACGCCGAGCCGTGGTCGCCGAAGATCAGGTAGTGCAGTTTCTGGATCTCGACCGGCCCTGCCACGTGCTCAAAATAGAACCGCCCCGCGTCCAGGATCTCCTCATCGGAGCTCCCGGCGGCGAGCCCTGCGAACACGTCCGGCCAGAAAAAATCCAGCATCGGACGTAACGGGCTCTCGCCCGCCACGCGGAACCATTCCAAAAGTCCCGGCAACGTGGGCGCGCCCTGCCCGCATTCCCATGCCTTGATCGTACTCTCTGAAACGCCGAGCGCCGCGCTCATTGCCTTTCGGCTTACTCCGGAGCGTGTGCGGCTGCTGGCCAGCAGATCGGCGCAGCGATCCGCCTCTTCAATGATACGATTAAATAGCATGGTGTTTCTCCTTTCCGTAGCGATCCTTGCAGACCGGCGGGGTGTGAAAATTCCGTCTTATAGCGCAGTGAAAACAGTCAGATTATTCTACCGCCTCCCTCCATTTTTATTGCAAAATAATTATCTGCCATCCTGAATATTTTTCAGGTCAAAAAAGAAAATCCGATTTGCCCAGCTTTTCGGTAAGGCATGTCCCGCAGCCATTTGCTACACTCATTATAGGAAAGGAGCACATATCCATGAGCATCTTAAAGATCGTCATAGCTGACTCCAATCAGGACTCTTCCGAACTACTTGCACGGCAGATCCGCCTCAGAGAGGACATGGAGATCGTCGGCATCAGCGGAGACGGTGAGGGTGTCATCCAGCTGATCCGCGCCAAAAAGCCGAATGTACTGGTCATGAACCCCACGCTCGAGGGCAGCGGCACGCTGCTGTCCTACGTCCAGCAAAAGAAAAACGTGCCCCACGTCATCCTCTATCTGCCGATGGGAAACCGCTCGCTGCTGCCGCTCGCGACAGACTGGGACAGCGCCGTCTGCGGTGGAATGATGAGCCAGCTGCTCATCCTGACCAACTGCATCCGCACCGCGCTCGAGCCGGAGCTGGACGCCGAAAACGACCGCGCCATCTCCCGCAGGGTAACGGCGCTGCTGCGCCAGTTCGGCATCTCACCGCACATCCGGGGATACCACTATCTGCGCTCGGCCATCGTCGCCGTGGTCAAGGACGGGAGCCTTCTGCGCGGCGTGACCAAGGTCCTCTACCCCAGCATCGCGGAGTGCTGCGGCACATCGGCAAGCTGCGTCGAGCGCGCGATCCGCAACGCCATCGAGTTGTCCTGGACCCGGTGCGACATTGACTTTCTTCACCATCACTTCGGCGCCATCATCGATCCTGAGACCGGGCGTCCGACCAATCTGGAATTCATCGCCACCATCGCCGATATTCTGTATCTTCAGCAGGATAGGCCCGCGTCTGTGGCTCTTCCGCAGCCGTCCGGCAGTGCATTCCAATATGCAGTTCACTGACATTTTATCAGAAATTGTCAATATCGTCAATTAATCATTGTCGAAATATTCATTTTTGTTATATATAACCAATTTAGTTCCTTTCTGTGTAAGGGGAGTACCGCACAGTCCGTTTTCAGGACCGTGCGGTACTTCCTTTATTTGAGTGCTTTGCCCGTTTTGCCGCACTCCCGCGTCACGCCTGAGCGCTCCGCCGGTCCGCCGCGCGCTTGATGAGCGCCCACAGCGCGTTGACCGTCACCCAGCCAAGTCCTGTCGCCAGCGCGACGGCGGGAAGGCCCATTTTCCCCACCAGAAGCCACGAGAGCACGACGCGCAGCGCGATGTGACTCGTCGCCCCGATAAACGGGACGGACACCCGGCCTGTGCCGTTGAAGTACCCGGCAAAGGTGTTGCCGGTGAAGCAGAACACATAGAAAAGCGCCACGAGCACAGAGGTCGCGGCGCTGCCGCTGTCGCCGAAGGAGTTGGCAAAGCCCTCGATGCGCGTCATGGCCGTGTAGGCCGAGATCATCTCCGTGCCGCCGGTGTTGACCGCGCCCTGCACCAGGAGCTTTCCGATGTACAGGCTCGACTGGTGCAGCGCCGTGACGAAGCTGAATTGCGCCGTCTGCCGCAGCAGCGCGCGGTCCATGCGGCGGTCCTCGCGGCGGAACAGCAGCTCCAGCGCGCGGCATTTCAGATAGAGCATGCACACCGCCGCCGCAAACTCCAGCTCGCCTGCAAAGCGCCCGAGAATGAAGGTGTCCATCGTGTTGTAAAGCTGCTGCAGAATGTTGCCCATGATGAGCGGCGCGGCCAGGCGCAGCAGGTGCCGCGGGATGCTCCCGCTCGTCAGATCGCAGGTTTTTGCCATGCTCCCACCCCTGCACTCGTCTGCGCCATCGAAGAAGGCAGCCTGACTGCCGCGGCGGTCAGGCTGCAATACACCCCCTCCGGCGTGAGCCGCACGGTCGCGTCGCTCGAGGAGGAATGCGACTTTGCCCTGCTGCTGCGCGACCTCTCCCCCGCCGCACGCAGGTTTCTCGACTTTCTCCGCCCCCGGCTCGCCGAATTCCATCCTGAGAGCGCGGCGTCGGAATCTTAATGAGTTCTTAACGTGTCATTCATGATTCGTTCACTTCTCTCGTGTAGTCTAAGCGGCGGCGAAAAGAAAGGGTGATGATTTGAACAGAATAACGATCAAAAAAGGCTGGGTGCAGGGCCTGCTCCTGCTGGCAGGACTTGCGATGCTCCTTTACGGCGCATCGCGCGGTGAGGCGGGCGTGGTGCTCAGCAAGGCGGTCAAGCTGTGTCTGGAGTGTGTGGGCATTGGATAGAAAGAAGCCGTTTTCCATGCTGCTCGCGCGCTGGCGCGGCCTTGTGCAGGCCTGCGCGGCCCTGCTGACGAATATCCACCTGCCGAACTTCTTCAAAGGGACGCTCTATCGCGGCGCAGGCAAGACCGTCTGCGTGCCGGGGCTGAACTGCTACTCCTGTCCCGGCGCGGCGGGCGCGTGCCCGATCGGCGCGTTTCAGGCGGTGGTCGGCTCGTCCAAATTCAGCTTTTCCTATTACATCACCGGCATCCTCATCCTGCTGGGCGTGCTGCTGGGGCGCTTCATCTGCGGCTTCCTCTGCCCGTTCGGCTGGTTTCAGGAGCTGCTGCACAAGATCCCGACGAAAAAACTCTCTACGAAGCGCTTGAAGCCCCTCACCTATCTCAAATACGTCATTCTTGTGGCGATGGTCTTTCTGCTGCCCGCGCTCGTTGTGAACGAGGCCGGCATGGGCGACCCCTTTTTCTGCAAGTACCTCTGCCCGCAGGGCGTGCTCGAGGGCGCGATCCCGCTCTCGCTGGCAAATACCGGCATCCGCGCGGCGCTCGGCAGGCTTTTTTCGTGGAAGCTCTGCATTCTTGTAACGGTCATCGTGCTGAGCGTCGTTTTCTACCGCCCGTTCTGCAAGTGGCTCTGCCCGCTCGGCGCGTTCTACGCGCTCTTTAACCGCGTATCGCTGCTTTCGATGCACGTGGACGGCGGAAAGTGCGTCTCCTGCGGCAAGTGCGCACGCACCTGCCCCATGGATGTGGACGTGACCAAATCGCCCAACCACAGCGAGTGCATCCGCTGCGGCAAATGCGTCAGCGCCTGCCCGACGCAGGCGGTCAGCTTCCGCTACGCCTTCGGCAGCGGCGCGCTGTGCTCCAAATTACCGTTGAATCCCACCACCGATGAGAGAAAAGGAGAATAACACCATGAACACCAAAAAATTTCTGACATTGTTTCTCGCCCTCGCGCTGACGTTGTCCCTCGCGGCCTGCGGCAGTAAGAGCGACGATAAGACCGACAGCGGCGATCAAGCCATGACCGCCGAGGAGCTCGACGCGAAGATCCAGGACCTCGCGCAGCAGGAGAACGCCGTCATCGAGGAAAATTTAGACCTCTGGCAGAAGCTCTTCACCGCCATGGACGCCGTCCGCGACCAGATCGCACAGGAGACGAACTATGGCGCCTATCTGCTCTCCGGCATTGAGCTTGTGAAGGACCAGTTCACCGACGATGAGATCAAGCAGCTCACCGAGGGTGCGGAGAAGATCCGCGATCTCGAGGATGAGATTCAGCCCCTGCAGGAGCAGTACGCCGCGCTCCAGCCCGCGGATAGCGGCACGGACAGCTCAGACAACCAGTCCTTCCCCGCCTTCGAGGGCACAGACCTTGACGGAAACGCCGTGGACAGCAGCATCTTCTCCCAGAACGCCGTGACGGTCGTGAACTTCTGGTTCAGCGGCTGCGCGCCCTGCGTCGCAGAGCTCGGCGATCTGAACGCGCTCAACGAAACGCTCAAGGAGCAGGGCGGCGCGGTCATCGGCGTCAATACCGACACGCTGGACGGTGATGCCGATCAGATCAGTGAGGCCAAGGGCCTGCTCGAGTCCAAGGGCGCGAGCTACCAGAACATCTACTTCTCTTCCGACAGCGAAGCCGGTCAGTTCACCGCAAGCATCATGGCCTTCCCGACCACCTATGTGGTGGACCGCAATGGCAATATCGTCGGCGAAGCGCTGCTTGGCGGCATCAACAGCGAGGAGAACATGGCCGCGCTCCAGACGCTCATCGATCAGGCGCTCGCAAGCGACAGCGCGAACTGAATCCTAATAAAACGCAAAAAGTGACCGCCCCGCGAGAACATCTCGCGGGGCGGTTTTTTCTGTTTACCGCGTGTTCCGGGGCTTACTGCGCGTCCCCGGTCTGCGGCTCCTCCGCCTTTGCGGCGGGCTCTGCGGCGGCGCTCTGCTGCGTCACGACCACCTGCGCCGGCTGCGCGGCGAGCTTTCCGCCCAGCGCGCCCGCAATCAGGCTCTTGAGGTCGATGCCCATGCCCGCGCTCACGCCCTCCGTCACCTGCGTGGTGCCGTTGACGATGTCGGAGAGGAGCTTGGCGCTGTTGCCCTCGCCATACATTGTGATCTTATCGACCTTGCTGAGCGGCTCCGCCACGTTCTTGGCGATCTCCGGCAGGGCGTTCATGATCATCTCGATCACGGCGGCTTCGCCGTACTTCTTCATGGCCTCGGCCTTCTTGTCGATACCTTCTGCCTCGGCAAGCGCCTTGGCGCGGATGGCTTCGGCCTCCGCCTGACCGACGGCGGCAATACCGGCGGCCTCCTGCTCCTTGGCAAAGCGCGCCGCTTCGGACGCCTTCTTTGCCGCCTCCGCCGCCTGCTCCTGCTCGTAGCGCACGGCCTCGGCTTCCTTCTGGCGCTGGTAGAGCGCAGCCTGCGCCTCCTGCTCCTTCTTGTAGCGGTCGGCGTCCGCCGCGGCGCGGACCTCGGCATCGAGCGACTGCTTCTTGACCTCGACTTCCCTGCTCTTGAGCTCGGCCTCGCGCTCGGCCTTGGCGATCTGCGCATTCACGGTCGCCGTCTCGATGGAGCGCTGCTGCTCCTGCTGCTGGATGGTGTAGGCCGCGTCGGCTTCCGCCTTCTTCGTGTCCTCCTGCACCTTGAGCTCGGACTGCTTGATGGCAAGGTCGTTCTGCTTCTGCGCGATGTGCATGTCCGCTTCCACCTGCGCATCGTTCGAGGCCTTGGCGGCCTGTGCCTGGGCGATGGCGATATCGCGCTCGGCCTCGGCCTTGGCGATGGCGGCATCCTTCTGGATCTTGGACATATTGTCCTGACCGAGGGAGTTGATGAGGCTGTTTTCATCCGTCACGCGCTGAATGTTGCAGGAGATGATCTGAATGCCGAGCGCGTTCATATCAGTCTGTGCCTTGGACTGCACCTCGTCGCCGAACTTCTTGCGGTCGTTGCAGATCTCCTTGAGCGTGATGGTGCCGATGATCTCGCGCATGTTGCCCTGCAGGGAGTCCACGATTGCGCGGTTGAAGTCCTCCTCGGTCATGTTGAGGAAGTTTTTCATCGCAAGCTGGATGCCCTCGGGATCGGTCATCACGCGCACCTTGGCCACCGCGTCCACATCCACGCCGATGAAGTCCTGCGTGGGGATGTAGCCCTCGGACTTGATGTCGATGGAGATCTGGCGCACGATGAGCTTATCCACGCGCTCGAGGAACGGGATCTTCACGCCCGCGCGGCCGATGAGCACCTTCGGATTCTTGCGAAGGCCCGAGATGATGTACGCAACATCGGGCGGGGCCTTGACGTAGCCCATCAGGAAGATCAAAACGATGAGAATGACGGGGATCGCGATGGGAAGCACTTTGAGTAGAATGTCCATGGGAACTCCTTTCCTTCTGCCGGGGGACAGCCGTCCCCCTTCTCTCTTCTTTCTTTATTTTTTCGGGCACGCGCCCGTGGGATACTTCTTAGGTCACAGCACGGTATAGCCCGTGCCGGTAAGCTCGCGATAGAACGCGGCGTCCGCCGCCTCGCGGTAGGGCCGCAGGGCAAGGTTGCCGAGGCCGAACGTCAGTGCGCACAGGATGCTCCAGCCGATGAAGCTGAACTGCAGGCAGAAAAGCCGCCAGCGGTTGCCCTCCATCATCGCCTTCGAGGCTTTGAGCGCTTCACTCGGTTCCATGTCCGGATGCTCGGCCAAAATATAGCTTGTCATCGCGTAGGTGTAGCCGGCCACAATGCCGGGAACGATCAGAAGAAGCGTCCACAGAAAAATATACACCGTTTGGAGCAGCTGGGCCAACGCGATGGTTTTCCAGTGCGGAAAATAGGAAAACAGCGTCTCAAAGGACGGCGCTTCTCCCGCCGTCAGATTCAGGTTGAACCGGGCATATCCTACCTCAACGACGCTGCCCAGAATAAAGTACAGAACGCCCACCACGATCGCCAGCAAAATGAGGTAAACCGCCCCGCCTGCCAAAAGCGCCCGCAGACCCGGAGTGATCCCTTCTCCCCAGGAGTAGATGGTCTGCCCCGCGTACTCAAGGTTTGCATCCAGCGCTCCGCCGCTGTAGTTGATCTTGAATTCCGGTCCGTCGAAAGCCGCGCCGCCGAGGAGCGCCGCCACAAGGCCGACGAGAATGGCGATGGGCCATTTGCCGCGCAGGGCGTCCCGGGCCTCCCTTCGAAAATCTGCCGCAAGTTTCATTTCTTTTCTCCTCTCCGCCCGTTCGGGCATTTTCTCTCTTTTTTAGACGTTTCCAATCCGATTTTTGTTGCGTATTCCGGATCATTTTCAATTCTTTCCCCCAGCCGGATGCTGAGGATCCGCTCGCGAGTGTTCAAAAAGACCGCCTCTTTTCGTCAGCTTTGCAGGGTCTTGACCTCTTGCTTGATGATAGTGTATCGCAAGCGGGGGACAGAATAAAGCACTGCGCCGGCAAAATAAGGCGGTCTATTTCCACTTTGGGAGAAGGTTTGGGAGCGTTTACTTCCGGTGACGGTCGCGGCAGGCGTTGTAGCGCGCTTCGTCGATCACACCGGTGGCGAGCATTTTCTCGCTCCAGAGCTGCAAGGTCTCCACCGTGATGGAGATGCGCTCGAGCTCCTGCTGGATAAAGACGAAGTCCTCGACCTCGTTCTCGTCGATCACGCCGTCGGCCGTGATCTCGATCAGCCGTTCCTTTCGTTTGCTCATCGCGTTGAGCGACGCCAGCATTTCCAGCACGATCTGCGAGAGATCCTTGATCTTGATCTCCGGCACATATTCCTGCCCGATGGGGCACTGGTTGGCGCAGTAGTAGTTGCAAAGGCTCGGCTGGCGGTACCTCTCCGCCATGGTCAGCACCTCGTCCGGATGCGGGAGCGAGCGCTCGTTCTCGATTTTTTCGATGCGCTCCGGCGGCAGGGTCTCCAAAAGCTCGCTGGCCGCTTCGCGCGTGAGCTTCAGGCTCTCTCTCGTCTGCTGATAAACGTTCTTGTTCTCTCTGGTCGATACCCGGGCCATGTCGTCCGCGTCCCCCTTTTTCTTGTTTGCGCCATTGTATCATACGGCGTGCAAAAAGGGAAGATGCCTTGCAAGAGCGCGCACGGTCTGCTACAATGAGGAAAATAAAGCAAGAAAAGGATGATCGCATGACCCCCGACGAGCTGCTTGCCGTGCTGCACACGGCGGAAAAACTGAAGGACACCACGCGCCACTGCTACACCTCCGGCGGGCGGCACGAGAGCGTCGCCGAGCACAGCTGGCGCATTGCGCTGATGGCCTTCCTCCTGCGCCAGGAATTTCCCGAAGCCGATATGGACAAGGTGACGCGCATGTGCCTCATCCACGACCTCGGCGAGTGCTTCACGGGCGATATTCCCGCCTTCGACAAGACCGCGCAGAACGAGCGGACGGAGGAAGCGCTGCTCTACGCCTGGGTCGATACGCTCCCCTCCCCCACGCGCGAGGAGATGCGCGCGCTGTACGACGAGATGGCCGCGCTCGAAACACAGGAAGCAAAAATTTATAAGGCGCTCGACAAGCTCGAAGCCGTCATCTCCCACAACGAGTCCGATCTTTCGACCTGGGAGCCGCACGAGTACGACTTGCAGCTCACCTACGGCGTGCAGAACGCCGCCTTCTCCCCCTACATGACCGCGCTGCGCCGTGCCATCCGCGAGGAAACGCTGCGCAAGATCGAGCGCGAGGGCAAGTCTCCCGTCAAATAAGAAACGCCGCGTTGATGTGCCCGCGTCCCCCCTGCGATATTACGACAAGGAGGAGCTGCCGCCCTTTGTGGAGCGCTCGTCCGGCGGCATCCGGATGTCTCAGGAGTCGGACTTCGAGTGGTTCCAGATCATCGGCTGCATGAAAAAGGCCGCATGTCCATCCGGGATATCCGCCAGTATATCGAACTCGCCCTGCGCGGCGACGATAGCATCGACACGCGACTTGCAATGTTCCGCCAGCAGCGCGATGTGCTCCTCGCCCAGCTCGACGAGCTGCGCACCATCCCGGGCGCAGAGGAATAATTTTCAAAAATGATGAAAGCGCTTCCCGCCAAAGGCAGGAAGCGCTTTTTCTATTTTTCTCACTCCACGATCTCCGCGTCCAGCAGGTCGAGGATGGCCTGATCGGCGCTCCAGAAGTAGGCGTTCCCGCCGAGCAGCTCCGTGATGCCCGCGCGATCGAAGTAGCTGCGCACGGACTCCGCCATGCCGCAGCATGCAACGCTCTTGCCCTGCGCCTTGAGCGCCTGGCACAGCTCGAGCATCGCCTGCGCGCCGGAAACGTCCACGCTCGGCATGCCGCGCATGGAGAGGATCACGTGGTCATACTTCGGCATCTCCGCCATGCGGTGATTGAACTCGTCCACCGCGCCGAAAAAGAGCGGCCCGGTGATGTACGCCACGCCGGCCGTCTCGAGGATCGGGGGCTTGCCGTCGATCGAGCGGAGCTTGTTCGTGTCGATAGCGGAGAAGTTGACGCGGATGTGGCTGGACTTCGCCATGTACAAAATAGCGGAGTAGACCACGCCGAGGATGATGGCGACCGTCAGGTCGAACACGACCGTTGCGATCATCGTGACTAGGAACTGGCTGATGCCGGACTTGAAGCGGTGGCGGAAGATATAGCGGATGCCGTCCCAGTCGTTCATGCGCCAGGCTGTGACCATCAGTACGCCCGCGAGCGCCGCGAGCGGCAATCGCGCCATCACGCCGCCGAGCAGGAACATCGAGGCGAGCAGGAACACGGAATGGAACACGCTCGTCAGCCGCGTCTGCTGGCCGGACTTGACCGCCACGCTTGTGCGCGCAATGGCCGCGGTCGCAGGCACGCCGCCAAAGAGCGGCAGCAGGATATTGCCGACGCCCTGCGCGATAAGTTCCTGGTCGGCGTTGAAGGCCTCGCCCTTCATGCGAGACGCGCTTGCGCCGCACAGCAGGCTCTCGATCATGCCGAGCGCCGCGATCGTCACGATGGGAGAGATGAGGTCCTCGAGCATCGAAAGACTCAGGCCGCTGAGCGACAGGCGGTCGCTCAGCAGGAGCGTTTTCGGAATATCGCCGACGACGGCAAGGCCGTCCATCTTGAAAACAGCCGCAATGACCGCCGCAAGGATGATGCCGACGAGCGAGCCGGGCACGCGCGCGCCCCACTTTTTCGGCCAGAAGACCATTACCAGCACCACAAGAAGGCCGATAATGACCGCCTGCATGCTCGGGTGGAAGCCGAGACGACCATAGGACGCAAGCTTTTCAAGGTTCGAGCTGCCCTCCGACACCGTGCCGAAGAAATTGTCGATCTGACCCATGGCGATGATGATGGCAATGCCCGAGGTGAAGCCCATGATGACCGGCGCAGGGATGAAGCTGATGAGCCGGCCGAGCCTGAAAATGCCCGCGAGCAGCAGCAGGACGCCCGCCGCAAAGCAGGCGAAAAACACGCCCTGCAGGCCGTACTCCGCAACGATGCCGACCAGCACCGCGCTCATCGCGCCCGTGGGCCCCGAGATCTGGTACGACGCGCCGCCGAGGATGGCGATGACCACGCCCGCGATGATGGCCGTGACAAGGCCCGACGCCGCGCTCGCGCCCGACGAAACGCCGAAGGCCAGTGCCAGCGGCAGCGCGACCGCGCAGACCGTCAGGCCCGCCATGATATCGGCGAGCAGTTTTTTTGAGTTATAGCCTGCAAATTCCTCTTTCAGGCTCTGAAAAAAGGCAGAAAACATAAGAACCTCCCAAAATACACATGCTTGTTTACTATAACACGTGAAAGCGGGAGGGCGCAAACGGCAAAAGGAACGGATTTTAACGACTTTTTAACACCATTGCGTCGCTTTTGCACAAAAAACGGAAAAAGCGCCCGGCCGGGCGCTTTTTCATTCCTTATTCCACCGCAGAATGTGCGGCAGGAGCTGCGCCGCCAGCACGCTGCGGTTTTCTGCATCGATGAAAACAAGCTCCGCGTTCCGGTGCCCGCGCACCGCGCGCAGAAACGGGGTGTCCTTCGGCTTGACCGCCGCCAGCACCGGCGTGTCGCCATCCAGCGCGCGCAGCACGGCGGCCTGAAAGGCCGCTGCGTCGTTTTCGAGAAATCCCAGCTCGTCCATCAGGATGAGCCCGCCGCGCGGCGCGGACTCGATCAGACGCACGCCGAGCCTGTCGAACACCTCCGGATGGCGAATGCTTGAGCGGCTGTCGCAGGTTCCGACAAGGTTCGCTTTTTCATTGCGGCGTTCCTCCTCCCGCTGCGACGCGGGATAGAGATGGATCGGGAAAAAGCCGTTTTCGTCCGCCGTCGTCAGCCGCCTGGTCACAAAGCCGCCGACCTCGCGCCGGTTTTCCGCCAGCAGGCGGCGGATGAGCGTCGATTTTCCGACGCCCCGCTCGCCGCAGATCAAAAGATGACGTTTCATGCGTTTTCCTCCGGAAGGTCCAAAGTGTCCAGCGTGAACAGGCAGAGCGCCTTTTTGTGCGGCAGGTAGTAGGGAAATTCCGGCGACGGCCCCGCGATCAGCCGCGATTTGATCTCCCGCGCGGTGAGCGCTTCGCTCTCGCTGCGGTTATAAAGCGCGAAGAAGCGCTCCGCATCCGCGAGCGAGCGCAGCGGCTGGCCGAACTCCGCACGGAAGCGCTCAAGCGTGTAGGGGATACCCTTCTCCCGCAGAACCTCTTCGGTGCTGCCCGCCGTGAATTCGCCAAGGCTCACCCGCCCCGCGCTGAAGCGGTGGTGCGAATAGCCGCGCTTGACGAGAAAGATCCTTCCCCGGCACTGCCGCTTCGCGATGCGCAGCGCGTCCTCCGTCCGCCCGAACAGGCAGAACACCATCGCGTCATACGGCTCTTCAGGCGCAAGGCGCTCCACATCGCCGCAGAGCACGCGGATACCACGCGCCGGAAGGCTCTCCCGCATCGTCCGGACCGCCAGCGCGTCGGCGTCCACCGCCGTGACCGCCGCGCAGTGCGGCAGCAGCGCAAGGCTCAGAAGACCGATGCCGCAGCCCGCGTCGCACACGTGCGCGTTTTCGGGCAGCTGCGGCGCGATGTGCTCCGCGATAACGCGGTAATAATCGCTCATATTCGCCGCGTCGCGCAGAAATGCGATGCTCTCCTCCGTCCAGTGCATCCGATCTCCCTCCGTTTCGTTTTTCTTGATGATAGCACGTTTCCGCCCCTCTGCCAACCGGGAAATGCGACCGCCGCCGCAGAGAAACTGCGGCGGCGGTCTTTACCGTGTTTGATTCAGCCTTACTTGGCAAGGCCGGTGTAGCAGCGCTGGAGCATCGTGCAGACCTCGGCGCGGTTGACCTCCGCAGCGGGGTTGATGGTCAGCGTGCTGTCATCCGTGCCCTTGATGAGGCCGACGGAGACCGCCCAGGCGATCGCGTCCACATCAGCAGCATCGATGGAGGCGTAGTCCGCCGCGGCTTCCACGCTCTTGCGCATCTCGTCCGTCACCGTGGTGTCGTACTTGCTGTCGAGCGTGAGGGTCTTATAGAACATCGTGATGAACGCCGCGCGGCTGACGTTGGCGGCAGCCTTGAAGCTGTCGGCGGCGATGATCTCCTTCTCTGCGCACCAGGCCTGCTGCTTGGAGTACCACTTCTCGCCGGAGTTGTCGGTGGTGTTGCCGGCCACGCGGTAGAGGACGGTGGCAAGCTCGGCCATGTTCATCTGCGTGAGGGGAGCGAACTTATTGTCGCCGACGCCCTTGAAAAGGCCATTGTCGGAGCAGTAGGTCACGGCGTTGCGGTACCAGTCCTTCGCGGCAACGTCGGTGTAGGAGACGGACGCGGTGGCGACGGAGATCGCCGTCACGCCGCTGGGCATGCGCTTACCGGCGGACTTTTCCGCCTTGTAGTCGGCCTCGTTCGTGCCGCAGACAAAGCGCAGCGAGCCGCTGTCCTTGGCGTTTTTGGCAAGATCCGCGACCGTGCCGTCCGCCAGCGCGCCGTTCGTCCAGCTCAGGGCGATGGCAGCGGGGACCTCCGCGGCGTTCTCGCCGTCAAAGAAATACTTATCGGTCGTGATATCCTTATACGTTGGGGCGAACTTGGTGTAATCGCCGTCGGCGCAGGTGAAGTACAGGGCATTGCCGTCGGCAAAGGTCACGCCCGCGTCAGCCAGCAGCGCGTCGAGGGTCACATACTCCGTGGCAACAACGGCCTGCCAGCCGTTCTTGCTGTACTGGTAGCCATAGCCGTCCGCCTTGGTCTCGGCAAGCTTTTTGAGCTCCGCGGCCGTATAGGTCTTGACGGTCGTTCTGGGGCCGAATTCGCCGCTCTGCGTGCAGACGGTCAGCACGGTGTCATCGGCAGCCTGTGCGCTGAGCACACCGGTGAACAGCGTGCACACCAGCGTCAGCGCCAGAAGCAGGGATACGATCTTCTTCATGTTGTTTTCTCCTTTTTCTCTCGTTTTTTATCAAAAAACATTGCGCTGATCAATCCTTATTCCGCGCTGCGGCGCAGCAGCTGCGCAAGCAGCACGCGGCCGGCCGCCTCCGCCGCCCAGGCGACCGCGTTTTTGTACCAATCGGCCTTGAGGTCGGTGAACGGCGCGTCCGCCTTGACCGCCGGGCTGCCCGCCGAGCGGTAGAGCGCGGTGACGAACATCGCGCGCGTCATCGGCGTCTCGGGCGAGAACGCCGTATCAGACGTGCCCTTGAGCCAGCCCTTTTCATAGCAGAAGGCGGCGGCGTCATACCAGAGCTCGTCCGCTGTCACGTCGGCAAACGGAAGCGCCTCGCGCCACCGAACGCCGCTCTGCTCCCTGATCGCCGGGATGGCCTTTTCACCCGCATAGACAGCGCTCACCTTCGCGCTGCTGCCGCTGTGGCCCCAGGCGGTGACGGCGCAGTTTTTCAGCGTGACGCTGCCCAGCAGCACCGCCGGGGCTCTCAGGGCCGTCATGCGCACTTCGCCGCCGCTGGCGGTGAAGCGCTCCGCCGACAAAACGGCGACATTGTCGCTGTCCGTATACCCGCAGAGCGTGCCGCCGGTCAGCTCATAAGTGCTGCCCGGTGCATAGAACGCACCGCCTGCAAAGCCGAGCTTGTCGGTCTTGCGGATGCTCAGCGTACCGCCGCTCTGGCGCAGCCTGCTGCCCGGGCTGACATAGACTGCGGCGTTGTTCACCTGTGCGCTCATGCGCAGGCTCCCCTTGCCGCCGATCGTCAGATCGCCGCCGGCCGTCACCGTGGGATGCTCGCTGCCCGGCGTATCGGACGTGCCGTCCAGCCGGTTTTCGCCAAGAAGGGTCAGCGCATTGCCGCCCGCAAGCTGTAAGCGCGTCCGATCGCCCGTGATGGCTACATCCCGCAGCGTGAGCTTCGTGCCGCCGCCCACGTTGAGCGTCAGGTTTTCAAAGCTCTCGCTGCCGCCATAGAGCGCAACGTCAAGGTTTGCGCCCACGGTGATCGTCCCGGTCGAGAACCAGGGGATCTGGTAGCTGCCCGAGGCCGTCACCCTGCCGTTTTCCACAAGCGGCAGGGACTCCGTCTCCGCCCGCGCGGTCTTTTCCGGCGGGGCGGCACATCGTCAGGCCGCGGCGCAGCGGTGAACGCCGCCGCCTCGCCCGTGACCGCCGTCTGCTTCACACTGCCGCTCCTGCCGATCGCCGCGGCGTCTGCCGCGCCCGCGCAGCCGCCCCAGACGAGGTTCTGCGCATAGCCGACGAGAAGCCCTGCCGCCGCGCGCTCATCCGTATTGGTCGAGGAGACCGCACCCTCGTTCCGGCAGAGGGTGATGGTCGTTTTGTTGCGCGCGGTCGTATAGCCCGCAAGGCCGCCGGTGTAGCGGTCCGCGCTCGTCACCGCGCCGTAGTTTGCGCTCTTCGTCAGCGTGCCCGCAAGGCGCCCGGCAAGGCCGCCGGTGCCGTAGGTCCCGCTCTTCGTGCCCGTCACCGCGCCGAAATTCACGCAGTTTTCGATCTTATCCTCGCCCGAATAGCTCACACCCATGATGCCGCCGACGCCGCTCGCGCCGCTCACCGCGCCGTAGCTTGCGCAGGATCCGACTGCCGTGCCGTTGCAGATGTAGGCGGCGATGCCGCCCGCGTGCGTGCCGTCCGCCGCTACGTCGACATAGGCCGTGCAGCTTTGGATGGTGCTCGCGTCCGCGTAGGCCGCGATGCCCGCGGCGTAGGACGCCGCGGCCTTGCCCTCCGCGCTGCCGCAGACGGTGAGGTTTTCGATCTTCGCGCCGCTCACGCAGCCGAACAGCGCGCTGTCGCTGCCCTCGTTGCAGGCGCGAAGGCCCGTGATCTTATGCCCCTGCCCGTCGAACGTGCCGCGGAACGCGCGATTGATGCTCGTGCCGATGGGCGTCCAGGACCGCTGCGCGCCGCTCGCGCTGTCGCGCTCGAGTGAGAGGTCCGCGCCCAACTTGAGCGTCACGCCAGAAAAGTCCGTGCCGCCGTTGACCAGCACCGCAAGCCCCGCAAGCTGCTCGGCGGTCGTGATGGTGTAGGACTTCTGCTTACCGGTGTACCAGCTCTTGTCTGCGCAGCTCGCCCAGGTCTTGCCGCGCGTGTTGCGCACGCCGCTGATGCCGACAGCCAGCACGAGCATCGCGTCGGCAAGGTTGCCGATGGAGCTCATCGGATCGACGGGCGCGTCCTCCGTGCGGCGGGAGAGCGAGCGCGAGAGCGCAGGCGGTTCATGCACGCTCACCTGCCTTCTCCGTTTCGAGCAGCATCTGCGTCACAGCCTCCAAGATCGAGGCGTACTCGCGGTACCAGCCGCGGCGGACGGTCGAGATGACCGTGGCGAACGCCGCGGCGACAAGGCCTGCGACCGTCGTGTCGAACGCCGTCAGAAGAGACGTTGAAAGCGTATAGGTGTCGCCCTGACCGAGGGCGATGATGCCGGGACCGAGCGGAATGAGCGTGCCGAGCAAACCGAACATCGGCGCAAGGCGCGCCAGAAGCTCACTGAGCCTGACGATCCTGTCATAGCGGTCCTGCTCCTGCTCCAGAAGGCGGATGGCGAGCGCTTCGCGCATCTCGCCGTTAAAGTCCGGGTGGCGCAGCAGCTCAAGCAGCGCATCCTTCTGCCGGCGCAGAAGGCCGCTTCCCTCAATGACCGCCGCGCGGTCGTCCGCCGTGCGCAGCGATTCCAGAAGCGCCGGCAGCGCCGCCTTCAGATGGCGGCGCTCGGTGAAGTATTCGGCAACGACCCAGCCCGTCAGCACCGCCGCCGCGAGCAGGAAAGCGATCAGCACGACGACCACGGGCACCTCGAGCGCGGAGGATACCGCGCGCAGGATATCGTGGATGCGGAAGGTCGTATCAGTGGTTGTGGAAGGCATGTTTTCTCTCTCCCCGATTCTCTTATCGCAGTTTTCTGTAGCGCCAGAGGCCATAGCCAAAGCCCAGCAGCGCAAAGCCGCCCAGCACGGCGAACGTCAGTGCCGCGGGTACGCTGCTGTCCATGTTGAGCTCGAGCTGCGTGCTGCCGTCGCCCATTTTCTCGCCCGCGGCGGTCCCGGCGGCGCTCGTCTCGCGCCGCAGCGCGGCGCCGGAGAGGATGTAAACGCCCGCCGGCTCCGGCGCGGCGTCGGCATGATCGCCCGTCTCGACGCCGCTCTCGCCCGGCGTGCCGCTGCCCTGCCCGTCGCCGCTGCCGCCGCCCACGCGGACGGTCACGGTCGCTTCAGCGCTGCCGTAGGACGCAGTCACGGTCGCGGTACCCTCGCCCACGGGCGTCAGATTGCCGTTTTGATCGACCCGGACGACGCTCTCGTCGCTCGACGACCAGACGATGTGCCCGCTCACGAAATCGTCGAGCAGCACATCCTCCGCCGAAACGGACACATGCAGCGCGTGATCGCTGCCGACGGTGAGCGAAAGGTCCGTCTCGTCGGCCGACAGCACCGGCGCGCTCTACTCCGCCGTCGGCGGAGTAGAGCGCGCCGGTCTCCTCGTTGGCCGCGAGGTAGGGAAAATAATAGCGCGGCGTGTCGAAGAGCGATTTTTTCGTGAACGAGCGGTACGCGCCGTTTGCGTGGTCCTTCGTAAAAAAGTCGATCGACGCGATGGAGTTGAGGTCCACGCCCGCGTACTCGAGCAGGTCGCGGATGTAAAAGCCGCGGCCGCGCGCAAGATACGTGCGCGAACCGTTATAATAGGAGTAAACGACCTCGTGCGTGTCGAACCTGCCGCCGTACCAGTCGTCAAGCTCCGTCCAGTGGTACGTCGCTTTTTCGACGTACTCATCCTCGCTCCAGCCGAAATAGCCGATGTACACGCCGATCGTATCCGTGACGGCGTCCGCCTGTGCGCTGACGGTCAGCGCCGTCAGCAGCACCGCCAGCAGCAGCGCGCGAAAGGAGCCTTCTCCAGCGCATTATGCCGCTCCCTTCAGCGTGGAGCCGCGCAGCATCTCCGCCGCTTCCTTGTCGCTGAGCGCATAGCCCCACAGCACTTCAAATGCCTCCTGCGTCTTTTCCGTCACGTTGTAGTCGTAATACTGCGGGTAGAGAAGATTCCCCAGCCACCACACGCCGAGCAGCATGTTGATCGACGGCGGGCCGGAGAGCCAGTTATACGGAAGGCCGGGAATCTCGTAATACTTCCCGGCCCGGATGGCGGAAAGCCGGTTCCACGCTTCATCCTCCGCCGCGGTCGCGTAAATGCTTCCGGGGGCGAAGAGGATCACATCGGGGTCAAAATGATAGAGCTGCTCCAGATTGATCGTATTACCGCCGCCGCGGTTCGAAACCTCCGGCACGACGATGGCGTTCTCCGCGCCGACGAGCGAGAGCGCCTGTGCCTGCGTCGAGCCCTCGGCGTTCGTGTCAAGGCCCGAAACGCCGGAGGTATACATCACGCGCACGCGCTCGGCATCCGTCACCCTTGCGCTCGCCTCCGCCGCCATGGCGACCGTTTCAGCCGCGAAACCGGCCAGCTCATCGCCGCGCGCTTCCTTGCCCGAGAGGATCGAGCCGAGCGTGCGGTACATCTGCTCCATGTGCACAACGTCCGCCTCGAGGAAGATGACGGGAAGGCCGATCTGCTTTTGCAGCGCGTCAAGGTCCTCCGCCATGTTTTCCTTCCGGTCGCCGAGGTCAATGACGACCTGCGCGCCGCAGGAGAGCAGCGTTTCAAGATTCAGCGTGCTCTTGCTGCCGTACATCTGCCCCGTGGTCGGCAGCGTCAGGAGATCGCGCGGCAGGTACTTGTACTGCGCGCTTGAGGGCGTGGCGCTGACCGAGACCATGTATTCCGGCGCGATGGTCGAGAGGATCATCGTCGCCACCGCGCCGCTGGGGGCCACGCGCGTGAGTTCTCTCGGGATCTGCACCGT
Organism: uncultured Oscillospiraceae bacterium; assembly: GCA_934636865.1. GTDB lineage: Bacteria > Bacillota > Clostridia > Oscillospirales > Oscillospiraceae > Hominicoprocola. The sequence goes on from CAKUBI010000016.1 coordinate 19,161, forward strand.
GCGGCCGAGCGAATCGGTAAAATCGACGGTCTCTTCCCCGCCCTGCGCCGCGCCGTTCTGCGCGCAGCCTGCGAGCAGGCCCAGCACCATCACCGTGGAAAGCAAGATTGAAAAAAGGCGTTTCATACTGTCTCCTTATCATGAATTCACCGTTATTCTTTGATAAGAATCAATATAATTGCTCTCCTCTCTCTTGTCAAGCGGGTACAGCGCCGGAAGCTGCGAAGCGGCCGGACTTTTTTGTCCGCGCCCTTGACGCGTTCCCGCCGCCGTGATAAGCTTGAAAGTCGTAATACTTCATCGAAAATAACCAACAGGAAGGATCCTCTATGGCGTTTCGTTCTCCTTCCGGCGGCGCGCGGCGCTTTGCCGTGCTGACCGCCGCGTTTTTCGTGATCTTTCTCGGCGCGTTTGCCGCAGGGCGCTATGCCGTGCGCGTCGATAAGACCGTGTGCATCCTGCTCGACGGCGCGCTGCGCGCCGTCTCCGGCGCAAGGTGGGGCCTTGCCGCATTCTGGACGGACGCGGAAGCCGCGGTCGTGCTCAACGTGCGCCTGCCGCGCATCCTTGCCGCCGCGCTCATCGGCGCGGCGCTGAGCGTCGCGGGCGTTTCCTATCAGGGCATGTTCCGCAACCCCATGGTCTCGCCCGACCTTCTGGGCGCGTCCACGGGCGCGGGCTTCGGCGCGGCGCTGGCGCTGTTCCTCTCGATGAGCTATCTTACCGTCACGTTCAGCGCGTTTTTCTTCGGCCTTGCCGCGGTGATGCCCGCCTATCTCATCAGCCGCAGAAGCCGCATGGACCAGACGCTTTCCATGGTGCTCGCGGGCATGATAATCTCCTCGCTCTTCACCGCCGGTACGTCGCTCATCAAGCTCGTGGCGGACACGGAAAATCAGCTCCCCGCCATCACCTACTGGCTCATGGGCTCGCTCACAAGCGTGCGCGGGCGCGACGTGCGCTTTGCCGCGCTCCCCATCCTGCTCGGGCTCGTCCCGCTGCTGCTCCTGCGCTGGCGCATCAACCTTCTGACCCTCAGCGAGGCCGAGGCGCGCAGCATGGGTGTCGATACAAGGCGGCTGCGGCTGATCGTCATCGTCTGCGCCACGCTGATGACCGCCGCCAGCGTGGCCATCAGCGGCATGATCGGCTGGGTGGGGCTGGTGATTCCGCATTTCTGCCGCATCCTGTTCGGCTGCGACTACCGCAGGCTCCTGCCCTCCTGCGCGCTGCTGGGCGCGTCGTTCCTCATTCTGGCCGATACGATCGCCCGCACCGTCACCACCGCCGAGATCCCGCTCGGCATCCTCACAAGCTTCGTCGGCGCGCCGGTGTTCCTCTATCTCGTCCTGTCGGGAGGTGAGCAAAATGGGGATTGACGTCCGCTCTCTCTCCTTTTCCTACGGCGGCGCGCCGGTGCTCCGCGACCTGAGCTTTTCCACGCGCGGCGGCGAGGTCATCGCCCTGCTCGGCCCGAACGGTGTGGGCAAATCGACGCTGTTCCGCTGCCTGCTCGGCTTTCTAAAGCCCACACAGGGCGAGATTCTGGTCAGCGGCAGGGGGCTCTCGTCGTATTCGCGCCGCGGCCTCGCGCGCGAGATCGCCTACATCCCGCAGTCCCATTCGCCGACATTCAACTACACCGTGCGCGAGAGCGTGCTCATGGGCGTGACGGCCCGGCTCGGCCCGCTGGAGAGCCCGACGGAAGAGCAGCAGTCGCTCGTCATGCAGACGCTCTCCCAGCTCGGCATCGCGCACCTTGCCGGGCGCGGCAGCCAGAACATCAGCGGCGGTGAGCGGCAGCTGATGCTCATCGCCCGTGCGCTCGTGCAGGACGCGCGCGTGCTCATCATGGACGAGCCGACCGCGAACCTCGACTATGGCAACAGCTATCGCGTGATGGAGCGCATCGCGCGGCTCGGAAGCGAGGGCTACACCGTTCTTTTTTCCAGCCACGACCCCAATCAGGCCTTCCGCTACGCAACGCGCGTGCTCGCGCTCAAGGGCGGAACGCTGCTGGCCGACGGCGCGCCCGCGCGCGTCCTGACCGAGCCGGTGCTCTCCGCGCTTTACGGCGTCTCCGTCGCCGTGCGCAGCGTGGCGGTCGGCGGCGTGAGCCATACCGTTTCCATTCCCTGCGGCGCCGGGGAAAATCAATAAGCTAAACACAAAAAGAGGAAAGCGGCTGAGCCGTTTTCCTCTTTTTTGACATCTGTATCTCTCAGCCCTTTTTGAAAAATGCGACCGCCACCACGCCGGGCCCGGTGTGCGTGCCGATGACGCTGCAAATGAGCGTGGAGTCGAGCGAATCCGCCTTGCCCTGCCAGATCTCGCGGCTGTCCTCGACATATTTTTTAAGGTAGGTGTCGCTCAGGCCGCTGTAGCCGAGGATGATGGGCTCGTCGAAATCGATGCCGCCGCTCTCGTGGATCTTCTGCACGAGCAGGTTGTTGCCCTGCTTCGATCCTCTCGCCTTGCCGATCACGCTGATCTCGCCGTCCACCACGGTGATGACGGGCTTGATGTTCAAAAGTCCGCCCGCGAAGGCGACCGTTTTGGAGATGCGCCCGCCCTTTTTGAGGTACTCGAGCGTGTCGAGCAGCGCGATCAGGCACACATCCCCGCGCTTTTTCTCCACCGCCTCGGCGATGGACTTCGCGTCCATGCCCTTGTCCGCGCACGCGAGCGCGTACTCCGCGAGGATGCCCGAGCCGATGGCCGCGCTCTGCGTGTCCACAACGAAGATGTTCTCGTATTCCGAGGCCGCGATGCACGCGCTCTGATAGGTGCCCGAAAATTTGCCCGAGATCGTCAGCACCACCGCGCTGTCGCCCGCCGCCGCCACGGCGGCGAACACCTCGTCGAAGGCCGCGGGCGTCGCCTGGCTGGTCGTGGGCAGCTCGTCGCTCTCCACGAGCCGCTCGTAAAAGCGGTGCTTATCGATGGTCACGCCGTCGATGAACTCCTCCGTGCCGAAATGGACCGTCAGCGGCACGATGCGGAAGCGTTCCTTCGCGCGCTCGGGCATATCGACCGTGGAATCCACAATGATCTGAACACTCATGGTTGTCTCCTTTTTCAGTCCTGAGCGGCGGCCGCGGCCCCGCTCTCCGTTTTTCTGCTTTCGTAAATGCTTTCAAGGTTGCCGCTCACGAGCGAAAGCGCGCGGTACATCGTCCGCCGCTCCGCCTCGCTCAGTCCCGCGCTCGCGGCGTCCACGATGCGCGCGATCTTTTCCGAAATGGCGCGGCCTGCCGCCCTGCCCTTGTCCGTCAGGCGGAGGGGGCTTTTGTAGCGCCGGCTCGCGCCGCTCACGCAGGTGATATAGCCGTTTTTCTCCAGATCGTCCACCGAGCGGGAGATCGCGGCCTTGTCCTCGTCACAGCGCTCGCACAACTCCGCCGCCGTCATCGCGTCGCAGAGCGAGAGATAGTACAGACACGATACGTGCGGCCCCTTGAGCGCAAGCTCCGCCATCTCCTCGGCCTTGATGCGCTTGATGCTGCGGCTGATGCGCGCGATCAGGATGGTAAAGGTCTCGAAACGCTCCTCCATGAGGCGGTCCTCCTTTTGAAAATACAATGTTGACAAATCAACAAGCTCGCTTATCATAGCGCAGCAATGTTGATTTGTCAACATCTTTTTGTAACAATAGGAAGGGCCCGCTCACAGGCCCTTCCCTTCTGCATGTTTCAGAACGCCACGTGCTTGAACAGCGCCACGCAGCACAGAATGACCGCGAGCGGCACATAGACGAAGCGGCCCACGCTGTACCACAGCGCGCCGCGCTCTTTTTTGCTGCCGGTGTTCACGGCAGCAAGCAGCTCGTCCTTCTTCATCACGTAGAACCACGAGATCGCGCCAAGCGTTGCGCCGATGGGGATGATGTAGATGGAAACGAGGTCCATCCACGGGCCCCACTTGTCGATCGGCTCCATGAAAAGGCCGATGCCGAGGCACAGCACGCACAGGATCGCCAGCACCGCCGTGCGGCTGAGGCGCGGGAACTTATGCAGCAGCGATTCCGCCACGGCCTCGAACATGTTCTGCAGCGAGCTCACGCCCGCGAAGATCATCGCAAGGTAGAGGATCACGGCGAACAGGCGGCCCATCGGGATATCCTGCAAAATGGTCGGCAGCGTGACAAACAGCAGGCTCGGCCCCGCGCCCACGTCCAGCCCGTAGGAAAAGCACGCCGGGATGATGACGAGCGCCGCGACCACGGCGGCGATGGTGTCGAAAAACGCCGTGTGCTGCGCCACGCCAACCACATCCTCATTCTTTGAGAGGTACGCGCCGTACACGATCATGCCGCTGCCTGTGACGGACAGGGAGAAAAACGCCTGCCCCATCGCCCAGATCCAGATCATCGGGTCCTTGAGCGCTTCCCAGCGCGGCGTGAACATGAAGCGGTAGCCCTCGCTCACGCCCGGCAGCAGCGCCACGCGCACCGCGAGGATAACGAAGATGATGAAAAAGAGCGGCATCATGATCTTGTTGGTCTTTTCAATGCTGTGCGCGCCGAGGTACAGCGTCAGAAGCGTGCCCACGACCACGATAACGTGGTACGGGATGACGGAATACGGCGTGGAGGAAAACGCACCGAACCACTCGGCGGTGTCCGCCGTCATCAGCGTGCCGAGGAGCGAATCCACGAGCGCCTTTAAAATATACGTCACGATGACCGCATAGCCGAGCGCGATGCAAAGCGAGCCTGCGAGCGGCAGCCAGCCGAGCAGTCCCCCGGCCCGGCCCATGCTCTTTCCGCGCGTGGCCCATGCCTTTTCATACGCGCCGAGCGTACCGGTGGCCGCGCGGCGGCCCATGGCAAACTCCGCGGGCAGGCCCACGTAGCTGAAAATGAAAATGAACAGCAGGTAGATCAGCAGAAACGCCCCGCCGCCGTTGCTGCCGAGCTTGTTGGGAAAGCCCCACACGTTCGCCATGCCGACGGCCGAGCCGACCGACGCTAAAATAAAGCCCCAGCGGCTCGCAAAGTTCCTGGTATTTTTCATGCGCTCTCCCATCCCAGTGAAAAAAAGACCGCGCAAGCGCTCAGGGCCCGCGCGATCCGTCCGCCTGTTTGTTTTGGATTTTCTGCACACATCACACAAACCAAAGTCTCTGTACGGCAGAATTCTTATCCATCATAAAGCCCCCGCAGGCAATTGTCAAGCTTTTCCGACACTTCTTCACGCGCTTTTTCGTTTTTCTGCCGCGCACAAAAGCACGCCCGGAAGAGATTCTTCCGGGCGCGTGCAATTCTTCCTTTTTTGTCCGCGGCGCTCAGGCCTTCACCGGCACAACACTTTTGAGCCGCTCGCTTTTCGCCTTTTCCTCCGTGTCGTCCGACTCGTCGTAGGCGTCGTAGGGCGCGTTCGGGTCGTGCACCTTTTTCCTGAACGGCGAGCAGAGCTTGTCGCGGTGGGCAAAGGCGAAGTAAAGGTCGTCCGTCCAGCCCGTGTGCCCCGTCAGGATGACGGGGCGCAGGCCGCGGGCGCGCAGCTTCTGCTCCAGCGCCGCAAGCGACTTCACAGCAAGCTTATTGTCCTCCGCCAGCGCGGAAATAAAGCTGTAGCCGCCGTCCGCGCCGAACCAGATGGTATCGCCCGTGAAGAGGTATTTGTCATCGATGAGATACACCATATGTCCCCAGGTGTGGCCCGGGACGAGGAAGCATTCGATCCGGATGCCGTCGATGTCGAACACCTGACCGCCGCGCAGCAGCACCTTTTCGTTGTTGATCGTCACCTGCGGCAGCTTGTAGAGATGATAGATCACCCTGCGCCGCACCTCGCCGGTGAGGTAGCGGTTCTCGATCTCGCCGACGTAAAGCGTCGCGTCCCGGAACAGGCCGGGGCTGTCGGCCTCCACCGCGCCGACATGGTCGGTGTCCTGATGCGTGATGAGAATATGGCGGATGGACTTCGGGTCGATGCCGAGCCAGCCCATCTTCTCCTCGAGACGGTCATAGTTGTAGCCCGCATCGATCATAACAGTCGTTTCACCCTTGCGGTAGAAGAAGATGTTCGCCACCCACTCGCGCACGCAGGCCACGTGCTCATCGACCCAGCCGGTGTTCAGCGGCTTGAAGATCTCCTTGCCGCGGTACATCCTGCTCATTTCCTTTTTCTGGAATTCCGTCGCCTGTCTGGACATATTGCTTTCCCCTTCAATTCTTTTCGCCCTGCGTCACGGGCGGCGCGCTCTCCTGCCGCCCAAAGCACGGGACGTGTGTCAGATATTCCGTCACCCGCCGGTAGAATTCCTGCGGGTGGAGCATCACAAGCTCCGCATGCCCTACCTTGGGAATGCCGCGCGTGCGCGCGTGCGGGAAATACCGCTTGATGAAGCGGATATTGCCGCGCCGGGCCTTTTTCTCCTCGTCGCCGTACCAGTAGATCAGGCAGCAGGGCGTCTGCGCGGGCGCTTTGGGCAGCGCGAAGTTATTCGCCGACCAGAAGATATTGCGGATGGTGCGGCCCGAGTAGGTCTTGAGGTACGCCGCCAGCGCGTCGTATTCCTTCACGGGATCATGCCCCGGCAGGGTGAACTTTTCCGGCGGATAGGCCGCCTCCAGAAGCTTCCGGCTGCCCGCGAGGAGTTTGAAGCCCAGCACGTCCGCAAGGCAGATCGCGCCGCGCACCGGCAGCGGCAGCTGATACGGCGTGATACCGCCGTCGATGATGGCGCGCTCTACCCGGATCTCGCCCAGCGCGAGCAGACGCGTCAGGCACGCGCCGCCGAGCGAGCAGCCGTAGGCCGCGTCCAGCGCGGTGATGCCATGACCGCACAGCCAGTCCGTCACCTCGTCCACCGTGTGCTCCACGGAGAGGAAGTCCTCGTCCGTTCCGCCGTGGCCGTCGTAGACGATCTGCATCACATGGTAATTCTGCGCCAGCAGCGTCACCGACGCGGTGAACGCCCACTCCGGCTCCGCCGTGCAGGGCAGAAACAGCAGCGTTTTCCGCTGCTTCCTTCCGTATTCCAGCACTCTCATACGCTCACCCCCTTCGCAAGTTAGTTTTATCTAACCGACATACTTTGGAAAAGCCGCCCTGCGGCAGCCTTTCATTCCTTGGGAAACATTTCCTCGCACGCGCCGCGCGTCAGCGTTTCCAGCACGGCGGGATACAGCGGCCCGATCTGGTCCTGGTGCGACACCGTCAGGATCAGGCCCCGGATCGTCGCCGCCGCCAGCGCCATGCCGCCGCGCGGCGTCAGCCCGCTTTCCTCCAGCAGCGCGCGGATGTGCACCTCGTCGTCGTGGTAGTGCTCCGCCTTCACCTGCGCGGGGATGCGGCGCAGCAGATACGCCGCGTCCTCCTCGATGAACTTCATCGCGCCGATCTCGGTCAGGCGCTTGCAGGCCGTCAGCAGCGCATGCGCGATGCGCTCCGCCGGGACGAGATCCTTCCCCTCCTCCAGCGCCTGCTCGGCCACCTGATAGATCTCCATGTGGATATCCTCCAGCACCTCGAAAAAGAGCAGCTCCTTCGAGGGAAAGTACTTATAAAAAAGGCCCTTGGAAATGCCCGCGGCCTCCGTCAGCTGTTCGACCGACGTTTTGCGAAGCCCCAGCGTCACGGCGCAGCGGCGCGCCTCGTCCAGAAGGCTCCTGCGGATCGCTTCGTTTTCTTCGGCGGAAAATGCCATCGCTGTGTTCTCCCCTCGCCGCAAACTTTTTGACCGATTTATTCGATCAGTCATATCATAGCATGCCGCGCGCCGTATTGCAAGGAAAAAAGCGTCCTCCCGGCACTTTTCCGCAAAAAAAGACCGTGTCTTTTCAGACACGGTCTTTTTCCGAAAATCAATTTCTGCAAGCGGAAGGGGTAAATTACTTGACCTCGACCTTTGCGCCAGCCTCTTCGAGCTGCTTCTTGATGTTTTCGGCGTCGTCCTTGGAGATGCCTTCCTTGATGGCCTTCGGAGCGGACTCGACGAAAGCCTTGGCCTCGGCCAGGCCCAGACCGGCGATCTCGCGGACAGCCTTGATGACCTTGATCTTGGCAGCAGCGTCGAAACCGGCGAGGACGACGTCGAACTCGGTCTTCTCCTCGGCAGCGGGAGCGGCAGCGCCGGCAGCGGGAGCAGCCATAGCGGCAGCGGAAACGCCGAACTCTTCCTCGAGCGCGTGGACGAGCTCAGAGAGCTCCAGGACGGTAAGGCCCTTGATTTCTTCGATCATAGCGGTAACTTTCTCGCTCATTGTAATGATCCTCCTGATTAAGATATTTGTTTTAGTTTAGTGGTTGGGTGCAGACGATTACTCTGCGGAAGCTTCCTCGGCGGGAGCGCCGTTCTTCTCGGCGATCTGCTTGAGGACGCAGGCAAGACCCGAAATGGGAGCCAGCATGGTGCCCAGGACCTGCGCCTGCAGGACGGGCAGCGCGGGGATCGCGGCCAGCGCGTTGATGGTGGCCATGTCAACGACCTTGCCCTCCATGAAGCCGCCCTTGATCTCGAACTTACCGTTGAGCTTCTTGGCGTAGTCGGCGATCACGCGCGCGGGCGCGACGGGATCGGCGGCGATGGCCAGAGAAGTGGTACCGTTCAGCTGATCATCGAGCTCATTGAGGCCGACGTTGTTGAAAGCAAAGCGGAGCAGGGTGTTCTTGACGACCGCATACTCGACCTCGTTCTTACGGCACTCGGCACGGAGAGCAGTGTCCTCCGCGACGGTGATGCCCTTGTAATCAACGATGACGCCGGCAGCCGCGCCCTGCAGCTTCTCAGTCAGGGAAGCCACGATCGCCTGCTTTTCAGACAGAACTTTTGCGTTAGGCATTTTCTTGATTTCACCTCCGTTGGATTTTGCGGCACGCCTCGCGTGCCAGGGGAAAAGAGGCGTTCTAAAAAGGAAACCGTCCTCATGCGGACATGAGGACGGTAAAGCAATCAATCACTGTTTGCCATCCTCGGCAGGATTTATGAGGCAAGCCTCACCTGCTGTCTTTGGAACGCTCTGATATTATATCCAGGGCCGGCAGGATTGTCAACCCCAAATATCGCGTTTCTGCGGGATCTTTTTAGATCTTCGCGGTGTTCATCTTGACGCCGGGGCCCATGGTGGAGGCGGCGACGCAGGACTTGATATACTGGCCCTTGGAAGCGGCGGGCTTGGCCTTGATGATCGCGCCCATGAGCGCGTTGAAGTTCTCGGTGAGCTTCTCAGGGCCGAAGGAGACCTTGCCGATGGGGCAGTGGATGATGTTGGTCTTATCGAGACGGTACTCGACCTTACCGGCCTTGGACTCCTGAACGGCCTTGGCAACGTCGGGCGTGACGGTACCGGCCTTCGGGGAGGGCATCAGGCCCTTGGGGCCCAGGACCTTACCGAGACGGCCGACCATACCCATCATGTCAGGGGAAGCGACGACGACGTCAAAGTCGAACCAGTTTTCCTTCTGGATCTTCTCGACGAGGTCCATCTCGCCGACATAGTCGGCGCCGGCAGCCTTGGCAGCCTCGGCCTTGTCGCCCTTGGCGAAAACAAGAACGCGAACGTTCTTGCCCGTGCCGTTGGGGAGGACGATGGCGCCGCGGACCTGCTGGTCGGCGTGGCGGGAGTCAACGCCCAGCTTGACGTGCAGCTCGACGGTCTCGTCGAACTTCGCGGAAGCGGTCTTGCAGATCAGGCCGAAGCCCTCTGCGGCGTCATACTGCGTATTCTTTTCGATCTGCTTTGCAGCGTCCTGATACTTTTTACCTCTAAACATTGTTCACACCCTCCTTATTCTTCGACGACAACGCCCATGGAGCGTGCGGTACCGGCGATCATGCTCATCGCGGACTCGAGCGTGCTCGCGTTGAGGTCACGCATCTTCATCTCAGCGATCTTCTGGACGGAAGCCTTGGAAATGGTGGCGACCTTGGTCTTGTTGGGGACGCCGGAGCCAGACTCGATGTTGCACTCCTTCTTGATCAGGACCGCAGCGGGAGGAGTCTTGGTGACGAAGGAGAAGGAACGGTCGGCATACACCGTGATGACGACGGGGATGATAAGGCCCATGTCATTCTTGGTGCGCTCGTTGAATTCCTTGGTGAACGCAGCGATGTTGACGCCGTGCTGACCGAGCGCGGGGCCAACGGGGGGTGCGGGAGTTGCTTTGCCTGCAGGGATCTGCAGCTTAACGTAACCGGTGATCTTCTGTGCCATGAGAGGCACCTCCTTAATATTGATGTGGTAACGGCCGGCGATTCCGGCCGCCCTTGGCGAGACGTTTTCCGTCTCTCCCACGTTTGCCGCGTTTGCGGCTCATCGCTTTTGGCGGTGATTACGGTTCCACCACTTCGACCTGATCGAGCTCGAGCTCGACCGGCGTTTCGCGTCCGAACATGGACACGACCACGCACACTCTGTTCTTCTCTGCGTCGATCTCTTCGACCGTGCCGAGGAAGGACGAAAGCGGGCCGTCGGTGATCTTGACCTGATCGCCGACATTGTAGCGCACCACGATCTCGCGGCGCTCCATGCCGAGGGCCAGGACTTCCTCCTCCGTGAGGGGGATGGGTTCATTGTTCGCAGTGCCGACAAAGCCGGTCACACCGCGAATGTTGCGGATCAGATGCCAGGTGTCGTCCGTCATGACCATCTTGACGAGCACGTAGCCCGGAAAGACCTTGCGCTCGACTTCCTTCATATCGCCCGAATCGGTCACTTCCGTGACGGTTTCCAGCGGGATCTGGATATCGAGGATCTTATCCTCCAGATGACGGTTGGCGACGAACTTTTCGATGGCGGTCTTGACTGCGTTCTCATAGCCGGAGTAGGTATGCGCGACATACCACTTAGCGTTATCAGCCATGACTGCTCTCCTGTTAACCCGCGAGGCCGATCAGCAGGTGAACTGCGGAAACGGCGACATAGTCGAAGATCCAGATGCAGGCGCCGACGGCGAGGGAGCACAGCAGCACGGTGCCGGTGTTCTTCGCGGTGGTGGATGCAGTGGGCCACACGACCTTCTTCAGTTCGCTTCTCATTTCACGGAACCATTTGGCGCGGTCCTTTTTCTTCTTTTCTTCTGCCATGTTTCAACAGCCTTTCCTAATTACTTGGTTTCGGTGTGGACGGTGTGCTTCTTGCAGAAGGGGCAGTACTTGTTCAGCTCAAGCTTGTCCGGGGTGTTCTTCTTGTTCTTCATCGTGTTGTAGTTTCTCTGCTTGCACTCGTTGCATCTGAGCGTGATCTTAATGCGCATCTAACGGCACCTCCTTATTTACTCAGCCCCGTTTGCCCAGGGGGCACGGTGCTGGCGATTGCCTCCCTGCTTTCAAATTTAAGGGGTGCTTCCCCGGCGCGCCGAGAAGCAAAAGCGCGCGAAAAGAAAGCCCTCTTTCACAGGTAAGTAAGATGATACCACACGGGATGTCCATCCGTCAAGCACTTTTTGAACCTTTTTGCAGAAAATCCGCGTCTTTTTGCACGCTTTCCGTGTCTTTTCTTCCCTCCCGCCCCGCCTGGCGCCCATTTTCGCTTTTGGCGCATCCACTTCCCCGCCCCGCGCTTGCTTTTCCGGGAAAAATCCTGTATGCTGTCCATCAGGAAATATGCAGGAGGCATTTGATATGAAGATCATGGCCATCGACTACGGCGACGCGCACACCGGCGTCGCGATCTCCGACCGCACGCTCACGCTCACAGGCTTTTCGACCGTCATCACCGCTTACCGGCCCGAGGCGGTCATTGAAAAGCTGCTGCCGCTCATCCGCGAGCATGAGGTGAGCGAGCTTGTGCTCGGCCACCCGCTCAACATGGACGGCACGCGCGGTCCCCGCGCGGAAAAGGCCGAGGGCTTCGCGGAGCTGCTGCGCGAGGCGGCAGCCCTCCCCGTCACGCTCTGGGACGAGCGCCGCACGACCGTGGACGCGCACAACATCCTTCTGAACAACGGCAAGCGCGCCAAAGAGCGCAAAAAGACCGTTGACGCCGTGGCCGCGAGCCTGATGCTCGAGGGGTATCTGACGTTCAAAAAGCGGCAGGGATAACAATCAAAAAAGGAAGGCCCGACCGCCGGTCAGGCCTTTTCTTTTTACTTCCTGAACTTTTTGATCGTGTCGGCGATGACCGGCTGTCTGAGCAGCAGGCTGACCGCGACATACACCACGCAGCCCACAACGCCCGTGAGGCCGCACTTGACGACGAGCATCAGCTTGCTGTCGTCCGCCGTGACAAGCAGCGCGTGCCCGCCGCAGAGCACGAGCGACATCGCCGCTGTGGCGGCAAGGCCCTTGATAAGTGGGACAAGGCGCACGATCTTCGTGCCGTGGAAGAGCTGGACGGTCATCGCGGCCGCGCCGATCGTCAGCGCGATCGACGTTGCCGCGGCAACGCCGGTGTCGGTGTAGAACACGCGGTTGAGGATCACGTTCAGCACCAGAACGCCCAGATTGATGAGCAGGGGCACGAGCGTCTTTTTCATCGCGTAGTAGGCCTTATTGAGAAGGTCGAGCACGGCGAAGGCGCTCATGCCGAGCGCGTAGCGGGCAAAGATGCTGCCCGTCATCTCGGTCGATTCGGCGGTGAAGCTGCCGCTCTCGAAGATGACGCGGATGATATCCGTGCCGAAGGCGCACATCATCGCGCAGACCGGCAGGATAAAGAGCAGCGTGTTTTCCGTCACGTTCCAGATGTAGCCGAGGTAGCCCTTCGAATCCTCCTTCGTAAACTCGCGGTTGAAGCGCGGGAACATGACCGCGCTGATGCTGTAGAGCACGCTGGTCGTGAGCGGCGTGAAGAGCTTGTCGGCATAGTAGAAGGCGCTCACGGCGCTGTCGTTGAGCGCGGTGGCGGTCGCCGTGTCGATAAGGTAGCAGAACAGGAACACGGACGTCGTCAGGACCGTGACGAGCGCGGTCTTGAAGTAGGTGCCGACATAATCGGCCTTGCGGTCGAGCATCAGGTGGTAGACATAATGTTCCTTTCTCGCATACGGGATGCTCATGGCCAGCTGTAAAAGCCATGCGCACGAGCTTGCGATGACCACGCCCCTGATGCCCCACTTCGCGCCGAGCGTCAGCAGGAAGACCGCGAGGAAGGCGTTGTACGGAATGCTCATGCTGCCCTGAAGCTCATAGTGGTCCGTCGCCTGGAAGATGGCGACGTTCAGGTACGCCGCCGCCACGACCGGCAGCGCGCAGGCCATGATGCGGATGTAGCCCGCAAGACGGGGCAGCTCGCTTGCTTCCAGATCCCAGATCGCGCCGACGAGCGGTGTGGAGGCAAAGATCTGCCACAGCACGACCGCGGCAAGCGAACCGAGCAGCGTGACGGTCATGAGGTTGTTGGCCGCCCGCTCGCCGCGTTTGCGGTCGGCGGCGAATTCCTTGGTCAAGATCGGCACCGCCGCGATGCACAGCGCGTAGCACATCGTTGTAAAGAGGTAGAGCGTTGAGTTATAGGACGCGGTGTAAAGGTCCGCGTCCACGCCCGTGCCGAAGATGTTGGCCTGCATCATCTCGCGCACCACGCCAAGCAGCTTTGCAAACAGCGTGAGCAGAAAGACGAGGCTGATCGCGCCCGCCGTGCGGACGCCGGACTTTTCCTTTTTGTCGTTGTTCTTCTGAGGGTCTTGCATGCTATGTTTCCTCGATTTCTCCATGATCGCGCAGATCATTTCCTCGTTGGTGTCGAGCTTTCGCGAAAGCTCCTCCATGTGCGCTTCCACGCACCGGACCTGCTCCTCCCCCTTTTCGAGCACGCGCCTGGCCTCCGGCAGGAAGAGCTCTTCGGTGAAGCTCTCCTTCGTGCTGAGCTTGTCGAGCCCCACGGAGTTCAAAAACGCCGTGCACTTGGGGTCATACGAGATGCCGATGAGCGGCACGCCCATGATGGCCGCGTAAATGAGCGAATGCAGGCGCACGCCCACGAGCATATCCATGTTGCCGATGATGGAAAGCATATCCTCGGAGAGGTATTTTTCATTCAGGCACACCGCCGTGTCGTCGCTCAGCTGGCTCGCGATATGGCGGCAGACCTCGCCGTCCTCCTCATAGTGGAAGGGAATGAGCACGGACTGGGCGTTGTACGCTTCCTTGAGCGCGCGGATCGAGTGCAGGATCTCCGCGACGAAGCGGCTGTCCTTGTCCTTTTCGCGGATGGCCCAGCCGACCGTCAGCCGGCCGTCCAGCGTCACGCCCGCCTTATGCAGGATCTCCGCGCCCACGTCGCTGCCCGGCTTTTTCATGCGGATGACGGGGTCGGCCGTGATGGTGACCTTGTCGCGCGCGATGCCGATCTCCTCTAAAAGGCGCGCCGAGCGCTCGTCTCGCACGACGATGCCGTCGGCCCGCTTGAGCGCCCTGGCCGCGGCGCGGCGGTTCACAGGCCGGTCGATCGGCCCGATGCCCTGCGAGTAGATGAACACCTTTTTATGGAAGAATTCCGCGCAGCGGATGATCGAAAGGTAGTAGTGCAGGCTCTTGCTGCTCGTCACGTCCTGCAAAAGGCTGCCGCCGCCGGAGATGAGCATGTCGCACTGCTTCACCGCGCGCAGGATCGCCATCGGCGACATGCGCTCCACCGCCTCGACGCCGTACTTTTCGCGCGTGGAGGCAGGGTTGTGCGAGAGCACCGTAAGCGAGCAGCCGGGGATATGCTCGCGCAGCGAGGAGACGAGCGTGCGCAGGATGGACTCATCCCCGATGTTGTCGAAGCCGTAATAGCCCGAGATCAGAATATTATACATTCTTCACCCCGCAGAACCTGCGCACAAGACGGTAAATGAGCTCTGCAGCGACCACCGCGGCAATGCCGATGAGAAGGCCGAAGAGGATGCCCCAGCCGGTGCGCAGAAGGCTCAGCAGCAGCGGCGTGCGGATGTGCAGGAACGTGTTGACCACGCTCACAAGGCCGATGGTCATGCCAAGGCCGAAGGCCATGGGCAAAAAGCGCATCCCGCGGCGCAGCGACCAGGCGAAGAGCATCAGCATCGGCCAGCCGATGAGCATCTCCTTCGTGCGCGGACGGGCGATGAGCGTGTTTTCAAGGAAGTTGCGGAAGGCAAGCTCGCTTGCCGACGTGGTCGTGGAGTTGCCGGTGCGGTACATATAGTAAATGAATACCAGCAGCACAAAGACCGCCGCGACCGCGAGCACCACCACGGCGAGGAACCAGCCAAGCTTCATGGGCGTCTGCATCAGCCCGGCAAAATAGGCGTTGAAGCGCTTGACGCGGCCCTTTTCGCCGCGCGGCCCCACATGGGCGAGCACCGCCTCGCGCGCGCCGGTCTCCTCATAGGCGTAGACAAGCAGATAGGCCAGCACGAAAAGGCCGATGGGGATGAGCTGCATGATCTTCACGCCGCGGTAAAGGTCGATCTCGATCATGTAGGAAAGCTGCGAGAGCGCGGAGGTCGCGAGCAGCGACCCGCAGAACGCCGTCAGGATCGTCAGGGCAGAAACGCCCAGCGTATAGCCGAGGACTTTGCCGAACTTCGTCTGCGGCTCCGCGCGGCGCTTTTCGAGCAGCACGCGGCAAAGGCCCACCGCCGCCAGCGACGGCATCACGATGCCGCCGGACATCGAAAGGATCAGGCGGTAGAGCGAAGGTCTCAGCACCGCAAGCCCCGCAAAGCCCAGCGCGCCGAGCACGAGCAGGAGCATGCGCCAGCGATTGCCGATGCGGAAGAACAGGTCGAACAGCAGCACCAGCGCCGCCGCCGTGCCGATGCCCTGCACGATCTTGAGCACGGCAGGAGATGATTTGAGCGCCATCGCCGGCACGGTACCGCGCGTATAGCCGAGCGGCGCAAGGCGCGCGTCAAGGTCATTGAGCATCTTTTCATAGTCGGCGGGGTCGGTGATATAGACCCACTCGCGCTCGTCGGCGTCCCAGCTCACGTCGCAGTCCGGGTCGAGGATCATCTTGAGGAAGATGACCTTGCAGTTGCGCTCGGCGATGGCACGGAAGAAGGTGTTGGTGATCTCCTCGGGGCCTTCGTAGCCGCAGTAGGCATAGCGGTTCTGGATATAGGCCCACTCGTTGAACACGCGGATGCCGCGATAGCCCGTGTTGTCGAGCAGCTCCTCGATGCCGGGCCAGGTAAGGTTCTGGCTCTGGTCGTTCTGCTCCATCATGGCGATGCTCGCGCCGCTTCCGTTGAGGTAGTCGGTGAGCAGCTGCTTGCCCTCGTCGCTCTCATAGCCGACGAGCTCCTCGCCGTTGTTCATGAAGTACGGCGCGTTGTAATGCTCGAGGACCTTGATGTATTCCTCGGCAAAGCGGGTGCCGTTCATATCCTCCACGGTCACGGTGCGCGGGATGATCTGATAGCCGTGGCGCTCGAGCAGCGCCGCCGTCTCCGGCCAGATACCCAAGCGCAGGTCGAGCAGCTTCTCGCCCTTCATGCCGTTTTTCTGCTGCTGGATGAGGATGAAGCCGTGTTCGCCCTCGAGATAGGTCTTGGCCTCAAAGTCCTCAAAGCGGGTCTCAAAGGCATTGAGCATCCACTCGTAGCCCGCGGCGGTGTCGGTCCAGATGATCGCGTCGCTCACGTCGGTGCTCTCGCGCAGCCACTGCGCGACCACGGTGGGATAGCGCTCCTCCCAGCCGTAGCTCTCCGCCGCCTTCTTCACGGTCATCGCATGCACGGGAATGGCCGCGTTGTCGTGCAGGTTGAGGGCGCTGGCCTCGCTGAGCGCGGCCTTGTCCACGCCGAGCGAGCGGAACAGGTCGAGCCATTCGTCCTCGGTCTGCGCGGACTGGCGCGCCATGGAGCGCACGCTCGAATAGTCGAGGACATAGTCGTAGTACTTGTTGCTCTCCTCCGTCTGCACGCGGTTAAAAAGCGGCACGAGCGAGGCGAGCAGCCCGATCAGGGCGAGGATCACGAGGATCCTGTCGTTTTTCAGGAAGCTTTTCATTGGCAGTTCTCCTTCTGCGCCCACGCGCAGGGTATTTTAGAGTGTATCAAGCGCCACCGGCATGCCGATGGCTTTGGAATACGTGTAGATCTTGGCGACGTCCTCGATATATTCCGCGCGGAGATACGCCTGGGCAAGGTCCTTACCCACGGCGAGCACGCCGTGGTTGGCAAGCGTGCAGCCGCCGCGGTCCTTCAGCGCGGGAACGGCGTTCAGCCCGACCGCCTTCGTGCCGGGCGCGGCATAATCCGCGCAGCGCACGTCGCCGCCGAGAAAGATACGCGACTCGATCAGCACCGCGGGGATGCTCCTGCGCACGACGGCGAAGGCCGTCGCATAGGGCGAGTGCGTGTGGAACACGGCGTTCACTTCGCCGTAGGCTTCGTACACCGCCGCGTGCATGCGCCACTCGCTCGAGGGCTGCAATTTCCCTTCAAGCACCGTACCGTCAAGCTTCATGCGCACGATGTCCCGCGCGCGCAGCACGTCGTAGCGCACGCTGGTCGGCGTGATGAGCATCTCGTCCGGCGCGACGCGGCAGCTCATGTTGCCGCTGGTGCCGGAAAAAAGCCCCTCGCGGAAGGCCTCAAGCGACTTGTCCACGATCTCCTGACGAAGAAAGTCCAGATTTTGTTCCATCTTAAATCACCAGGTTGTCCTTGCCGATGCTGCCGTCGGTAAAATAGCGGTGCAGATCGTAAGGAGAATAAATGCCAAGGTCCGTCACAACGCCGGAGACGAGGTGCGGCGGCGTAATGTCGAAGGCGGGGTAATAACCCTTCACACCCTCCATCGCCGTGCGCACGCCCATGGCCTGTAAGGTAAAGTTCGGATCGCGCATCTCGATGTGGACGCTCTCCACCGTCTCGTGCCCCTGATCGGGCGCGCCGGTGACAAAGTACGGGATGCCCATATACTTCGCGACGATGGCATTCTGGAAGGTGCCGACCTTGTTGACCACATGCCCGTCGCAGCAGATGGCGTCCGCCGCCGTGGTGAACACGTCCACCTTTTCGTTCTGCATAACAAAGGCGGGCATATTGTCGGAGATGACCGTCACGTCAAAGCCCATGTCGTGACAGACCGACGCCGTCAGCCGCGCGCCCTGAAAATACGGACGCGTCTCCGGGCAGAACAGGCGGATTTCCTTGCCGCGATTCCGGCACTCGCGCAGCATCGTGCCGACGATGGTCTCGGCAAAGCAGTGCGTCATCACCGTGCCGCGGTCGGGGAACATATCGACAAGATACGAGCCGATCTTCGCCATCCGGTCATAGCGCACGTTGTTGAGTTCGACGGTCTTATTTTTGATGGCCTCGGCCACGTTTTCGCCCGCGGCCAGCGCGCGTTCGGCTTCCTCTAAGCAGATATCGCATAAAAGGCCCATGCGCTTTTGCGTCGTGGGGCGCGCGTGGGAGATGGTGTACGCCGCTTTTTTGAGGTATTCCATCTGCTCCGCCGCCGTTTTGCCGCGGCATTCCCATGCCGCAAGCGCCATGCCCATCGGCACGGCGGTGTAGGGTCCGGCGCTCTGCGTCACCATGTCGGTGATGGCCTGCGCGACCTCCTGATGGGTGCGGCAGGTGACGAATTCGACCTCCGCCGGGTACACGCGCCGGTCCAGTATTCTGACCTCGCCGCCATCGAACCACGCGACGTTTTCGTAGCGCAGCAGGAAAGCGAGATCCTTATCCGCTCTCTCCATTATTCTCTCTCACTTTCTGTAAAGGCGCCCGACGGCGCGCTTCATATCCGCGCGCACCTTTTCCTCGTCCAGCGTCCTGAATTCGCCGTTTTCATATAAAATTCTGCCGTCTACCATCGTCATGCAAACGTCGCCCGCCTGCGCCGAGCACGTGAGCAGCGCCGGCGTGTCGAAATTGGGGTAAAGGTGGGGCTTTGTCATGTCGATGGCGATGATATCGGCCTTTTTGCCGGCCGCCAGCACGCCTGTGTCATCGCGGCCCTGTAATTTTGCGCCGTTGACGCTTGCCATGTCGAGCACCTCCTGCGTGGAGATGAGCGTGGGGTCGTTGTGGTAGCCGTCGTGCATGATCTCGGCAAGGTGCATCTCCTCAAACATGTTGAGGTTATTGTTGCTGGCCGTGCCGTCGGTGCCGAGCGCCACGTTGATGCCCTTATCGAGCATCGCGCGGATGGGCGCAAAACCGCTGCCGAGCTTTAAGTTCGACGTGGGGTTGTGGACGACGCTGACGCCGCGGGCCTTCAAAATGTCCATGTCGTGCTCCGTCACGGCGACGCAGTGCGCCGCCGCCGTGGGCGAATCGAACGTGCCGAGGGACTCAAACCACTCCGTCGGCGTTTTGCCGTAGCGCTCGATGCACTCGCGCTGCTCACGCGCGGTCTCGGCAAGGTGGATGTGCATGCGCCCGCCCTTTTCGCGGCAGAGTTCGCTGTAGGCCCTGACGATATGGCTCTTGCAGGTATACTCCGCGTGGATGGAAAAGTCAATGCGGATGCGTCCGTCCGCCGCGCCGTGGTATTTTTCAAAAAGCGCAAGCGATTCGGGGATCTGCGTGTTCTGCTCCACGGTCTGATTTTCGTCGAAGCACTGCACGCAGCGGTTGAGGTTCGCCTTGATGCCCGCCTCCTCGACGGCCCGGACGGTCTCCTCCGGGAAAAAGTACATGTCGGAAAAGCTCGTGGTGCCGCCCGCGATCATCTCAAGCAGGGCAAAGCGGCTCGCCGCCGCGATATCCTCGCGCACGAGCCTGTCCTCGATGGGAAAGATGGCTTTGAAGAGCCAGTCCTGCAGGGGAAGCCCGCTGCCGATGCCGCGCATGAGCGTCATGGCGATGTGGCTGTGGCAGTTGATAAGTCCCGGCATCAGGAGTCTTCCGGTCATGTCCTTTTCCGTGTCGTATGCCGTCTGCGGCCGCTCTGGGCCGATGTAGTCGATCGCAGTTCCGTTGACGCCGAGGTAAGCGCCGCGCAGCGTTTCATAGCCGTCCGCCCCGCGCAGCAGGATATCCGCGCCCTTCAGCAGAGTTTTCATGAAAGGGCCTCCTATCTCCATTTTATCTCATTATGCAGTCTATCACGCATGCTTTCAGAATGCAACGGGCAAAAGAATTAAGTTTCTTCTGCATTGCTGTTTGTGTCACCAAAATTTTTCCATTTTGCAAGCCGAATTCCTTCAAAATTCACTATTGTAAATTCTAATACGCATATTTATAATAAGTGCATATTTTTCAACAAGGAGTGAGACCCGATGAGTAAATCCTACATCCCTCAGAACTACCACACCCCGCTGTCTGTATATGAAATGCAGCGCGCCATTGAATTCATCAAGAGTAATTTCCAGGTGAATCTGAGCAATGCGCTCAATCTTCGTCGCGTGTCCGCTCCGCTGTTCGTGGATGAAAATTCCGGTCTGAACGATAACTTAAACGGCGTGGAGCGTCCCGTGTCCTTCGATATCCCCGATGTCGGCACGAACGCGCAGGTCGTGCAGTCGCTGGCCAAGTGGAAGCGTCTGGCACTCAAGCGCTACGAGTTCAACGTCGGCAAGGGCCTGTTCACCGATATGAACGCCATCCGGCGCGACGAGGAGGTCGATAACCTCCACTCCGTCTACGTGGACCAGTGGGACTGGGAAAAGGTCATCTCCGCGGACGACCGCAACGTTGAGTATCTCAAGCGCACCGTGCGCGATATCGTCAGCGCCATCAGCGAGACGAGCGACGCGCTGAACATTGCCTTCCCCTCCCTGCGCACCAAGCTGAGCCGCGACGTGTTTTTCATCACCACGCAGGAGCTCGAGGACCTGTATCCCGACTTCACGCCCAAGCAGCGTGAGGACGCCATCTGCAAGGAAAAGGGCGTTGTATTCGTTATGCAGATAGGCAAGGTCTTAAAGTCCGGCATCAAGCATGACGGCCGCGCGCCTGACTATGACGACTGGGATCTCAACGGCGATATCCTCTACTGGAACGAGGTCCTCGGCCATGCGTTCGAGGTGTCCTCCATGGGCATCCGCGTCGATCCCCAGTCTCTTGACGCGCAGCTGACCATCGCCGGCTGCGACGACCGCCGCGCGCTCCCCTTCCACAAGATGCTGCTTGCCGGCGAGCTGCCCCTGACGATGGGCGGCGGCATCGGCCAGAGCCGTCTCTGCATGCTGCTGATCGGCACGGCGCACATCGGCGAGGTCCAG
This sequence comes from uncultured Oscillospiraceae bacterium, assembly GCA_934636865.1. Lineage (GTDB taxonomy): Bacteria > Bacillota > Clostridia > Oscillospirales > Oscillospiraceae > Hominicoprocola. Next base: position 40,204 of record CAKUBI010000016.1, read on the forward strand.
GCCTCCCTGTGGGACGCCGAGACGCGCAAGCTGTGCGAGGATGCGGGCGTGCTGCTTCTTTAAGTTCAAAAATAAAGCGCTCTTCCAACGGAAGAGCGCTTTATTTTTATTCTTTACAGTGCCGGCGGTAAACGTCAAGGCCGTCTGCGCGCCCCTCGAAGGAAAAGCCGTGCCTGCGCGCGATACGCGCGCTCACGGTCTGTTCGGGAACGCATTCGATCACGGCGTCCTCCCCCTCCCTCCGGGCAAGCGCGGTCAAAAGGTCCGTCATTTCGTCTGCATAGCCCTTGTGCCACGCGGAGCGCTTGAGCACCCAGCCAAGCTCCCGGCTGCGCTCGTCATAGTCGTGATAGATGACATAGCCGAGAAACTCCCCCGCCGCGCTCTCCGCGGCGTAGATGAGCGGCGGCTCGGAAAGCCCGGCCTGCTCCAAAAAGCGTTCGGTCTGTTTGCGCGTAAAGGGCGGCTCCAGCCAGCGCATCACCTCAGCGTCCGAGAGCAGGGTATACAGTTCGTCCAGATCGCCGCGGCGCATCGTCCGCAGACGGAGACGCGCGCTTTCCGTCAGGATCATGCTTCCTTATGCCGCTTGCCGCGGAAGATCATCTCGGGCGTTTTGACGCTGACGGTGGTATCCGGCTCGACCGAGGACGTGAGGAACGCGTTGCCGCCGACGATGACGTTGTCGCCGATCTCCGTCGCGCCGCCGAGCAGCGTGGAGTTCGCGTAGATCACAACGTTGTTGCCGATCTTCGGGTGGCGGCGGACATTCGGGTTCGTCGGCATGCCCGCGGGCGAGAGCGCGCCGAGCGTCGCGCCCTGATAGAGCTTGACATTGTCGCCGATGATGCTCGTCTCGCCGACGACCACGCCCGTGCCGTGGTCGATGAAGAAGCATTCCCCGATCGTCGCGCCGGGGTTGATGTCGATACCGGTCTGGGAGTGAGCAAACTCAGACATCATGCGCGGGATCATCGCGACCTTGCGCGTATAAAGCTCGTGCGCAATGCGGTAGATGAAGATGGCGAACATGCCTGGGTACGAGAGCAGGACCTCCTCCATGCTGTAGGCCGCGGGGTCGCCGTCAAAGTTCGCGGCAAGGTCCTTGAGCAAAAGCTCCTGAATGGCGGGCAGGCGGCTGACAAAGCCGCTGCTGATATCGTAGGCGCACTCGTAGTTTTCCTCGCACTCGCTCATCGTCAGCGCGATCTGGTTCGTCAGCTTTTCGTGGATGTGCTCCATCAAAAGCGCGCCGTACTGCTCGGGCGGCAGCTTCAAAAGGTCGCGGTTGCCGTAATACACCGGGAAAAGCAGCTTCTGGCAGTCGCGGATGATCTCGATGACCGTGTCGCGCGAGGGCATGCGCTGCGCGTCGCCGTAAAGGGGGATCTCCGCTTCCTTATAAATTTCCGCCATGCGGCCCGCCGCCGCGCGGATGACCTCGTTTTTCTTCGCTTTGTCCATACACGTTCCCTCCCAACAGGGCAATTAAAAATAATGGAATAGTATATCAATATTCTTCCACGAAATCAAGGGAATCCATGAAAAAAGGAGAGGGCCGCAGGGCCCTCTCCCCTCTTTTCTCTTTTGCTTCCGCTCAGCTCTTGCGGATGAAGTGCTCGATCTTTCCGCGCGCTTCGTCATAGAAGTAGAAGTCCTTGTCGCGGATCGTGACCACCACGCCGCGGCCGCTCTCCTTGTCGGTCAGCAGAAACTCGTTCAGGCTGCCTTCCACAAAGCTCCAGCTTCCCTGCATCAGGTATTCCCAGTCCGTGTTCTCCGTTTTCCTGATGTAGAACTCCTCGCCGCCGGGCATGAACTGCGCTTCATAGAGGTAGGTATCCACCCGCTGCGCCGTGCCGTCGTCCTGCGGCACGAACGGCTCCGTCTGATAGATGCGAAGGCCGTTGATCTTCTGCGGCGTGCTCCCCTTCACATAAAGGAACACCGCCGCAAACGTCAGCACCGCGACCGCCGCCGCCAGCACCTTCGTCGTCCGGTTTTTCCTGTCTGCCATTTGTCAAAGCCCTCCTCTCGTTCTCTCAGCACTCATAGTCATTCAGGTTTTGCCTGCCGCTTTCTCAAATAACTGACATACCGCCTTCTTTTCTTCGTTTTACCGGTTCACGAGCAGCTTTTTCATGCCGCGCTCGAGACCGTCCACGGTCAGGGGGAACATGTCCACCGCGTCGGCGATGTGGAAGTAGCTCTCGCCCCAGTAGCCGCGATAGCGCGGCGGCTCCTCGGGGTTGAGCCAGATGAGGTGATCGTAGTGCTCGCGGAAGCGGTTGATCTGGTCCATGCCGGACCAGCGCACTTCGCCGGTGCGCGAGTCGTAGCGCTTTTCCATCAGCTCGTACATGTCCATCAGCGCGTCGCCGACCAGAATGACCTTGTAGTCGCTGCCGTAGTTCTGCAGGATCCAGTCGGTCGAAACGGCGTGCTCGCGCCACATGCGCGGGTTGGTGTAAACGCTTGAATAAATGCAGTTGTGGAAGTAATAGACGTGCAGCTCCTTGAAGTGGTTGGACTGCCTGGCCGCCTGAAAGAGCATGGAGCAGAGACGGGAGTAATACTCCATCGAGCCGCCCGAGTCCATCAGCATGAGCACCTTGACGCTGTTGCGGCGCGGGCGCTTGTAGCGGATGGAGAGCGTGCCGGCGTTGTCGCAGGTATCGCGGATGGTGCCGTCCACGTCGAACTCGGTCTTTTCCCCCATCGTCTGCGCCGAGTACTGGCGCAGCAGGCGGAAGGCCATCTGGAACTGGCGGATATCGAGGACGTTGTCCTTGCGGAAGTCGCGGTATTTGCGCTCGCCCGCGACTTGAAAGGCGCGGCGGTACATGCTCTGCCCGCCCACGCGGATGCCCTGCGGGCTGTGGCCGCTGTTGCCGAAGTTCGAATAGCCGCGCGTGCCGATCCAGTACGAGCCGCCGTTGTGCTCCTCGGTCTGCTCCCTGAGGCGCTCTTCGAACATTTTGAGGATCTGCTCGATGGTCTTTTCCTCATAGCCCTGCGTTTTGAGGAAGCGGCGGAACTCCTCAATCGCATTTTCCGGGTGGTTGAGCCAGTTCATAAGCTCCTCGGGCAGGTCCCCCTCATAGGGCACGCCGTCGAAGTATTCAAGGAAGATCTGGTCGAATTTGTCGTAGTCCGCCTCGGACTTGACAAGCACCGCGCGGCAGAGCTCGTAAAAGCCCGTAAGCGAGGCGTGCTGCAGGTTGAGCATCAGCCCCTCCATCAGCGTCATCCATTCATTCAAGCTGACGCGGAAGCCATGCGCGCGCAGAAGATAAAAAAATCCTGTAAACATGGCGCGTTATCTTCTCAGGCGGCGCTGGACGGTCGAGATGTCCTTGTCCTTTTTGAGCAGCACGCCGATGAACGGGATCTCCTTCGCGATGCGCGCGGTATCGACGCCCGCAAGCTGGAGCGCGCGGATCCAGTCCACCAGCTCGGACGTGGAGGGCTTTTTCTCCACCGAGTCGATCGAGCGGAGATAGTAGAACGCCTGCATCGCCTGCGAGAGCAGCGTCTCGTCGAGCTTGTCGAAGTGGACGCGGATGATCTTTTCCATCTGCTCCTGATCGGGAAAATCGATATAGTGGAAGATGCAGCGGCGCAGGAAGGCGTCGGGCAGCTCCTTTTCCGCGTTCGAGGTGATGATGACGATGGGACGGTGCCTGGCCTTGATGGTCTCCTTGGTCTCGGGGATGTAAAACTCCATCTTGTCGAGCTCCCAGAGAAGGTCGTTCGGAAACTCAAGGTCCGCCTTATCGACCTCGTCGATGAGCAGCACGACCTGCTCGTCGGCGGAAAAGGCCTCGCCGAGCTTGCCGAGCTTGATATACTTTGCGATATCGTCCACGCCGGAGGTGCCGAACTGGCTGTCGTACAGGCGCTGCACCACGTCGTAGACGTACAGGCCGTCCTGCGCCTTGGTCGTGGACTTGACGCTCCAGATGATGAGCTTCTTGCCCATCGCCTCGGACACGGCCTGGGCGAGCATCGTCTTGCCCGTGCCCGGCTCGCCCTTGATGAGCAGCGGCTTTTTGAGCGCCACGGCGATGTTCACCGCGTTCATCAGCTCCGGGCTGGCTACATAGTCTTTACTGCCTTTGAAAGTGTTTTCCATGGTTTTGCTCCTTAAAATCAATATCTGTCAGCCCTATTGTACCGAGGCGAAAAGGCGGTGTCAAACCCATTCCGACAGGTTTTTAAAAATTTTTTCAAAAATTTGAAATTAGGGCTTGCATTTCCAGAAAAGCTGTGGTAGTATAACACCGTTGTCCGATATGAGATATGCGCCGTTAGCTCAGCTGGATAGAGCGTCTGGCTACGGACCAGAAGGCCGGGGGTTCGAATCCCTCACGGC
>CAKUBI010000017.1 GCA_934636865.1 uncultured Oscillospiraceae bacterium
GCCGTGACCTGGCAGCAGTGCGTGATGTATGTGATCGGCGCGCTGCTCATCTACCTTGCGATCAAAAAGGACTACGAACCGTCGCTTCTTCTGCCGATGGGCTTTGGCGCGATCCTCGTCAACCTGCCGATGTCCGGCGTTCTCAACCAGATGGTCGCGGGCGTGGGCGAGAGCCAGGGCATCATCCAGTGGCTCTTTGAGACGACGATCGAGGCGAGCGAGGCGCTCCCCCTGCTGCTGTTCATCGGCATCGGCGCGATGATCGACTTCGGGCCGCTGCTCTCGAACCCGAAGATGTTCCTCTTCGGCGCGGCGGCGCAGTTCGGCATCTTCTTCGCCATGGCCGCGGCGGTGCTGCTGGGCTTCGATCTTAAAGACGCGGCCTCCATCGGCATCATCGGCGCAGCGGACGGCCCGACCTCCATCCTCGTTTCGCAGGTGCTGCACTCCAATTACATCGGCCCTATCGCGGTCGCGGCGTACTCGTACATGGCGCTCGTGCCGATCATCCAGCCCTTCGCCATCAAGCTCGTCACCACGAAAAAGGACCGCGCGATGCACATGCCCTATAACCCCAAGCACGTCTCCAAAACGCTGCGCATCTGCTTCCCGATCATGGTCACGATCATCGCGGGCTTCATCGCGCCGATGTCCGTCTCGCTCGTGGGCTTTCTGATGTTCGGCAACCTTCTTCGCGAGTGCGGCTGCCTTGAGCGCCTTTCCCAGACGGCGCAGAACGACCTCGCGAACCTCATCACACTGCTGCTCGGCATCACGATCTCCTTCTCGATGCAGGCCGACCAGTTCGTCAATCTTGATACGCTCATCATCATGGCGCTGGGCCTTGTCGCCTTCGTCTTCGACTCCATCGCGGGCGTGATGTTTGCAAAGCTTCTGAACCTCTTCTGCAAGAACAAGGTGAACCCCATGGTCGGCGCGGCCGGTATCTCGGCCTTCCCGATGTCCGCGCGCGTCATCCAGAAGATGGGGCAGGAGGCAGACTGCACCAACCACCTGCTGATGCACGCCGTCGGCGCGAACGTCGCCGGTCAGATCGCATCGGTGCTCGCGGGCGGCATGATCCTGAATCTCGTGCCGCAGCTTTTAGGTTAAGGAGGAACACAACATGACAAATCTTGAGATCGCGCTGCTCATCACCGTCCGCGGCATGCTCGGCATCTTCGCCGTGATGGGGACCATCACCGCCCTCGTGACGCTCTCCACCCGCATCCGGCGGTAAATCTCAGTCCGCTATCTTCCAGCAGGTGCAGGCGCTGGAGCGCGAGCTCGGCTTTGCACTGCCCGCGCGCAAGGGTGTCCTGCCTGTAGAGGGAACGGGAAACGCCGCGCGGCGATTTCTATAAGAATATGCGGCGGGCCGCCCCGGCACGGTGAAGGCACAAAAAGGCAAGGGATAAAACACCCCACTCAATTCGCAGGTTCCATCGACCTGTTCAAATCGGGTGGGGTGTTTCAATTATCACACAGCACTTCGGCCTTTTGCCGGCCGATCATTAAATTTGCTTGCTTCCTGCGAAAGCCATTTTTCGTCTTAATGCTTTCTTGCGCAGGCCTGCTCGATCAGATGGCGGAACAGGGGACGGAATCTTTCATAGCGCGGCACCAATTCCTCCGGATGCCACTGGACCGCGTACATTCTCCCGTCCGTGCTTTCGATCGCTTCGGTCACACCGTCCGGCGCAATGGCTGAAACGGCAAAGCCGTCCGCGATCTTGTTCACCGCCTGATGGTGATAGCTGTTGACCGACAGTGCATCCGTCCCCAGCAGGCTTCCGATCAGAGAATCCTGCGAAACGGTCGCGCTGTGGGTCGGCTGGCTCCGGATCGACATGTCCTGCGCATGTGCGATCGGCGCGGGATACTGTGTCGGCAGGTCCTGATACAGCGTCCCGCCAAACGCAATATTCATCAGCTGCATCCCGCGGCAAATGCCGAACACCGGCATCTTCTGTTCACGTGCCAGGTGAATGAGCGCAAGCTCAAGCCTGTCCTGTTCCTCCATCACATAGGTCACCTGCGGCACCGGCTCCTGTCCGTACAGCGCGGGCGTTACGTCAGCGCCGCCGGGGATCAGCAGCCCGTCGATCAATCCGATATACTGCTCTGCCGCCGCGGCGTCACCCGTTACCGGAATCAGCAGCGGGATCCCTCCCGCCATTGTGACCGCGTCGATATAGGGCGTGTTGAAAACGTGCTTTCCCGGCGCAAGCTTCGGCGCTGTGCCGATCACCATTCCGATAACCGGTTTCGTGCTTGTCATTTTTTCTCCAGCTCCCTCTGCATTGCCGGAACAAAGCTGTGCATAAAGCGCTCTACCGCTTCATGTCCGGTGTAGTTGTCCCAAAGCTTTGTCTTGCTGCGGTCCATTGTCAGCGGATACGTATCGAATATGAGCTGCTCGTCAAACGGGCGGCTGTATTTTTCCGCCGTTTTCCTTGCACGTGCAGCGCCGTCGGATGCCATCTTATCCATGGCAGCGCGCATAGCATCCCAGCCGGCTTCGCCAAACTGCTCCAGCGCCGCTTCCAGAATGTAATAGTAAAGCTTTACGCTGATACTCTCAAATCCGCTCTTGCCGCAGGCCGCCTCGGGGTGCACGTCCGGCATCACATACCCCGGATCATACTCCGCAAAGCACTTCGGCTTGAGCTCATCGGGGAGGTTCTCCGCACGCAGGACCACATTAAAGTCGCAGTACTCATCCTTTTCCTGCGTCAGCGTCATGCCGAGGTTCACATGTCCGTAGTCGAACGCATAGTGGCTGTAACAGGCGGGGTGAAACTCTTCGCAGTAGATGCGCCCGATGTCTGCTTCGCCGTAGGCTTTCCAAATATCCGCCATTGGGCAGACCAGCGTATGCGAAACGCGCTCCTCCGGGTTGAGCTCCTGCAGCTCTCTGCGGAAGCGCGGATCAGGCGGCAGATCGCCGCCTACCGAAAAGAGGCTCTGCATGTTGATCTTCACATTGAGCGACTCGTGCATTCTCCGCGACGCCTCTCCCCTGTCGCGTCCATAACGGCGCGTTCCCTCGCGCAGCGCCTTTTCTCCGGTCACGCCGAACACATCGATCAGGCTGCGGCCAAGGAACGAATAGAGCAAGGTAAAGTTATCCGCCAGATCCATAATGCACTGTTCTTCATAAGAATACATATGCCGTCCTCCTTAGCCCTCAGCTTCCAAAATTCGATCCAGCACGAGCGACTGCATCAGCGTTCGCGCGGAATGCGCTTCGCGCCCGTTCCAGGCGTCATCCGCTTCGCTGTCTGTCAGCAGCGGGAAGTTTCTGCGCACGAACTCCTCGTCCACAGGGAGCAGCGTATGGCTCGCCTGCACCTTCAGCGCTGCGATCGCCTGCTCCGCCCACTTTTTCAGGCCCTCCGCCACGGCGCAGACGCCCTCGCTGCCGTTCATCTCATCCGCCACCTCAAGAAGGTGGAAATAGACCGATGCCGTCAAGTCACGAATGCCGTCGTCAAAGGAGCCATCCTGCGGCAGCTCGGGCGCTGTATAGTCCGGGTCGCAGTGCGCAAACGACTGCTTCGCCGCCTCTTCGGTCATATTGGCCTCCCGGTAAAAGGCCGCGATGTGGCAGAAATTGTCGCGCGGGCACGTCAGATAGTTTGACAGGCACAGCTGCCCGACATTGTCGGTAAACGCGAGCAGACGCGCATAATGATATTCCTCGCAGAAAAAGCTTCCCACCTTTCCGCCGCCGCGGCTGTTCCAGAAGTCCGCCATCGGACAGGTGAATATCTCATAGACCTGGCGCTGCTCTTCGTTGAACAGCTCCCTTGCATGGAAGCGGGGATCGGGCACATAATCCCGCGCGCTGTGAAAGAGCGTCTGCAGGTTCGTTTTGATCCCTGCGTCAATGAATTTCTTCTTCTGCGCAAGGCCGCTCTCGCGTCCCGCCCGGCGCATCGCTTCTCTGCAGATCTTCTCACCATTACGCCTGCCGCAGAACTCCAAAATGCTCGTGCTGACAAAAAAGTACATTGCTGAAAAAGCATCCTGCTTATTTTGCAGCTTGATCTCACCATAGTTGTACATAAGTACGATGAATCCCTTTCTTTTGTTACAATTTATGCTTTCACGTTTCTCTCCGCCTGTTTTAAACCCCAAATTTGCAGCAGGCGACGAAGTGTCCCGCTTCGATCTCCTTCAGTGCCGGATTTCCCGCGTGGCACATCTCCTCTGCATACGGGCAGCGGCTGCAGAATCTGCACTCCGGCTTCGGATCGATCGGAGACGTCAGCTCGCCCTTCATCAAAATCCGTTCCTTGCGGTTGTGCAGGCTCGGCACCGGGATCGCAGACAGCAGCGCCTGCGTATAGGGGTGCACCGGATTGGCGAACAGGACCTCCGCCGGCGCCTTTTCAATGACCTGTCCCAGATACATCACCATAATGTCGTCCGAAATATGATGGACGACGCTCAGGTCATGCGTGATGAACATATAGGTAAGGTTCAGTTCCTTTTGCAGATCCTGCATCAGATTCAGGATCTGCGCCTGAATGGAAACATCCAGCGCCGAGACCGGCTCGTCGCAGACGATGAACTTCGGCTGCAATGCCAGCGCACGCGCGATACCGATCCTCTGGCGGCGGCCGCCGTCGAGCTCATGCGGATACGTATTATAGAGGCGTCTCGCAAGGCCGACGGTGTCCATCAGCTCAGCTACCCGTTTCTGGCGGCCCTCCTTATCGGCGCAAAGGCCGTACAGCTTGAGCGGCTCTTCGATCGTCTGGCTGATGGTCATGCGCGGATTCAGCGAGGAAAACGGGTCCTGGAAGATCATCTGCATCTCGCGGCGCTGCTTCCACAGCTCCTTCTGATTCAGTGCGCTGATGTTCTTCCCTTCAAACAACACCGTTCCCTCTGTCGGCTCCTGCAGGCGGATGATCGTGCGGCCGAGCGTGGACTTTCCGCAGCCGGATTCTCCCACGACGCCCAGCGTCTTTCCCTTTTCGATCGTAAAGCTGACATCATCCACGGCGTGAACGGTCCCCTTGGCACTCTTAAAGTACTTTTTCAGGTGATCGACCCGCAGCAAAGGCTCACTCATTTCTCAATGCGCCTCCCTTTTGAATATTCTCCTCGTTGTACAGATGACAGACAACATAGTGTTCTTCGCTGCGATGGACGCTGCGCGGCTTTTCATGGAAGCAGCGCTCCGTGGCATAGTCGCAGCGGTCGCAGAACGCGCAGCCCTCCGGCAGATTGCTCGGGTCCGGCATCAGGCCGCGAATCGGCTTTAAGCGAACACTGCGATCCTCCATATTAGGCAGCGAATTGAACAGTCCCTGCGTATAGGGGTGAAGGGTATGGTCAAACACATCCTCCAGCGTTCCATGCTCGACAACACTGCCGGCATAAACGATGGAAACACAGTCGCAGACCTCCGCAACAATACCGAGGTCATGCGTGATCATCAGCATTGAGGTATTGTTCTGCTCGCGCAGCCTTCTCATCATGTCCAGCACCTGCGCCTGGATCGTCACATCGAGCGCGGTGGTCGGCTCATCCGCGATCAGCAGATCCGGGTCGCAGGCCAGCGCCATGGCGATGACCACGCGCTGCTTCATGCCGCCCGAGAACTGATGCGGATATTCGCTGCCGCGTTCGCTGGGGATACCAACCATTTCCAGCATGCTCCGCGCCTTATCGATCGATTCCTTATGCCCGAGATGCTCGTGGTATTCGATCACCTCCGCGATCTGCTCCTCCACCGTCAGGACAGGGTTCAGTGACGTCATCGGGTCCTGAAAGATCATGGAGACGGTCTTGCCGCGCATCTTCTGGAGCTCCTTCGCCGGCATGCGGATCGTCTTTTTATTTTTGTCGGCAGCTTTTCCCTTTCTGCCCTTTGCCGGAGCTTCCGCAGGTGCTTTGTCAGCCGCCCCGGCATCCTCCGTTAGCTGTTCTTCCTCGATGCGGATGACATCATTGCCGTTCACCGTGATGCGGCCGGAGGTCACGACGCCCGGCGGGCTCTGGATCAGGTCAAGTACCGCTAAGCCCGTCGTCGTTTTTCCCGCGCCCGTTTCACCGACCAACCCGAGCGTCTGCCCCTTCCGAATGGTCAGGTTCAGGCCGTTGACGGCATACACCGTGCGGTCATCCGTGCGGAATTCAACACTGAGATTCTCTATTTCCAGCGCGTTCGCACTGCTGCTCTTATTTTCGCTCATTTCATGCCCCTCCTCACTTCAGTCTCGGGTCGAGCGCATCACGCAAACCGTCGCCGAGCAGGTTCAGCGCCAGGATCGTCAGCATGATGCAGATGCCGGGAATGCAGGCCAGATATCCGGAATCGCGGATAAACTCACGCCCGCTAGACAACAGCGCGCCCCATTCTGGCTGTGGTGCCTTCACGCCAAGGCCAAGGAAGCTGAGCGCCGCCGTATTGGAGATCGTCGCAGCGACGCGAAGCGTCGTCTGCACGATGATCGGGCCCATGCAGTTTGGCAGGATGTAGCGCGCCAGAATGCGCGGCGTCTTTACGCCGATGGCGCGTGCGGCCTCGACATAATCCATGTCGCGCACGGTCAGAACCGCACTTCGCACGATGCGCGCAAATGTCGGCACAGAGGAGATCGACAGCGCGATGACCAGATTGACGATGCTGGCCCCCAGTGCCGCCACGATCACGATCGCCATGAGCATCATGGGAACGGCGAGGAAAATGTCGCACAGGCGCATGATGATATTGTCGATCTTCCCGCCGAAAAAGCCCGCGACCGCACCGAGCACACCGCCAACGATAAGGCCGAACAGCACCGCGATAAAGCCGATGGAGAGCGAGATCCGGCTGCCGAACGCGATGCGGATCAGCAAATCGCGGCCGTACTCGTCGGTACCGAACCAATGCTGGGCCGACGGCCACTGCAAGCGCTCTGGGATATTCTGGTTGATGCACTGCGCATCATAATCGAAAAGCACATCCGCAAAAACGGCCATGAGAATCAGGAAGATCAAAAAGATCAGCCCGGCAACCGCCGCCTTATTCTTAAAGAGGCGGCGCACCATATCTTTGAACTGGCTGTTTTTCTGTGCATTCAGGAAATCGGTCCCGTTCATTTCTGATTGCTTTTTCATTTTCTCGCCTCCTCAGTGATACATCGTGCGCACGCGCGGATCGAACACGCCGTAGAGCAGGTCAACCAGCAGGTTCACAATGGAAAAGCAGACTGTCATCAGGATGATGCAGCCCATGACCGTCGGCGTATCGCGTCCATTGACCGACTGGATCATCAGCCGTCCGATGCCGGGCCACGCAAACACCGTTTCCGTCAGCACGGAGCCGCCGAGCATCTGCCCGATCTCAAGGCCGATGACCGTGATCGTAGGCAGAAGTCCGTTGCGGAAGGCATGGCGCATAATGACCGTGCGCTTGGGCAGACCCTTGGCATAAGCCGTGCGGATATAGTCCTGGCGGATCGTCTCCACCATGGACGAGCGCGTCGTTCTGGCGATCGATGCCATGTTCATAAGGCCCAGCGAGATCGCCGGCAGCACAATGCTGTTCCACTGCTTTGCGCCAAAGACCGGGAACCAGCCGAGCTTGAGCGAGAAGAGCATGATCAGCATCACCGCGAGCCAGAAGATCGGCATGGACACGCCGATGAGTGAGAGCACCATGCTCACATTGTCCACCCACGTGTTCTGTTTCACGGCGGCAAGCACGCCGAGCGGCAGCGCAAGCAGGATGGAAAAAACAGCCGCGACGAGCGTCAGCTTCAGGGTATAGGGAAAGCAGGCCATGATCTTGGCATTGACCGATTCGCCCGTGGTATAAGAGGTGCCGAGACTCCCGTGCAGCAGCTCCTTCATATAGTCGAGGTACTGCACCAGGATCGGTCTGTCCAGACCCATTTCATGTGTAAGCGCTTCGATCTGCTCCGCGGTAGCGTTATCGCCCAGCAGCATCTGCGCCACATTGCCCGGCGCAAGATGCATAATGACAAAAACCAGCAGCGTAACGCCCAGCAGCACAGGGATCATGTACAAGATACGTTTTAGAATGTATTTTGACATAAGTAAGTACGTCTCCTTTGTGGCAGAGTGACGATTTTTTAATTAAGAGCCCGGCCCGCTTATGGGCCGGGCTCTTTCCGCTATGGATCAGCTGCCTGCCGATCAGCCCCAGGTCGCAACGGCGAAGTCCACATACCCCGTCGCGCTGCAAACAACGTTCTGCAGCTGAGCGCTGTGCGCACGGAAGTACTCGACCTGGTAAATGGGCACATACCAGCAGGTCGCGTTCGCCTCGGCGATGATCCGGTGGATCAGATCGGTGCGGGCATTCGCATCCATCTCGACGCGCATCTCGTTAACAAGCTCGTCCATCTCATCCGTGGCAACGGATGCGGGCGTGTTGGAGCGGCGGTCGGAGTGGAAGCGGCTGACATAGGTGGCGGCGTTGGCGGGAGACCAGGATACGATCGCCGCGCTCAGCGTGTCGGTCGCCATCGCAGCCTGATAGGTCGCGGAATCGGTGGAGTCGATTACAACGTTGATGCCGAGCTCCGCAAGCTCAGACTGCATGATCGTGGCGATCGCCGTCTTGGTATCGTTGGAGCAGAGGATGTTCATCGTCACCGTGGAGGGATCGCCGCCCCAGGCCGCCAGATACTCCTTGGCCTTGTCCAAATCGTAGCTGTAGGCGTTGGTGTCCACGGATTCGGCATAGCCCATGGGAACGCAGGAATAGGAGGGCTCGCCATAGCCGTTGAGCGCGCCGGCCACGATATCCTCGCGGTTGATCGCATAGGCGACCGCCAGACGCAGGTTCGGATCGACAAACGGACCGTTGACCGCATTGAGATACAGGAAGAAGTTTTCAACGGAGACGACTTCTTCCATATCGATGCCGTCCTCCGCCTTCAGGCGGTCAATGTCCGTGGAGGACACCGAGTAAATAAAGTCCACGTCGCCGGATTCAAGCGCCATCGTGCGGGTCGTACCCTCGGGAATGATGGAGAACACCAGATTTTTGATGGACGGCGTACGCTCAGCGTCAAAGTAAGTCTCGTTCGCTTCAAACTTCAGCGCGTTGCCCTTGTCCCAGGAAATGTACTTGTACGGGCCAGTGCCGACGGGGTTGGCACTGAAATCATTACCGGATTCGATCAGGCTGTGAGGAAGGATGCAGTTGAAGTGATAGGCCAGATCGAAGAGCAAGTTGGGCGTGGGCTCGCTCGTGACGATCTTCACGGTGTTGTCGTCAACGACCTGGACCTCAGAGATCGCGCTCGTGTAGGCGCTGGTCCTGTCATAGGACTTGGCGTATTCGATGGAGGCTTTGACGTCCTCCGCCGTCAGCGTATCGCCGTTGTGGAAGGTCACGCCCTGCTTGAGCACGAACGTCCACTCCGTGTCGCTGTCCTGCGAATAGCTTTCCGCAAGATCCAGCTCGGGCTGAAGCGTCTTCATGTCGATACGGGTCAGGCCATTATAGGTCAGCTGGTTCATCTGCGCACACATCAGAGAGTCCGTATCGCAGGTGGAGAGATAATCCGGTTCATCTGTCAGTGCTACGTTCAGGGTATCTTTCTCAGTTGTGTCGGGAGCATTGGAGTTGTCTCCGCAGCCCGCCAGCAGGCTGGCGACCATGCAGAGCGCCAGCGCAAGAGTAAGAAATCGCTTCAGCTTCATTTTGGTGTTTCCTTTCTAATCTTATTTCTTCGCTTATGTGCTTTATACACAAGTCCGACCGTGCTTTGCCCGACCGGCTTAGGTAACATGATACCATCTCTCCAATTTTTTTAATAATACCGTTTTTATTATTGCAATAATCGTTTTTTAGTATATAGTAAGTGGAAGAACACCGATGACAAACGCGTCCGTGCTGTATTATGATAACGGCGTGATGGGTCCCATCCGCCTTATCTGCCCATCCCGGACTTGCCTATGTCATCATAGGAGGTATTCCAATGACGAACAATCAGATTCACTACATGGTAGAGGTCGCAAAGACCGGGAGCGTCAATCAGGCCGCGCGTAATCTCTTCATTTCGCAGTCGTCCCTTTCCGGGGCGATCCAAAGCGTCGAGTCAGAGTTTGGCCGCAAGATATTCGCGCGCAGTGTCAAGGGTATGGCGCTGACGCCCTTCGGGCGCCAGTTCATCGCCTACATCACCCCCATCGACCGCCAGCTCCAACAGCTGTATTCCATGCGCATGACCGCCGTTTCCGCGCAGGAATCCCTATCTGTGATCAGCAATGGTTTTTACTATCTTTCCGATATCGTCACCTCTATGGGCCAGCGCCGCAAGGAGAACGGCCTGCATGTCTTTCTTCGCGAAGAGTACAGCGGGAACGTCGCAGACGCCGTCATGAACGGTGAAGCCGACATTGCCGTTGTCCGCATCTGGAGCTGCTACAGAGATCAGCTTTTGGAGCGCTTTCTCTCCTCCAATCTGCTCTACCATCCTCTGTGCAGCATGGAGCTCGGCGTTGACGTCGGCCCGATGAATCCCTTCTTCCACTCGCAGGAGGTCGATCTTCTTCCAGAACAGCTGGCAGGATATCCTCAGATCATCGACGAAAGTCTTGACTACGGCCCCTATGCCGATATCCTCTCCAAGCTCGGGCTGCAGATGGAGCGCACCCGTTATGTGGTCAACTCCCGCGCAGCCATATATGAGATCCTGTCCAAAACGGACGGCTACGTGCTCAACTCCAGAAAGGCGACGAACGACGGAAAGGTGAAGCACGATTCCTACGAATGGCGCTTTCTGCCGTTCCGAAACTGCAGCATCACCTCCGAGATCGGCTGGGTGCGGCGGGAAAACAGCGTGCTGACGCCCGAGGCAAAGGAATTCATCCATCTGCTGCAGAATCACCTGCTTTTATGTATCGGCTGCGACTATAATATTTGACAGTTTTGCCCTATAGTTAAATCTGAACATTTTTTTACTTTCATTTTTTATCATGATAACGAAGTACCGCTGTCAGGATAGATCGGAGGTCGTTTTTTCATGTCGTTTCCCATCGCGCTTACCGGCAAAAACAGTCTTTTGGATTGGGGTCTTTGGATCATACTTATTCTTCTGGCCGCGCTCGTGCTCTGGATACAGTACCGCCCCCCCAAATAGCTTTCGCCTGCCTGTGAATACATATTCCATATTATAATAAAATTTTATTGTGAGGTGTTTTGAAACAGATGGATAAGATCGAGCAAAAAATTTGCGATATCATTGATGCGCACCGCGAGGAGCTGATCGCATTCGGTGAGGATCTGTGGACCCACGCCGAATTGGGCTTTCAGGAATTCCGTACCGCAGAAAAGTTCGCGGAGAAAATGAAGGGGCTTGGCCTTCGCACGCAGGAGGGCCTCGCCGTTACGGGTGTCAAAAGCTATTTAAAGGATGACGCGCACGGTCCCACCGTCTGTCTGATGGGTGAGTTCGACGGTCTGCCCATTCCGACGCATGCTTACGCCAACCCCGAGACCGGCGCGGCGCATTGCTGCGGTCATCATGCGCAGGCAACCGGTGTGGTCGGCGCGGCCATCGCGCTGTCCGACCCGGAGATCGCGGCTTCTCTGGCGGGAAATGTCGTGTTCTTCGGCGTTCCCGCCGAGGAATATGTCGAGATCGCAAAGCGCAATGAGATGCGCAATCAGGGACTGATCCGTTACGGCTGCGGCAAATGTGAGCTGATCCGGATCGGTGCAATGGATGATCTGGATATCGTCGTCGGCCATCATGCTTCGACTTCTAAAAAATATCTCGTCGCCAACCGCTCCTGCAACGGCTTTGTCACCAAGATGGTGCAGTTCCACGGAAGAGCCGCTCATGCGGCGGGCGAGCCCCAGCGCGGCATCGACGCCATGAGCGCAGCCAATATCGCCATGCATGCCGTCGATGTTCAGCGGGAGTCGTTCCGCGACGAGGACACAATCCGCGTGCACAGCTGCATTTCCAAGGGCGGCGACGCGGCAAACATTATTGCCGACGACGTGCGCCTGGAGTATTCCATCCGCGGAAAAACGATCCCCGCCTATATGGACGCCGCCAAAAAGGTCGATCGCTCCCTGCGCGCGGGCGCCGTCGCCACCGGCTGCGGCCTGACCATCACCAACCTCCCCGGAAACCTGCCGATCGTCCCTGTGAAGGACGCAAGCGTCATTGAAGAGGCACTCTCGCACGTCTGCGGCGATACGCCCATCACCTGCACCGGTCCGGAGTTCCACTCCACCAGCTCCGGCGACTACGGAGATGTCAGCTGCCTGATGCCGCTGCTGCAGTTCAACACCGGCGGCTTCCGCGGCGCGCTGCATACGCCCGATGTAGAACTGGACGATATCGACGATGCCTACGTCATTCCCGCAAAGGTGTTTGCCCTGACTGCCTATAAGCTGCTGAAAAACGGCGGCGACCGCGCCGAAGCCATTATCGAAAGCTTTGAAGCCGTACTGACAAAAGAGCAGTATATCGACCTGATGGAAAGCATGCTCTCTGTTGAGAACATTCCAATGGAGCCGCTCCCCCTGCTGGACGAAAAGAGCAAAGTCGTCTGACCTCTTCGAATCCCCCGCCAAAGCCCGTCAAGTCTCCCCATAATAAAGCAAATGCCTACAGCATTGGCCAATCCGAAAAGGACTGCCTAATACTGTAGGCATTTTAATTGGTGGAGGCGGCGGGAGTCGAACCCGCGTCCGAAAGCACTTTAACAGGACTTTCTCCGGGCGCAGTCAGGATTTAAACATTCCCTCCACGCAAGGACACCTGACGGACCTTACGCTTCAGTAGAGTCATGATGCGTGGGCGCGTCAACTCTTTCACGCCTCACGGACGCCACGTTCACGACGCCTTCCCCGGTCCGTGGCCTCCCCGGTTCAGACGGCCGCCTACTTAGGCAGCGACAGCAACTTCGTTGTTGTTCTTTAATTTATAAGTCGCCCGTTTTATAGAGGCCAGGCGCCTCTGCCCGCTTATCCTGCCTCCACACCCCCGTCGAAACCGGTACGCCCCCGTATCGCCGGCCTGGACTTCGTATCGCTCGCCCTGCCGCAAAGCGGCAGGGTTCGTTCACTCCGTCAGGTCTCCTCTTCAAACGGCAAACGCTTTGCCGGTTTGCCGTTTGAGAAAGGATGAAAGCAGCGCTTGCGCGCCGCGAACAACAACAGGGTCTGTTGTGCGAAAGCAAAAAACAAAAAATTACATCTTCTCCGGCGCAGGATAGTCAACGCCCTGCGTATCCACGCGGATGGACTTGATGACCTGCGGCTTTTTCGGCATGTCGTTGTACATGTTGCGGTTCACGCGGGAGATGTCCACCGCGGCCTGCGCGTTCTCGGTGATCTTGCCGAATGCGGCGTACTGACCGTCGAGATGCGGCGCGTCGGCTACCATGATGAAGAACTGGCTGCCCGCGCTGTCGGGGATCATAGTGCGCGCCATGGAGAGAACGCCCAGCGTGTGCTTGAGGTCGTTCTTGAAGCCGTTGGCGGAGAACTCGCCCTTGATCTCGTAGCCGGGGCCGCCCGTGCCGTTGCCGTCCGGATCGCCGCCCTGGATCATGAAGCCGGGGATAACGCGATGGAATACCACGCCGTCATAAAAGCCGGAGTTCGCCAGCGCGATGAAGTTGTTGACGGTGTTGGGCGCGATCTCGGGATAGAGCTCGCCGCTCATCACCGCGCCGCTTTCCATTTCAATGGTCACAATGGGATTTGCCATAGTTTTTCTCCTTATTGTTATTTCGCAAGCAGGCTCACGCCGCGCTCGCTCAGATATTGCAGTAAAAGTGCGCTGTTCTGCTGATTGTCCTCAAACCGGGCGAGGGTCTTACCGTCGTGTCCGACGAGCTTTCGGCCCTGCGCGCCGCTCTGCATGATCCCCGCGATATCCGCGCAGCGGAAGCTGCGCGTGCCGCCGAGCGTCGGCTGGTAGATGAGCGAGCCGCCGTCCACGGCGAGATAGCGCCGGGCGGAGACCGGCGCGAACAGGCACAGCGCCAGAAGCGCCGCCGAGAGCAGCGCAAACACCGCGCCCGCGATCACCGGCATATCCTCCGTGGGACGGAACATGCGCACGACGCTGTAGCCCAGCATCGGCCCGAACATCAGACACCCGATGCCGCCGACCACGTAGAGGAATATCTTCACGCCCTTGCTCTCGTGCACCGTAAAGCGCTGCGGGACGGCAAAGCCCGCCGCCGCGTTCGCCTGTGCGGCCCCCGCCGTCGCCAGCAGGTCCTGAGAACGGGCCGCCCGCTCCGGTTCAGTGTAGGCCAGGACCTTCTGCTTGGACGAAAGCACGCCGAGAAGGCCGATGACCATGCCGATGAGCATGTTCGGCGCCATAAGGCTCCAGTTTTCCGGCATCATGAGCGACTCCCACGCCAGCTGCGCGACCGAAATGCCGAGCCACGCAGCGTCGGCCTGCCAGTCGGGGTCGGTGCAGAGGATGAACATCCACGAGCCGAGCTCCGCGATAAACAGCACGAAGATCGAGCTGAGGATCACCGTCGTCATGGCAAAGCGCGTGGAGCGCGGCCCGCGAAGCTTCCGGTAGCCATAGCAGGCGGCAATGCCCACAAGAAAGCCGAGCCAGCCGATAAAAAAGCTTGCAAACGTGCTTGCGAGGAACCATGGCACCGCGCCGACAAGCGCGCCGAGCAGCGCGCCCAGGATACCTAAAACGGCACTGCCGCGCGGCGCATCGTCCGCGCACGGCATGCTCACAGTCTCTTCCGCCGGACGGGAAAACTGCGCTGGGTCAAAGCCGTACTGCTCTCTCTCATCCATCGCTCTGTCGCTCCTCTATTTTTATTTGCGGGGTTCAGCGGCGGTAGTTTTTCATAGTCCGGTCGATCTCGCGCTTGGCATCGCGCCTTGCGGCGTCCTCGCGCTTGTCGTAATTCTTTTTTCCCTTGCAGACGCCGACCTCGATCTTCACGCGCGCGTCCTTAAAATAGACGCTCAGCGGAACGAGGGCGTAGCCGTCCTGCTTGACGAGCGCGTAGAGCTTGTTGATTTCACGCTTGTGCAGGAGCAGGCGCTTGGGCCGGTCGGGATCGTGGTTGAAGATATTGCCCTTGTCGTAGGGCGAGATGTGCATCGAGAGGACGTTCGCCTCGCCGTTTTTGATGATGACGTAGCTGTCCTTCAGATTCAGCGTACCGGCGCGGATGGACTTGACCTCCGTGCCCTTGAGCTCGATGCCCGCCTCGTAGCGGTCCTCGACAAAGTAATCATGGAACGCCTTGCGGTTCTGCGCCATGACCTTGATTCCCTTTTTTTCCGCCACGGCGCGTCACCTCCTTTGCGTGCTTTATAGTTTAACACAAATTTCCTTCCAGCACAAGGGCTGTCACAAAAACGTAACATTCGCTTTCATTCTGCCCATCCGGTCCAATTTATAGTAGAATTCCGCCCGCCGCCGTGCTATAATTTTGGTATCTCTATCATGCTTTGGCGGCGCTTTGCCGCACCTGGGAGGCATTTTTATCATGGACCTGACGGAACGCCGGCTTTCCCGCGAAACGATCTACGAGGGAAGGATCCTTCATATTTACCGCGACGACATGCTTCTGCCCAACGGCAGGAAAAGCGTGCGCGAGGTCGCCGATCATCCCGGCGGCGTGGCCATCGTCGCGCTGGACGAAAACGACAATGTGCTCACCGTGAAGCAGTACCGCTATGTTTTCTCGCGCGTGCTCGAGGAGATCCCGGCGGGGAAGCTTGAGCGCGGCGAGGACCCCGATGAAGCCGCGCTGCGCGAGCTCAGAGAGGAAACGGGCGCGGTGCCGCAGCGCATGACGGGCCTCGGCGCGCTGCTCGTCTCCCCCGGCTGCTACAGCGAGGTGCTGCACCTCTACCTTGCAGAAGGCCTCACCTTCGGTGAGCAGCACCCGGATGAGGACGAATTTTTAGAGCTGTACCGCACGCCGTTTTCCGACATGCTCGCGCGCGTGATGCGCGGCGAGATCGAGGACGCCAAGACCGTCTGCGGCATTTTGAAGGTCCATGCCCTGCGCACGGCGCAAAAAGAGAAAGAGGAGAGAATATCCTGATGGAACAGAAAAAAACCGTTCTCATCGTGGAGGACGAAAAAAACATTGTTGATATCATCCGCTTCAACCTTCAGCGCGCGGGCTATGACACGCTCGAGGCCTACGACGGCGAGGCTGGCCTTGCCCTCGCGCGCGAAAAAAAGCCCGACCTCATCCTGCTCGACGTGATGATGCCCAAGATGATGGGCTTCGACGTCTGCCGCGCGCTGCGCGAGGAGGGCGACAACGTGCCCGTCATCATCCTGACGGCGCGCGAGGAGGAAGAGGACAAGGTCCTCGGTCTTGAGATCGGCGCGGACGATTACATCACAAAGCCTTTTTCCATGCGCGAGCTGCTCGCGCGCATCAAAGCGAACATCCGCCGCACATCAATGCTCTCCGCCCCTGCCGCGGAGGACAACGCCATGAGCGCCGGCGGCGGCATCACCATCGATCCCGACAGCTTCGAGGTGCGCAAAAACGGCGCGCCCGTAGACCTCACGCAGCGCGAATATGAGCTGCTCACCTTCCTCGCGAGCCACCCCGGCAAGGTCTTTTCGCGCGTGGACCTCATGGAGCAGGTCTGGAACTACGGCTACGTCGGCGACGATGCGCGCACCGTGGACGTGACGGTCCGCCGTCTTCGCGAAAAGATCGAGGACGATCCCGCCAATCCCACGCGCATCCTCACGCGCCGCGGCGTAGGCTACTATTTCTCGGCGCAGGCCTGATGCACGCCCCATTTCCCCGAAAGGAGTGACCGCCTATGTTCCGCAGCCTGCATATGAAGCTCGTGATGATCATGCTGCTGCTCGTCACCTCGCTGATGGCGGTGGTGGGCGCGTTTCTGATGACGAGCGTCACCAACTTCTATATCGACGATTTCTACGACCAGATGAGCGAGGCGTTCGGCGAGTCCAGCGCCGCGTTTGTCAGTTCGCTTCGTGAAGAGGCCGCGCAGGAGGACGGCGCGGCACGCCTTCAGACGATGCTCGAGGCCTACTCCGGCACCTTGAGCATCGACTCGCGCAACCGCAACTACTACATTCTCGACGGCAAGAGCGGCGAGGTGCTCGCCTCGAGCAACGAGGACACCGGGCTTTTGGAGCAGACGGAAAACATCCTCACCGCGCGCAACGGCGAGGTCGGCGACCACAGCGACCTTGCCGCAAGCTACATGGACGTCGCCATCCCCATCTCCGGCGGCGGCAACAGCTTCATCATCTACATCCGCGACAACCGCACGACGGTCTCCTCGCTCAATTCCGAGCTGCTGTTCATCATTCTGCAGGCGCTGCTCGTAGGCCTGCTCGTTTCGATCCTGCTCTCGTTCCTGCTGGCAAAAACGATGATCGACCCGATCGAAAAGCTGACCGAGGGCGCCGAGCGCATCGCCGCCGGCGACTTTGACGAAACGCTCGCCGTCGAATCGACGGACGAGATCGGCATCCTGACCACGACCTTCAACGACATGGCCTCGGTGCTGCACGCCACGCTCGAGGCCGTGGAGAACGAGCGCAACAAACTCGACACACTCTTTCTCCACATGAGCGACGGCGTCGTTGCCTACGACGTGAACGAATCGCTCATCCACTGCAACCCCGCCGCCTGCGAGCTGCTCGGCCGCACGGCGGACGAGTGCGTCTACAGCGAGCTGTTCGAGTCCATCTGCCCCTTCTCCCGCATCATTTCCATGCAGCGCAGCGACTTTGTCGAATCCGAGCTGACCGTCGGCGAGCGCAGCGTGGAGCTTTACTTCGCGCCCTTTTCCGACGAGGAGAGCGGCGGCGTTCTCATCGTGCTGCACGATGTGACCGAGCACCGCAAGACCGAGGAGCGGCGCAAGGAATTCGTTGCCAACGTCTCCCACGAGCTGCGCACGCCGCTCACGAACGTCCGCTCCTATGCCGAAACGATCCGCGACGCGGACGGCGATCTGAGCCGCGAGACGGAAAACGACTTCCTCGACGTGGTCATCAGCGAAACGGACCGCATGACCCATATCGTGCAGGACCTGCTCACGCTCTCGCGCCTCGACTCGGGCCGCAGCGAGATGACCATGGCGCGCTTCCCCTTCTCCGCCGCCATCGACGCAGTGCTCCGCTCCATCGAGCTGGAGGCCCGCCGCCACGGTCACAAGCTCACGCACGACTACAGCGAAAATCTGCCCCTCATCATGGGCGACCGCGGCCGCATCGAGCAGGTCATGCTCAACGTGCTCGGCAACGCCGTCAAGTACACGCCTGACGGCGGTCACATCCGCGTCACCGCCGGGAGCGGGGACGAAACGGTCTGGATGGAGGTCGCCGACGACGGCATCGGCATCCCCGAGGCCGACCGTCCGCGCATTTTCGAGCGCTTCTACCGCGTGGACAAGGCCAGATCGCGCGAGTCTGGCGGCACGGGTCTCGGCCTTTCCATCGCGACGGAGATCGTCCAGCGCCACCACGGCACGCTCTCGCTCGTGGACCGTCCCGGTCCCGGCACGACCGTGCGGCTCGAGCTGCCCATCACCCAGCCCATCGGCGGGGAGGGATATCATGCGTAAGGACCGCCCGCTTTTATCCCACCTGCAAAACGCCGCCATCGCGCTTCTGACGCTCTCCGCCGTGTTTTTGCTGACGCAGACGCCGCTGTTCGGCGACTTTGCGGGCAAAACGCCCTACGAGCTCGCGCAGGACTGGCTCTCCTCCGATCCCATGCTCACCGAGACCGTCACCGTTGACGCAAGCGACCTTGCGCTTCCCGTGCGCGTGGTCTTTACGAACGAATATGCCCGCTTCGGGCTCGACGCCGTCACCACGGCGGACGCCGGTTTCGAGCAGGCGGGTGCGTTTTTCCGCGAAGCCCTCGGCTCCGCCGGGGAAGCGTCGCCGTGCCGCGAGAGCGATTTTCTCGCCGCGCTGCAAAATAGCGGCATCTACCTCGACCTGGAGGCGGAAACGCCGCTCGCGCTCCTTTGCGAGATACTCGGCGCGGCCGCGCCCGAAAGCGAGCTGCTGCACATCCGGCGGCTGCTGCTCACCCCCACCGAAAGCGGCGCCATCCTCTACCTTGAGGACGGCGAGAGCGGCTTTTTCTCCTTCCCCACTGCGGGGGACGCCTACGCGCTGAACGAAGCGCTCGCCGCGCTCGACGGCAACGGCACGGACTTCGCCTGCTCGCTGCCGGGCGATTTTTCCCAGCTCTCGCCCTATACCCTCGTTTTCAGCGAGCCGAAGCAGCGCAATACGCTCTCGGCCGTGAACGCGCTTTCCGACAAGGCGGCTTTCCTGCGCCTTGCCGAATTCAACCCCCACACGGAAAACAGCTATACCGACTCCTCCGGCAATACCGTCATCCGCGAGGTGTATGGCACGCTGCGCCTGCAGCCCGACGGCACCGCCGCCTATCAGGGCGACAGCGCCGAAGCGGGGTCGCTGTATTATGTCACCTCCGCCGCACCCGGCAGGCCCACCATGTCCGAGGCCGCCGCCGCTGCGCAGAAGCTCGTTTTCACGCTGCTGCGCGACTCCTGCGGCGACGCGGCGCTCTATCTCAGCGGCGTGGAGAGCGGAAGTAAGCGCTATACCGTCACGTTCGACTACGTGGTGGACGGCACGCCGCTGCACTTTTCCGACGGCGGCCACGCCGCCTCCGTCACCATCGAGGGCCAGAGCATCACCGCCTTTTCCCTGCGCTGCCGCAGCTACACCGTGAGCGATTCGCCCTCGCTGCTGCTGCCCATCCGTCAGGCCGCCGCCATCGCGCTCAGCCGGTACTTGAGCGCCGAGCTGCACGTCTGCTACGAGGACCGCGGCGCGGACACGGTGAACGCGTCCTGGTTCGCCATCTGACCAAAATCTACAATCTACGAAAGGAGACGCCGCACATGAAAGCATCCCGGCTCAAAACGATCGTGATCGTCATTTTGCTGCTGGTCAACGCGTTTTTGCTGTTTCTTCTGCTCAGCCGCCGCGCCGAGCAGACGCAGGCCTACGAGCGCACCGTGGAGCAGCTGTGCGAGCTGTTCGAGCGCAGCGGCGTCTCCTTCGACCGCGCGCTCCTGCCGAAGGGCAGCGCCGTGCGCACGTTGTCGCTTGAGCGCGACGAATCGCGCGAAGCGGACTTTGCCCGGGAGATCCTCGGCAAGGACGCCGCCTCGTTCGACGCCGGCGGCGGCGTGATGCGCTACAGCAGCGATCTCGGCTCCTGCCTTATCCGCTCCGGCGGCGCGGTGGACGCCGTGCTCTCCCGCCCGGTGGAGGACGCGGAGGGTTTCTGCCGCGGCCTGTTCCGCTCGTTCGGCTACGAGGAGGTCTCCTCCTCGCTTTCCGGCGGCAGCGGCAGCGTTTCGGCCCTGCGCCGCGGAAAGGACGGTCCCGTTTACAACGCCGCGCTGACGCTCACCTTCACGGACGGCTCGCTCACCGCCGTTTTCGGCACGTTCCTCCCCGCCCTGACGGACGGGCAGAGTGCAAGCGGCGTGGACGCCGTGAGCGCGCTCGTGCACTTTCTCGATTACTGCAGCGTTTCCGGCGTCGTGTGCACGGAGGTCAGCGCCGTCGAGAGCGGATATCTTCTGCAATCCTCGTCCGCGTCCCCGCTGCGGCTCACGCCCGTGTGGCGCGTCGCGACGGACGTGAACAATTATTATGTCAACATCAAAACCGGCGAGATCACGCGCGAATAAATTTGTTTTCCCCAATTTTGTAATTTCTCTCCGCGCAGCATTGCTTTTTCTGTTTTTTTTGGTATACTGTTGATGTATTATGTGAATACCATGAACAGGCGGCGCTGCCCCTGTTGTTTTTATCATACGACCGACTTACCGAAGGATCACTGTCTCTTTTTATAAGGAGTTTATATGACGAAATATATCGTGCAGGGCGGCCAGCCGCTCTTTGGTGAAGTGCACATCAGCGGCGCGAAGAACGCAGCCGTCGCCATCATCCCCGCCGCCCTTCTGGTGGACGGGGTCTGCCGCATTGAAAATATCCCCCAGATCTCCGACGTGACGGCGCTGCTCAAGATCCTTGAGCAGCTCGGCGCGAAGATCCGCTTTCTCAACCGCAGCGATGTGGAGATCGACTGCCGCCATATCGCCACCACGCAGGTCTCGCAGGAGCTGGCGCACAAGATCCGTGCCTCCTACTACCTGATCGGCGCGCTGCTGGGCCGCTTCGGCGAGGCCGAGGTCTCCATGCCCGGCGGCTGCAACTTCGGCGGCGTGCGCCCCATCGACCAGCACGTCAAAGGCTTTGCCGCCATGGGCGCGGAGGTGCGCGAGGGTGACTTTATCTGCGCCAAGGCATCGGGCGGCCGCATGAAAGGCGCGAACGTCTATCTCGACGTTGTCTCCGTCGGCGCGACGATGAACATCATGATGGCCGCGGCGCTCGCCGAGGGCACGACTGTCATCGAAAACGCCGCCAAGGAGCCGCACATCGTCGATCTTGCCAACTTCTTAAACTCCATGGGTGCGAACATCAAGGGCGCGGGCACGGACACCATCCGCATTTTCGGCGTGGACAAGCTCCACGGCGGCGCCTATGCCATCATTCCCGACCAGATCGAGGCCGGTACCTACATGGCGGCGGTCGCCGCCTGCGGCGGGCAGGTCCTCGTGCGCGGCATCATTCCCAAGCATATGGACTGCATCACCGCCAAGCTTCAGGAGATGGGCGTGCAGGTCGAGGAACAGGACGACACGCTGCTCGTGCGCCGCTCCGGCAGGCTCCACCGCACCAACGTCAAGACCCTGCCCTACCCCGGCTTCCCGACGGATATGCAGCCGCAGATCACCGTGGCGCTCTGCCTTGCCGAGGGAACGAGCGTTGTCACCGAGGGCGTGTGGGACAACCGCTACCGCTATGTCGGTGAGTTGACGCGCATGGGTGCGCAGATCCGCGTGGAGGGCCGCAGCGCCGTTGTCGAGGGCGTCGATCACCTGACGGCCGCGAGCGTGCAGGCCTACGATCTCCGCGCGGGCGCGGCGATGCTGATCGCGGCGCTGGCCGCGGACGGCGTGAGCGAGGTGTCCAACGTGCACTACATTGAGCGCGGCTACGAGGATGTGATCGGCAAGCTGCGCGGCATCGGCGCGAGGATCGACTGCGTCGAGTGCGAGGAGCCCTCCGAGGTCCGC
The DNA here is from genome assembly GCA_934636865.1 of uncultured Oscillospiraceae bacterium. Lineage (GTDB taxonomy): Bacteria > Bacillota > Clostridia > Oscillospirales > Oscillospiraceae > Hominicoprocola. The sequence goes on from CAKUBI010000017.1 coordinate 22,154, forward strand.
CAGATCGGTTAAATCACCAGGCGCCCTGCCGCAAGGCAAGGCGCTTTTTCTTCGGGAGAAGCAATATTATGTATACTGAGATCTACACCTCTGCGCTGCCGCCGGCGCTCTCCGCCATGGCGGAAACGCCCGCGATGCAGCGCCTGAAGCGCGTCGGCATGCACTGCGGCTGCGAATACACATCCTACCCCATCTACCGCAATGCGGAGGGTCCCTACACCCGCTATACCCACTCACTCGGCACTGCTGCGATCGTCTGGCACTTCACGCACGACGTGAAGCAGGCCGCGGCCGGACTGCTTCACGACATCGCGACGCCCGCGTTTGCGCACGTGGTCGATTTTCTCAACGGCGACCACATGCGTCAGGAATCGACCGAAACGCGCACGCGCGCGATGATCGCCGCCTGCCCCGAGCTGACGGCGCAGCTTGCGCGCTGCGGACTGCGCGTGGAGGATGTGGAGGACTACCACCGCTACCCCATCGCCGACAACGACTCGCCCCGGCTCTCCGCCGACCGGCTCGAATACACGCTGGGCAACGCGCACCTCGTCTTTCACTGCCCGGAGCAGATGCTCAAGCGCATTTACGACGATCTCTTTGTCGGGCAGAATGAGGATGGCGAACCGGAGCTGTGCTTTGCGCACGCCGAAGCAGCGGACGCCTTCACGCGCCTTGCGCTGCGGCAGTCGGAGTGGTTCGTCTCCGACGATGACCGCTTCAGCATGCAGTACCTTGCCGAGATCCTGCGCGACGCGCAGCGCGCGGGCGCGCTGACGGTCGATGACCTCTATACCGATGAAGCGCGTGTGATCGCGCGGCTTCTCTCTGTCCCTGCCGTCGCTGCGCGCTGGGAGGATTTTCGCCGCATCACCGGCACGCGGTCCGGGCCGCAGCCGCCGGACGGCGTTTTTTCGATCAAGGTCGCGGCTAAAAAGCGCAGCATCGACCCGCTGGTGCGGACGGACGCCGGGCTTCTTCGCTATACCGCCGCGAGCGCGGACTACGCAGAAAAGCTTGCCGCCTTCCGTGCGGACGATTTCGACCGCTGGGTCTGGGCAGTATATGAAGCACCGGACCAGCCCCAAACGTAAAAGATGAAAACAGCAGCGCCCCGTGTTGCACACGGGACGCTGCTGTTCATTTCTCGACGGAAGCTTTCCAAATTGCGGCAGATGATGAAAAAAAGCAGCAGGTCATAAGACCTGCTGCTTTTATGAACCTTTGGGTCGCCCTCTAAGCGATCAATTAGGCCTCGGTCTCGATGACAACACCGGAACCGACGGTACGGCCGCCCTCGCGGATAGCGAAGCGGAGGCCCTTCTCGATAGCGATCGGGGTGATCAGCTCGACCTTCATATCGACGTTATCGCCGGGCATGCACATCTCGGTGCCCTCGGGCAGGGTGATGACGCCGGTGACGTCGGTGGTACGGAAGTAGAACTGAGGACGATAGTTGTTGAAGAACGGGGTGTGACGGCCGCCCTCGTCCTTGTTCAGGACGTAAACCTGACCAACGAACTTGGTGAGGGGGTGGATGGAGCCGGGCTTGGACAGGACCTGGCCGCGCTCGATCTCGTTCTTGGCAACGCCGCGGAGCAGGGTACCGATGTTATCACCAGCCTCGGCGTAGTCGAGCAGCTTGTGGAACATTTCGATACCGGTGACGACGGTCTTGCGACGCTCGTCGGTCAGACCGATGATCTCGACTTCCTCGCCGAGCTTCAGCTGGCCACGCTCAACACGGCCGGTAGCGACGGTACCACGACCGGAGATCGTGAAGACGTCCTCAACGGGCATCAGGAACGGCTGGTCGGCCTTACGGTCGGGCGTGGGGATCCAGGTATCAACAGCGTCCATGAGCTCGTGCAGGCACTTGTACTCGGGAGCGTTGACGTCCTGGGACTCGGAGATCAGGGCGTTCAGAGCGGAGCCGCGGATGATCGGGGTGTCGTCGCCGGGGAAGCTGTAGAAGTCGAGCATCTCGCGGACTTCCATCTCGACGAGCTCGAGCAGCTCCTCATCGTCAACCTGGTCGCACTTGTTCAGGAAAACGAGAACGGAAGGCACGTTGACCTGACGGGCGAGCAGCAGGTGCTCACGGGTCTGGGCCATGGGGCCGTCGGAAGCAGCGATGACCAGGATAGCGCCGTCCATCTGAGCAGCGCCGGTGATCATGTTCTTGATATAGTCGGCGTGGCCCGGGCAGTCGACGTGGGCATAGTGACGGCCCTGGATCTGGCCATCCTCGCCGGTCTTGTAGTTGTGGCCCTGACGATCGAAGGTCTGGTACTCGACGTGCGCGGTGTTGATGGTGATACCACGCTCACGCTCTTCCGGAGCCTTATCGATGGAGCTGTAATCGGTGTAGTCAGCACCGCCCTGGAGGGCGAGGAACTTGGTGATCGCAGCGGTCAGGGTGGTCTTACCATGGTCGATATGACCGATGGTACCAATGTTTACGTGGGGCTTGGTACGCTCGAATTTCTGCTTAGCCATTAGAGTGATCCTCCTATGAATAAATTTCGTTGTTTTCCGGCGTCATTTACATACACCGGTATTTTACCGTAAAACGCGGTATTTTGCAATACCTTTTTCTTAGCCGCGGCTGCGCTGGCTGATGATCTTCTCCTGAATGTTCTTCGGGATCTCGATATAATGCGCGGGCTCCATCGTGTACTGACCACGGCCCTGCGTGCAGGAACGGAGGTCGGTCGCGTAGCCGAACATCTCAGCCAGAGGAACGAACGCGTCGATCTGCTGCGCGCCGCTGCGGGCCTCGAAGCCCTGGATCTGACCACGGCGGGAGTTCAGATCGCCGATAACGTCGCCCATATACTCGTCGGGGACGATGACGCAGACCTTCATGATCGGCTCGAGCAGGGTCGGGCCGGCCTTCTGGCAGGCCTCCTTGAAGGCCATGGAGCCAGCGATCTTGAACGCCATTTCAGAGGAGTCGACCTCGTGATAAGAACCATCGTAGAGCGTGACCTTGACATCGACGACCGGGTAGCCGGCAAGAACGCCGGAGAGCATCGCGCCCTGGATACCGGCATCGATCGCGGGAACGTATTCCTTGGGGATCGCGCCGCCGACGAGGGCGTTGACAAACTCGTAGCCCTTGCCGGACTCATTGGGCTCAACGTGGATCTTAACATGACCGTACTGACCCTTACCACCGCTCTGACGGGCGTACTTGGTATCCTGATCGACGGTCTTGGTGATGGTCTCCTTATAGGCGACCTGGGGAGCGCCGACGTTCGCCTCGACCTTGTACTCGCGGAGCAGGCGGTCAACGATGATCTCCAGATGGAGCTCGCCCATACCGGCGATGATGGTCTGACCGGTCTCTTCGTCGGTGTAGGTCTTGAAGGTCGGGTCCTCCTCCGCCAGCTTCATCAGCGCGATGCCCATCTTCTCCTGACCGGCCTTGGTCTTGGGCTCGATGGCGACGCGGATAACGGGCTCGGGGAACTCCATGGACTCCAGAATGATCGGAGCCTTTTCATCGCAGAGGGTATCGCCGGTCGTGGTGTTCTTCAGGCCGATAACGGCGCAGATATCGCCTGCGTAGCAGCACTCGATATCCTCGCGGTGGTTGGCGTGCATCTGAAGGATACGGCCGATGCGCTCTCTCTGGTGCTTGGTGGAGTTGAGAACGGCGGTACCGGTATTGAGGATACCGGAGTAAACACGAACAAAGGACAGACGGCCGACGAACGGGTCGGTTGCGATCTTGAACGCGAGGCCGGAGAACGGAGCGTTGTCGTCCGCGTGACGAACGTCCTCCTCACCGGTGTCGGGGTTCACACCGTCGATCGCGGGGATATCCACGGGAGACGGCATGTAATCGACGATCGCGTCGAGCAGCTTCTGCACGCCCTTGTTCTTGTAAGAGGTGCCGCAGGTGACAGGGACCATCTTGTTGTCGATGGTGGCCTGACGGATGGTCTTGCGGATGAGGTCCTGGGGAACGGGCTTCTCTTCGAGCGCCAGCTCCATGATCTCGTCGTTCAGATCGGCGCAGGCATCAACCAGCTTGGTGCGGTATTCCTGCGCAAGCTCCAGCATGTCTGCGGGGATCTCCTCAACGCGCATATCCTTGCCGAGCTCGTCATAGTAGATGTCAGCGTCCATCTCCACCAGGTCGATGATGCCTTTGAAGGTATCTTCAGAGCCGATCGGCAGCTGGATGGGGACGGCGTTGCACTTGAGACGGTCGTGGATCATGTGCAGCACGTTGTAGAAGTCCGCGCCCATGATGTCCATCTTGTTGACGTAGATCATGCGGGGGACCTTGTAGTTATCGGCCTGACGCCAAACGGTCTCAGACTGAGGCTCGACGCCGCCCTTGGCGCACAGAACGGTCACGCTGCCGTCCAGAACGCGCAGGGAGCGCTCGACCTCGACCGTGAAGTCAACGTGGCCCGGGGTATCGATGATGTTCAGGCGGGTCTGGGGGAACTGGTTCTTGCTGCCCTTCCAGTAGCAGGTGGTAGCGGCGGAGGTGATGGTGATACCACGCTCCTGCTCCTGCGCCATCCAGTCCATCGTGGCGGTACCGTCGTGGGTCTCGCCGATCTTGTAGTTGACGCCGGTGTAGTAAAGGATACGCTCGGTGGTGGTCGTTTTGCCGGCGTCGATGTGGGCCATAATGCCGATATTTCTGGTATTCTCCAGAGAGACTTTTCTTGCCATAATTTTCTCTCTCCTCGCTTACCAGCGGAAGTGGGCGAATGCCTTGTTGGATTCGGCCATCTTATGAGTATCTTCGCGCTTCTTCACGGCGCTGCCGCTGTTGTTGGCAGCATCCATGATCTCGCCGGCCAGGCGCTCGGCCATGGTGCGCTCGCCGCGGGCACGGGCATAGGCCGTCAGCCAGCGCAGACCGAGGGTCTGGCGGCGGGCAGGACGGACCTCCATCGGGACCTGATAGGTGGCGCCGCCGACACGGCGGGACTTGGTCTCCAGGCTGGGCATGATATTTTCCATAGCCTGATTGAAAACATCGAGGGGCTCGTTGCCGGTCTTGTCCTTGATCATATCAAAGGCGCTGTACACGACCTTCTGGGCGACGCCCTTCTTGCCGTCGAGCATGACGCTGTTGACAAGCTTGGTCACCAGAATGCTGTTGTACATAGGATCGGGCAGAACTTCTCTCTTGGGAACATTACCTCTTCTGGGCACTTTGCTTCCCTCCTTCTTATAATTTAGAAATCATAGGTACTCGCGAATGGGGCTCTCCCCCATCGTGTTCCGGCCTGCCAAAGAGGTGAATGACACAAAATATATATCAAACCTTTTCGGCAAAGCTCATTTCAAGGTCGCAGCCTTACTTCTGCTTCGGGCGCTTGGCGCCGTACTTGGAACGGGACTGCATACGGCCCTGCACGCCCTGAGCGTCCAGAGTGCCGCGGATGATGTGGTAACGCACACCAGGGAGGTCCTTCACACGGCCGCCGCGGATCATGACAACAGAGTGCTCCTGCAGGGAATGACCGACGCCGGGAATGTAAGCGGTGACCTCGTAACCGTTGGTGAGGCGGACACGGGCGATCTTACGGAGTGCGGAGTTCGGCTTCTTCGGGGTAGCGGTACGAACTGCGGTGCACACGCCGCGCTTCTGGGGAGAAGCAAGATCCGTCTCCTTGTTCTTCAGCGTGTTGAGACCATACTGCAGAGCCGGGGAGTTGGACTTGTACGTAGACTGCTGTCTGCCCTTGCGGACCAGCTGGTTAAAAGTAGGCATTCTTTCTTATCTCCTTTCCTGAAATGATGTTGATATATATTTTTTACAGGATATTGGGAAAATATCCCGAAAAAACCTTATTCGCTCAGGATCGTGATCACGGCCGCGCCGACGGCGATGCCGGCGCTGTGGCCCAGCTGCGCCATCGTGGCGCTGCGGTCGATCTTGAGCCCCTGCTCGCACCCCAGCGCCTCGATCGCTTCGAGTACTGCGGGGTCTGCGTCGCAGGCGATATATAATTTCTCCGCGCGGTGTTCCCGCAGTGCACGCATCGTCTGCTTGATGCCCGCTACCTTGCGGCATGTGGACAGATCCGGCGTCACGGCAGGTCCCTCCTGACGGTATGACAAATTCCGTGGGACATACCCACGCAAGTTGAAATTATACCATGGAGGGTGCAAGCCGTCAAGCACTTTTCTGCCCTGTTTTCCCTGAATAATCGCTGAAACGGCGCGCATCCGCGCGCTTTTTTTGTGCGTTCCGCACGCGCCCGTTCCCGCAGGCAGAAAATGGTCCGCCAGTATGGGCGGAATGCAAAAAGGAAGGGGCGCGGACGCATCCGCTCCCCTTCCCGGAAATGCTGTGAAGTTTTTTTACACCTCGACGGCGTTGGTGATCACGCGCGGCTCGTGCGGCTCCTCTTCGGGCTGCTCGGGATCGGGCACGATCTCCTCGGCGAACTCGCGGTAGGCGGTCAGGCCCGCGCCGGCGGGGATGAGCTTACCGATGATGACGTTCTCCTTCAGGCCGACCAGGTGATCGACCTTGCCCTTGATGGCGGCCTCGGTCAGGACCTTCGTGGTCTCCTGGAAGGACGCGGCGGACATCCAGCTGTCGGTCGCGAGAGAGGCCTTCGTGATACCCATGAGCAGCTGCGTGGCAACGGCCTCCTGCAGCTTCTCGCCGGTCTCGGGATTGACCTCGCCCGCGGCATTGCGCGCGCGGATCTCCTCGTTGGCGTCCTCGTATTCGAGCAGATCGACCATCGAGCCGGAGAGCAGCTTCGTGTCGCCGGACTCCTCGACGCGCACCTTGCGCATCATCTGGCGGACGATGACCTCGATATGCTTATCGTTGATGTCAACGCCCTGCTGACGGTAGACCTTCAAAACCTCCTGAATGAGGTAATCGTGAACGGCGGAGGTGCCGCGGATGCGCAGGATATCATGCGGGGACAGCGCGCCGTCCTGCAGCTGCGTGCCCTTGGCGATCACATCGCCGTCCTTCACGCGCAGACCCGTGTGCGGCACGGAGTAGATGCGATTGTCGCCGTCGTCCGCGGTGACGATGATGTTGAGCAGGCTGCCCTTGGTCGCCTCTTCGAAGCGGACCTTGCCGCCGATCTCGGAAAGCGTCGCCATCTTCTTGGGACGGCGTGCCTCAAACAGCTCCTCGACTCGCGGAAGACCCTGGGTAATATCGCCGCCGGCAACGCCGCCGGTATGGAAGGTACGCATCGTCAGCTGCGTACCGGGCTCGCCGATGGACTGGGCTGCGATGATGCCGACCGCCTCGCCGGGGCCGACAGGCTTGCTCGTAGCAAGGTTCATGCCGTAGCACTTCGCGCACACGCCGCTGTGGGCCTTGCACGTGAGCACCGTGCGGATCTCGACGGAGTGGATGTCGAACTGCTCCATGAGGTCGGCGTCCTCCGGGGTCATCATGTGATCCTTGGAGATGAGCACCTCGTCCGTGCCGGGCTTCAAAACGTCGCGGACCGGATAGCGGCCGTTGACGCGCTCGGAGAACTTCTCGATGACCTGGCCGTTCTCGCTGATCTCGCTGATGGTGATGCCGCGCGTCGCGCCGCAGTCGTCGGAGCGGATGATGACATCCTGGCAGACGTCGACCATTCGGCGGGTCAGATAACCGGAGTCTGCGGTACGCAGCGCCGTATCTGCAAGGCCCTTACGGGCGCCTCGGGAGGAGGTGAAGTATTCCAGAACGGAAAGGCCCTCGCGGAAGTTTGCCTTAACGGGGATCTCGATCGTCTTACCGGCGGTGTTGGCCATCAGGCCGCGCATACCGGTCAGCTGACGGATCTGCTTCATCGAACCACGGGCGCCGGAGTCCGCCATCATGAAGATGGGGTTGTAGCGGTCCATGTTCTTCTGCAGGGCGTCGGTGACATCCGCGGTGGTCTTTTCCCACTCCTTCACGACCGCGCGGTAGCGCTCGTCCTCGGTCATGAAGCCCATCTTGAACTGGTCCTCGATATCGACGACGCGCTGCTCGGTCTCGGCGATGAGGGTGTACTTTGCCGGCGGAATGGTCATATCCGCGACGGAGATGCTGATGGCCGCGCGGGTGGAGAACTTGTAGCCCGTGGCCTTGATGTTATCGAGCACTTCGGCCGCGATGGTGAAGTTGTGCAGCTTGATCGTGCGGTCGACGATCTTGCCGAGCAGCTTCTTGCCGCAGACCTCGGTGATCTCGTAGTCAAAGTAGTTTTCGGTGGGGTTGCCGTTTTCATCCACGCGCTTGACAAAGCCGAGGTCCTGCGGGATGTTGCGGTTGAAGATGATGCGGCCGATGGTGACGCGCACGACCTTGCTGCCCATGGTGCCGTCCGGCATCTCCTTCGTCGCGCGGACAAGGATGGGCTGGTGAATACCGATGAGGTGGTCGTTGTAGGCGAGCATGGCCTCGTCCTCATCGCGGTAAACGTGCAGGTGGACGGAAGCCTTCTCCTCGTCGGTCAGCTCATCATAGCGCTTGCCGGCCAGGGCAAAATCGACGTCCTGCGGCCAGAACTCGTCGTTGTCCATCTGGGAAACGCCGTTTTCAAAGCGCTCGAAGGTGAGGTAGTAGGAACCCAGGACCATATCCTGCGTCGGCACCGTGACAGGGCCGCCGTCCTGCGGACGCAGCAGGTTGTTGGCGGAGAGCATCAGGATACGGGCCTCGGCCTGCGCCTCGGCGGACAGAGGAACGTGAATGGCCATCTGATCGCCGTCGAAGTCCGCGTTGAACGCCGTGCAGTTCAGCGGGTGGAGCTTGAGCGCGCGGCCCTCGACCAGCACCGGCTCGAAGGCCTGAATGCCAAGGCGGTGGAGCGTCGGCGCGCGGTTGAGCATGACGGGGTGGTCCTTGATGACGACGTCGAGCGCGTCCCAGACCTCGGTGCGGCCCTTATCGACCATCTTCTTGGCGGACTTGATGTTGTTGGCGGCGCCGTCCTCGACGAGCTTCTTCATGATGAAGGGGCGGAACAGCTCGAGCGCCATTTCCTTAGGCACGCCGCACTGGTAGATCTTCAGCTCAGGACCGACGCAGATAACGCTTCGGCCGGAGTAGTCAACGCGCTTGCCCAGCAGGTTCTGGCGGAAGCGGCCCTGCTTGCCCTTGAGCATGTCGGAAAGGGACTTGAGCGCGCGGTTGTTCGCGCCGGTGACGGCGCGGCCGCGGCGGCCGTTGTCGATCAGCGCGTCCACTGCCTCCTGCAGCATGCGCTTTTCGTTGCGCACGATGATATCGGGCGCGTTGAGCTGGATGAGGCGCTTTAAGCGGTTGTTGCGGTTGATGACGCGGCGGTAAAGGTCGTTCAGATCGGAGGTCGCAAAGCGGCCGCCGTCGAGCTGGACCATCGGGCGGATCTCGGGCGGGATGACGGGCAGCACGTCGATGACCATCCACTCGGGCTTGTTGCCGGAGATGCGGAAGGCGTCCACGACCTCAAGGCGCTTGACGATGCGGGCCTTCTTCTGGCCGCTCGCGCTCTTGAGCTCGGTGTGCAGCTGCTCGGACAGGGCCTCGAGGTCGATCTGCTGGAGGAGCTTCTTGACGGCCTCGGCGCCCATACCGGCGTCGAAATCGTCCTCATACTTCTCGCGCATGTCGCGGTATTCCTTCTCCGAGAGGATCTGGTTGCGCATCAGCGGGGTCTCGCCGGGATCGGTGACGATATAGGCGGCGAAATAGAGCACCTTTTCAAGGATGCGGGGGCTGATGTCGAGCAGCAGGCCCATACGGGAGGGAATGCCCTTGAAATACCAGATGTGGGAAACGGGCGTGGCGAGCTCGATGTGACCCATGCGCTCGCGGCGGACCTTTGCGCGCGTGACCTCCACGCCGCAGCGGTCGCAGATCTTGCCCTTGTAGCGGATCTTCTTATACTTGCCGCAGTGGCACTCCCAGTCCTTCGTAGGGCCAAAGATGCGCTCGCAGAACAGGCCGTCGCGCTCGGGCTTGAGGGTGCGGTAGTTGATGGTCTCGGGCTTTTTGACCTCGCCGTAGGACCATTCACGGATCATCTCCGGAGAAGCGATGCCAATCTTGATCGCGTCAAATGTTGCGTAACTCATTCTATATGCTCCTCCTTTTCTCAGTCTTCCTGATCGTCGCCGGCAAAGTCGGCGTTGACTTCATCTTCAGCGACATATTCAAATCCGGCGTCTTCGAGCTCAGCTTCATCAGCAAAGGGGTTATTGCGGTGGCGGTCATCCTCGGCGTCCATGCGGGCGAGGTTGAACGTATCCATCGCGTCTTCGTCTTCCTTGAGCTCGATCTGGTTGCCGTCGCGGTCGAGGACCTGAACATCGAGGCACAGGGCCTGGAGTTCCTTGACAAGGACCTTGAACGACTCGGGCACGCCGGGCTGCGGGATGTTGTGGCCCTTGACGATGGACTCGTAGGTGCGCACACGACCGGTCACGTCGTCGGACTTGACCGTCAGGATCTCCTGCAGGGTATAGGCCGCGCCGTAAGCCTCGAGGGCCCAGACTTCCATTTCGCCGAAGCGCTGGCCGCCGAACTGCGCCTTGCCGCCGAGCGGCTGCTGCGTGACAAGGGAGTACGGGCCGGTGGAACGGGCGTGGATCTTATCGTCGACCAGGTGGTGCAGCTTGAGGAAGTACACGTAACCGACGGTGACCTTGTTGTCGAAGCGCTCGCCGGTGCGGCCGTCGTACAGCCAGCTCTTGCCCTCGGGGTCGAGACCGGCCTTGATGAGCTCCTGCTGGATCTCGTCGTAGCTCGCGCCGTCGAAGATCGGCGTTGCGACCTTGTAGCCGAGGGTCTTGGCGGCATAGCCCAGATGGACCTCAAGCACCTGACCGATATTCATACGGGACGGAACGCCCAGGGGGTTGAGCACGATGTCGAGCGGCGTACCGTCGGGCATGAAGGGCATATCCTCCTGCGGCAGGATGCGGGACACAACGCCCTTGTTGCCGTGGCGGCCTGCCATTTTGTCGCCCGGCTGGATCTTGCGGCGCTGGGCAATGTAAATGCGCACGACCATGTTCACGCCGGGGCCGAGATCGTCGCCCGCCTCGCGGGAGAAGACCTTGGCATCGACCACGATGCCGCTCTCGCCGTGGGGCACCTTGAGGGAGGTATCGCGCACCTCGCGCGCCTTCTCGCCGAAGATGGCGCGCAGCAGGCGCTCTTCGGCGGTGAGGTCGGTCTCGCCCTTGGGCGTGACCTTACCGACGAGGATGTCGCCGGCGTGGACCTCCGCGCCGATGCGGATGATGCCGCGCTCGTCGAGATCCTTGAGCGCGTCCTCGCCGACGTTGGGGATATCGCGGGTGATCTCCTCGGGGCCAAGCTTGGTGTCGCGTGCGTCAAGCTCATACTCCTCGAGGTGGATGGAGGTATAGTAGTCCTCGCGGACCAGACGCTCGTTGAGGAGAACGGCGTCCTCGTAGTTGTAGCCTTCCCAGGTCATGAAGCCGACGAGGATGTTGCGGCCCAGGGCGATCTCGCCCTGATCGGTCGCGGGACCGTCGGCCAGCACCGTGGGATCCTCCCACACGCCCTGCTCGTTCAGGCGGCGGCCATGCACGCGCTCGCCGACATCGACGATCGGATGCTGGTTGATGCAGGTGCCGTGGTTGGAGCGCAGGAACTTGGTGAGCTTGTATTCCTTCGTCTCGCCGCTGTCATAGGCAACGGTGATGGCGCGCGCGTCCATCTTGGTCACGATGCCGTCGCCCTCGGCGAGGACCACGACCTCGGAATCCATGCAGATCTTGTGCTCCATACCGGTGCCGACGATAGGCGCCTCGGGACGGAGCAGAGGAACGGCCTGACGCTGCATGTTCGCGCCCATCAGGGCGCGGTTCGCGTCGTCGTTCGGCAGGAACGGGATCATCGCCGTCGCGATGGAGACCATCATGCGCGGGGAGATATCGATGTAATCGACGCGGTCGCGGTCGACCTCGACGATCTCGTCGCGGTGGCGGCAGGTGATACGCTGGTTGACAAGACAGCCGTTCTCATCGACAGGCTCGGCAGCCTGACCGACGATGTACTGGTCCTCGACGTCCGCGGTCATATACTCGATCTCGTCGGTCACGCGGCAGGTCTCGTGGTCCACCTTGCGGAAGGGGGCCTCGATAAAGCCGTACTCGTTGATGCGGGCATAGGTCGCAAGGTAGGAGATCAGGCCGATGTTCGGACCTTCCGGCGTCTCGATCGGGCACATACGGCCGTAGTGGCTGTAGTGCACGTCTCGCACCTCCATGTTCGCGCGCTCGCGGGAAAGACCGCCGGGGCCCAGCGCGGAGAGACGGCGCTTGTGCGTCAGCTCGGCGAGCGGGTTCGTCTGGTCCATGAACTGCGAAAGCGGGGAGGAACCGAAGAATTCCTTGATCGCCGCGGTCACGGGGCGGATGTTGATGAGGCTCTGCGGCGTGACGATGTCGAGATCCTGGATCGTCATGCGCTCGCGGATGACGCGCTCCATGCGGGAAAAGCCGATGCGGAACTGGTTCTGCAGAAGCTCGCCCACGCAGCGCAGGCGGCGGTTGCCGAGGTGGTCGATATCGTCCTTATAGACGATGCCGTGCGCCAGCGCGTTCATGTAGTTGATGGAAGCGAGGATATCGTCGATGAGGATGTGCTTGGGCACCAGGCGGTCGGCGTTGTCGCGGATGGCTTCCTTGAGCTCCTCGCCGCTGTACTGCTCGAGCAGCTCCTTGAGCACGCTCTCGCGCACGCGCTCCTTGATGCCGCACTCGGCCACGGGGTCGAAGTCCACAAAGCGATCGAGATCGACCATGTGGTTGGAGAAAACGCGCATCGTGCGGCCATCGATGTCGATGGTCACGTCGTTGACGCCGATGGCGTCCATCTCGCGGGCTTCCTCGTCGGTGACGATGTGGCCCGCGTCGAACAGGATCTCGCCCGTGCGCGGATCGGCGACGGGATAGACGAGCTTCTGCCCGCGGATACGGGTCCACAGGGAGAGCTTCTTGTTGAACTTGTAGCGGCCGACCATGGACAGGTCATAGCGGCGCGGATCGAAGAAGAGGTTGTTGATGAGAGTCTCGCAGGCCTCGACCGTGGGCGGCTCGCCCGGGCGCAGCTTGCGGTAGATCTCGAGCATCGCTTCCTCATAGGTCTTGCAGGCGTCCTTTTCGAGCGTCACGGCCACGCGGTCGTCATCGCCGAACAGCTCGAGGATCTCCGCGTCGGTCTTGAAGCCGATGGCGCGGATGAGCTGCGTGATGGGGATCTTGCGGTTCTTGTCGATGCGGACCCAGAACACCTCGTTGGCGTCGGTCTCGTATTCGAGCCAAGCGCCGCGGTAGGGGATGACCGTGGAGGTCAGAAGCGGCAGGTCGGTCTTGAGGTCGATCTCCTTGCCGTAGTAAATGCCGGGGGAACGGACGAGCTGGGAGACGACCACGCGCTCGGCGCCGTTGATGACGAAGGTGCCGGACTCGGTCATCAGCGGGAAATCGCCCATGAAGATCTCCTGCTCCTTGATCTCGCCGGTCTCCTTATTGTAGAGCCGCACGCTCACCTTCAGGGGCGCGGCATACGTCGCGTCGCGCGCCTTGCACTCGAGCACGTCGTACTTGGGCGCTTCATCCATCTTGTAGTCGATGAAGCTCAGCTCAAGGTTGCCGGCATAGTTGGAAATGGATGCGACGTCGGTAAAAACCTCGCGCAGGCCCGTGTCGAGGAACCACTGGTAGGACTTCTTCTGAAGCGCCAGCAGGTTCGGCATATCCACGATCTCCTCGTGTCGGGCGAAATTCTTGCGAAGGGTCTTGCCATACATCTTGTCTTTGGCCATTTTGCTCTTCACGCCTTTCTTTTCTTCAGGCCCTGTCCGCCTGAAGGAATGTATTTGAGTGGCACGTCCAGCGCGACACGCCCGGTTTTGTTGTTAAAACAAACGGACTGCGTCTTGCTTTTTTTGCCGCAGTATGCTATTCTCTCGGTAATGGGTGGGGAATTTTCCTCGCCCATTCCCGTTTATAAGCGCTTTATTTTACCAAACGCCGCCGGAAAAGTCAAGGCATTTTTTGTGAACATCTGCAATTTCCGCAGATGTTTTTTTGTCGCTTCCGACCAATCCCGCTTGCCGTTGCAAGTGCTCCGCGGCTGTGGTATGATAGGTGCAGGATCTGCGTGCCGCACGGCGCGCGATGAAAGGAGTTTTCCGCTTTATGAAGCCTATCGCCATTGACGATTTCTGCGCCATCCGGTCGCTTGCGAACGTCGCCTTCTCCCCCGAGGGCGGCAGCGCCTGCTTCACCGTGAGCCAGGCAAAAAAAGAAAAGAACCTCTATGAATCCCGCCTTTACCTTCTCAAAAACGGCGCCGTCCGTCCCCTGACCGCCGGCGGGAAGGAAGCGTCCTTCTGCTACCTCGACGAGAACACCGTCCTCTTCGCGGCCGACCGCGAGGGAGAAAAGGAGCCATCGCTCCAGAGCCGCTATTATAAGATCGCGCTCGACGGCGGCGAGGCCGAGCTCGCCTATACCTTCCCCATCCCCGTTTCGCAGGTCTATCCGCTCGATAACGGCGACCTGCTCGCCGTCGGCTCGACCTTCCCCGGCTTTGAGGACCTCTACAAGGGCGACAAGAAGCTTGCCAAGGCCTATCTCGACGACAAGAAGGAGAATGAGGACTACGAGGTCATCGGCCAGCTGCCCTGGTGGTGGAACGGCGGCACCTATACGCGCGGCGCGTATGAGAGCCTTTTCTACTACGACGCGAAAAAGAAGTCCCTCACCCGCCTGACCGCCGAGGGCATGAGCGTGAGCGCCGTTGAGCTCACGGAGGATAAGAAGACCGTTTACTACAGCCTTCTTGACGTCTCCGGCCCCCGTCCCGCGTACTTTGGCGGCGCGGACCTTTACCGCATGGACCTTGCCTCGCGCAGGGAAGAGCCCGTCGCCAAGAGCCGCCCCGACTTTGTCATCGCGGAGTACGCGCTCGGCAGGTCCTTCCTGCTCATCATGGCCGCGGACGGCAAGTTCGGTATGAACACCGACTGCGACTTCTACAAGCTCGACTATGAGACGCTCGCCGTCACGCCCTACGCCGTTTACGGCGAGGCCATCGGCTCCTCCGTCGGCTGCGACGTCCGCCACGGCGGCGGCCGCTCGTTCAGGATGGACGGCGACGTGCTCTACTTCATCTCCACGCGCTTCGACGGCGCGGGCCTTTACAAACTCGAAAACGGCGAGGTCTCGCCCGTCCTCGTGCGCGACGGCTCGATCGACAGCTTCGACCGCAAAAACGGCAAGATGCTCCTCTGCGCGCTCTGGGATATGAAGCCGCAGGAGCTTTACGACGAGACGGGCCGCCGCGTCACGCGCTTCAACGACGCGGCCCTGCGCGGCAAGTATATCGCCCAGCCCGAAAAGCTCTACTTCATGTGCGGTGAACACGAGGTGCACGGCTTCATCTTAAAGCCGATGAACTTTGAAGCGGGTAAAAAGTATCCCGTCATCTTCGATATCCACGGCGGCCCCAAGACCGTTTACGGTCCTGTTTTCTACCACGAGATGCAGTACTGGGCCAGCTGCGGCTACTTCGTCATCTTCTGCAACCCCACCGGCTCTGACGGCCGCGGCGCGTTCATGGATATCCGCGGCAAGTACGGCACGGTGGACTACGAGGACCTGATGGCCTTCTGCGACACGGCGCTCGAGCACTATCCCGAGATGGACCGCAATAACCTTTTCGAGACCGGTGGCTCCTACGGTGGCTTCATGACCAACTGGATCATCGGCCACACCGACCGCTTCCGCGCCTGCGCCAGCCAGCGCTCCATTTCGAACTGGACGAGCTTCTACGGCGTGTCCGACATCGGCCCCGACTTTTCCGAGGACCAGTGCGGCTCGACCATCTGGCCGGACGTTGAAAAGTTCTGGTGGCACAGCCCCATGAAGTACGCTGACCAGGTCAAAACGCCGACGCTCTTCCTCCACTCGCTCGAAGATTACCGCTGCCCCGTCGATCAGGGCTACCAGATGTACTCCGCGCTCGTCGCGCACGGCGTGGAGAGCAAGCTCGTGCTCTTCCGCGGCGAGAACCACGAGCTCTCCCGCAGCGGCAAGCCCAAGCACCGCATCCGCCGCTTGAACGAGATCACCGGCTGGTTCGAGCAGCACAAGGCGTAAGCATCAAGCGCGTCTGAATTCTCCCTGATCACAGCAAAAAGCGCCCGCTCCGTGAGCGGGCGCTTTTCTCATGCTTTTCCTTAAAATTCCGGGCCGTTATAGTAGTTGTAGCCGCTGCCGTCGATGAAGCGGTCGTCGCGCGAGAGCTTCCGGATCATGCGGTACGCCGCGAGGAACAGCAGCGCGACAAAGATGACGAATATCCAGGCATAGCCATCGTACTCGTAGGTCGCGATAAAATCGTAGCAGCCGTGGAGCACCACCGGCACCGCGACGGCAAGGCGGCGGCACAGGCGGCTCGCGCCCTCGTCGCCGAAGTTGTCGTAGCGCTTGGCAAGGCCGTAGAACGCGCCCATAAACACGCCGAAGCACGCGTGCCCCGGCACCGCCGTGACCGCGCGGACCGCCGCCGTGCCGAGGCCGTACATCGCAACATAGCTGATGTTCTCCCACAGGGCAAAGCCCAGCGAGACGAACACCGCGTACACCACGCCGTCAAACTGGCAGTTGAACTCGCGCGACCACCAGGTCCGCTTTTTGAGCAGCAGATACTTGAACCCCTCCTCCGACAGCGCCACGACGATGAAATAGAGGATGGCGTTGTAGGCCGTCGTATTCTGCGGCACGATGAGGGCAAGGACCGTCTCGCCGATCTGCTCGGTGATGAGCGCGGCGAACGTCGCCGCGATGCCGTAGAGCACGAGCGAAATGAGCAGCCCCGGCGATTCCTTGTCGAGCCGGTCCGCCTTGTAGACATAGCGCAGCAGCACGATTGCCGGGATGACCGCCGCCGCGATCAGGATTGGGTTAACATAAAAGAGAAACATGCAGTGTCTCACCTCTTTCAACATGATACCACAGCATACCAGCCGCGGCGGATTTTGTCAACGCGGGAGGAACTTGGGTGATTTCCCACTTGACCGGAGGGAAAAGCGCGTGTATGATAATTGCATTCACTTTATTCATATAAGGGAGGGAGCCGGCATGGACCGTCGAAAGCAGTGGCTTGGCTGTTTCTGCGTGATCTTCAGCGCCGTCATCTTCGGCTGCATGCCGCTGGGCGCAAACTTTCTCTACGCGCAGGGCGTGACGCCGATGAGCCTTGTCCTGCTGCGAAACACCCTCTCGCTCCCCATCCTCGCGCTGCTCGGCAGCCGCCAGGGCGGGCTGCGCATCAGCCGCGGCGCGCTGCTTGAGACCTTTGCCGCCGCCTTTTTCGGCTGCTGGCTCGCGCCCATCCTGCTGTTCAGCTCGTACCGCTATCTTGCCTCCGGCATGGCCACGGTATTCCACTTTGCCTATCCGGTCATCGTGGTGCTCGGCGGCTTTCTGCTGCGCGAGAAGGTGAAAAAAAGCGCGCTTTTCTGCGCGCTGCTCTGCTCGCTCGGCATCCTGCTGCTCTATGACCCGCACGGGGCGATCGACCCGCTGGGCGTGACATTCGCGCTCACCTCGGGCGCGGCCTACGCCGCCTATATCCTCGTGCTCGGCCATTTCCGCCACCGCGAGGTCTCGGGCTTCCGCCTGAGCTTTTATATGGCGCTTTTGTGCGCGGTGTGCACGTTCTTCCTCTGCCTTGCGACGGATCAGCTCTGCCTGCCGCGGACGATGAGCGGCTGGGGCGTGGCGTTCCTCTTCTCGTTCGCCATCAGCGTTGTCGCGGTCGTGCTCTTTCAGGAGGGGACGTTCCTCATCGGCGCGCAGCGCGCGGCCATTCTGAGCACGTTCGAGCCCATCACGAGCATCTTTTTCGGCATTCTCTTCCTCGGCGAGGCGCTCACACCGCGCATCCTGCTCGGCTCTGCGATCACGCTGCTTGCAGGCGCGCTCATCACTGTGACCGGCAAACGCGGCGAAACAGCCGCGTCCGGCGCCGCGAAAGATTGATTTTTTCCCCGCATTTCATTTACCGAGGAGGTCCCCTTCCCCATGCACAGCAAATCTCCCGCAAGCGCGGCGCTGAAAGCCGCCTTTCCCCACACCATTCCCATTCTGGCTGGCTTTCTGTTCCTCGGCATGACCTACGGCGTATTCATGTGCACGTCGGGCTTCAGCTTCTGGTATCCGATGATCATGAGCGTCACGATCTTCGGCGGCAGCCTTGAATTCGTGGCAACGAGCATGCTGCTCGCGCCGTTTGCGCCCGTACAGGTCTTTCTCGCGGCTGTGATGATCCAGGCGCGCCACCTGTTCTACGGCATCTCGATGCTCGACAAATACAAGGGCACGGGCTGGAAAAAGCCCTACCTCATCTACGCCATGTGCGACGAAACGTTCAGCGTCAACTACACCGCCGAGATCCCGGACGGCGTGGACCGCGGGTGGTTCTACTTCTTCGTCACGCTGCTCGACGAGTTCTACTGGTTCGCGGGCGCAACGCTCGGCGGCCTTCTCGGCAGGCTCATCCGCTTCAACACCGAGGGGCTCGACTTTGTGATGACGGCGATGTTCGTCGTGATCTTCATGGACCAGTGGCTCAAGGAAAAGCGCCACTTCAGCGCGTGGATCGGCCTTGCGGCAAGCGTCGCGTGCCTTCTCCTCTTCGGCGCGGACAATTTTCTTATCCCCACGATGCTCTGCATTCTTCTTGCGCTCACCGCGCTGCGCAGACCCATCGAAGCCAGTCAGGAGGCAGCAAAATGACACTTCCCCAGCAGGCGATCACCATTCTCCTGTGCGCGCTCGGCACGATGCTCACGCGCTTTCTGCCGTTTCTCGTATTCAGTCCGAAGCGGCCCACCCCCAAATATATCCAGTACCTCGGCAAGGCGCTGCCCGGCGCGATCTTTGCCATGCTCGTTGTCTACTGCCTGCGCAATGTGAACGTGCTGCAGTTTTCCTACGGGCTGCCTGAGCTCATCGCCATCGCCTTGACCATCGGCCTGCACCTGTGGAAGCGGCAGATGCTCGTCTCCATCGCGGGCGGCACGGTCTGCTATATGCTGCTGGTGCAGATCATCTTCTGAAAGGAGTTCCCACTATGCGCGTGATCGATCTCACCCACACCATCGCGGAAAGCATGCCCGTCTACCCCGGCACGGAGCCGCCCACCCTCGCGCCCGCCAGCACCTATGCAAAGGACGGCTTTAAGGAAACGCTCGTGACCATGTTCACCCACACAGGCACGCACATGGACCCGCCCGCACACCTTTACGCAGGCCGCACGACGCTCGATCAGTTCCCCGCCTCGCAGTTCATCGGCAAGGCGCTCGTCATCGAGTGCAGCGACTTAACGGAGGGCGAAGCCATCACGCTCGAGCGCATCCTGCGCTACGGCGCGGACGCGGAGCGGGCGGACTTTCTGCTCTTCCGCCTCGGCTGGGACAAGCGCTGGGGCACGGACGCCTACTTCGGCGACTATCCCTGCCTTGACGACGCGGCGCTCGACTACATCCTCGCGGGCGACTACAAGGGCATCGGCTTCGACGTGATCGGCCTTGACCCCATCGCCGACGAAAACCTGCCGCGCCACAAAAAGCTTTTCAAAGACAAGGACATCGTCAACATTGAAAACCTCAAGGACCTCGACCAATGCGGCGAGGGACTGTTCTCGTTCAGCTGCTTCCCGCTCAAGCTCACCGACTGCGACGGCTCGCCCATCCGCGCCGTCGCGTGGTTCGAGGACTGACGAATTTTTTATAAGGGAAAAGGGACGCTGCCCGTCTGGGCAGCGTCTCTTTTTTCTTCATATTGCGGCATTATTGGTCGATGAGCTTCTGCCCGCTGCCGTAGAGATAGTCGTAATTCTCCTTCATGATGTTTTTGAAGAAGGGGATGGACAGCACCGCGTCCGCCGACATCCAGGCGAAGGGGTCCGCCACGCACAGGCCGTAGACCGCGGCCTGCGGCGCTTCCGCGCTCACCGTGCCGCCCGCAAGCGCGGCCGGCAGCAGCAGGCAGACCGCCACGCGCGCCACCAGCTCCGCAGCGCCTGCGCCGAGCACGAACTGCGGCTTGCCGATGCCCTGCACGCAGTTGCGCGAGACGAAGATGAAGCCCAGGAACACATACAGCGCCAAATCGACGTAGAGGTACGAATTGCCGAAGCGGATCGTCTCCGCCGTCACCTTGTCGGCGCTGAGGAAGATGTGCAGGTACGCGCCGTCGATCGTCAGCAGCAGGCCGATGACGATCGAGCAGCCCGCCATGACGAGCATGATGAGCAGCGACTGGAGCGTGCCCTTCTTGATGCGCTTGCTGTCGCCCGCGCCGAGGTTCTGCGCCGTGAAGCTCGTCATCGCGGAGCCCAAGCCGTTGAGCGGCGTCATAAGGAGGTTGTTGATCTTGTTGGCCGCGCCGAAGCCGTTCTGCGCGGCGTTCGAGACCATCACGCCGCCCAGCATGTCGAACTGGACCACGATGCTCTGCACCACGATGATGCCGATGGCCAGCACGGAGAACTGCAAACCGAGCGGCACGCCCTGGATGATGTGGCGCACGATGTCGTGGCGCGTGATCTGCCAGTCCTCGCGGTGCAGATGCAGCTCGGGATACTTTTTGAACGCATAGAGGAAGCAGCCGACGGTGCTGATGAGCTGCGCGCTCACCGTGGCAACGGCCGCACCGGCCACGCCCCAGCGGAACGACACGATAAACAGCAGGTCGAGCCCCACGTTGAGCACCGTGGAAAAGAGCAGGAACATCAGCGGCGTGATGGAATCGCCCATGCTGCGCAGGAACGAGCAGATGAAGTTATAAAAAAGCTGCGCGCCGATGCCCGCGAAGATGATCGCGCAGTAGGTATACGCCGCGCGGTAGACCTCCGGGCTGTCAGGCGTGACGTTGATCCATGCAAGCATCGGGTCGAGCAGTGCAAGCGCCAGCGCCGTAAGCAGCAGCGTCAGCGCTGCGGAGAGGACGATCTGTGTCGTCATCGAACGGCGCACGCCCGCCGGGTTGTGCGCGCCCACATTGCATGATGTAACCACGCAGAAGCCCGCGCTCACACCGAAGGCAAATTGCAGAAAGATGAAGATCAGCGAGGACGTATCATTGACGCCCGCAACCTCCTGCGCCGTCAGCGTCTGGCCGACGATGGCCGCGTCGCTGATCGTGTAAACCTGCTGCAGCAGGTAGGAAATGATGATGGGAAACGAAAACGCGAGGATCGTTTTCCAGCACTCACCCTGCGTGAGCTCCACCGGTTGAAACAACGCGCGAATACCTTTTTTGTTCATAGCTTTTCTATCCTTTGGCCCTTTCTTTTTGACTGGCAGATTATAGTCTCCATCATCTTTATTGTCAATGCGAAAGTTGAACAAAACAAGCGTGTTTCCCGGCCATAAAAGCTGAAAATCAGCACATATCCCATAATTGCTTCAATTTTCAGTGTTTCCATGTCTGTGCGCGATGCGCTTCAGCGCCGTTCGCT